>CANJNZ010000014.1 GCA_947476045.1 Chthoniobacteraceae bacterium
CCATTCGGGTCCGCAAGCTGAGCGCCGACGATGAGGTCATCGATCCCGTCGCCATTGATGTCGCCCGCTCCGCTCACCGAAACGCCGGAGAAGTCGAAGGTCGCTTCGCCGCTGATCTTGAAGCCGTTGTCGCCCGTGAGCCCCGAGAGTTCGATGACGGCGGCTGGCACAATGCGACTTTCGAGGATTTCGATGGTGGAGGTGCGGGCAGTAGCGAGTTTCATGGTATAATTATTTGGTTAAAGATGAAGAATCCCGGAACAGCACCACGGCCAACAGCACAGCTATGCGATCCGATATGTATCACCCTCATCACATCCAAGAACCCCCTCACGTTGTCACACAAAAAAACCTGCTGTTTCCAAATTGTTATAAACCCACCGCCCGGCGGCGTGAGCCACGGGTCACTCTTCGATGGTGATGGTGCGGCGGATTTCCTCCGTCTTGAAACCGAGCGCGCCTGGCATGATGACGCCGGGGAGAATTGCCACGTCGTAAAGCTCGCGCACGATGCCTTCGATGTTGAGCGAGTGGGCAATGTCGCCGGTGCGCAGGTCCACCACGAGCAGGCCGCAGCGCGGCTGCACGTCTTTCGCGGCGAGTGCGTCGTCGAGCGCGAGGCCGGAGAAGGTGCGGTTCTCGCGGCAGGTGCTGAGGCCGATGACGGCGAAATTCCCCACGATGGCGAGGCCGCGCGCGTAGCCGGGGCAAAAGCAGATCGGCTCGAACTTTCCGCTCGCGAGGTTGACGGTGCCAAACTCGCCCGCGCCGCTGTTGAGCACGTAGAGTTTCCCATCGTGCCATCGCGGAGAGTGCGGCATGGAGAGGCTGCGGCAGATGATTTCGTTTGCCTGCACGTCGATGACGACGCCGCCGTCGCGCCGCTTCTCGCGCCAGCCTTCGTGAACATCTGTCGTGCTCACGGCGGTGACAAATGCGGGCGTGCCGTCGCGGAGGGCGAGGCCGTTCATGTGGCAGCGATCCTCGGCAGCGAGCTTCGTGATGAAGGGCGGACGCCACACGGGCCGGAAGCTGTGCGATTCGCTCGGCGCGGCGATGCAGGAGAAGAGAGTGTTCACGAAAAGCGGACGCCCCTCGCGGTCGAGGGCGATGTCGTGCGCGTCCACATCGCCCGTGGTGTAGCCGAGTTGGGGGACGTAAAGCCGGTCGTAGCCACCGGGCGCGGTGGTGCCGCTGGGGATTGCATTTTCAAAACGCCAGAGCTGGTAGATGGAAGACATCCAGAGCGTCTTCGCATCCGGCGAAACGGCGAGGCCCATGCACCGCTCGAAGGTGCGCTCGAAGACCGAGAGCTTGCCGTCGGGCTTGGTGCCGATGAGGAAGAGCTTGCCGGTCTGGTAGGTGGTGAATGCGAGCGAGAGTCGTTGTTCGCGCAACCACGAGGTGAAGTTGCGCGAGCCGGCGATCTCGAGTTGCGGTGCAGGTGTGGACATCAGGCTGCGTCTAGCGCGTCCGGGTTTGACGCGCCAGTCGCAAGTGAGGGCATTTTTCCGGCTTGAGATCCCGCCCATGATCGCGGTGAAAATGCCGCACCCGAACGAATTCGACGTGAGTTTTTGGCGAACTGCATTACCCACAAGGGATGAAACGCTCTTTCATCGAACCCCTCGAAAACCGCATCGCGCCCGCCGCGATCCTCACTTTCACCGATGTGGACGGGGACAAAGTGGATGTCGTCTCCAATAAAACACTGCTAGCCTCGGTGTCGTTCACTGCCGGGCAAAACCCGGCGGAACTCCTCATCACTGGCGCGGGGCTTGATGGCGCGAATCTCGCTGTGCTCGTGAAACGCGCGCCGACGGGCGATGGCGTGGTGAACATCGGGCGTATCGTTGCCACGGGGCTGGATCTCGGCATTGTGAGCGTGAAAGGCGACCTCGGTAAAATCGTCTGCGGAAATGCGAACAGTCCGCTGCCCGCGATCAAGTCGCTCACCGTTCGCTCCATGGGCATCCTCGGCACGGATACGCAGGGCGGCGGCAACCTCGCTTCCTCGATCACCGGCGATGTCGGCGCGATCACCGTCGCGGGTGATGTGCTAGGCGCGCAACTCAACGTGAGCGGAAAAATCGGCTCCATCAAAATCGGTGGCGACCTGCGCGGCAGCGCGGCGACATTCAGCGGACGCATCTCGGCGAGCGGAATTACGAGCCTCACCATCGGCGGCGACCTCGCCGCAGGCGCGGGCGATGAGTCCGGAAAAATCATCGTCTCGGGCGTTCTCGGTAAACTGTCCATCGGCGGCTCGATGTTCGGCGCGGCGGATGCGGTGGCGGACACGGCGAACGGCCAGATCACCGTAAGCGGCAACGCGGGGCCGATCTCGATCAAGCGCGACGTCTTTGGCGCGGCCTCGGAGCAAAAGGCGCTGGATCTCCGCGGCAATGCAGGCGCGATCACGATTGGCGGTTCGATCTTTGGCGGCGGCGGAAAAAACAGCGGCTCGATTTTTGTGTTGGGAAATACCGGCGCGATCTCAATCGGGCGCGATCTCAATGGAAGCAGCGGGAACAACAGCGGCTCGCTTTACATCGTCGGCAACACGGGACCCGTGAAAATCGGTCACGACGTGAACGGTAGCACCGGCCCATACTCTGCGGAAATCCTGATCAACAGCGCGAACGGCTTCACCGTGGAAGGCACCAATGGCGGCTTCGCCATCGGCGGCGATCTGCGCGGCGGCACCGGCACGTATCAGGACGGCGCAACCGGCGTGCAGGTCACTATCGGTGCCTCCACCGGACCTGTGCGGATCGGCGGCGATGTGATCGGCGGGCCGACCTTTGGCTCCGGCATTATTGTGATGCGTTCCGCACCGTCGTTTTTCCTCGGCGGCTCGATCACCGGCGGCGGCATCGAGGTCGCGGGAGTTGGTGTTTTTCCTGCCGGCACAGTCTTGATGAGCGACGTCGGCAAGGTCACGGTGCAGGGCAGTCTGATCGAGAGCGCGTTTGGCGGCGGGCACCTCATTGCAGGGAAAGTGGGCAAGCTACTCATCCGCGGCTCGATCATCGAGAACACCACCAGCGCAGCCTTTCAGCCCGCGGGCAGTCCGCTGTCGATCGACAGCCTCACCGCCGGCCGCATCGAAGGCAGTATCATCGGCACCACCGTCTCCATCAGCACGGAGTTCACCGTCGCCCTCGGGGGCAATATCAAGAGGCTCGAAATCCTCGGTTCGCTCGACGGCGGCGTGGGCGGCTTTAGCGGCAGCGTGCGCATCATCGGCAGCCCCGCTTTCGTAAAAATCGGCGGTTCCCTCCGCGCCGGTCTCAGCGTCGATACCGGCGCGCTCACCATTACCGGCCGCGTCGGCGTCCTCGCCATCGGGGGCAGCATCGAGGGCAACACCGGCAGCTTTTCCGTCGCGCAAATCACCGCCGCATCCTTTGGGAAAGTGACCATCGGCGGCGACCTCATCGGCGGCCCCGCAGGCGGGGGCGAACTTCGCTCGCCCAATGGCGGCTTCGACGCGGTCACGATTGGTGGCTCCCTCCACAGCGGCAAAATCACCGCCGCGCGGGGCCTCGGCGTCGTGAAGATCGGCGGCACCATCTTCGGCAGCACCAGCATGAATCAGGACAGCGTAATCGGCCTCAACGCAAAGAGCATCACCATCGGCGGCGACCTCGTCGCGCGCGGCTCCGGCGGTAATTCACTGCTCAGCATCCGCGAAAGCGCCGGCATCGTGAAGATCGGCGGCGACATCCGCGGCACCGCCAGCGACCCCGCGCACCTCGTCTTCGCGCTCACTGCCGGTTTCACAAAGTCCGGTTTTACCAGCCTCGCGGTGAAAGGCAGCGTCACCAACGGCCTCATCACCGGTGGTATTCGCAGCACCATGGTCGTGGAAAATGCCGACCCCGTCCTCGGCCCCGTCACCGTCGGCGGCGACTGGATCGCCTCGTCCATCGCAGTCGGTGTGAGCCGCGGTGCAGATATGCAATTTGCCAGCGCAGACGACACCATCGCCGCCACCGGCACGCCCGCCATCGCGCGCATCACCGCCATCACCATCAAAGGCCAGGCGCTCGGCACCACAGCGGCGGGCGATCACTTCGGCTACATCGCGGAAAGCATCGGCCCTGTGAAAATCGCCGGCGTCCTTTACACGGCGAGGGCCACACCGATTGAACTCAGCCTCATCTCAGACGACGTTACACTTCGTCTAGTGTAAGCACCCTCGGCTTGGTAGTGGCTCAGTTTTTTTTCGCTGCCCTGTTTTCACTCTCATGGCGTCAATTTTGAGTCTTTCTTACTGCTTCATCTATGCAACTACCACGCAATGACTTCTGAGCCTGCACCTATCGCACAGCCGCCGTCGCGCTCGGTTTTAGTCACCGCTTTGGCGTGGGTAATGATTGTAGTGGGCGCTGTTCTTACGCCGATCAGCATCATCTCATTCCTCATGTTGCTGGTGCGCAGTTACGGCACATCCACTGGTGGAGTGCTGGATTGGCTCATCGTCGTCGCGGGGCCACCTGTGAGTTTTATGGCAGGCATTGGTTTACTGCGGCGTAAAAGGTGGGCTTGGTTTTACCTCGTGGGGATTCTTTTCTGTCTGTTTGCGTGGCAGGCCTCGAAGGTCGCGTTCCCTCCGCCGTCCGAAGATAGGACGTTCATAGACCCCAATGACGTGCGAACCACCATCATGGGCGGCGGCCCGGGCACTTCGACGCCCATCATCGCCCTCACCATCGCCGCGCTCGCTGTTCTCTTCTTGCAGAAATCGCGCGCCGAATTTGCGGCAGCGCCGCTTCCCGTTGCGAAAATGGCGGAGGCACCAAGCGCACCAAGCAAGCCCGTCGCGCGGAGCGCGGAGATTTTAGGAGCGTTTGCCAGCGCGCTTTTACGTGTGTGAAGAGAGGCACCGCTCCGCTCTTGCTGCCCGGCGTGCTTCCGCTAGCTTCGCGCCCCATTTTATGTCCGACGAACGCAAATCTCTCGAACAACGCAACGCGATGACCGACATCGAACGGCTCCGCCACAGCGCGGCGCACGTGCTCGCCACGGCCATCCTGCGCATCTGGCCGGATGCACAATTCGCAGCGGGGCCGCCGGTGGAGAACGGCTTTTACTACGACCTCGATATGGCGCACCGCATCACGCCGGAGGATTTCCCGCGCATCGAAGAGGAGATGAAAAAGGAGATCAAAGCGAACAACGTCTTCGAGCGCACGGCCGTGACGCGCGCGGAGGCAATCGCGATGGCGGAAAGCGGACGGCTCGGCGGCTTGAGCGAACGGCCGGGGAATGTGAGCAAATTTAAAATCGGCAATCTCGCGGACATCCCCGAGGGCGAGGAAATCTCGCTCTTCCGCAACGGCGATTTCCTCGATCTGTGCGCAGGGCCACACGTGATGCGCACGGGCAACATCGGCGCGTTCCGCCTCACGCACGTCGCGAGCGCCTACTGGAAGGGCGATGAAAAAAACCCGCAGCTCCAGCGCATCTACGGCACGGCATTCAAAAACAAGACGCAGCTCGAAGAGTATTTCACGATGCTCGAAGAGGCGAAAAAGCGCGACCACCGCAAGCTCGGCAAGGAGATGGAGCTATTCACGTTCGACGACGACGTAGGCCCCGGCCTCCCGCTGTGGCTGCCAAACGGCACGGTGCTCATTGAGGAATTGGAAAAGCTGGCGAAAGAAACGGAGTTCGCCGCCGGATACGATCGCGTGCGCACGCCGCACCTCGCGCGGGAGAACATGTATCTCACGAGCGGACATCTGCCGTATTACGAGGAAAGCATGTTCCCGCCGATGGAACTCGACGAGGAACGCGGGCAGCGTGAGCCCATCGTGAAAATGCGAGCCGAAGCGTTGAGCGTGCTCGCGCTCTATATCCGCGACCAACTCGAAGAGACGCGCAATATTTCACCCGAAGACCCCGAGATGCTCGCTCGAATCAAAGCCGGGATTGATGCCGACACAGCGTCCGCCGAGGTGAAGGAGGCTTTTCAGAATCTGCAAAAAGCGGACTCACAGCTCAGCTTCACCGCCGCGCCGAAGAAGTATTACCTCAAAGCGATGAACTGCCCCCATCATCACAAAATTTTCGGCGCAGTGCCGCGCAGCTATCGCGATTTGCCGCTGCGTCTCGCCGAATACGGCACCTGCTACCGCTACGAGCAATCGGGCGAATTGATGGGCCTCATGCGCGTGCGCTCGATGCAGATGAACGATGCCCACATTTACTGCACCGAGGCGCAGTTCGAGGACGAATTCCGCGCGGTGAACGAGATGTATTTGAAATACTTCCGCATCTTCGGCTTTGAAAAATACCAGATGCGCTTCTCCACACACGACCCGGCCAAGCTCGGGCAGAAGTTTGTGGACGAGCCCGCGCTTTGGAAAAAAACCGAGGACATGGTGCGCAGCGTCCTCATCAAATCCGGCATCAACTACGTCGAAGTGGCGAACGAAGCTGCGTTCTACGGGCCGAAGATTGACGTGCAGGTGTGGAGCGCCATCGGCAAGGAATTCACCATCGCCACGAATCAGGTGGACTTCGCCGTGCCCGCGCGTTTCGGGCTCAACTACCGCGCCAGCGACAACACGCAGCAGACGCCGCTCTGCATTCACCGCGCGCCGCTCGGCACGCACGAGCGTTTCATCGGCTTCCTCATCGAGCACTACGCCGGCAATTTCCCGCTCTGGCTCGCGCCGGAGCAGGTGCGCGTGATCACCATCGGCGTCGAGGAACCGCTCGTCGCCTACGCACGCGGCATCGTCGAAGAACTCCGCGCACAGGGCGTCCGCGCCGTGGGCGATTACGGCACCGACCCGATGAAGGCGAAAATCGCCGACGCCGAGCAGCGCAAAGTCCACACGATGCTCGTCATCGGCGGACGCGACCTCGAAGCCGGCAACGTCAGCCTCCGCCTCCACGGCAAGGGCAACATCGGCGCAAAGCCCCGCAACGAAGCCATCGCAGACATCCTCACAGCGATCAAAGAACGCCGGGCGTAATCCTTAAGCCTGAGTTCTCCGGATACTTGTTTATTGCTTGGATTCTCAGGGTGCGTGCAACCCGAGGAGGTTGCTTTATAGACAGGTCTTGAAGCGTTCACCTGGACGACCGTCTTGAATTCGCGATAAAAAAAGTGCGGCTACCCGCAGCCGAAAGGCTAACGGAGAGCCGCTGTTCCCCCCAGAACACTTATAAAATTTCGCATTCGCTTCCGAACGCTGCGCAAACCATAGACGGTGGCGTGGAAACCGCAAGAACTATTTTAAGTTTTTTGAATACTCAGTCGGTTTTTCCGATTTATCATCTATTGATAATTTTTGCTTATCATAAGACTGCACCCACATTGCTACTCCAAACAGTATAATCAGGGTGGCGAAAAGCCGTGTCAGGGTGACATCCTGGAATTTTTTTAACCAGTCCGCGGCAAACCATCCTACGATGGCACCAGCGATACCGGCGGGCACTGCAACATCCCATCGAACAAAGCCGTTGCCCTGATTTTTTACACTCGTTGCGATTGCGGTGAAAACAATCGCTGCCAGCGATGTCGCTACGGCGGCTTTTTGCCCCATTTTTAACAGAAATACGAATGCAGGCACCATGACTACGCCGCCGCCGACCCCGCAAAGGGCTGCAACCACGCCGCTAACGGCGCCAATGAGAATGGGAATGAACGCTTCCATGAAACATGTGATCGCTGATGCGCACGGATTTGCAAAAACAAAACCGCTGTCCCCTTTCAGAAACAGCGGTTTGTTAAATCTTAGATGGCGTGGGTCTCTTACGCCAGACCGTCGAGTTTATTCAGTATTTCGGCCTTGGGCTGGCGACCGACGAGCTGCCCGGCTGGCTGGCCTCCTTTGAAAAAGATGAGTGCAGGGATGCTGTTTACGCGGAATTGTCCGGCGAGCGCCGGGCTCTCATCCACATTCACCTTGCCAATCTTTGCTTTTCCAACGCGCTCGTTGGCAATTTCATCAATGACAGGTGAAAGCTGGATGCACGGACCACACCAGGGTGCCCAGAAGTCCACGAGGACGGGCACGGATGAGTTGAGCACTTCGCTGGTGAAGTTGGATTCGGTGAGATTAATTACGTTCGGATTAGCCATGGCGTGAGATTTGAGCGCCTGCGGGGAACGTTATTCCAGTTGAATCAGCGCGGAAACACTGCCGGCACTGGCGGCTTCTCCGCCTGCATCTTATCAACCCAGGAAGGCAATTCTGCCGATTTCCAAACAGTGTAAGTGAACCAGAGAGCTGTGCCGGATGCCACAAAAGCAAGAATGCTCAGCACCAATGTCCACGTGTCAGTTTTACGCGGCGAGCTGCTCGCTGCTGCTGCAACGTTTACTTGCGAGGTCGAAGCCAGAGGCTGCGAGCGGGTGCCGGAAACCGGTCCTTTGGAAAGCGGCTGCGTTTGCTGCATTTTCACCGTGGCCTTTGGCAAAGCAGGTGCGTTGCTCTTCGGGGCTTCGCTCGGAAGACTGATGCGGGCGGTTTCTTTTTTAGGCGAAACGGGTCTTGCAGCGATGCCCGATGGGGCTGCCGCTGCGGGCGGAGGAACTACACCACTCGGCGCGCTTGGACGAAGTGGCACGGTGGGACGGCCACTGAGTGGCGGCGGCTTTGGTGGTGGCGTTGCGCTGCTCAATGGCTTTGTCGCGGGACCAGTTGGAGCCGCTGGTGGTGCACTGCTGAGCGGTTTTGTCGCAGGCCCTCCGATAGGCGCCGGAGGAGGCGTGCCACCCTGGGGAAGTGTAACTTTGGAGGTTTCTTTTTTGGGCACGGAACTGAGCGGCTGGCTCTGTGTGCCTGGAACGTTGATGCGAACGGTCTCACGCTTTGCGCCGGGCGCGTCGCTCTTCGGCGGCAGCGTGATGCGGATGGTTTCTTTTTTCGTAGAATCATCGTCCTGCGGCGGGTTCGTAGCGGGATTTTCGTCGGCCATAATCGTGGGTAGTTGTGAGTGAAGTTCGTCTATCTCAGCCTGCGCCCAGAGTGTCAACGGGGTTTTCGGTGAAAATGCCGTTCTCTTTCGCGATTCACACAAACTCCACCTTGCCCACGCCCCCTGTCGGCCAATAGCGTGAACGCATGAAAATCCTCGTGACCGGCGGTGCCGGATTCATCGGCTCGCACTTCGTTGAAAAATGCCTCGCGCTCGGCCATTCGGTCGCCGTCGTGGATGAATTCAATGATTTCTACGACCCCGCCATCAAGCGCGCCAACGTCGCCGGCTTCGCAAAAGACGCACCTGTCCACGAAGCCGACATCCGCGACGCCGACGCCATGCTCCGCATCGTGAAAGACGGTCGCTTCGACAGCATCGTGCATCTCGCGGCGCGGGCGGGCGTGCGACCTTCGATCAAAGACCCCCGTCTATATGTCGAGACGAACATCCTCGGCACCCTGAACCTCCTCGAAGCCGCCAAGCAGGGAAACGTCCCCCGTTTCATCTGCGCGAGCAGCAGCAGCGTGTATGGCGTGTTGAAGACGCTCCCCTTCCGCGAAGACCTCGCGCTCACGCAGACCATCTCGCCCTACGCCGCCACGAAACTCGCCGGCGAACAAATCTGCTCGAACTTCTCCCACCTCTTCGGCCTGCGCACGATCAACCTCCGCTTTTTCACCGTCTATGGCCCGCGCCAGCGTCCCGACCTCGCCATCCATTCGTTCACAAAAGCAATCCACGAAGGCCGAAGCATCCAGCAATTCGGCGACGGCTCCACGCGCCGCGACTACACATACATTGACGACATCATCCAAGGCATGACCGCCTGCCTCGCCTACGAAGGCCAGCTCTGCGACGTCTTCAACCTCGGCGAAAGCCAGACCACCACGCTCAGCGACCTCATCGCCACCATCGAGCGTGCGCTCGGAAAAAAAGCAGTCATCGAAAAGAAACCCGACCAGCCCGGTGACGTGCCCGTGACGTATGCCGACATCACGAAAGCCAAAGCCCTCCTCGCCTACGACCCGCACACAAAAATCGCCGAGGGCATCCCTCGTTTTGTCGAGTGGTTCCTCGCTTCGCGAAAATAGCACCTACCTTTTCATCGCACCCATGCCGTGCAATTCAGCAATGGTCGCCTCGATCTTGCTCTTCGGATCACGCCCGGCCTTCGCCTCTTCGATGGCCTGATTCAAACGTTCCATCGCATCCTGCTTGCGATCCACAGCCTCGGCGCGGATCGCGCCCTTCGCTCTCGGACCAACAGCCAGCGCCCCCGGCTTGGCGCGATAAGTCTTCAACTCCTCCTTCGCCTTGTGGAGCAAAGGCAGCGGCTCCGTTGATTTGATGGCCGCGTGGAGAATATCCACGATTTTCTCCACGCGAGCCGGTTCGGCCTGCGAACTGATGGTCAAAAACAACGATGCAACGATGGTGATGAGTGTCTGGAATTTCATTGTGAAATGAGTCTTTCACCAACCAACACCGCCGTCTGCAATTTTTAGGACAATTCTTGCTCCGCATTGCAGTCGCCCCGCATCCCCGCATAGATTCGCCGCGTGGAAATCAAAACCGCCACCGCACTGCTCCAATCGCTCATCCAAATCCCGAGCGTGAATCCCGAAGGCGAACCCGGCACGCCACACACCGGCGAACAATCCATCGCCGAATGGCTCGTCTGCTGGCTCCGCGAAACATTTCCAAAGGCGCGCGTCGAACTGCGCGACGTGCTCCCCGGTCGCCCAAACGTCTTCGCATCCTTCGGCGAAAATGATCGCGCCAACAAAAAGCCACGCATCCTCCTCGCACCGCACACCGACACCGTCAGCGTCGGCGGCATGAGCATCGAGCCGTTCAGCGGCGAACTGCGCGACGGCAAAATCTGGGGCCGCGGCGCGAGCGATACCAAAGGCTCAATGGCCGCGATGCTCTGGGCGCTCCGTGAATTGCGCGACGTCCTGCCCACACTCGGCCACGAAGTCTGCTTCGCCGGACTGTGCAGCGAGGAGGCCGGCCAGCACGGCGCCATCGCACTCGCCGGACAAGAACGTTTCGATTTCGTCATCGCCGGCGAGCCCACGGGCCTCGACGCCGTCATCGCCCACAAAGGCGCACTCTGGCTCACACTCACCACACGCGGACGCGCCGTCCACGCCGCCCAGCCCGAGCGCGGCGAAAACGCCATCTATAAAATGGCCGACATCATGCGCCACATCCGCGACGAACTCGCCCCTGCCTTCGGTGAAAATTCGCACCCGCTGCTTGGCCGCACCACCATCAGCGCAGGCACCATCAGCGGCGGAATCAAAACCAACATCGTCCCCGACCTCTGCCGCGCCGAAGTGGACATCCGCTACCTCCCCGGCGAAAACCCGCTGCCCCCCATCAGCGCAAACCTCCGCACCATCTGCCCCGATTTGGAAATCACCCACGTCCAGTCGCAGCCCATGCTCACCGACGAAGCCCACCCCCTCATCACCTTGCTAAAAAAATGCGGCTCCCGCTGCATCGGCGCACCGTGGTTCAGCGACGCCGCCATCTTCGCCCAGCGCGGAATGCCCGCCATCGCCCTCGGCCCCGGCTCCATCGAACAGGCCCACACGCGCGACGAATTCATCACCGACGCCGACCTAGAAAAAGGCGTCACCTTCTTCCGCGACTTCCTCGCCCGGCTGTAGCGCATCTCTCTGTTCACATTTTCGGCAAAGCGCACACACGGCCTCCGCCCCGATGGCAGCTCACTCGCGCGCGGGAGTGTTTTTCTGAAATAGACGCCGCATTCGAGTGAAGGGCGTTACTCTCTTAGGAAATCGCAGTGCTATTCTCTTCGTCGGCTATGCGTTAGTCTGATCCACAGTATCAGGATACTGCTCACGAACGTATTGCATTACACGCGCAGCATCTTCCTCTTTCACTTCCACCTCTGCAGCCAAATTCCTCCCCTTCACTTTAAAGTTGATGACGTGCTTAACTGTCGTCTTTGAGGCCGATGTTTTCACCCTCCGCTCCAAGGTAATTCCAGCAATTTCATTACGAGCAAAAATAATCAAACATGGTTCCCAAACGATCAGCCATGACGGGGCGAACGTGATCGGCAAGACCTTTCCAGGACCACCCTGTGCAGAAAGTTCCGCATCAATTGCAGCCATGACTAGATGCGGGGAGCCGTAGCTTTTTAGGCGACGAATGGCCCATGTATTCTGAGGCTTCGCTACACGCCACAGTCCAAAGGCCAACAAGACGAGTGCCAACGGGAGAACCAGCGCGGTCAGCCAGACAAATAAATTTGTATGAATACGATAGTCGATTTCGACAACCATCCATGGGTAAAACAATGGTGTGGATTTTAATTCCTCCGGTAGTTCTTCGAGTCTCCCCTGCACCGTGTTGCCTGTAAAATTCGCTGGAACTTTCACCACAACAAAGCGCCCGTCCAACGCAAGCATCATGTAATCGGCAGATTTGGATTCGTCGATTTTGAGCCCTTTGAACTTTAGTGTCGTTTGCTGAGTCGCTCCAGTTGGAATCAGCTTCCCCTCTACTGTAACAAATTCGCGCGCCCCAGGATCAGTAGCCAGCGCAGCAGTTAGCGGAACTGGACCGGAGAAGAGGTTGTATACGTATCTCCAGTTGAATCCCAGAACGATCAAACACAGAACAATGAAGACGATTGCTAGATTTACGGTGCTTTTTGCGCTGTCTCGTGCCGCACAAAGAATGATGCCATCTTTCATAGCGTGCTTTTTACAGAATTTCTGAATTTCCAAAAACTAAAAATAGCTGTGTAGATAAGTTTTTTGGCCGGATTACCGCACAGGACGGGGGGACGCAGACCTGAGCCAGTCAGAGAAAAAAGCCGCGAGCGCCGCCTTGTCCGCAATCGAAACGGTTGCGCGTCCTGTTTCGACGAAGCCGAAGTCTGCGCCCCATGTTGCGCCGTTCACCACGCACGCATCGGTGTGACACTCGGCAATCTGCCGCCCCGCGACTTTCTCTCGATTGTAAAAAATCGCAACAAATCGAAAGATTTTTGAAAGATCGATCATAGGCAGCTCGTTCTTTCCCCCATGTCACAACCATCCTTTCTTCGCCCGCTCGCATTTCTCACCCGTTTCACCCGCCGCGCACTGAGTTCCATTTTTGGCTCCGCACACATCGCGTGGTCGCCGCCGCCGTGGCTCCATGTGCTCGCACGCAACTGGCGGCGCACCGCCCTCGTCCTCGTGCTCATCGCCACCACCGCCTACGGCAGCGTGCGCTCGTGGAAATCGCATACCGCCCACAAACGCACCGTGACCGCGGCAAAAACCATCTGCGCACCTTCGGAAAAAACCGCCCCGCAACTCACGGTTCAAGCCGCTCCCGTAAAGGCTGTCCCTACCGCAACTCCGACGCAGCCTTCTGATCCCGATGTGCGCGACACAACCAAGCGGGCAAAGCGAACGCTCGAAGCATGGGTGCAGTGGGCGCAGCCCAGCTGGAACGAGCAGACGCAAAAAGTATCCGGCTTCCCGCTCGCCATTCATTTCAGCGGAGCAGCGGCGCCCGTGGGTCTCGTCGGCAAACCCGCGCTCGCAGGCACCGTGACAGTCTCACCGGAAGTCCCCGGCGTTTGGAAATGGACTTCATCCGAAACACTCACCTTCGAGCCACAAGGCGGCTGGATGCCTCCGCGCGCCTACGATTTCAAACTCGGCGCAGACACCTTTGCGCCCGACTGCACCATTTCGTGGCGCAACCGCGACTGGAATGATTGGCGCACACCTCGACTCACCGCTTCCTTTGGAGAAAAAAGTTTCTACGTCGATCCCACGACACCCGCGCTCCAGCAAACAGTCGCGACCGTCACATTCAGCCAGCCCGTTTCACGCGAGGAAATCGTCCACCATCTCGCCGTTGTGAACATGAGCGAGACGCCGCTCTTCGCGCCCGGCGGAAAGCCACAGGTGATCGCCGACGAGAAAAACCCGCTGCGCTTTTTCCTCCGCTCCCCGCTCATCAAGCCCGGCGAAAAAGAAGACCTCATCCGCTTTCAAATCGCGCCCGGCCTCCGCGCGATGTCCGGCGGCGATCCTACGAGCGAAGAGATCGTCACGAAAATCACATCGCCCTCGCGCTACTCCGCATTCTTTTTCAAGGAAGCACGCGCGCAACTCGTGACCGACAAGGAGGGCGAGTCACGCCAGTTCATCTTCCTCGAAAGCAGCACCGCCGCGAGCGGCACGACCAACGCAAAGGCCGCGCTCGCGTGGCAACTCCCGCCGCCGATGAAAAACAAAGAAGGTGAGGAAGAGCCATGGACGCCCGACAATGTGACGCCCGACGTGCTCGCGAAATCCAAGCGCGTGCAGCTTGAATTTGTCCCCGGCGAAAACGCGCCGCCGACCGCGAGCGTGTTCGGCTTCCGCCTCGCGCCGCAATCGCCAGCACGGTTGTGCGTTCGCATTCCAAAAGAAACCCCGGCGCCCGGCGGCTTCGTCACGCGGGAGGATTTCACCGCCATTGTGGATGTGCCGATGTTTCCGCGCGAGGCACGCGTGCTCGGCCACGGCGGCATCCTCGCGCTCAACGGCGAGCGCAAACTGAGCATCAAATCGCGCGGCTACGAAAATCTGCGCTTCACGCTCGCTCGCGTGCCCGCCGGGCAAATCAACCACCTCGTCAGCCAGACCGAGGGACGTTTTGAAGCGCCCGAGTTTCAGGGAGCGTTCGACTGGTCGGACATCGCGCACTTTCACCACTCCGTGCAACCCATCGCGAAAAAGAACGAGCACGAGGCAAACTATTCCGCGTTCGATTTCGGCCCCGCGCTCGCACAGGCCGATCCTGCGAACGAAGACGCACAGCGCGGACTTTTCTATCTCAGCGTCGAAGGCGTCCGCCGACGGACATCAGACGACGCAAAGCCGACCGACAAAGACCCGGACTCCGAGTGGATCGCGATGGCCAACACCAAAACTCACGAACGCCAAAACAACAGCCATCGCCGTTACCACGGAGAGGAAGACGAGGAAGAAACCGTGAATCGCGGAGACAGCAGCGAATCGCGCTTCGTGCTCATCACCGATCTCGGCCTCATCGTGAAACGCAACGCCGACGGCACACGCGATGTGTTCGTGCAGTCGTTCAAAGAGCGCGCGCCCATCGCTGGCGTGAAACTCACGGCGCTTGCCAAGAACGGCGACACGCTCGGCGAGGCAGAGACCGACGCACTGGGTCGCGCCGCTCTGCCTGCGCTCGATGGATTGAAACGCGAAAAGAAACCCGTCGCCATCGTCGCGCGCAAAGGCAGCGACCTCGCTTTCATCCCGTGGGCGCGTGAAGATCGCCAGGTCGAGTTGTCGCGCTTCGACGTGGGCGGCGTCCCGGCGAGCCAAACCAACGCGCTCGACGCATTCCTCTTTACCGAGCGCGGCATCTACCGCCCCGGTGATCCCATTCAACTCGCCGCCATCGTGCGCCAGCGCGACTGGGCGGGCACGCTCGGCGGACTGCCCGTCGAGGTCGTCGTGACCAACGCGAAGGAGGAAGAGGCCGGACGCTACCCCGCGAAGCTGCCGCCCGACGGCTTCCTCACGATCACTTTGCCGACCACCGAAACTTCGCCGACCGGCGTGTGGCGGATCGAGTTACGCCGCCCCGAGGACGGGAAAAAGAAAAAGCGCACCGAGGAGGACGACGAGGATGCGACAGACACACACCACCTCGGCCACACGCTTGTGCGCGTCGAGGAATTCCAGCCCGACCGCCTCAAGCTCACGGCGAAACTCGAACCCTCTGCGGATGCCGCATGGCTTTCGCCGGAAAATCTGAACGCCAACGCCGAAGTGCAAACGCTCTTCGGCATCGCCGCCGCCGATCGCCGCATGACGGCAAAACTGCGCATCGCACCCGGCTCGCCATGTTTTGAGCAATGGCCAGGTTGGACTTTCGGCCTTCCAAAACACGAACGCTTCGATCCTCGCGAAGTCGAACTCGGCGAAACAAAGACCGACGAAAATGGTCGTGCAAAATTCTCGCTCCCGCTCGAAGCCTACTCCGCGCCGTTGCTGCGGGTGTCGGTGGACTTGGAGGCATTCGAGGCGGACGGCGGACGTGGTGTTCGCGGAGCACTCGGCACGCTCGTCTCGCGCCAGGCATTTCTCATCGGCTACAAATCGGACGGCGATCTCGATTTCGTTCCGCGCGATGTTGTGCGCACTTTCCAAATCACCGCTATCGGCCCCGACGCGAAACCCGTCGCAGCGCCCGGCCTCAAGCGCGTTCTCATCGAAACACGCCACGCCTCCGTGCTCACCAAGCAGGACAACGGCACGCTCGCCTACATCTCACGCGAGCAGGACAAGGAAATCGAAACCGTTGACGGCTCACTCCCCGCGAGCGTGGTGAAAATTCCGCTGCCCGTGAAAAACGCGGGCCGCTTCCGCTATGAATGGCGCGATGCATCGGGCGTGGTTTTGTCCACCATCGCTTTCAATGTCGTCGGCCCCGGCGACCAGACGCGCAGCCTCGAGCGCGACACCGAACTCGAACTCACGCTGCCCGACAAAGTGTGGAAGCCGGGCGAGCAACTCGAAGTTTCGCTACGCGCTCCGTATGCGGGCGCGGGGCTCATCACCATCGAGCGCGAAAAGGTGCTGGCTGTGCAGTGGTTCAAATCCGACACCGCATCGAGCGTGCAGCACATCACCGTGCCCGAGGGCATTGAGGGCGGCGCGTATGTGAACGTCGCCTTCGTTCGCGCGCTGGATTCGGCGGAAATTTTCACCAGCCCGCTCAGCACCGGCGTTGCTCCATTCAAGGTCGCTCACGATCGCCGCCAGCTCGCAGTCACACTCGACGTGCCGGAGCGCGTGCGACCCGGCGAGCGTGTGTCCATCGGTTTCTCCACGCCGCGTCCGGCCCGCGTGATCATATGGGCCGTGGACGAAGGCATCCATCGCGTCACCAGCTACAAGGCGCCACAGCCGCTCGTATCGCTCATCCGCAAGCCTTCGCTCGAAGTCGGCACATGGCAGCTTCTCGATCTGCTGCTGCCGGAGTTTTCACTGCTGAAAAATGCGAAGGCATTTGGCGGCGACGGCGACGAGCCGCCGGAACTGAAGCTCGGCCTCAATCCATTCAAGCGCCGCCGCGCTGCGCCGGTGGTTTTCTGGAGCGGCATCGTCGAGAGCGGCCCGGAGCGCCGCGAGGTCTTTTACGAAGTGCCCGATTATTTCGCCGGGCGTCTCAACATCATGGCAGCGGCAGTAGCGCCAGATGCGATCGGCGTCGCGGAAAAACAGACCATCGTGAAAGGCCCGTTCGTGCTCACTCCGAACGCGCCGTTTTTCGCCACGCCGGGCGATGAGTTCACCGCTTCGCTCACCGTCGCCAACCAGCTCGAAGGCGCGGCTATGACGGACCAAATCACCATCGCAGCGGAGACAATCGGCGGACTCGAAATCATAGAGAAGCCGCAGACGCCGATCACCGTCGCCGTCGGCAAGGAAGTCACAGTGCGCTTCCGCGTCCGCGCAAAGTACGCGCTCGGAAACGCGGAGCTTAAATTTTCCGCAACCTCAGGAAACGAGCGCGTCGAGCAGCGCGCCACGATGAGCGTGCGCCCTGCGTCGCCACGTGTGGCTTTGGTGCAGAGCGGGTGGTTCCGCAAGGACTCGCACGATGTCCCGATGCAGCACGATTTCTACGCCGAGTTTGCGAAACGCGAGGCGGTCGTCTCCACGACACCGCTCGGCCTAGCTCGCGGGCTGGCGTCGTATTTGCGCGAGTATCCGCATGGATGCAGCGAGCAAATCACCAGTCGCGCATTCCCGTGGCTCGTGCTGCGAGACGATGCGGACTTCGGCCTCGAAAAAGCGGAGGCGGAAAAAACCATCCGCGACACGATCGCCATGCTGCGCACGCGGCAGCAAAAGAACGGCGGTTTCGGCTATTGGAGCTACGCCGGGGACGACGAGGGCTTCGACTACGTGAGCGTGTATGTGACGTTCTTCCTCACGGAGGCGAAGGCGAGCGGCTTTGCAGTTCCCGCTCCCATGCTCGATGCCGCGTTGCGCCGGTTGCGGTTGATGGCGGATGCGAAACTGCCGGAGCCGGAGGGGCATGATTGGTGGCGCTACAGCTACACGCGCTCTTGCGCGAATACACAGGCCGCCGCGATTTACCTGCTCACTCGCAACGAAGAGGTGACGACGAACTACGCGCTCAAAATGCGCGATTCCCTCGACGCGAAGGTGCCGAAGGAATTGTGGCAGCGCGATCCGTCTGCTGCATGGCTGGCCGCGACGTGGCGACTGCTGAAAAAGGACGACGAGGCAAAGAAACTGATCGCCCTCCATCGCAGCGCGCGCGCAGCCGAGCAGAGCCTGCACGAGAATCGCTGGTGGTGGGACTACTACTACGAGACGCGGCTCACGCGTGAAGCGATGACGTTCACCGTGCTCTGCCGGCACTTCCCGGAAATCGCGGGCAATTTCGGCTACGATGAACTGCGCCCGATCACGGAGTCTCTGGAGCGCGGTGATTTTCATACGCTCTCCGCCGCGTGGACGGTAATGGCGCTGAAATCCTACGCCGGACTTGCGAAGGCGAGCGGTGTGCAGGCGGGCATTTCCGAGGTCACAGGCGCGGACGCGAAGATACTCGCCGGGCCGCGCGCGGGAATGACAACAGCGAAGCTGGCGAGCGGCGGCGGTGTCGCGCGCTTCTTCCTCACACGTCCGGATAATTCGCCGAGGATCGGCGCATGGTATCAGGCTGTTGAGACGGGTTTTGATCGTGCACTCCCGGCGAAGGCCGAGGCGCGCGATATCGAGGTCTTTCGCCAGATCCTCGACGAGCATGGCAACGCGGCGGAGATGGCAAAGGTCGGCGAGACGCTGCGAATCCGCGTTCGTGTCCGCAACATCAGCAAGACCGCGCAGCCACACCTCGCGGTGACGGAACTTCTGCCCGGCGCGTTCGATTTCGCGCCCGCCGGCGAAGACCGCGCACTGCGTCCCGGCCTCGGCACTCTGCCCGGCACGGAATACGTGGACGTTCGCGAAGACCGCGCGCTGCTCTTCTGCGATCTCGCGGAAAATGAGACGAAGACGTTCGAGTATTCCATCCGTCCGACGTGCGCCGGGTCATTCACCGTGCCGCCTGCCTACGCGGAAAGTATGTATGACCGCGCCGTGCGCAGCCGTGGCTTCGCGGCGAAATTCACCGTGCTTCCACGCGAATGAAGAAACTCCGCCGCTGGCTGAAACGCATCGCGGGCTGCCTCGCACTGCTCACCGCCGTGCTGTGGATCGTGTGGCTGCTGCTGCCGAAACCGGAGTTGCTGCCGCCGGGTGCGGAGTTTTCACACGTGATGCTCGACCGCGATGGGCGTGTGCTTTTCATCACGCTCACCAGCGATGGAAAATACCGGCTGCCCGCGAAGCTCGATGAGCTTTCTCCTGAGTTGCTCACAGCAACTTTGGAAATGGAGGACCGGCGTTTCTTTTCGCACCACGGTGCGGATCCGCGCTCGCTTGCGCGCGCGACGTGGGGCGTGGTTTCGGGCAAACGCCTCGGCGGTGGATCCACGCTGACGATGCAGTTTGCGCGGCTGCGCTGGGGGCTGGAGACGCGCTCGATGTGGGGAAAGCTCACGCAGCTTTTCCGCGCAGTGCAAATCGAGCGGCACTACGGCAAACAGGAAATTGCGGAGGCATATTTTACGTTCGCGCCCTACGGCGGGAATGTGGAGGGCGCTACCGCTGCGAGTCTGCTGTGGTGCGGCAAGGCCGCGAAGGAACTCTCGCTGCGCGAGGCGGCGGCGCTGAGCGTGCTGCCGCAGAGCCCGACGAAGCGTCGCCCACGCGTAGGTGAAAATCCCTCGCTCGCGGCGGCGCAGGGGCGGCTGATGGCGCGGTTGCGCGCGGCGCGCGGTGAGGAGTCCAGCGCGCTGGATGCGGAATTTTCTCTGCACCCGGCGCAGGTTCCGCGATTCGCCCCGCACTATGCGCGGCGGGTGATTGCGCAGGGCGATGTTTTGCAAACCGCTCATCGCACAACGCTCGATCTCCGCCAGCAACAGACGGTCGAGCGCAGCATCACGGACTTCATTTCGCGCTGGCACGCCGAGGGGCTTCGCAACGCGGCGGCGATTCTCGTTCACGCGCCAACGCGCGAGGTGCGCGCCTACGTGGGGTCGGCGGGTTTTTTGAATGACGCAATCCAGGGACAGGTGGATGGAGTGATTGCACGTCGCTCGCCGGGATCGGCGCTGAAGCCGTTCATCTATGGGCTGGCGTTTGATGCGGGGCTGATTCAGCCGCGCACGCTGCTCGACGATGCGCCAAGACGTTTCGCGGGCTACAATCCGGAAAATTCCGACCATGGTTTCCTCGGCCCCATCCCGGCTGCCGAGGCGTTGCGCAGGAGCAGGAATGTTCCGGCGGTGGAATTGCTCGCGCGCCTGCCGGGCGGGGGACTGGATAGCTTTTTGCGCGACGCAGGCGTGCAACTCGCGAAGCCACGCGGTGAATACGGACTGTCACTCGCGCTCGGCGGTGCGGAGGTTTCGCTGGAGGAAGTGGCGATGCTTTATGCGGGGCTGGCGGATGGGCAAGCGGGGACGCCTGCCCGACCACGACAGGCGGGACGCCTGTCCTACTCTGCTTGCTGGCTCACACTGGATGCGTTGCGCGGGAACGAGGGGCCGTCGGGGCTGGCTTGGAAGACGGGGACTTCGCACGGCTTCCGCGATGCGTGGGCGTGCGGGGTGATGGGCGATTGGGTGCTTTGCGTGTGGGTGGGAAATTTCGACGGCAAACCGATGCCGGGGCTTTTCGCGCGCGATACTGCGGCACCTCTGCTTTTTCAAACCGTCACACGACTCGGACTGCGTGCAAAACCAACTCCGCGCCCGTCGGAAATTGTGGATGTGAAGCTGTGCGTAATCACCGGCGAACTTGCCGGGCCGCACTGCGCGCATTGCACGACAGGTAAATTTATCGCGGGCGTGTCGCCCATCGCGACTTGCACCGTGCATCGCGAAGTCACTCTCGCGAATGGCAGCCACGCCGTGCGTGAATTTTGGCCCGCGCACCGGCTGGAGCAATTTCGCCGTGCAGGGCTTCCGCGCTACGCCGCGCGAGACGACACGGGCGTGGCATCAGGCCCTGCCCCGCGCATCGTTTCGCCGCAACACGCAATCACCTACGTGCTGCGTCCGGGTGCAGGTGCGAAAAATTCCATCGCGCTCGAAGCTGAGACGGCACCCGGTGTGAAACGTCTGCACTGGTTCGCCGGTTCGCGCTACCTCGGTTCAGGCACACCACAGCAACCGCTCATGTGGCAGCCGGAAGTTGGTCATTGGACGATTCAGGCGCTGGATGACGCAGGACGTTCTGCGTCCATTTCGCTCACTGTGGCGGCGCTGCCGTGATGGACGTGCAAAAATTCGCAAGTGGACTTTGCGCGCAACTTCCTCAATACGGATTTGCTTCGTGATGGCCCTGCTCCTCTACCGCTTGCTTTACCCGCTGGCTTTTCTGCTTGCCGCGCCATTTTATGTGGCCCGACTTCGCCGGCGCGAGCGCGGGCGTAGTTCCCAAGCAAAGCCGGACGGCTACCACCTCGGTATCGCGCAACGCTTTGGACGCTATGATCCAGAATTGCGCGCCCGGCTCGCGGACGGATCCGCGCCCATATGGCTGTGCTCGATCAGCGTTGGCGAAACGATTGTCGCGCTAAAGCTCGCGCGTGCGTTTCGGCAGCAGAATCCTGCGGCGCGGATCGTCATCAGTGTCACGACAAGCACAGGCTACGAATTGCTGCTGCGCGAGAAAACCGACTGGCTCATCCCAATCTACAACCCGCTCGATTTTCGCTTCGCAGCCCGCGCGGCATTGAATGCTGTTCGACCAAAATCGCTCGTTCTTATCGAGGGCGGAATCTGGCCCAATCTTCTCTCACTCGCCCGCGCCCAAGGAGTTCGCACCGTGCTCGCGAGCGCGCGGCTTTCCCCGCGCAGCGAACGACGCTGGCAGAAATTCCGATGGCTCGCCGGGCCAGTGTGGCGGCTCTTTGATCTCGTCTGCATTCCCACGGACGAGGATGCGGTGCGCTTCACAAATATCGGAGTGCCGGTGGATCGCTTGAAGCAGACCGGCAACATCAAATTCGACAACGCAGGCGGCGATGCTCCTTCGCGCGAGGTGGAATTTCGCACACTCATCGAGCCGCTGGGTTTCCGTGGTGAAATCATCGTCGCCGGCAGCACGTGGGCTCCGGAGGAAAAGGCGCTCGCCGCTGTGCTTGGGGAGTTGCGCAGTGAGTGGCCCGATTTGCGTCTCATCATCGTCCCGCGCCATGTGGAGCGTGCGGATGAAATCGCCCGCTCGCTCGCACCGCTCCGTGTCGCACGCCGCAGCCAGCCATTCACAGGCGAGGCCGACGTGCTGCTCGTGGATACCACGGGAGAACTGCGCGACTGGTATCGTCTCGCGACGGTCGTCTTTGTCGGCAAGAGCCTCCCCGGCATCGCTGAGGTTGGCGGGCAAAATGTCGGCGAGCCAGCCGCGCTAGGCCTGCCAGTGGTCTTCGGCCCGCACATGGAAAACTTCCGCGACCTCACCGCGCAACTCCTCGCAAGCAATGCAGCCATTCAGGTGAGCGAAACGAAGTCACTGGTCACTGCCGTGCACACCCTGCTTTCGGATCCCAATGAGCGCACAGTGATGGGGGCGCGTGCGAAAGAAACACTAACCCCCCACCAGGGAGCAACAGCCCGCACGGCTGCGCTGTTAGGCTAGCGATTCTTGCTGCTGCCGCTGCCTGTGCTGCTCGGGTCTATGCTGATGGGCAGCTTCACATCCGGAAGATCCTTCAGGGTGAAAGTCAGGACGACTCCATAGTCGTTTACATTTTTTCCTCCCGCACTGTTGTTGCGGGCGAGAACACCAAGACTGGCAACCCAGCTGGACAGGTCGCGATGGAGTTCATAACGCTGGTTTTCAAGCACCCCGTCGTTCAGTTCATAGGTCTCCCGGAAGCTGAATCCCCAGTTGTCGTTCAGGCGAAAATACGCGCCGAAATCCATCAACGAACTGTCCCGGAAGAGCACGTTGCCTTGTAAGTAGCGATGGCCAATGTTGACCTGCACTTTGTCGTTCACAAAAAAATTCGCGCGTGAATTCACCTCCGTAAAACCCTGATCCAATATGGGGAACTGGCTGTCCAAAGTGAAGGATACCCACGTAACTGGAGACCAGCGGAGGCGGTTCACAATGTTGCTGAAGGTGCCAAGGTCGGGCTCCAACCCGAAGTCCGGTCGATCAAAACGAACGTCGAAGAACGTATCCATTTCGAACCAGTTAATGGTGGCATTGTCGCGCCGCGTCTGAAGGCGATTGCGCATTCCGAGGCGGAGGATGTTCCAGTCCTGGATCGAATCAATCGCGCTGAACGCCGGAAAACCAATCGGTGACGGCTGAGTCGAACGCTGGATGCGATCGAACTGCAAAATATCCCTCCCGTCCTCGCCCGCGCGCACAAAGCTCAAATCCAAATAAGGCTGCACGACATGACGAAGACCATCGAGTCCCAGCGTGCGATTCTGCACCTGCTCAAATGCCTTGGACGCTTTGAAGGACATTTCGACGCCGGCATTCGCTGCCGGACGAAAAACCGATCCTTCTTTCACAAGACGTTCCGTGACGCGCTTGATGATGCGCGTTGTGCCGTCTGCGAGCCTGAGGGTGACATCATCTTCAAAAGGAGTGATGACCCCGCTTTCAGAATACCAGGTGCCTCGAACACCCAGACGCGGCACCACGCTCAGCCAGCCGCCAAATGTGTGGGGCATCAGAAATTGATGGAACGTATCAAAACGCGTGGCGTTGTAGTCCTCATAGATTGAACCATCAGCATAGTTCCGATTGTAATGCCCGATGCTCGTCTCGCCTTCGTAAAACACCTTTGATCCGAAGAGCGGCTGACGGGTGATATCCAGCGACAGTTCAGGCAACCGCTCGGTGCCATCGAAGAAACTGTTCAGTTGGTTGCGGACCAAAAATGTCATCTCGTAGTCATCACCGAGCTTTGTCAGGGAGAGAGCGTTGTCCGGATTTGGATTTTCTCGAAAGTCGCCTTCGTAAAAATCCTGCAAAAGGCGCGCATCACTCAGCTTGTTGATATCCACCGTCGCATAAATGTCCTCGGTGAAATATTGTCGTGCCTGAAAGCTCACGCGGTAGCGGCCGGAATCAACAGACTCACGCGCAAGAGCTGTGCGGTTTTCGCCGGGCGTCGCATCATCCAAAACGTAGCTCTTGAAACGGCCCCAGTTCTGTTTCTTTTCACCATCTTCCCACTCTGTCTCGAAGCCTAGCGCTACACCGCGCGTGCTGCGCATATCCAGGCGGATCGTGCCGCCCATGGTATCCGAAATGGGGAATGTGTAATTAGTAAGTGCGTAGGCTCCCCACAATGAGCTGTATCCGGGCGTGATCGTGAATGCATTCGCCTTGTTCAGCGACTGGTAGAGATAGGGAAACCAAAACACTGGCGTGTTGCCTATGTAGAGTTTCATGTCCTGAAAAACGACGTGGTCCTTTGGATAAATGCGTGCGCGTCTCGCCCGCACCGACCAGTCGGGATTCGCCGAATCACTAGTCGTAAAAATTCCCTCTTTCACCAAATAACCCGTCCCGCCGGGGATGTTTTGGAAACTCGTGCCGGAAAATTTGAACGGTTGCGACTCTCCGCGCGATGATGCGGCAATGATGTCCTTCGTTTCTAGATTATAGACCGCCCGCTCCGCAGTCACGAGCTGGCCCTCTCGGTAAATACGCACGTTTCCAGTCACGACCACATCGCGCGAGTTCGGGTCGTATTGCGCCTCGTCGCAGTAGATCGTCGTCGCGCCGTAGGTGATTTGGACATTTCCGGACGCCGTCGAGAGTTGCCCGGAGGCACCCATGCGCTCGGCGGCGATATCAATCGGGATATCCGAGAATTTTCCGAAAAGGTCATCCTCCCCCGCTGGTTGCTGCGCGAACGCGGCACCGACGAGGCCGAAAATAGCGAGGGCGAGGGCGGTATATTTCATGAACAAGGCGCGGAGGCTAGCCGTGACTCAATGCGCAAGGCAATCGAGAATACGCACCCTGTCTCCACGCTCGACACCTGACGTGCTCACAGCCACGTTCCGCGACCCGATGACCGACGCACAACGCACTTTCATTCGCCGTTTCAGCAGCACAGCCGTGCTGTGGACTGCGTTGCTTTGGACAATTTTTACCGGCTGGGAGCCCGGCTTTGTCCTGCTCATCGCAGGGCTGGGGCTGGTCGGACTTTGGGAATATTACTGCATGCTCGATGCGGGAAAACGTCCGTCTTTCAAAATGTTCGGCATGTTTTGCGGGGCGCTCATGCTCGGCGGCTCATTCTACTGGCTCGCGTGGGCGAAGCAAAAACCCGAGGGGCTCTACGATTTTGAAGTCGGCACATTGCTGCTTTTCCTCCTCGTCGT
This sequence comes from Chthoniobacteraceae bacterium, assembly GCA_947476045.1. Lineage (GTDB taxonomy): Bacteria > Verrucomicrobiota > Verrucomicrobiia > Chthoniobacterales > Chthoniobacteraceae > SXWH01. The sequence goes on from CANJNZ010000014.1 coordinate 25,457, forward strand.
TTTCGGGCGGCAGATGTTTCTCAAGCGCCCCGATCTCGTCCCGCTGGAGACGATGGCCTTCACACTGTTCGGGCTTTTCTATGTGCCGTGGCCATTCAGCTACGTCGCCAAAATCGTCTATCTCACCCCGGCGGTGGACGGCCATGTCACCGGCCATTGGTATGTGCTCTTCCTCGTGCTCGTCACGAAATTCAGCGACATGGGCGCGTATCTCACCGGATCGCTTATCGGCAAACACCAGCTCGTCCCTCACATTTCGCCGAAGAAAACGTGGGAGGGTTTCTTTGGTGCACTCGCATTCAGCGTCGGCGGCGGCTGTGGACTTGTCGCGCTGATGCCACAAAAACTCGCGCTCATCGGCTACGCCAACGCCATCGTGCTGGGCCTCGTGCTCGGGCTTGCGGCTGTCATCGGCGATCTAGCCGAATCGCTCATCAAACGAAGCTGCGCCGTGAAAGACAGCGGACGCTTCCTCCCCGGAATCGGCGGCGCGCTCGACCTCATTGATAGCATCCTTTTCACAGCCCCCATGATGTATTTCTACATGCGTTTCATAGTGAGATGAGCAAACGCCGCGTCGTCATCCTCGGAAGCACGGGCAGCATTGGTGAAAGCGCGCTTAAAGTTGCGCGCGACATCCCCGAGCGAATGGAAATCGTCGGCCTTGCAGCCGGAAAAAACGCCGCCCGCCTCGCCGAGCAAGTGCGCGAATTTTCCCCAAAGGCCGCCGCGCTCGGAGATTCTTCGTCAGCAGAAATTCCTCATCCGTCATTCACCTGCCCTCTCCATTTTGGCGAAGCCGGTCTCATCGAACTCGCCACGCTCCCCGAAGCCGATCTCGTCCTCATCTCAATCGTCGGAACCGCCGGACTGCGCCCTGCGCTCGCAGCAATCGAGGCGGGGAAAGACATCGCCGTCGCGAGCAAAGAAATCCTCGTCATGGCTGGCGAGACCATCATGACTGCGGCCCGCAAACGCGGAGTGAAAGTGCTGCCCGTGGACAGCGAGCACAACGCCATTTTCCAATGCCTCGAAGGCCGCAGCAGCGATCAAGTGCGACGCATTATCCTCACCGCGAGCGGCGGCCCGTTTCGCCAAAAACCCGCCGCCGAATTGGCGAGCGTGACGCCCGAACAGGCGCTGAAACATCCCACTTGGAACATGGGCGCGAAAATCACCGTGGACTCCGCGACGCTCTTCAACAAAGGGCTGGAGATGATCGAGGCGCGCTGGCTTTTCGACGTGGAAATGGCGCGCGTGGACGTAGTCGTGCATCCGCAGAGCATCGTCCATTCGATGGTTGAGTTTGTGGACAACTCCATCCTCGCCCAACTCAGCGCGACCGACATGTGCTTTCCCATCCAATACGCCGTGACGTGGCCCGAGCGCCTGCCGAACCGCCTGCCGCCGCTTGATTTCGCCGCGCTAGGCGCACTCACCTTCGAGCCGCCGCGTTGCGCAGACTTTCCCGCTCTCGACCTCGCCCGCTGGGCTGGCGAAACCGGCGGCACACTCCCCGCCGTCCTCAACGCCGCCAACGAAATCGCAGTCGCCGCCTTCCTCGAACGCCGCTGCTCCTTCCCCGCCATCTGGCAAACCGTCGAGCGCGTGATGAAAACACACACCCTCATCGCGCACGCCACGCTCGAAGAAATCCTCGCCGCCGACCAATGGGCACGCACCTGCGCGAGCGAACTAATGAACAAACCGTGTGAAACTCTGTCCACAACTGCGTAAATAACCATCCATATGTTTTTCAGCGTCCTCAAATTTATCGGCATCTTTCTCGAAGTGGTGCTGTTGTTTAACTTCGTCATCTTCTTCCACGAACTCGGCCACTTCCTCGCTGCAAAATGGCGCGGACTCATCGTGGAAGAGTTCGCAATTTGGTTTGGAAAACCCATCTGGCGGAAAAAAATCGGCGGCGTCTGGTTTGCGCTAAACTCCATTCCATTCGGCGGATACGTCAAGCTACCGCAACTAGCGAATGGCGACATCGAAGGCTCAACGGAATATCCAGCGGGGACGATTCCCGTCGCAAAGCCGAAGGACAAAATCATCGTCGCCGCAGCCGGGCCGCTGTTCTCTTTTTTGCTGGCGTGCATTTTCGCAGTCATCGTCTGGCAAATTGGCTACCCGATGCGCGAGGAGGCGAGCACGACTGTCATCGGTTTTGTCGCTAAGGATTCGCCTGCGGAAAAGGCGGGTATGAAAGCGGGCGACAAGATCGTCTCGATTGATGGCATCCCAGTGAAACGTTGGATTGGTCAGGGGAATGACGCGATCATGTGGCGCGTCGTGCGCAGCGAAGGCGACACGGTGCCGGTGGTAGTCATCCGTGACGGAAAAGAACTGAAACTGGACACCTCACCAACCCGCCCGGAGAAGACTATTTTAACGCGGCGGAAAACTCGTGAACTCGGAATCGCACCAGCGACCACGCCGTTCGTCAGCAAAGTGGATCTGAACAGCCCCGCTGCGACTGCAGGACTTTTGCCCCGCGATTTTATCACGCATGTGAACGGCACTGAACTGGTCACACCAACCGGCATCTCCGACTATCTCGCAGAAAATCCATCCGATGAATTGGAACTGACAGTCGAGCGCGGCACGAAGAACAACGCCAAAATTCTCAAAGTCCCTTTCCGCCCAAACCTTCCGATCATCGGCCATATCGAGCCTGACAGCCCGGCAGAGCGCGTAGGTCTAAAGAAAAATGACATCGTGCTGAGCATAGACGGCAAGCCACTCAAATCCTCGACAGCACTTTTGAAATACGTGCAGGGGCAGAAAAAGGAGCCGATGAAATTTATCGTGGAGCGTGATGGAAAAGCGCTGCCAGAAATCGCCGTGACGCCCGCCGAAGCAAAGCTGGAGCAAGGCGGCACCAAGCCCCGCATCGGGATCGCATTCGATGACAAATTCGGGATCACCTACGATCCTTACGGAAAAGGCGACACACGACATCCGGGTCCGGTGGAACAAATCCGTGCGAGCGCGACCGCGATTTTCAACACATTCGGCGCAGTCACGAGCAGCAAGAGCGACTTGAGCATCCAGCATCTCGGTGGGCCGGTGATGATGATGCGCGTCTATTATCTTTTGTTTGAGCAGACAGATGGCTGGAAGCTCGCGCTGTGGTTCTCGGTCGTCCTCAACGTGAATCTCGCTTTGATGAACCTGCTTCCGATTCCTCCGCTCGACGGCAGCCACATTACCTTTGCGACCATCGCCGCGCTGAAAGGCAGACCCGAAGCCGCCGACGAACTTGCCAACAGCAAACCCGTGCAATGGTTCGTCACCGCCGGAACAATGCTCATTCTCGGCTTCATGCTCTACGTGACTTTCTTCGATTTGCAGGACGTTTTCGGCGGACGAAAGTCGGACAAATTCCCATACGCCGACAAAGCCCAGGCCGATGCCCCGGCCAAGTAGCGCAATGGAATACTGCCCTTCGCCCTACAGCTACCGGCGGCGGAAATCGCGCGTCGTCCTCGCCGGCGGAGTCGCCATCGGCGGCGAAAATCCCGTGCGCGCGCAGAGCATGATCACGTGCGACACGATGGACACCGCCGCGTCCATCCAGCAGACACTCGACCTCGTCGGCGTCGACTGTGAAATCGTCCGCATCACCGCACCCACCGTCAAAGACGCCGCGAATCTCCAGCACATCGTCGCCGGACTCCGCGAGCGCGGCTGCAACGTTCCCATCGTCGCCGACATTCATTTCAAACCCGAAGCCGCGATGGAGGCCGCGAAGTGGGTGGAGAAAATCCGCATCAATCCCGGCAACTACGCCGACTCGAAAAAATTTGCGGTCAAGGAATACACCGACTCCGAATACGAAGCCGAGCTGGGCCGCATTCGCGAACGCTTCGCGCCGCTCGTGAAATTTTGCAAAGAGCACGGACGCGCGATGCGCATCGGCACAAATCACGGCTCGCTTTCAGATCGCATCATGAACCGCTACGGCGACACGCCGCTCGGCATGGTCGAAAGCGCGCTGGAATTCGCCCGCATCGCCCGCGAACTCGACTATCACGAATTCGTCTTTTCGATGAAATCGAGCAACCCGAAGGTGATGATCGAAGCGTATCGCTTGCTCGTGGCGCGGCTGGCGCAGGAGGGAGCGGACTGGAATTATCCTATTCATCTCGGCGTCACCGAGGCTGGCGATGGCGAAGATGCGCGCATCAAGAGCGCCATCGGCATCGGCTCGCTGTTGCTTGATGGCATCGGTGACACGATTCGTGTTTCGCTCACCGAGGACAGCGTTCACGAGATTCCCGTCGCAAAAAAGTTAGTCGCCTGTGCATCGGGCATCGCGCCGACTTCGCCAAAAATCGAACCAACACCAAGGCACGATCCTTTCACTTACCGCCGTCGCGAGACACAGCCCGTGACCGTCGCAGGCACGGAGATCGGTGGCGAGCACGTGATGAAAGTTCTCACCACGCCGGGAATTTTCGCCGCGCTCGCACATAAGATCGATCAACTCGGTGACTACAAACCCGACGGCGTGCTCGATCGCGCACGCAACGCAACCGGTGTCGTCGAAGTAGATCCAGAAGACGACGCAGCCATCGCCACACTCAACGCCTCGCCCGAGCCAAAGCTCGTCACCGTCCGCCCGCTTTCGCGCCTCACACACCCCACCGTCGCCTTTCGCACGCTCGCTGCGAAACTCGATGAACGTCATCCCATTCTCCTCACTGAAGACCTCTGCCCACGCGATGAACGCGGCACGCAGCCGGACTTCGTGGACTACCTCCTCGAAACTTCCGCAACGCTCGGCAGCCTCATTTGCGACGGCATCGGCGACGCCGTGCTACTCACCCGCTGGGATGGCCCCGGCCAGCTCCTGCGCGTTTCTTTCAATCTGCTACAAGCCGCCGGAGCGCGCATCTTCAAGACCGACTACGTCGCCTGCCCGAGCTGCGGTCGCACATTGTTCAATTTGCAGGAAACGACCGCGCTCATCAAAGCCGCCACCTCGCATCTCAAGGGCGTGAAAATCGCGATCATGGGCTGCATCGTCAATGGCCCCGGCGAAATGGCCGACGCGGATTTCGGCTACGTCGGCGGCGCGCCTGCGAAGATCAATCTCTACGTCGGAAAGAAGCCCGTGAAGTTCAACATCCCGCAAGCCGAGGCTGTCGCGCGACTCGTGGATTTGATCAAAGAGCACGGCAAGTGGGTCGATCCGGCATAAAACCGCCGCTCTTGCATCGCGGAGCACGCATCCTGCATTCTCCCGCCTCCATGCTGCGTCGTTTAGCCATTCTTTGTGCGTCTGTTTTTGCGCTCACCGCATGTGACCGCAAACCCGCAACCGTTCCCTCGACGCCCACGCCGACACCGGCTCCAACGCCAACACCCGCACCAACACCAAAGCCAACTCCGACTCCGGTGCCCACGCCAACACCGACACCGACGCCGTTTGTGCCGATGAAGAGCTTGCTGACGGGGAATATTTTCAGCGGCATTCATTACAAAGCGAACCTCGAAACAAGCATCGGCACGACCGCGACGACGGAACGCAACACGACTGATGCCTACACCGTGGAAGTGAACGTGAAGGTGAAAGTTCCAAAGGCACATCAGCTACTCGATGAACTGCAAAAGCTGAACGACAAACTCGGGACCATGCTGCCGGGACTTGCTGAGATGCTGACGACCGCGAAGGTATCGCCGGAGTTTGAGGAATTGTATCGCAACAAAATCACCTCTTTACGGTCGAATTTGAATCGGCTCGATCAACTTCTCTCGCGGCACAATTTCTACGACTGCGAAACGATCCTCGACCTCCAGCATCCAGTCACCAAACGCAAAGCCGTGCTCATTCAGGCCGACATGGATGTGGACACGGACGGCTCCGACGGCGACCGCATCCTGCCCGCCGACGGAAGCTCACGGACATTCCAGCCTTTCACCAACTACCATTGGGATAAGAAAACACCGGTGCCCAATCCGTGTGTGGCAGTTTGGGAAAAACGCATCGCGGAGAATGAAGCAAAAATCAAAGACCCCAAGAACGCGACTGACGCACCCAAACTGAAAGCCGACATCGCACGCCTACGCTCGGAGATTAAGGACATGCAGATGTTCAGCTATCTCGTAGGCGTGGCAGATCCATTCATCGTGCTACCGACAGCGATGTTCGGAAAAAGTCGCGACGGCTTTACGCCAACCATCGGCGACTACTGCGTGGTGATCGTGGAAGGGGTTTTATATCCCGCAATCATCGGCGACAAAGGCCCGCCGACAAAAATGGGCGAAGCTTCGCTGCGCATCTGCAAACAAATCAGCGCAAAAGCAAATGGCGGAAATCGCCCCGTAAACGACCTCAAGGCGACGTATCTCATCTTCCCCGGCACCGCCGAAAAACTCGCAACACCCAACCTCACCCAATGGCGCACCCGCTGCGAATCGCTGCTGAACGAAGTCGGCGGAATAGGAGGCGAACTTTTCACCTGGCAGGACATCACCCAGCCCTCCGTGCCGCCTACACCACCACCCGCTCCGCCCACGGCCCCGGCGACCCCGGCAACCCCTAGTCCGCCCGCACCCGCTCCATCAGCAGTTCCTGCAAATACGGCGCGGTGAACTTCATATTGCATTTAGCGACTAGCTACCTAGGCTGACTTTGTTTTCAGAGAATGAAGCCTCCTATTTCCATTTTTTCCCGCAGCCAATGGGCGATAGTTTTTATGGCCATTCTGTTTTTTTTCGCTGGCGTTTCAGAGGTTTTAGCGGTGCGCCCTTATGCCCCTAAAACAACGGAAAAACAAAGAATTGGCCTGAAGCCAACGACTTCATTGAAAACAAAAAGTTTTCTCCGTTTTGACCGCCGGCAGGTTGTAAGCTCCAAGTTCAATAATCCCCAAATATACAGCCCGCAATTGCTGCGCCGCCAGACATACGCCCCAAATAGAAAGGGCGCACAACAACTGAGCGATAATCAATCATATCGCAGGAAAGGCCGGATCGGCGGATCGAATAACGGTTCGATTAACAGTTCGTCCAACAGATACAGATACCACAACCCATCTGAATTTTCGCAGACGCGGTGATTTAAAAAGCGATGATTCGCTGAGCGCGCTTTGCCATCATGCGGAGCAATAGCAACCACAAAGCAAGTCCGAGTGGCAACACGGCCGGGAGCGCGAGGAGCTTTGCCTTAAAAATGGCGAGTGCGATCAGGAGGTAGGCGACCTCGAACACGACGACGATGAGGGCCAGCCGTTTCGCTTTTCCGCGCGAAAGCCAGGGTGACGCCGAAGCGACTACAATCACAAACAGCCAGTCAAACCATTCGCCGATACGGTGTGGGTGTGCGCTGGATTGAATGGTGGCAAGCGCTGCGGCGGTAAGTTCACCAGTCGATATTTTTTCCCCTGTTGGAGTAATGACAGAACGTGCAGACGGGTCGGTGCGCGCGAGGAATAGGAGCCTGGCTTTGAAGTAGTCCGGCGGGCTCGCGGTTGGTTCGCCTTTATCGGTCTGCTCCCGTGTGAGCACGAGGTTGTCGAATGAAGTCCGTGTGTAAGGAGCGCCAAAATTTACGAGCATTCGTCCTGCATCATCGATCGGCACACGAACGCGCGGGCCGACGGCAATGTGGGAGCCGAGGACGACCTCAATTTCATCCATTGTGATTTTTTCCCACAGCATTGCGAGTTGGAGGACGATGGATGGGACCGGCTGCCCTCGATAACGGAAGATGAGCGGACATTTCCCGCGCGGGCTGGGGATTTCGGGTAGATTGCTCCAGCCGGGTTGGGTGGAGAGCCGATAGACCTCCTCAGCCCATGCCTCTACGACGGTGAACTCGGGCAGACGGCGCAGGTCGCCATGCACGTGGCGTAGCACCGGCATGGGCTGAACTGCTTGAACCACGTCCGACTCCTGAGACCAACCCAGACGCCCGCCGAGCACAAGTTTTGGCGCGCGGAGAATTCCGTCGTGGAGCATCCGTTCATTCACCTCATCACGCTCGCCGCCTGCGAGCACACCGCGCTCAAATGCGAGCACGGGCTCGATGCCGATCACCGCTGGCTCAAACGGCAATGCCGCATTGAAGAATAACGCGAAGTCTTCGACGGCCCATGGCCACGAATGCCTCGTGAGTGTGTCGTCGCTGATTTCCACAAGCGTTACGGGCGACGCGCCCTCAACACGACCGATTCTCTTGGCAAGCACTCCGCCCCAAGCTTCTTCCGCCTGCACAAGAAGCCCGACTGCCGCCTCGCGAATGAGCGAGGAACCGGCAATCAGCACGAGAAACGGGAAAAGTAGCACGCCAGGGCGAAGCATGGCCTTGGAGGTTGCGAGAATAGAAGCGGTGCTGGAAAGGAGAAAGAGGGCCAAACTGCCAAAGTTTCCTATTTCGGCAGTCGAGTCGTTGCAGCTAAGACCTGTCTTCCGATTGTATTACTTTCAGCGTCACCATGTCTCCGCCCATGAAAATAAGCGCCATCTTCACAGCGGCCATTCTCCTAAATGCTATCGCGCTCGCAGGTTCGCCGGGAGTGCTCGCTATCGTGCCGGCCGCTGCTCAACGCGGGACTGAAATCGAAGTCGTCGTCAAAGGCGCGAGGCTCGATGATGCGCGCACGCTATTGTTTGACCAACCGGGCATCGAGGTCGTCGGCGTGAGTGCGGTGGAAAAAGAAAAGTTCACCGCTAAACTCAAAGTTGCTCCCGATGCGCGCATCGGAGAATACGCGTTTCGTGCAGTGACAGCCTCCGGCATTTCGGACGTGCGGCTTTTCTACGTGACGCCCTATCCGCTAGCGAAGGAAGCAGACGAGGACAAAGCTGACGCAGGCAAACTGCAAAGCGTGCCATTGGGCGTGACGATCTATGGCAGCGCACCCGGCGAGGATCAGGATCGTTTCGAGGTGGAACTCAAGAAAGGACAGAGGCTCAGCGTGGAGGTGGTCGGCGTGCGGCTTTCATCGTCGCAACAACAGATATTTGATCCGCAATTGAGCATCGCAAAACCGGACGGCACGGTGCTCGCGACGATGGACGACTGTTCTTTTACGCGACAGGATCCCGCTGTCAGTCTCATCGCTCCTGAGGATGGAAAATATTGTGTGACTCTGCGTGAAGCTACGAACGGCACGCAGGGTGCGAGCAATTATCTCCTGCACATCGGCAGTCACCCACGCCCGATGGTCGCCTTCCCCGCTGGAGGGCAGGCAGGCACGGAATTGAAAGTAACCATGCTCGGCGATGCCGGCGGATCTTTTGAACAGACGGTGGCGCTACCTGACGCGCCGGATTCGCGATTTGATCTGCTCGCGCAAAAGGACGGATTCATAGCGCCGCAGCCGAATTTTCTGCGAGTCGTTGATTTTCCAAACTTGCTCGAAGCTGCCGAGCCCAACAACGACATCGCCACAGCCACCGTTGCGACAGGGCCGCTGCCAGTGGCTTTCAACGGCATCATCCAGACGAAGGACGATGTGGATTATTTCAAGTTCAACGCGAAGAAGGGACAGGTGTTCGATTTCACCAGTCATTCGCGCGAGATGCGTTCACCGATTGATACGATCATCAACATCCAAAATTCAAAAGGCGCAAATCTCGCAGGCAATGACGATCAGGGCGGGCCCGACAGCTACCTGCGCTGGACGGCCCCGGAAGATGGCGATTTTTTCCTGAGTGTGAGGGATCATCTCAAGCGCGGAGGTCCGCTTTTCGTCTACCGAATCGAAGCGCAGATCGTGCAGCAAAAGTTGCTCAGCTACATCCCCGAGACGGTGCAAAATAGTTCGCAGGAGCGTCGCGCCGTGCCTGTGCCAAAGGGTAATCGCTACGCCACGCTTCTGCGTGTGAAGCGCGTGGATGTCGGCGGCGATGTGGTCATCGAGCCGAAAAATCTGCCCGAAGGTGTGACTGCCAGCACGGTAATAATGGATAAGTCCGTGGACGCAGTGCCGGTCGTCTTCTCCGCCTCAGCAGATGCGCAAGCTGCCCAGCGGACGTTTGAGCTTTTGCCAAAACTCGTTGTGCCGAGCGATGGCGCAAAAGTCTTTTCCAAGGTCGAGCACCGCGTCGAAGTGGCGGAAAACGGCAACCAGCGCGCCTATTACGGAATCACCGAGGACACTCTGTCCATCGCCGTGACTGACGAAGTGCCAGTCACGCTCAGCGTCGCGCAACCCAAAGCGTGCGTTTTTCAAAACGGCTCGATAAATTTGAAAGTCATCGCCGGGCGCAAGAACGACGCCGACGGCAAGCCGCTCTACAAAGGCCCGATCCAAATTCAACTACTCTATGCCCCGACCGGCATCGGCACGCCGGGAATCGTCACCATCCCCGAGGGGCAAAGCGAAGGAACCATCACACTCAGCGCCAACGGAACCGCCACTCCCGCGAATTGGAAAACCTGCGTCATCGGCAGCGCTGCGATGGGCAAGGGCGCGGTATGGATCAGCAGTGAACTCTTCGTTCTCGAAGTAGCCGCGCCATTCGTCATCGGCACATTGGTGCGCGCGAACGTGGAGCAAAACAGCACCGGCAGCATGACGCTGAAGCTCGATCAAAAAGTTTCGTTCGACGGAAAGGCGAAGGTCGCCCTAGTCGGCCTGCCGCAAGGCATCACCGCCGATGAGTATGAAATTACCAAGGACGACAAGGAGGTGAAATTTGCAATCAGGGCAGATGCGAACGCACAAACCGGCCAGCACAAGACGCTCTTTGCCTCATTTACACTGCTTCGCGACGGAGAGCCTGCGAGCAGCACCATCGCCAGCGGCGGCATTTTGCGCGTGGAGAAGGCCGCATCAAAGGCAAGCGAGCCGAAAAAGCAGGCCGCCGGACCCATCAATCTCATGCTACTTTAAACCCGGACGTAACAACTTGGACGTGCCGCCGACTGGATCGATCATCCATGTGATAAAATTCGGTGGTGCAGTGACTCCATTGGTTTTTGTATCCGCAATGTTGTGAATTGTGATGAACCATTTTCCTCCCTCCGATGCCCTGCCGGTTGTTCCGGTCGGGGACAGGCTCGTTTTTCCATCAGGCAGAAAGCGGAAAAAGACATAGTCATAATTTTTCTTCACGCCGCGGGGCAGTTCGGGATCGGGCTCCTTGAGGGCCGCGCTCAAAACCACGCCGATATTAAACTTAACCGATTCACCAAGCAGAGAGGAAAGCGTGGAGGTCGTATATGAGTTAAAACTTCCCATTCCTGAGTTCATCACAATTGAATCCGGGAGCCGCTTAAATTTTCCAGCAGGCAGGACGGCTCCATTATCCGCAACCTCGAAAAATTGGAACGCACGGAAATTGCCCGTGGATGGAGTGGCCAGCGTTTCACCCGGCACCTCGGGGTCCGCAAAGCGATAAATGCGAAGCTCGACGATGCGGCTCTTGGTAAGCGCGTGCTGGCGGGCGAGATTGACCTCGTCAAACAGAATATTTGCCCCTGAATTCAAGGCCGATCCCTTGAGCATTCCCCTTACGGCAGGCACAGCAAACGAGCTGATGATGCCGATGATGGTGATGACAATAAGCAACTCGACGAGCGAGAAGGCGGAGCTTTTACGTGAGTTCATGGCGTATGTTGGGCGTTTGGTCCGATAAGTGAAAAAGTGTGTATTATTGAGTAGATGTCAGAGAGGCGGCAGGGATTGCATTTACTATGTAACTGCATTGTCGCCCTGCAAATGATTTTTATGAAGTGATTTCTTCGTTAGCATTTCCGCCTCGACACCGCGTGCTACTCACGGAAAAGACCCGCATATGCAAATACTCCCCGTCGCCCAACTCAAACGCGCTGCAACTGAAGGACGCATCGAAGCTCTTGTCCATGCCCAGATCGAGGCACTGACGCGAAAAGACGCGAGCAATGGGAAACCCTACTTCGAAGTGACGCTGGCTGATTCAGAGGCGAAGTTTTCGCTCAAAGCCTGGAACGATTCACCTGCGTTTTCGTTTTGTGAACGGGCGAGCGTGGGCGTTTTCGTGGAGATTGCGGGTGATTTTTCGAGCAGCAAATTCGGTATCGAGTCGAACCGATGGACCGTGCGCGAATTGAAAGCTAATGAGCGCGAAACGCTACTGGCCGGTTCTCCTGCGCTGCGGGAAAAACAAACTGACGACTATGCTTTTATCGAGCAAAGCGTGGCAGCACTCAACGATCCCCGCCTTGCGACACTGTGCCGTGCGTTTCTCGCGGAGTTTGGCGACCGTTTCCGCCGGGCTGCCGCCGCACGCAATAACCATCATGCGCGACGCGGTGGTCTCGTCGAACACGTCGCTCAGATGATGCGATCGGCCATCGCCATCGCGGGTGTTTATCCGCAATTGAACCGCGATCTTCTCGTGGCCGGCGTTCTATTTCATGACTGCGGAAAGATGTGGGAAAATCAGCTCCCCGCTGATGGCTTCTCGATGCCATACAACGAGAGCGGCGAACTGCTCGGCCACATCACCATCGGCATCGAACTGGTGAACAATCTTTGGCGCAAAATGACGACAAGTGACGAGTGGAAGACATGGCTGCCGCTTGATCCCGCCAGCGAAGATGTGCGCCTTCACCTGCTCCACCTCATCGCCTCGCATCACGGTGAATTGCAGTTCGGCAGCCCGATGGTGCCGAAGACGCCCGAGGCCATCGCACTTCACTACGTGGACAATCTCGACGCGAAATTGGAAATGTTTGCCAACGCCTACGCAAACGCGAAGGCGCTGGCACCGCGCATTCAGGAAAAAATGTGGCCGCTGCCGGGCAACGAAGTGCATCCTTTGGGACATTTCCCAGCGCCTGTCTCGCCGTAAATGTAGCCCGCCCTTACGCCGTGAATGTGAACGCTGCACGGCTGCCCGTTACGCTGCTGAGCACCTTCGCGAGCAGGAATCCGTCCACCGGCAGGCCGGTGCCGGGACTCGCGGTCGCGCCGTCGAACACACCATCGTTATCCACATCATAGCCGATCAGGTCCGCCTTTACGTTGCTTACTTTTTCAGCGGCTCCAAAGACGCCACTACCACGCAAAGTCGCACCGATTGCGGAGATCTGTCGGGCGAGCACACCGGTCACACTGCCGTTCACACCCGCTGTTGTGCCAGCACCGCCACGGCCTACAAAGAGGCCTTGCTCATGGAGCAATTCATTAAAGGCTCCAAGTTTCGTAGTGCCATCGGTTGGCTTGCCGATGAAGCCGACGGTGCGGACGTTCAATACGCTTCCGCCCTTGCCACCAAAACCACCAGCGCCCGTGGCGTCTCCACCACTGCCTGCGGTGATCGCACTAATGGAACTGAAAATATCCTTGGTCAGCGAAACGCCATTGATATCACCACCAGCACCGCCCTTGCCGCCCGCACCGCTGGCCGATCCACCTATACCGGAGAAAAGGACGATGGGTTCGCCGAGTGTCGTTTGCACGCCCATTGCGTCCAGTTTTCCCGGAGGTGCGTTGAAATTGAGCCCCATCAGCACGCCGCCGCCACCGCCGGCCGCGACGCCATTGCCGCCATTGCCGGCGATAACGAAAATTGCGTTATCGAACACCGAGGAAACGGTCGCCAGCGTGCTGGACTTTACCGCACCGCCAGCGCCACCCTTTAAGCCAACGCCGCCGTTGCCCGCGACCGCGTAGAGCAGACCTGCCTCCACGCCGAGATGCAGTCCGGTGACGTCCCCTCCCTTTCCTCCATCGCCCGTCACGCCAGCGCCGCCGTTGCCGCTGTAAAATTCTGCACCGCCGAGCATCGTGCGCCCGACTAAAGTAACACCACCGTCGACACTCGCTCCAGGCTCGCCAAACTCGGAGTTGTTCGCCGTCACAGCGGTGACCGATCCACCAGCGCCGCCTTTAATCGAACCGCTGCCACCATTACCGCTTACAATGCGGAGCGGGGTTCCCGTTGGGTTGGTCACTGGAATAGTTGCGTCGGGATCAAAATAAGTCAGGCCGATGAATCTGCCTGCCGTAAATGAACCACCATCGCCGCCATTTCCAGCGGTGCCATTACCGCCGTCTCCAAGGAAAACATCCGCCACAGCATAGGCGAGCAGGACTGATCCATTTTCGTGGGACTGATCATGGACTATTGTAACTTTGAGATTCGATGTGCCGCCTCCTTTTCCTCCTATGATGCCATCGCCACCTTCGCCAAGTGCCAGTGAAAAACGGAATGTGCTGTCGACATGCGCGTCCGTCCTTGGAGGTGCCGCGATTGGGTTATCGTAACTGCGGTCCGGCGCATCCACACTAAGCGTCATGTTTTGTGCGCCGCCACCGGCGCCGCCTGTGCCTTGCGTCGAATTGCCGCCATTACCTGCAGTCAGCGTAGCGAAATAACTGGATTCAATTTGCTCTGCCTCTTTGTCACTCAAAAGTGTGTAGCTGAGACCATTGATGCCTCCACCTGCGCCACCTGTAAATTTACCGACTGTAGCGTCGCCTCCATTGCCCGCGGAAAGAGTGAGATTGCCCCCTTTGTTGGTAAATGTGCCTCCATTCACGCTGCCGCCAGCACCACCCGCAGCACCCTTACCAATGCCACCATTGCCAGCGATGACACTGATTTGGCCTGTCTTCAGCGTGCCGGTGATTCCGATGACTCCGCCACCCGCACCACCCGATGCAGTCTTGCTGCCAACTCCGGTCGGCGAACCGCCGTCCCCGGCAGTAAATATGAGCGTCGTCTCCGCATCGATCTTGGGAACAATCGACAGGCCCGCTGGCGTAAACATCGTCGCGCCGTTGGCCACCGAACCGCCTGCACCACCACCACCATTAAACGCATCCCCGCCTTTGCCCGCAGTCACAGTCAAATCGGTGGCAACTGCATTCAGTCCCACGATGCTTCCGCCTGCGCCGCCTTTGCCGGCGATAGTTCCGACATCAATTCCCGTCCCGCCATCGCCAGCGAAAAGGAATACGCGCTTCCCGGTGAACGGCAGTGAGAAATCTACGAAGTCCGCGCTATTCAGACTGTAAGAAATTTGGTTTAGAGCGGCTCCAAGAGCTGCATAACCCTGGAATGAATCCGCAGAATTCGTAGCCACAAAATTTTTCAGCGGATTCAACGAATTCAGGCTGAGCGGCGCACTCCATGAAAGTGCGGGATTAATCGGATCCGAGCCGCTCGTAACGGTGAACTTATCGATCCGTGAGTTCCCGCCGCTGCTGAACAACACTGCGAGATCATCCGGCGTATTTACATCGGTGTCGTGCGTAAAGTGTGCGACAAGTGCCTTGCCTGCTGCGGGGAGCACGGGTGCGTTGAGCGGCATCAAGTCGGTGCCGGTGACATTATAAACCCGTAAATCGCGTCCACTCGTGCCGAGTGCTGCAAGCACTTTCCCGCTGCTGTCGAGATCGAGTTGTCCCACACCACCGGGGACGCCGATTCCTGCGTCGTGAAGGAGAAGGGCGCTGCCGCGGACGGTTCCTACGTGACCATTCTTAAAGCCAACAAACATGTTCAGATCATTCGGATCGCTGCCGTAGGCCACCGTTGTTGCCTCCGACGGGTAAACTCCAAGATCCGCGCCTGCTTCCCAAATCTCACTACTGCGATCGAGGGACAAAATCGAAACGACCTGATGCACAATCGTTTTGCCGGGGCGCACCTCAACGAGCACATAGTCCAGGCCGGAGCTGCCACCAAACTCCGCAGGGATGATGAAGGAAGGCGTGAACTGGTAATTGAAGCTCTGGACGCTGTAGGCGGCATTCGTGATATTCCAAAATACACCTCCACCCTGATTATTGAATATACCTACGCTGTTGCTGTTTTTGTAGGATACATAGATATCGAGCTTGCCATCGTGATCCATGTCTGCAACGGCCACATCGGATGGAGTGTTGCCTGCGGGCGAAATAAAGACCTCCGTCAGATCGTGCTGAATAATCGGTGTGAAGTTCGTGCCGGTGCCGTCATTCTGCATGATCACCATTTTGCCCGTGGCCGAGTCCACGATGAGGAGGTCATCCACTCCATCGCCGGTGAAATCCGCCGCACGCACGATCCCGCCGGTCGTGGTGAGATTTGTAAAATTGCTCGTGATGATGCTGCCACCCGCACCTGCCGGTGCACCATTGCCGCCATTGCCGGCGTGAAATTCGTAGCGGGTGCTGTCACTGCGCATTTCTAGCAATCGTAGCGAGCCTCCTTCGCCGCCTTTTCCACCGCTGCCAGCGCCGCCATTGCCTGCAGTGTAAAACACGCTGCCGACTGAACTTTCTTCAATCACAGTTGCGATGTCGCCGCCCTTGCCGCCCGTCTTGCCGTCACCACCGCTGCCAGACTTGAGTTGATAGCTCGGCGTGCTGCCGCTGCTGAGTGTATCCAGAAATGCGCTCTTGATCGTAAGGTTTACAATATCGCCACCGGGAGCGCCGGCTTTGAGCGGGTCTGGCACCGCTCCGCTTGGATTTCCTCCGCCCGTGAAAATTTCCAACTCCTTGCCGATTCCGATGACTGCATTTCTCACGCTCGCGCCCGCTTTCATTAGTGAGGTCGCCTTTGTGAATGTAAAATCATCCTGCACTCCGGCGGTGAGCGGATTCACATCAAAGCCAATGCTGCTCACCACGCTTCCTAGATTGAGCGCATCGGAATCCGTATCGAAAACACCGTCGCCAGTATAAATGCCCTCGATTTGCCCGTTAATGTTTAAATTTCCCGCCCCGCCACCCGTAATCAAATAGCGAAAGCCGCCTTTCTGCGTGGCAAACTGAAGCATTTTCAGCCCGGCTAGATCGTTAGGAAGAAGGATGTTTCCGTCTTCGCCATTCACGGGGTCGCCATCCAAATCGCTGAGCCGCCCATCTGGTCCGAGATTGCCCACGATGTCGCCCAACACATCGCCGTGAATTTCAAAGTTAGCCCCCTGCCCGAAAGAGACGCTCGCGATGTTGCCATCCTGATACCAGACGATGACCTGGCCGGTGAGGACCTTGACGAGTGTGACGCTGTTATCACCCAAAGACATTTCGCCCGTGGCAGGATTACCAGCGCCCAGTAGGTTGGGTCCATTGACAAGAATTGCAGGCGCGATGCGGGATTCGAGCGGTTCTATCGAGGGACGAAAAGTGCGTTTGGGTGTGTGTTTCATGACTTGCGAATAGACTGATTTGGACATTTGCAAGCAGGGGCTAGAGCAGGGCTGATGCCCGTCGCGTTTAGTTTGTTGCTGATGATGCTCTGAAAACCGTTCGACAGCCTGCGACTCTGTGCGTAGCGATCCGCTGCCATGTTTTCCAAACCGGACAGCGCACTCGTCATCGTGGGCCACGGCTCCACACTGAATCCCGACAGCAGCGGGCCCACGTGGGAGCACGCGGACGCCATCACTCAACTCGGTGCATTCGGCGAAGTGCACTGCGCATTCTGGAAGGAAGAGCCGAGCCTGCGACAAGTGCTTCACTGCGTGAACAAGCGCGAAATTTACGTGGTGCCGAATTTCATCAGCGAAGGGTATTTCACGCAGACCGTCATACCGCGCGAACTCGGTCTCAACGGCCCGCTGACGGAAATCGCAGGCCGCACGGTGAAATATTGTGCGCCAGTCGGGAACCACTCGCGCATGTCCGACCTTCTCTTAAAAAGAGCGGCGTCGATCGCGCCCGGCGTTTCACCAAAAGAGACGAGCCTTTTCATCGTCGGACACGGCACGGGGCTGAATGACAACTCAGCCGTCGCTGCAAAACGCGAAGTGGAGCGCATCCGTTCACTCGGGCTCTACGGCGAAGTGATTGCTGCATATATGGAGGAGGATCCGCTCATCGCAAAATGGGACGAACTTTCAACTCAACCCAACGTCGTCGTGGTGCCTTTCTTCATCGCGGATGGATTGCACAGCTATGAAGACATCCCCGTCCTGCTCGGCATCGCAAGCACATCGCCCGGCGCGGCGAGCGCGACTGGCGCGGGTGTGTTCACTCAAAATCCGTATCGCCTGCGCGGGCGGACGCTTTTTTACGCAAACTCGATTGGCACCGAGGAAGGATTTGCGGAGGTCATCCTGGATCAGGTGGCGGCATTCGACGCCGCGGCGGCGTGAAGATGGATACTAACGCAGCACTCGCCAACTGGCTCGAAAAAGGCGGACGGCATATCGGGCAAATCGCCATCGCAAAAAAAGACGACGGCTGGGAATTGCGCCATGCCGACGACGCGGGGCGCGATGATCTGCAGCTTTATACAAAAACTGCCGATGCACGTTCTCTCGCAAATCTCGACGATGCCAGCGCCTATCGTGCGCTGAAGACCGCACCGAATCTCCGCCATGGCTGGCGACTGATCCTGCCGGATGTGGCATCCGTTCGCAACGCGCTGGATGCTTTCTACCCCGCAATGCTCGGCGTGCACCTCGCCCGCGAACGAGGCGAAATCGTCCCGGTTAATTTGCGCGACACGCTTGCACGGCAGACAGGCATGTATCGCATCACTCAGAAGCTCACGGATGCGCAGTCACAGGCGCTTATCGCCAAGTCCTGCCGGCTCGACGGCGGGTGCTTGAAAACGATCCTCTGGCGCATCTCGCCGGAATTGCCGGTCAACTCGCTGCCTGCGGAAAAATTCACAACTCCCGGCGGCGGCGAGTGGCCGCTGCTCTGTCACGAGGCGTGTAATATTCTCGTGGCAGAAGCGAGGAAAGTGGTGAAGGGGGAAGTGAAAGAAGGATGATTTTCCGTGCGCGCACCGTAATTACAAACGCCGGCGCGCCCATCGAGGATGGCGCGGTCGTCATTGCGGGGAATCGCATCCTGGCCGTCGGGGCATTTTCCGAAATCAGCACAGCCCATGAAGGTGAAATGATCGATCTCGGCGAGCAGGTGCTCATGCCCGGCCTCGTGAATGCGCACTGCCATCTCGACTACACGATGATGCGCCGCTCGATTAATCCGCAGCGCAGCTTCACGGAATGGATCATCCGCATCAACGCGCTCAAACGCAGCCTCGACAAAGACGACTACCGCGCAGCAATCGCAAAGGGCTTTGCCGAATTGAAGCAATGGGGCACGACAACCGTGGCCAACATCGAATCGTTCCCCGAATTGCTCCCGGACATGCCAGCGCCCCCAATTCGCACCTGGTGGTTTTTTGAAATGATTGATGTCCGGCATCGTCTTGCCGGGGAGGAGACCATTGCGGGTATGCTCGATTTTTTTGAACTTCACCCGGGCTGGCTGGGTGGTTTCGGCCTCAGCCCCCACGCACCCTACACAGCCAGCGGGACGCTCTACGAACTTACGTCTGCGGCAGCAGAGAAAATGGCGATGCCCGTGACCACACACGTCGCCGAGTCGCGCGAGGAATGGGACATGTTCCGGCATGGGCGCGGCGAACTCCTCGGGTTCATGCAGAAACTCGGGCGCTGGATGTTTGACAAACAGATCGAGCGCACGCCGCTCGCGCATGTCGCCGCGCATGCCCGCCTCGGTCCGAAGTGGCTGCTCGCTCATATGAACGAATTGGATGAATCAGACTTTGCATTGCTCGCCGCGATGCCGCAGCCACCGAGTGTGGTGCATTGCCCGGGCAGCCATCGCTATTTCCGCCACCGCGCTTTTCCACTCGCGAAACTGAGGAGCGCCGGCGTGAACATCTGCCTCGGCACAGACAGTCTCGCGAGCACACTGACACTCTCGATGTTCGATGAAATGCGCATTCTTGCGCGGCAGGAACCGTCGTTGCATCCGGAGGAGATTTTGAAAATGGCGACCCTGAACGGCGCGCTGGCTTTGGGAATTGATGCAGGGAAAATCACGCCCGGCGCATTGGCTGACTTGATCGCCCTGCCTCTCACTGCTAATGAAAGGGAAGTCCACGCAGCGGTGCTCGAAAACCGGGAGCCGATCACGTGGATGATGCTCAATGGTGAAATTCTTTCCCAATAAAACTCTCCGCATTCTGGTCGCCCTGCTGCTGCTCAGCGGGATGAGTTTTGGCGCGACGAAGAAATCATCGAAAACTTCGAAATCGTCGAAAGCAGCGGTCGTAAAAACCAAATCGAAAAAATCGCCGCCCAAACCATCAGCGAAAAAGGCAGTGGTCAAAAAAGTCGAGCCGCCAGCACCGCCACCTGCCCCGCTCGCGCCGGGAGAACTTCCTCTCGCAGCACGCGCCGCACTTTGCCTCGATCTGAAAACCGGCAACGTGCTCTATGAAAAAGAGGCCGACGGGCTGGAGTATCCTGCCAGCGCCACCAAAATCCTGACCGCACTTGTGGTGATCGAAAGCGGAAATCTGGATCAGGCTGTGGAGGTCCAACTCGAAGACACCAAGGTCGAACCCAGCGCACTTGAATTTAAGCCAGGGGAAAGCTACGCGCGCCGTGACCTGCTCTACGCTCTGCTGCTCAAAAGCGCGAACGATGTGGCCCTCGCCCTCGCAAGGGACAACGCAGGCAGCGTCGAGGCATTCGCCGAAAAAATGAACAAGCGCGCCAGTGAACTCGGTGCAGACTCGTCGCACTTCGTAAACCCCCACGGTTTGCATGATCCTCATCATTTCACCACAGCGCGCGACCTGGCGAAAATCACCCGCGCGGCGATGCAGAACCCAATCTTCCGGGAAATTGTGGGCACTTTGGAAAAACGCATGATGCGCGGCGAAGAGGAAGTGCTGCTGCGAAACCACAATAAATTACTCGGCAAACTTCCAGGCTGCACGGGTATCAAAACGGGCTTCACGCGGCAGGCGCAACAAGTTCTTGTCAGCGGAGCGAAGTGCGAAGGTTGCGAAGTGATCTCCGTAGTGCTGCACACAAACCACCCCGGCATCTGGGAGGATTCGAAACTGCTTCTGGCTGACGGATTGGAAAAGCTCGGTGCGCCAGGCGAGCAAAACGCCGCTGCCTATCCAAGGCCGAAAAGCGAAGAGACGGTATCGAAGTAGAACGGGGTTAACGCATTATCCGGATACACTCGAAGCAGGGCATCTTGGCGGTGTTTCCGAAATGAGAATAGAAATGCCGCACTTTTGCCTTTCCATTTCTCAGGTCTGAAATAGTCTCATTTCCGCGAACCCCCATCGCAATCAGCCCAAACAACCATTTCAGCCATGGCAAAAATCGTCATCATTGACGACGAACCGAATATCGTCGAACTCGTCGTCACCGCTTGCAAAGAACTCGGTCACGAAGCCTTTCCTTTCGTCAACAGTGCCAAGGCGCTGGAGCAATTGGAGAGTATCGCGCCACAACTGGTCATCTCGGACATCAAGATGGGAAAAGTGGACGGCTTTGAAATTCTCCGGCGCGTCAAGAGCACGCTGGAAAATTGTCAGGTGATTTTGATGACCGGATTCGGCAACGAAGAAATCGCGGAAAAGGCCATCGGCGAAGGCGCGCGCTACTATATCCGCAAGCCTTTCAAGATCGCCGAAATGCAGACCCGGGTGAAGCACACCATCGAATTCACCGATACCGCCAAGGAGCGCGACACTCTCAAGAAAGTGGTGAAGCGCTCGGCAAATCCCGAAAACATCATCGGGACTTCGCCGAAGATGGATGAAGTGTATCACCTCATCCGCAAAGTAGCCGATACGGACTCCACGATTTTGATCCAGGGCGAAAGCGGCACGGGCAAGGAACTGGTCGCTCGAGCACTGCACTTCAACAGCAGCCGCCAGCACCAGCCTTTCGTCGCGATCAACTGCTCGGCATTGCCGGAGAATCTGCTCGAGTCCGAATTGTTCGGCCACAAAAAGGGCGCGTTCACCGGCTCGGTGGCGGACAAGGCGGGTCTATTTGAAGAAGCAGAGCGCGGCACCATCTTCCTTGATGAAGTAAACTCGATGGCGCTCTCGCTTCAAACAAAGCTGCTGCGCGTGTTGCAGGAGCGCCAGCTCCGCCGCGTGGGTGACAACAAGACAGTGCCCATCAATGTGCGCGTGCTGGCGGCAACCAACAGCTCCCTGCTGGAATTGGTGAAAGAAGGGAAGTTCCGCGAGGATCTTTACTACCGGCTCGCTGTGATCCCCATCGAAATGCCTGCGTTGCGCGAACGCTCGGAGGATATTCCATTGCTTGTGCAGCACTTTTTGAAAAAGACAACCACCGGCGGCGAGCCGGGGGTGAAAATCGAGCCAAAAGCCGTCGAGGCGCTCCAAACTTATTCATGGCCGGGCAATGTTCGTGAATTGGAAAACGCCATCGAGCGCGCCTGCGCATTATGCGAGGATTCCAACATCCGCATCAGCGATCTGCCACCGCAAGTCATCAAAATGTCGGGCGTCGGAATCGGCAGCGGCGGAGGCGCGATGCCGGTGGGTAAAAAACTCGACGACTTCATTCAGGAGCAAGAGCGGCGGTTTATTGACGAAACCATCAAGGCCAATGCGGGCAACCGTGAAAAGGCCGCGAAGATGCTTAGCGTAAGCATGGCGACGCTTTACCGCAAAATCGATGTGAAGACGCCAAAGGCGGCCAAGGCTAAATAGCCTGCAAGGCGCGCCGAAATCCCGATGCGTCTCGACCAGCCGCTCACTTTCCGCCCGCTCTACATGGAGCGCGTTTGGGGCGGTCGTCGTCTGGCGGAAAAATTTGGCAGGACGATTCCCGATGGAGCACCCATCGGCGAAAGTTGGGAACTGGTAGATCGTGAAGACACACAGAGCGTGGTGGAAAACGGACCGCTCGCCGGAAAGACGCTGCACGAACTGTGGACGAAAATGCGCGAGCCGGTGTTTGGGCGCGTGGCGGATTCGCCGCGATTTCCATTGCTGGCAAAAATCCTCGATGCCCGCGAGACGCTCAGTGTGCAAGTGCATCCACCAGCAAGCATGGCGACGGAATTGAACGGCGAACCGAAAACAGAAATGTGGTTCCTGCTCGACTCGGAGCCGGACGCAGAATTGTTCGCAGGATTCCGGCGCGGAACGACGCGTGCAAAATTTGAACAAGCACTTGCGGAAGGACACGCGGCTGACTTGCTGCACCGACTGCCAGTGCAAGCGGGCGATGCGATTTTCATTCCCAGCGGACGCTGCCACGCCATCGGTGCCGGCTGCTTTATCGTAGAGATGCAGCAGAACAGCGACACGACTTACCGCGTCTTTGATTGGAATCGAGTCGGCCTCGACGGAAAGCCGCGCCCGCTACATGTGCGCGAGTCGCTGCTTTCGATTGATTTCACAGACCACGAGCCATCTCTCGCGCAACGCGAAGGTGAAAGTGTCGTAAAGTGCGAGTATTTTAAAGTCGAACACTGGGATCTCGAACGCGCCCGAACCGACACCAGCGAGGGTTGCGCGATTTTCACCGTGCTGAGTGGTGCGCTCACTTGCGGCGGACTCACTTTCAAAGCTGGTGATTTTTTCCTACTCCCCGCCGCGACGACGAACCGCACGCTCACGCCGACGCAGCCGTCAACGAGCGTGCTGCGAACGACGCTCTGACCGACTACGGCGCAAGCTTGCGCAGATAGGTAAAATTATAGAGCCCGGTGGCGTGACCATCGCCCCACGTCGGCTGGATTGCGTAGCCGCCGATCAAGTTCCAACCGCGCAGCTCGAAACTCGACGGCTGATACTGCACCTCGGGCGCAAGCACATTGCCGAGCGCATCCGGCTCGCCGCAGCACGCGGCGCACGGGCAGGAGCGGCGGAGCGACTCGAAGGAAATATAAGTCTCCCGACCATCGCTCCACGCGATGGCGAGTTCGTTGCCGATGGCGGCGATGTTGCTCGGAGTAAGGCGCTCGTTCATTTAATCATCAAAGCCGGTTGCCTCCGGCTTCCAAGTCTTACCGCTCCGCTCGCCAAAAATAGCCGTGCCCACGCGCACAAGCGTCGCCCCTTCTTCGATGGCTACGGTGAAGTCACCGCTCATCCCCATCGAGAGTTGAGGCAGAGGCACACGAAATTCCATCTGCAAACGATCGCGCAGTTCGCGAAGCGCGATAAAAAAACCGCGCGCCATTACCGCTTTGGGCTGGGGGGGAGGAATGCACATCAGGCCGTCAATGTTCAGACGACCCAATGCCAGCAGATCTTCCATCTGTGCGCGCAACATATCCGGCGTGAAACCAAACTTTGTCCCCTCACCCGCCACGTTCACTTCCAGCAACACGCGCGGAAAAGCACCGGTCTCGCCCGCGATGCGATCAATATCGCGAGACAACTCCAAAGAATCTACGCCATGCAACATCTCGAACAATGGCAGCGCATGACGGATTTTATTTTTTTGCAAATGCCCTACGAAGTGCCACCGCGCGCGAGCCGGGACGAGCGGCACCTTAGCACGGGCCTCCTGCACACGGCTTTCGCCGAAAATAAACTGCCCCGCATCCAGCGCATCGATCACGGCTTCGGGAGGATGAGTTTTGGATACAGCGACGAGAGTAATTTCTTCGACCGCCCTTCCAGAACGAGCCGCAGCATCAGCCATAAGGCCGCGCACGGTATTCAAGCGGTCTAATAATGATTTATTATTCACCTTGTTTTCTTATAATTTCTCTTTTCAATAGCAACTGCATACAATAACCGTCGTATTATTACGTAGAAATCACTGCATAATAAACCTTCAAACTTAACCAATAAACCTTCAAACAATATGTATATCGATTCACTCAAAGTCTTCTCCGATTTGGTAGAAACCAGCAGTTTCTCAAAATCAGCGACGATCAACAACATCACCCAAAGCGCAGTCAGTCAACAAGTGCGCAGCATGGAAACCCAATTCGACTGCACGCTCGTAGAACGCGGTCGGCGCAATCTTTCACTCACTCCCGAAGGCACAGCTTTCCTGAAGACGTGCAAAAGCATCGTTTCTATCTGGAATGATTTTGAGGGGCGTCTCAAAGAAATCAAAAATGTTGTCGAAGGCGAGGTTCGGGTTGCTTCGATCTACAGCATCGGCCTGCATGAACTGCCAGCGCGTCTGAAAGCGTTTAGCGAAAAAAATCCGCACGTGAAGGTGCGTGTGGAATATCACCGCGCACAAGACGTCTATGACATGGTCGAGACGGGAAAAGCCGACCTCGGTCTGGTAGCCTATCCCGTAAAGCATGCGGGTCTGCTGTTCGAGGTTTTTGACGAAGACCGGCTTGTGCTCATCTGCAATCCAAACCACCCGCTGGCATCGAAAAAGAAAATTACACTCAGCGCCATCAAGGGCGAAAGGTTCATTTCCTTCGAAGCCGATACGCCAACGCGAAAAGTCATCGACCGCAGTTTGCGCGCCGCAAAGGTGAAAGTAATCAATGCAGCGGAATTCGACAACGTCGAGACGGTGAAACGCGCAGTCGAAATCGAAAGCGGCATCTCCATCGTGCCCTCCTACACGGTGACGGAGGAGCTTAAAAACGGTCAGCTCGCCGTGCTGGAGATCGAATCACCGAAACTTACGCGCCCGCTTGGGCTTATTTTCAGCCGCACCCGCTCGCGCCCGCCAGGGCTGAAGGAACTGATGGCTTCACTCAAGGAATCCGCGAAGTAATTCCGGCCTTTTCATAGGAGGCTTGCGTCTGCTTCTCTCCGCGCCATGGAAGCAAACATCGGCATCATCGGCGGCAGCGGGCTTTACCAAATCGAGGGACTCACTGACGTCTGCGAACACCAGTTGGAGACACCGTTCGGAAGACCGTCTGATGCAATCATCGGCGGAAAACTCGGCGGACGGCAGGTTTTCTTTTTACCAAGGCACGCACGCGGTCACCGTATCCTGCCGCACGAGCTTCCCCACAAGGCAAACATTTGGGCGTTGCGTTCGCTGGGCGTGCGATTCGTGGTGTGCGTGACTGCCGTTGGATCGTTGCAGGAAAAATACGCGCCTCGACATATAGTGCTGCCGTCGCAGTTTTTCGACCGAACATCGCAGATCCACACGTTTTTCGGCGGTGGAATCGTCGCGCATGCCTCGTTTGCCGAGCCGGTATCTGCGGCATTGCAGCAGATCATTTTCGAAGAAGGAACTGAACTGGGCTGCACGATGCACAAGGGCGGCACCTATGTGAATATGGACGGCCCTCAATTCAGCACACGCGCGGAAAGTGAAACCAATCGCAAGCTCGGCTTCGACGTGATCGGCATGACGAACCTCGCCGAAGCGAAGCTCTGCCGCGAAGCGGAAATCGCCATGGCGACACTCGCGATGATCACCGACTACGACTGCTGGAAAGTCGAGGAGGAGCCGGTGACCGCGGAAGCCGTCATCTCACACCTGCTTGCAAACGCAGATACCGCCAAGCGCATCCTCGCACGCGTAGTCCCGCGCATTCCCACAAAGGCGGAATGGCCCGAGCACCGTGCGCTCGACATGGCGCTCGTGACAGACCGCAAGCTATGGCCTGCGAAAACTGCGGAGAAACTCAAACCCATCCTCGGGCGTTTTTTGTAAAACAGCAGACTTAGAAATTCACATTCCAACCATCGGTGGAATGATGGCGTTTAAGCCCGCTTATTTTTCTTTGGCGTCAAGATCGAAAAGCCATGCGGGTTTATCCACGGACTGCCGGACAATATTCGGCCCGACAACCGTCGTGCGCCAGCCGTTCGGATATTTGTTCACCACTTCATTCGGCGGGCCGCTGTGACGCTCGACGGCTTTGATTGCATAGCCTTGATCGACTTTCTTCACGCTGCCTTCGGCGATCCAGTCGGCGATGCGATCGCCCTGATGATCGGTCACAGAGAGTTTGGTGTAGGTCTGGCAACCAGTGAGAAAGGCGAGAGCTAAGAGCGGCAGAAATTTCACGGTATGGAAGCTGGCAGGACGGTTCATCGGCGACAAGGTTCGACTGCGTGCGAAAAGTTTTGTTCAATGCGCCCGCAACACTAGCAAGCACGACGCTCGCGGGTTGGTTGTTCACATGTTTCACAAAATATTCCCGTTTCTCTGCGCCACGACTTTATTGGCCGGCGACGATGCGCCGGGCCGACGCGTGCTGGCGCTCGATATCGACAAGGCCATCCGGTTTGCGCTGGCGAAGAACTTTTCCATCGAAGCTTCGCGCTATGAACCGAAGATTGCGAAGGAGCAGGAGCGGACGGCGAAAGGAAAATTTGATCCGAATTTCGACATTAGTTTCCAAAGGGGGGAAGATGTGGTGCGCGATCAATTTCGTCGCGACGCGAGCGGTGCTGGTCGCCATTTTTCTTTCGACAGTGTTTCGCAAAGCAGCACTTGGAGCACCGGCGTGAGCGGTGTGACAGTGTGGGGGCTGGGCTACGATGTCGGCCTGAGTTCGCAACGGCAAAGCGGGACTTTTAACCGCTTCGATGCGGACTACACGAGCGAGGCGTCATTTAGCGTCAGCCAGCCACTACTGCGAGGCGCGGGGACCGATGCGCAACTCGCCGGGGTGCGCGTGGCGCGGAATAATGTGGTCATCTCGGAGTGGGGGCTTAAGGAGCGGGTTATCGCGGTGATCACGGACGTGATTGATGTGTATAATGAACTGCACTTCGCGCACGAAAACCTCGAGGTGGCGAAGCGCACGCGCGGTCTGGCCCAGCAGCTTTTGCAGGACAACATCAAGCGCGTGGAAGTAGGCGTGATGAAAGCGCTCGATGTGACGACCGCACAAGCGGAGGTCGCAGCACGCGAGGAGGCCGTGATCACGACACAGCGTGCGGTGAAAGATCAGGAGAATTTTCTGAAGCAACTCATCACTGCAGACCTGCTGCCATTGCTCGGCACGCGTGTAGAAATCGTGCCGCCCAAGACGCCGGACTTCGCCGCCAGCGTGATCGCCGGGGTGCGTGAGGCGCTCGAATTGCGGCCCGACTACCGGCAGGCGAAGCTCGATATGGAAAACCGCCACATCACGATGGCGTTTGAAAAAAATCAGACACTGCCTCGCCTTGATCTAAGGGGAAGCCTCAGTTTGCTGGGGCTGGATGATGATTTTGGCACCAGCACACAGCGAACGGCAAACCGCGACCAATCCGCATGGAGCGCAGGCGCTACGTTCAGCATTCCTCTTGGTAACCGGACGGCGCGCGGTCGCTACAACGCCGCCCAACTCGAATCCGCTCAGGCGCTCGTTCGGCTGCAGCAACTCGAACAGGATATCATCGTGCGTGTAGATAACGCGAACGGCGCAGTCATCACTGCCAAGCAGCGTATCGAGGCCACACGTGAATCGCACCGGCTCGCTAAAGAAAGTCTGGATGCGGGAGAAAAACGGCTCGTCGCCGGAAGCGGCACGGTTTTCGAGGTGCTGGAACTGCAAAAGAAACTCTCGGAAGCAGAAACCGCCGAGCTGCGCGCGAAGGCTGACTACAACAAGGCAGTCGCTCACTTTCAGCAACAGACGGGCATAACATTGCGCGCCCATAGCGTAAAAGTGGAGTGAATGCCCGTAGTCACGACTGCAAATCCCACATCTTGTGGCTAAAAAAGTTTGCACCCCACAAGATGTTCGGTCAAAAGGCGCGGAACTTTACCCGCCCATCTACGCCATGAAATTCAACGTCTCAAAAGAAAAACTCCTTGATGGTCTGCAAACCGTCCAAAACATCGTCAGCACGCGCACCACGTTGCCGATACTTTCCAACGTCCTCATCCGCGCCGAAGACGGTGTGCTGCGCTTCACCACAAACGACCTCGACGTGGGCATGAGCTGCAGCATCGAGGCGAAAGTCGAGAAGGGCGGCGGCACGACACTGCCCGCCCGCCGCCTCGCGAGCATCGTGAAAGAACTTCCATCAGCCGATGTGGAAGTCGAAGTGGACGGCAAAAACATCGCATCCATCCGCTGCGGTCAGAGTTTTTTCAAAATGATGGGTCTCGCCGAGGAGGAATTCCCCGCGTTGCCCAAGCTGGCTGATGCAAAAGTCTTCACGCTCCGCCAAAAAGAACTGAAGGACGCACTGCGAAAAACCGCCTTCGCGATTTCGACGGACGAAACCCGTTACGTGCTGAATGGCATCCTGTTTTCCTTTAAAGAGGGCAAACTGACGATGGTGGCCACCGATGGGCGCCGCCTCGCACTCGTGGATCTCGAACTGGAATTCCCGCGCGGTCAGGAAGTGGATGTGATCGTGCCCGTCAAATGTGTGACTGAACTCCAGCGCCTGCTCGGCGACGAAGGAGAGATCAAGATGAACGTTGGAGAAAACCAGGTCGGCTTCGATGTGAACGGAAAAGTGCTGGTCTCCAAACTCATCGAAGGCAACTACCCGAATTACAAACAAGTCATCCCGGCTGAGGCCAAGGAGCGCGTGACCATCGAGCGTGAGTTGCTGCTCACAGCTGTGCGCCGCGTATCGCTGCTTTCGAGCGACAAATCCAATTCGGTGAAATTGATTTTCACAAAGAACAACCTCGAAATCACCGCGAACACGCCCGAAGTCGGCGAAGCGCACGAATCTCTCGCGGTTAATTTCAAGGGCAAGGAAATGTCCATCGCGTTCAACCCCGGCTTCCTTCAAGATCCGCTCCGCAATCTCACCGACGACGAAGTGCACATTGACCTGATTGATGAGATGAGCCCTGGCGTGATTAAAATCGGCACACCGTTCCTCTATGTGCTGATGCCGATGCGCATCTCGTAAGGTCTGCGACAAATCACTTGCCTCCCCCAGATAGTGAGGCTTTTATCCGCGCCTCTTTCATTGCTCGCGTGGCGAAACTGGCAGACGCGTATGATTCAGAATCATATGGGGAGACCCATGGAGGTTCGATTCCTCTCGCGAGCACCATTTTACAAGAAGGGCTGGCACCACGTGTCCGCCCTTTTTTGTGAAGCATTATTTTACAGCTTCACGTATCGCCTTGCGCAGATCTCCAGATGAAACCGGCTTCCCAACAATCATATCTATGCCTTTCGGCATTTGACCGTTCACTTTCAGTTCATCTCCAAAACCGGTGAGCAAGATCACCGGTATAGCTGGATTCATTTCCTTAACCACCTCCCCGAGTTGTATGCCGTTCATTCCGGGCATGGACTGATCGGTGATGACCAAATCGAACTTGCCGTCTGTTAAGGACTGAATTGCTGCTTCTGCGTCCAATGTAATAGTAGGCTGGTGTCCGTCAGCGATGAGATGCTCGGAGAGAAGTTCACAAATAATTTCCTGATCATCTACGACCAACACACGCAGTGAACGCATGGATTCCTCCACAGACGTCGCGACAACTTCACTAACCTTTTCATTCGTAATCGGAAACAGCAGCGAAAAGGTGGTGCCGCGTCCTTTTTCGCTATCGATTTCTATACTCCCGCCATGCCGCTGGAGGATACCGTAAGTGACAGCAAGTCCCAACCCGGTGCCGTTTTCGCCCTTTGTGGTAAAGAAGGGCTCCAAACAACGCGCTTTTTCCTCAGGCGTCATACCGATGCCCGTGTCGCACACGTCCACGCGCACATGATTGGGCAACGCGCGTGTGCGCACGATTATCGAACCCCCGTCGGGCATTGCATCCACGGCATTAAAAATAAGATTCGTCAGCACCTCGCGTAATTCCGGTGCACTGCCGAGCGAAGGCGGGACTTCCGCGAAATCACCTGTGACTTCGATAGCCTTGCCTGCACCACGAGCCTTCCCTTTCCATTTCGGTGTAGTGAAAGCGATCGCCTGCTCGCAAAGCTTGTTCAAATCCACTGGCACACGCACATCCGCAGCATCGGCCGGGCGGTAGAAATCACGGAGCCGCCGCACCACATGAGTGGCATCTTGAGCAGCCGATACGATGTGCTTGAGATATTTCTGCTCTTTTGAATCTGGCGCAGTTTTTTCAAACCAAGGCAGCAACATCTCACCGTAGCCGATCATCATGGTCAGTGTGTTGTTGAAATCATGCGCGACCCCGCCGGCCATCGTGCCCAGCGCGCTGAGTCGCTCCTGTTTCACGACCTGATTTTGCGTCGCCCGGAGCTGTTCCAGCGCGTGTTCCAATTCAATTGTGCGCTGCTGGACTTGCTCATCAAGTTTCAGGTTTAGAAATCGATTTTCTAGCAGGTTGCGAATGCGGAGTTGAACTTCGGTGGTATCGAGTGGCTTGGTAATGAAATCGCTCGCTCCTGTCGCCAAGGCCTTGCGTCGCGTCTCGGCAGTAATATCCGCCGTAAGCACTACGATTGGTAAAATTGTCCCCTCCGGTATGAGCTGCCTCAATTGTTCCATCAGCCCGTAGCCGTCGAGATATGGCATGTGCAGGTCGGTGAGCACCAAGTCCGGCTGGAATTCAGCGAATAATGATACGGCCTCGCGGGGATCCGTCGTTGCGCGATATTCGATTCCTCCAAATAAATCCAACATCCGCTCGAGTAAGCGGACGTTCGATGGCTCGTCGTCTATGACAAGGATTTTAGCAGGCGAAAGTAAATTGATGGACATGTGCGGAGGGCTATCGCCGCAGGTTTCGTTCGACGCCCTACTAAGCACGGGATATGCCTCGGACGTGACCGATATCGCCACAAAGCCAAGTGCCACACCCGAACCCGGAAAGGGACCTGTCGTGCAGCGCCTTTTCGGCGCAATCTCGAAGCGCTACGACCTCGCTAACCATATCTTCAGCGGTGGTCTCGATTTTCTATGGCGCCGCCGTGCCGCAAAAATCGTCCATTCATGGGCCCCCAAGCGGGTTTTAGACATGGCCACCGGAAGTGGCGACCTCGCTCTTGCCATCGCAAAGAAGTGCCCGAATGCGACCATCGTAGGTGCCGATTTTTGTCAGCCGATGCTGGACCTTGCCCGCCGCAAAGGTCTCACAAATCTTGTGCTGGCAGACGCCTTGAACCTTCCTTTCGCGACTGGCGAATTTGATGTCGTCACCGTGGCGTTTGGTTTGCGCAACATGGAAAACTGGGAGCGGGCTCTTGCAGAAATGGCGCGCGTGCTCCGCACTGGAGGGCATTTGCTGGTGCTGGATTTTTCAGTGCCTCGCGCACCACTCAGGGGGCTTTATCGCCTTTACCTCCATCGCATCGTGCCATTCCTCGCCGGTCTACTCACCGGGGAAAGAGGCGCGTATGAATATCTGGGCGCATCCATAGAAGAGTTTCCACAGGGCGAAGCGATGAATCAACTCATTGCCCGCGCAGGATTCGATGAAACACAAAGCCAGCCACTCACCGGCGGCATCGTCACACTTTACACAGCACGCCGACTTTAGGGTTTGGGAGCTGATTCAGGCGCGGGCTTCGCGCCTTGCGAAGGAACTTCCGTAGGCTTAGGTGGCTCGGTCGACTTTGCAGGCTCGATGGTCGCAGGCAGTGTTATCGCGCTGGCAGGTGGCGTGGCGACGACTCCCTCCCCCGGTTTCACTATACTCGCTGCGGGCTTTGGCGTTTCGACCAGCGCAGCGTTGAGCGCATCGAAATCTGGTTTGCTCATTAAAAACGTTCCGGACTTACCCTCGATGATTGTGTTCCAGAGTTCATCGGCTGTGTTGCCGCCGACGGTAATCTTGCCGGTCTTTTTATCAGCTAGTGTATAAGCAACTTCGAGATTCGGTTTTTCAAGTCCCTGCCTGAGCACATCAGTCGCGCCCACCCATCGCACAGCGCGGAGTGACGTGAGCGTGTTGGCCAACGACTGCGCAGCATTCTGACTCACGACGCTGTCCCCTTTCGCCAGCTTCCATCCTTTTCCTTTTTTAAACACAATATCTAGCGTGGGTTGTCCGGTGCGCGTGATTTGAAGACTGACTATGTTCTCCTTTTTAAGATCGAGAACTTTCAAGTCCTGCCATTGCAGCGGATCCGACCAAACGCCTTCGAGAACAGCTTTTGGAACCGCTACGATGAAAGGCTCATCGTCGAGCTTCGCATACCCGGCATCCCCTTCGAACTTTCCAAACAGCACTTTCTCGATGGGCTTCTCGCCGGGTTTCGATTCGGGGGTGCCCTCCGTCGAGTAGCTACTCAAAGCCACCGTCACTTGTGGCTGGTCCAGCCCAAAGCCTTTCAAGTCGCTCGCCATGTCCGCGACAAAGCGTGTGACCTTTGTATTCAGGAGATCGTTGAGTAGTTTGTTCGCGGCACCGCTATTCACTGCGGCCTCGGCCTTGCCCTCTTGCTTGCGCACCCACGTTTCGCCATTCCGGGCGAGAACGATTTTTTCCTTTCCCGGCGCCTCGATGGTAATGCGATCCACCAGATCGCTCTGCACACGCATCAGTCCCTGATCGCGTAGATCGTTTGGCTGCGTATTGATGAGGCTCTCGATGGATGCGGGCACTGTGACCACTCCATCGCGCGTGCTCAGTTTCACATACACATGAGCAGGCGTGGGTGGTCTTGCCTTTTTTTTGGTCTCCTCCACCTCTTTTTCCTCCATTCTAGGGGTCTTGGAAGCACCCAGTTGCAGCACCACGGGTTCCTTCACGCCTTCTGCGGTAAAAGTCAGTGTGGCGCGCGGTTCGATGAGCCCAAATGAACCAAGGTCTTTCGCCTCACTCATAAATTCTTCGATACGTGCCGTCGTCACATTGGCGATCAGGTCGGAAATTTTCTGATCGTCAGCACGCGCCTTGAGTGGACGCACGAGCGACCAATGAATCCCTTTCTTTTCCAGTTCAAATTCTCCCTTTGCGCTCTTAAACACGAGCTTCGAGACCTGCGCCTCCGTGAGATCAGCAAGGCGCTTGTCGCGAAAATAGTCGGTGTTCTTGCCGAGGTCGTCCTTCAGATTTCTGCGGATGACGTGGACGATATTCGAGCCCTCGGCGCGCACATAATTCTTGCCCTCATAAACGGTGTCCTTGCCGACGATAATCTCGTGAGCCCTTTTCGACCCGTTGAACTTCACAGCAATGTCGCCCTTGGCAACCCACCATTCCTTCCACTTGTCGCGGTTCTCCTTCGTGTCCCCGAGTGAGGTTTCGCTGCGCAGTTTTTCGCACGTCGTAAAAAGCTGCGTGATGGCAAACTCCTCGGCCCGGTCCTTCACCGGCGCATCGAGAAACCAATGTCCGTCACGCTTGCGAAGTTCAATGGTGCTGGTGGCATTGCGGATGGTGATTGCATCGATTTCATCGCGGTTGAATTCGCTGACAAGACCGGCCTTTTCCAGCGCTTCGTCGCTGGATGGCCGTTTTTTTTCGACGAACCACACGTAGGCGAACGCCGCCGCCGCGAAAACAAGCAGGATGAAAGTGTGTTTGGTCTTCATTTCGGGAAACTAGTAACGCCGCCTCGCCCACACCACGGCTCCGATCATGGCGAAAATCAGCGGCACGACGAGGATGACGGTGAGCGCCAGAATCTTCAGTTTCCGGGTCTCTTTCTCGGGGTCTTCATCGAGTCGCAATATCTTGGTGGATTTTTCGCGCGGTGCGATGTCTATGAGTTCCTCCCGATCGAGCAGCCAGTTGAAAATTCCGATGGCAAAAGTTTCGCCTACACCGCTTTCTTCCATAGGACGCGTGGTGAAAATTGAAGAGTTGCCGATGACAACAAGACGCGGTGTCTCCACCTTCACGGACGGATCAGCAGGCGCACCTTTCACACAGGCAGCAGCAAGCGTGAGCGGACCTTGATGATCCTTTTTAGGATCATAGTAGGGCAGTTCCTGACTCTTTGGATCCAGATTTACTTTCCCCCAGAAACCATCAGGCGCAGAGATAAGCGGAGTCAATGTGAGTTTGTCCGCCTGCTGCTTGTTTTGATCCAGCAAGAGCGACTGCGTGGGCGACACTGTCGGGTCGCCGAGGCGGATGGCGACACCGCCGATAAGCTTGAGGATCGAGATGGGATTCTTGGAAAAGATTCCTACCATTTCAAATAGCGCAGGCTCTCCAGTCGCTGTGCGACCACTTTTATTTACCCAGTCATTTTGCGGGCGGATACCCCTGTCGGCTAGCCATCCATTGAGTTGTTCCAGAGGTTTTGCAGACCAGCCGGAGCAGACAACAACACGCCCTTTCTTTTCCCAATAATCACCTAGGAGTTTTAGTTCGCGCTCGCTGAAATCGAAACGCGGACCATTGACCATCACCACGCTCGCGTCGGCTGGCACAGCTTCCACGTTCGCGAGGTTCAGCGTCTCGGCCTTTACGTTTTGCCGCTCCATCGTCTCGCGGAAATACAGCATCGCTTTGCCGTCCCAATCCGGCTCTCCGTGTCCGGTCACGTAGAACAGTTTGTTCGGCTTTGCATCGTAAAGACCGAGGAGCGTGCTGGTAATTGCCCGTTCGCCCTTGAAGCCCTTGAGCCTTGCGCTTTCACGGCCCCGTTCAATTTCACCGAGGTCTTTTCCTGTGAGAAATTTGCTGCGTCCGTCGTATTCGAGAATGAGCACGCTCTCGGTCTCACCAACCTTGTATTTGGTCATCAACTCCTCCGCCCGTTTGCTCTCGGCGTAGGGATTTACGATCTCGAATTCAAATTTTCCTCCCGAGTTGAGCTGATACTCACGGAGAAGAGTGGTCAGATCCCCCATCACAGCGGCGAAAATCTGTGAATCCGGATCCATGAACATCGCCATGTCGGCAGCCCCGTTATTGAAGACCACGTAGGCGTGTGCGGGTTTTTTAAGCGACTTGAGAAGATTACGCGTCTGGCCGGCGAGCGAGTATTTTGAATCACGCGAAAAATCCGTCCGCTTGAACTGGCGGTAGGAGACATAATTTGCCATGAATACGAGCGCGAACAGGACAACGATCTGAATGACGACGTTTGTGCCGATGAGGCCGCGATTGATACCAACGGGTTTGGATGCTGGGTCAGACATGGCTTAGGATTTCCACTTCCGTGCCTGGAAGACGTGGTGAGTGATGAAAAGGAAAAGTGCAGTGAGCGAGAGGTAGAAGACGATGGGCCTCGTATCTATGATGCCTCGGCAGAATGTAGGCAGATGCTCGAAGAACGAGATGTAGCCGATGAAATGCGTGAGCCACTTTGTTTCCTCCTCATTTTTCCCAACGAAGAAATCCGGCAGCGCAGCGAGGAAAATGAAGAGCACCGTCATCACGAGCGACATCGCAGCGGCGTTGATCTGCTCGCGATTCAGCGCGGAAGCCAGACAGCCCATCGAGATAAAAAACATTCCGGCCAGCAACAGCAGCAGAGCACTTCCCCAATACGGTCCGGCAGCGAACGCGGCGGGGATGCCGGTAAACCATTTGTAGAAGAAAAAATAGCAATACGTCGGAATGAACAGGACGATGTAGAACACGAGTGCTCCAAAAAACTTCGCCATCACCACCTGCCAGTCTTTCACAGGCGCAGTCGTGAGGGATTCGATGGTTCCCATTCGGAATTCATCCGCAAAAACGCGCATCGTGAGCAGCGGCATGATGAGGATGAACGGCCAGACGAAAAACGGGCTGAAAAACGTGACGAAGACGACCGATTCATCAGCGGGAATCTTCGTGAGTGTCTGGACTGCGTAGTAGAAAGCGACGCCGTTGAGCGCGAGGAAGATCACCAGCATCACGTAGGCGATAGGCGAGTAAAAGAAGCTCTTCACCTCGCGGGCGGTCAGGTGGAATAGAGTGCGCATGGTTTAAATATCCGAGTGGGTGAGTTCGACAAAAACATCTTCGAGTGTCGCGCGTTTTCGCACGAGTTCGCGGACGTTCCATTTGCGGTCTGCGGCGAGGCGAAACGCTTCCTCGGAAACATCTGCGTTTGCATCGAGTCGGAGTGTGAAAGTGGTGAATTCGCCGTCCTGCTCCACTTGCACATCCTTCACACCAGTCATGCGCCCGAACTCCTCGCGCGCCTCCGGTCCGGCTTTCGCCTCGATGCGTAGTTGTCCGGCAGCGCGGTGGTTTTTGAGAAGATTCTCCGCCGTGTCGCTTGCGCGGATTTTGCCTTTGTGAATCACGACCACGCGCGAGCACATGATTTCCACCTCCGGCAAAATATGAGTGCTGATCAAAACTGTGCGCCGCTGTGCGAGGTTTTTGATCAATTCGCGCACGCTGCGGATTTGATTTGGATCGAGACCAATCGTCGGCTCATCCAAAATCAACAAATCCGGATCATGCACCAGTGCATCCGCCAGACCCACGCGCTGGCGGTAGCCCTTCGACAGAGCACCGATCATCTTTTTCTCCACATCGCGCAACGAGCAAAGCTCGATGGCCTCGCCGACAGCTTCCGAAACTTTCCCGCGCGCGACGCCCTTCAAATGGGCGCGGTAGCGCAGGTATTCGTTCACGCGCATATCCAGATAAAGCGGTGTGTTTTCGGGCAGATATCCGAGGCGGCGCCGGGCTTCGATGCTCTTTTCGAATACATCAAACCCTGCGATGCTCGCGCTGCCCGACGTAGGCGGAAGGTAGCCCGTGAGGATTTTCATCGTCGTGCTTTTGCCAGCCCCGTTCGGGCCGAGAAAGCCGACGATTTCGCCCTTCTCCACCTCGAAACTGATGTCGTTCACCGCGGTGAAGGAGCCGTATTTTTTGCTCAGGTTTTTGACGCTGATCATGGGTTTATTCTTTCACAAAGCACTGCCCCGACCGACATGCGACGCACATCGCCGAAACATAGGGGCGCGAGAAGTATCAGGCCTGCCATGCTTGGCAAGTGACGCTTTGTTATTCACGCGCGTTCAGACACGCGAGTCGTCCTCGCGTTGAATAAAATCTCGCTCATTTTGCGGGCATAAAAACCCGCGTCTGCACTTAGTAAGCGGCCTGAGCGCCTTTGAGATTCTTCTTCTGAATCCAAGGCATCAGCGAGCGAAGTTTGGCGCCCGTCTTCTCGATGGGGTGCTTCTCTCCCTTCTTGAGCAGCGCGTTGTATTTCTTGTAGCCGCCTTTGTATTCCTTCACCCAGTCCTTCGCGAATTTACCGCTCTGGATTTCTTTGAGTGCGACTTTCATGCGTGCCTTCACGGACTTATCAATGATCTTCGGCCCGATGAGCACGTCGCCCCACTTGGCGGTTTCGGAAATCGAGAAACGCATTCCGGCGATGCCGCTTTCGTTCATCAAATCCACGATGAGCTTCAGCTCGTGCAAGCACTCGAAGTAAGCCATCTCCGGCGAGTAACCCGCCTCGGTGAGCACTTCAAAACCAGCCTGCACCAGCGCACTCGCGCCGCCGCAAAGGACGGTTTGTTCGCCGAAAAGATCCGTCTCGGTCTCTTCCTTGAAGCTTGTCTCGATCACACCACCGCGTGTGCCGCCCACACCCTTCGCCCATGCGAGCGCGACCTTCTTGGCCTTCTTGCTGGGGTTTTGGTAAACGGCGATGAGCGCAGGAACGCCTTTGCCCTCGGTGAACTGGCGGCGGACGATATGACCGGGGCCTTTCGGGGCGACCATGATGACATCCACGTCCTTCGGCGGAACGATGGTTTTGAAATGAATCGCGAAGCCGTGGCTGAACAGCAGCGTCTTGCCCTTCGTGAGATTCGGGCGGATGTCTTTCTCAAAGCACGCAGGGATTTTCGTATCGGGCACCGCGACAAAAATCACGTCGGCCTTCTTAACTGCCTCGCCGGTTTCAAAAACCTCGAAGCCGCGTTGCTTGGCAACCGCTGCGGATTTGGAGCCGGGATAGAGGCCGATGATGACCTTCACACCGCTCTCTTTGAGATTGAGCGCGTGGGCGTGGCCTTGTGAGCCGAAGCCGATCACCGCACATGTTTTGCCTTTGAGAACGCCGAGATCGGCATCTTTGTCAGTATAGATTTTTGCCATAGAAAAGGGGGCGGAGGCTAGCGGACGAAAGTTTCCTGTCAACCGCCGCGATGCAGCGTTTGCGCGTCGCTGATCTGCCCGGCTCGCTTGCGATGAAAATATTTTGCACGGCTTTATCGCTTGCCGACTCGACTTGCAGGGCTGATCTCTGTCGCACTATGACGAAAGCATTTTTACGAAGGCTAATCCCTCTGGGTTGCATTCTTTTTCTCGCGCTTCTGTGCGTGCTTCAAACTGCGTCATGCGCAGACGTAGCCCCTGTTCTCGAATGGCGCTTCAAGATGACAACGACGCACGATGGTAATTATACTCCGACTACTACTGTTTCCCTGCGCGTGAATAACAATATGGAGTTCGTCATCGAACCAAAGGCGAGAGCGGCGTTTCACGTTTTGCACCCGAAAGATTTCGAGACAAGCGGTGTCCCAAAGAGGGCGCTGACCGCCTGCTCGGGATGGTATGCAGGCGGGGGGGAGGAGTATTACGCAGTCTTCGACGGCAAGGCTGTGCTGGTTTATCACCGATCTCTGGATGAGTTGCAGAAAATTGAACGCTACAAATTACTGCGCCGCCTTCCCATTACCGTGAGAATTGTTCGATGATTCTGCAAAGCTTCCACTTTCGCTCTTGAGCATCGTGCCCTGCACGGCTGATGTGGGTCGCTCTATGGCAAAACCTTTTTGGAGCGGGGTCTTCCCCGCCATCACCACGCAAATGAAACGCGACGGCTCGCTCGATATGAAAGCGACCGCAAACCACATCGAAGTGTTGCTCGCGAGCGGCGTCAGCGGCTTCGTCATGCTCGGCTCGCTGGGTGAAAACCAGATGCTCACTGCGGAGGAAAAACGCCAGGTGCTCGCGCTCGGCGTCGAGGTCGTGGATGGTCGCGTGCCCGTGCTCAGCGGAGTGGCGGAGACTTCCACCGCTGAGGCTGTGTTGTATGCGCAGGACTGCGAGCGCCTCGGTGCCGACGGCTTCATGGTGATGCCCGCGATGTGCTACAAGACGCCCGACCCCGCCGAGACGATTGCGCGTTTCCGCACCGTGGCGAAGAGCACCGCGCTGCCCATCATGATTTACAACAACCCGATCAGCTACGGAAACGACGTCACGCCCGAGATGTTCGCGCAGCTCGCGTCGGTGAAAAATTTTGTCGCGCTCAAGGAATCCAGCGGCGACACGCGGCGCATCACCGATCTGCACAACGTCTGCGGAGACCGCTACGCGCTGTTCACCGGCGTGGACCCGCTCGCGATGGAATCCGCCGTGCTCGGGATTGACGGCTGGGTCGCCGGCACCGGCATCGCCTTTCCTGCGGAAAACCAATACCTGTGGGAGCTGATGCAACGCGGCGAGTGGGAAAAAGCGCTGCCGATTTACCGCTGGTTCACCCCGCTGCTCCACCTCGATACGAGCGTGAAATTTGTCCAATACATTAAACTCTGCGTGCAGGAATGTGGCCTCGGCACGGAGTGGACACGCGCCCCGCGACTCCCGCTCACCGGCGCAGAACGCAAGCGCGTGCTGAAAGTCATCCACGACGGAATCGCCGCCCGGCCCAAGCTGCCGAAAAAGAAATGACCATGGACCCGCTGAAGCTGCTCGGGTGGACGGAAATCATACTGCGCCTCGGCAGCGCAGTGTTCATCGGAGCATTGCTCGGCGTGAACCGCGAACTGCGCGGCAAACCCGCAGGTCTTCGCACCAACGCACTCGTCGCCCTCGGAGCCGCGCTCACCACGTTGGCAAGCATCGGCATCTCGCTCGGCACCGAGGCGGGCCACGCCACCGATGCAAACGCCGTGAGCCGCGCCGTGCAGGGAATCATCACCGGAGTCGGCTTCATCGGCGCGGGTGTCATCATCCGCGACAACAGCGGCACGCGCATCCACGGCCTCACCACCGCCGCCACCATCTGGCTCTCCGCCGCGCTGGGAATCCTCTGCGGCGCGGGCGTCTGGTCCGGCGCGCTCGTTGGCACCGGCTTCACACTGCTCGTCCTCGTGCTGGGCCGCCCCTTCGAAAAATTCCTTCATCGGAAATTCCCGAAGCTCACCGAGGAGAACCACGACGAGCATCTGCCGTAGAAACACAGATTCCCGCTTGCGGTATGGCATGGATGCCATACCCTCTTCACCATTATGAAAATGACCATGCACATAGACGAAGACGTGCTCGCCGAGGTGGTGAAGATCACCGGCGTCGCAAGCAAGACCAAGGCTGTCGAAACCGCGCTCAACGAAATGGTGAGGAGACACAGACTCACCAACGTTCTCAGCAAAGGTCTCGGCCTCAAAGCGGGCGAATTGAAAAACGCATGGGAGGATCCTTTTTCCGAGGAGACAGCCCGTGTCGCCGAAACACCCGCGAAGCCCGTGAAGTATGCTAAAAAGAGCAATCGTGGATAGCAGCTTCTACATCGCCCGGCTGCGGGAAAACCGCGACCCGCTCGAAGAGTTGTCGGCTTTTTCCGACCGATGGGAGCTGCTCACCTGCGGCGTCGTGATGGTCGAAGTCCTACGCGGTATGAAGCACCCGAACGCCAGCCAGCGCATGGCCACGGCGCTTAGCTGCATGATCTACGTGTCCACGCCCAACCCGCTTTGGGAGCGCACGCACAAGCTCGCGTGGGCCTTGGACAGGCGCGGCATCGTCATGCAACTCACCGACCTCGTCATCGCCGCGTGCGCGCTGGAATCCGATGCCGCCGTGCTCACGTTCGATTCCGACTTCCGCCGCGTGCCTGGCCTCCGCGTCCTGTCGCGCCTCATCTGAATCTCATGCGCCGCATCACCACCATTGACTCCCACACCGGCGGCGAACCCACTCGCGTCGTCGTCGCGGGCGGGCCGGACTTGGGGAAAGGAAGCGTCGCCGAGCAGGCGCGCATCTTCCGTGCGCAGCACGACGCCTTTCGCCGCGCCGTCGTCTGCGAACCGCGCGGGCACGACGTCCTCGTCGGCGCAATACTCGTCCCTCCGGCGGATGCGAGCTGCACCACCGGCGTCATCTACTTCAACAACGTCGGCGTCCTCGGCATGTGCGGGCACGGCACCATCGGCCTCATCGTCACGCTTGCACATCTCAGGCGCATTCGCGCGGGCGTCCATCGCATCGAGACAAACGTCGGCGTCGTCACCGCCACACTGCATGGCGACGTCAGCGTCAGCGTCGCCAACGTCCCGAGCTGGCGCACTGCACACGCCGTGAGCGTGGACATCCCCGGCCACGGCAAAATCACCGGCGATGTCGCTTGGGCCGGCAACTGGTTCTTCCTCACCAACGACCACGGCCAGCCGCTCGACGACCCCGCCGCCCTCACCGCCTTCGCCTTGCGCGTCCGCAGCGCGGTGAATGAAAACGGCTACCCCGAAGTGGATCACATCGAACTCTTCGGCCCCGCGCAGAGCGGCGGCGATTCGCGCAACTTCGTCCTCTGCCCCGGCGGCGCGTATGACCGCTCCCCGTGCGGCACCGGCACGAGCGCAAAACTCGCCTGCCTCGCCGCCGACAGCACCCTTGCCGAGGGCGACGTGTGGACACAGGAAAGCATCATCGGCAGCAAACTCACCGGCACCTACCGCTGGCTGGATCGCGCCTCCGGCAAAATCGCCCCCACCATCACCGGCACCGCCCACATCACCGCCGAATCCACCCTTCTCCTCGACGAAAACGATCCCTTCTGCTGGGGAATGTAGTCCGCGACTTCAGTCGGCACGGTTCAGCAAAAAGAAAGTGGGTCATGGCAAGGAAGAGAGCAAAAGGCCACCCGCCTTGCGACGAGTGGCCTTTGGTGAAAGGACGCCTCTCCCGCTTACTGGAAGACCACTTTGTAGATGCCGGTGGTGCCGTCGGCGAAGGTCGCCTTGAAGAGCAGATCACCGATGTCTTGGCTAAAGCTCCGGCTCTGGCCGCTCACTCCCGCTGCTGCGGGCAGGAAGCTCAGCACCGTGATTACCTTGCCATCCAGTGGGTCGCCTTCGCGCA
The DNA here is from genome assembly GCA_947476045.1 of Chthoniobacteraceae bacterium. Taxonomy (GTDB): domain Bacteria; phylum Verrucomicrobiota; class Verrucomicrobiia; order Chthoniobacterales; family Chthoniobacteraceae; genus SXWH01. The sequence goes on from CANJNZ010000014.1 coordinate 67,974, forward strand.
CGATCAGTTGCAGGTTGCCCGATGTGTCCACGGCCCATATGCCGGTGTTGTTGCTCAAAAGCACTCCGCCAACGCCAATGTTCAGCGTCGCCAGCATCACCACGCCGCCTTGATCGGGCAGCGCGATGGAGGTGAAGGTGGAGAACGTCGCCCCGCTCAGGCAGCCGGGGGCTTCCCCTGCTCCCCGTGCCACGAGATGCAACGCGCCGCCGGTGTTGCTCCAGATGCCGATGTTATTCGCGCTTGCTGCCGGCGTGCTCACGACACCGCCCACGCCCACTGTGAGCGTGCCTTTGAAAGCGATCTCCTCGTTCACGTTATAAACCGGGTCGCCCATGGCGCTGAAGATGGCCGCTGTGCTTGCACCAGCCGCATCCGGGGCATTGTCGCCCACGAGGATGATGAGTCGCCGGTTGCCCGCGTAATCGTCCGCCCAGATGCCTTTAGTTTTGCCCCTCAGTGCAGTCGAGCCGATGATGGTGCCAGTGATTGTCCCATAAAACGCTGTGCGATCTTCGCTATTCATAATGGGGTTGCCAAAGCTCACAAACTTCGCGTTGACGACGCCTACGGCTGCGTCGCCTTTTTTCACCACGGCGCTGATGACGAAGCCAGGCGTCATTTTGCGGATCGTGTGGTTATAGGTATCCGCCACATAGACGTTCCCGCTGCTGTCCACCGCCACGCCAAAGGGATAGTTAAACTGCGCCGCGCAGCTAGTGCCATCCGCGCTGCCGACGACTCCGGCGGTGCCCGCCAAGGTGGTCACCACTCCGCCGGGCGTCACTTTGCGGATCGTGGAGTTATTTTGGTCCGCCACATAGACGTTCCCGCTGCTGTCCACCGCCACGCCATGTGGAAGGAAAAACCGCGCCAAGATGCCAGTGCCATCCAAGCTGCCGGGGACTCCGGTGCTGCCCGCCAAGGTGGTCACCACTCCGCCGGGCGTCACTTTGCGGATCGTGCTGTACCTGCATCCGCCACATAGACGTTCCCGCTGCTGTCCACCGCCACGCCATTGGGATAGGAAAACCGCGCCGCGCTGCCAGTGCCATTCGCGCTGCCGTTGAGTCCGGCGCTGCCCGCCAAGGTGGTCACCACTCCGCTGGGCGTCACTTTGCGGATCGTGTAATTATTGGCATCCGCCACATAGACGTTCCCGCTGCTGTCCACCGCCACGCCACTGGGATAGTAAAACTCCGCCGCGCTGCCAATGCCATCCGCGCTGCCGCCGACTCCGGCGCTGCCCGCCAAGGTGGTCACCAACCCGCCGGGCGTCACTTTGCGGATCGTGTGGTTATTGCGGTCCGCCACATAGACGTTCCCGGTGCTGTCCACCGCCACGCCTAGGGGATAGCTAAACCGCGCCGCGCTGCCAGTGGCATCCGTGCTGCCGTTGGCTCCGGCTGTGCCCGCCAAGGTGGTCACCACTCCGCTGGGCGTCACTTTGCGGATCGTCTTGTTTTCGCTATCCGCCACATAGACGTTCCCGCTGCTGTCCACCGCCACTCCACCGGGTTTGTTAAACCGCGCCGCGCTGCCAGTGCCATCCGCGCTGCCGCTGGCTGGGGCGCTGCCCGCCAAGGTGGTCACCACAACGGCGGCCTGCACGCCCGCCGGGAGCGCGAAGAGCAGCAGAGTCAATGCGGTGAGTGTAATAGAAGCGGTCTTGCGAACCGCCTGAACGGCTGCAAAGCCGCGATGGATGCCGCGCAAAAGCGCAGTCTGTTTTGTTTTCATGGTTTTCCACGGGTGTCCGGTTGATGCGCGGTCGGTGTTTTGTTAGCAGCGAAGTTTGCGTGAGTTGCGCATGAAAATGGATGTCACGCATTTGAATTTCGGAGTGGCTCCGTGGACGATGCCGGCCCATGAA
>CANJNZ010000015.1 GCA_947476045.1 Chthoniobacteraceae bacterium
CTTGCGCCATCCATCCGGCTCCCTCGCATAGCGTTCATCAATTCGTGCAGCCGCATCCGGCCTGCCCAGTTTAAGTGTGTTTCCTCCCATCCCTCCCTTTTATCTCTTTTCCAATACTTTGTCAGCTTGTTTGTGGAATGTGGTATAAGGTCGGACGCAAGGATCGCGTTTTGCCAATTCGTCGCGGCGACGATGTTTGAGACGAGCTTGTCAAAGCGAGCATGGCCGGCATCGTCGTCACGCGGGACGCTGATCACACGGACAATCACCGTTGCACGAGAGTCGCCCTTCACGCTCGCAGCAATGGTGCGCGTGGTTTGCTGGCCATTGATAATCTGCGGATTGGCCATGCGCATGATGTCTCGGCCACCCCGGCTTAATCGCTCGGCATGGTCACAAACAATGGTGATTCCGTTGTTGTAATACCAAAAGTGTTCAGGCTCTTTCTGTAAGGTATCTTCCATACTCCGATTGATCGGGGTATTACCTAGGAATCCCCGGACATTTCTGGCGAAAATGCGAATGCCCGCTTGTTGATAAGCGGCAGCGATCTCGCGAACACGAACAGGAACGATCCATGAGTCGATAGTAGTTTGTGAGTCGAATCGCTTCAAAACGCCGCCCAGCGTCACGCCGTCGCCAGCTTCGATTTCCAATTCGAGTTGTGGAATCGGCGGAGCGACGCCATCTAGATAATCGGAGAGTAATTGGAGCACCCGCTTGCCGTCGATGACATCAAGTGCCGCAGGTCTAGCGGTGTTTCGCGCTTCTTTTTGTAGCGCGCCGCTGCATTTGCCGAGAGTGACGTAGTAGAGTTGCAAGCTAAACCCATCATTCGTGACCCGGAGCCTCGCCTTTTTCACCTTGGCCGCCGCGTCCGGGGCCAAGTCTTCTATTAATCGTGCGAAAGCTTCCTCACTCTCAAAAGCCTCGGCAAGCGAAGCGAATGCAATCACATCGGAACGATGTTCAGTTGCCTCGCCGAGTTTTTGCCGAAACTTTCCCTGCACCAAGAATACCCTCCGCGCATCGTTATCGATATGGATCGCATCAAGGCTTTTGTCACGCGAACCTCCGACCAAGGCGCGAACCGCTTCGGAATCATCTTCAGTTAGGAAACTGCGGAGAAACCACGCTACGAAAAGCTCGTCATCTTTCAACTTTGGGTGATGCTCGCGCAGTTCTTCCAACTCTTGTTTCAACTCGCGTTCAGTAACATTTGCCATAGGTAGGAACTGGAATCATTGGAGGCGGGTGAATGTTTGACTAGCTTAATTTGGGAGCGACGCAGTGGTGGAAGGTTAAGTTTTTCCCGACGCCGACTTGCAGGGCGATCTGGCTGGCGACGTGTCGCGCCTGGACGCATCGCCTTGCACGAGGACTTCGCCGTGACGCAGGGAGGTGGTCATTCAATATGTCCAAATTCACCACGGAGATGATGACGCGGTAGTGGCAGGTTCTGGGTAGCAAGTCATCCGCATCTTCCCGCCGTCTTGCCTTCCGCGAGTGGGTCGCTAGTTTCCGCGCCCCATGCTTGATATCCGACTCATTCGCGAAACGCCCGATGCCGTAAAAGCCCGCCTTGCTGCGCGGGGTGGATCGGCGCACGAACTGGTGGATGCCGTGTTGCAATGCGACGCGCGGCGGCGGCAGGCAGAGACGAAACTCCAGCAGCTTCAGGCCGACCGAAATCGCATCAGCAAGGAAATCGGCGCGAAGAAAAAAGCGGGCGAAGATACGAGCGAGATCGAGGCGCAGGTGCGCGGTTTTGGCGATGAAATGAAGCACCTCAACGAAGAGGCGGCAGCGCTCGATGTGGAGCAGCGCGAGCTTTTGCTGGGCATCCCGAATCTACCGCACGAAAAATGCCCCGTGGGCGCGGATGCGGCGGCGAATCCGGAGGTGCGCGTGTGGGGAGAAAAGCCGACGTTTAATTTTACACCGAAATCGCACGTGGAACTCGGCGAAAAACTCGGGCTGTTTGATTTTGAGCGCGCTACGAAAATCGCTGGCAGTGCTTTCGTTTGCTACGTGGGACAAGGCGCGCGGCTGGAGCGGGCACTGATCAATTTCCTGCTCGATCTGCACACGCGCGAGCACGGCTACACCGAGGTCGCGCCGCCGTTGCTCGTGAATGCCGACGCGCTCACGGGCACTTCACAGCTTCCGAAATTTGAGGAGCAGCTCTACCGCTGCGAGCGCGACGAGCTTTTCCTCGCGCCGACCGCCGAAGTGCCGGTGACGAATCTTCATCGCGAAGAAATCCTCCGCGCCGACCAACTGCCGATTCGCTACGCCGCATTCACGCCGTGTTTTCGCCGCGAGGCGGGAGCGGCGGGGCTGGGCACGCGCGGGCTGATTCGGATGCATCAATTCGACAAGGTCGAGCTAGTGAAAATCTGCCGACCCGAGGACAGCATGGCGGAATTGGAAACGCTGACCGCCAACGCCGAGCGCGTGCTGCAACTGCTCGGTCTGCACTACCGCACCATCGAACTTTGCACCGGCGACATCGGCTTTGGCTCCGCCAAAACTTACGACATCGAAGTGTGGGCACCGGGTCAGGGCGGCTATCTCGAAGTTTCGAGCTGTTCAAATTTCGGAGACTATCAGGCGCGCCGCATGGCGATGCGTTTCAAGGACGAGAATGGAAAAAATCAATTCGCCCATACGCTCAACGGCAGTGGCACCGCGCTCGCCCGACTCTACGTCGCGCTTCTGGAAAATTACCAGCAAGCCGATGGCGCCATTGCACTGCCGGAAATTTTGCTCCCGTATTTCGGCGCGGCGAAAATTTCGTAGGCGCGTTTCATTTTCATGAAACGGATTTTCTACATTCTTGCGCTTTCGGCTTTCAGCGCAGCGAAAGGTCTGGCGGCGGAATCCGATGCGCTCAGCGAAGAAACGCGGACGCGGATGCGGGCGGAATTTTCTCAGCAAATCGCTGCCGCCGATGCTGCGCTGGAGAAGGACCCGCAACTCGTGCAGGCCTATTCGGCACGCGGCGATGCGCGGCTTTTCCTCGGCGATTTTCGCGGTGCGGTCGCGGATTTCGAGAAAATGACCGCACTCGATCCAAAGCAGGATGCGCCGCATTGGCGGCTGGGCATCGCTTATTATTTCACCGGTGATTTTGCCAAATCGGCGCGGCAGTTTGAAAAATACCACGCCTATGACGGGCGCGACCGGGAAAACGGGATCTGGAAATTTCTCGCGCAGGCCAAGGCGGATGGAATCGCCAAAGCACGGACCGAAATGCTCGCCTATACGCGCTTCGACCGGGAGCCGTTTCCATCGCTTTACCAAATGTTCGCAGGGGAAAAATCGCCGGACGATGTGCTCGCGGAGGTCGAAAAGAAGGGCCTGACGACGCAGGCTGAGGTGGTATTTTTTGCAAACTACTATGCCGGACTTGAAGAGGATCTGCTCGGAAATCGCGCACGGGCGCTGGAGCTTTTAGCAAAGGCCGTGGCGAGTCCGGCGGGGCGCGATGCACGTGGCGGTGCTGGCTATATGTGGCAGGTTGCACGCCTTCATTGGGAGAGGCTTCGCTCCGAAAAATAATCGGGCTCTCCCTGAAAGCGGCGATGTTTTCACAACCGCTTACGCACTCATGCTGGCCATTGACTTCTTATTATAACCGCCATTATGGTGCGCTTGTGAAAAGTTTCACAAAGCTCGAAACACCGACTCCCGCTACTGCCGGAGTAGATAAAACCGCCGCACTCAAACAGACATTCGAGCTGATCAACTCCCAGCTTTATGCCGTTGAGGAGCGCATCCGTGCTCAGGCGCGCGTGTTTGACCCGGCGGTCGAGGGCTATGTCGCCTACGCCATTGAGAGCAACGGCAAGCGGCTCCGCCCGGCGCTCGCACTTTTGGCTGGTGGCGCGACTGGCGCGATTGGCACCGAACACCTCGACCTCGCAGTTGTCGTCGAACTCATCCACGCCGCCACGCTCGTTCACGATGACATCCTCGACGGAGCAGACACGCGACGCGGTCAGCCAACTGCAAACGCCAAATGGGGCAACGCCCTCAGCGTGCTGCTCGGCGACTGCCTCTTTGCCCATGCGCTCAAGCTCGCGAGCGGTTTCCGCAGCCCCGAGATGTCGCGCCGCATTGCCGAGGCGGCTAGCGAAGTTTGCAGCGGTGAAATCATCCAGACACAGCGTCGTTTCGACCTGAAACTTTCGGTGCCGGACTACTATCGCATCATCGAGATGAAAACCGGCGCGCTTTTCGCCGTTGCGACGGAACTCGGAGCATTCCTCAACGAGGCCGCGCCCGCCGTCATCAGCGCACTCCGCACATTTGGAATGCGCCTCGGCACAGCCTACCAAATTTTCGACGACGTGCTCGATCTCGCCGGCGACGAAACCAAGGCGGGAAAGACGCTCGGCACCGATTTGCGAAAAGGGAAACTCACACTGCCCGTCCTTTACCTCCTGCAAAACAGCGAGCCTGCCGAGCGCGATTCCCTTTGCAACGTCATCCTCAGTGGCAGCGACGAGGAGGTCGCAGCACTTGCCCGCCGCGCCATCCAGACAGGCGCGCTGAAAAGCGCCGTCGCCACAGGCCGCCGCATGGTGCAGGAGGCGCAGGCCCAACTCGAAATCGTCCCAGCCGGGCGGCATCGCGACGCGCTCACGGGGCTCGTCAATACGCTCGACGCGATGTTCGGGCAGTTTGGCTCGTAAGTCGGCAGGCGCTTCATAGTTTGACTCCATCACGGCCTTGCACTTGCTTGGCCACAAGTCCTGCCCGTCATGAAGCACACCATACTTTTCCTGCTCCTGCTTTGCACCGCCGCTTTTGCAGTCGAGCGCCCCAAAGGATTTCTCGGCATCAACTGGGGCGCCTCACCCGAGGAGGCCAAGCGCGTGATGCAGGCAAGGCAGGGCGTAAAATTTTCCGAGGATGCGGATGATTATAAATTTGAAATCACAGGGGGGACTTTCGCAGGGCAGCCGGTGGCAAAATGGGTCCTCGAATTTCCCTCACGCCAGTTCACATCCGCCACAGTAATCCTAAAAAACGAAGGTAACGCCTCGACGCTCTACAAAGATTTTCGCACACAATTCGCGGCGAAATACGGCCCGGCCACCACGGACAAGAAACTCACCGCCAAGTCGAACAACCGCCAAATGAACAACCCCGGTGCTGTTGAAGTGAAGCCTCAACTCGGCGGCGTCGCCATTTGGAAATTCGGACCGAACTTGAAGGAGAAAAGCAACATCACGATTTCCTGCCAGCTCGCTGATGCCAAAGGCGGGCCTGCCATGAACGAAGACCAACTTGTCCTGACGATTCATTACGAAAAAAACACCGGCGCGGAGACAAAGGATGCAACAGGCGGAGCCAAGCCGTCGCAAAACAACGTGAAAAAGGAAGACCTGTAAGCCGAGGAATTATTTCAACGCAGTATCCGTATGAGCGCCCCCAAAATCCGCGAACTACCAGAACAGGAACGCCCCCGCGAAAAACTCACCAACCTCGGCGCAAACGCTCTGAGCGACAGTGAACTCATCGCTATCCTCCTTCGCACCGGACTCCCCGGCGCAAATGCCGTGGACGTCGCGCGGCAGCTCCTCATGCGATTTGGCAGCCTCGGCCAACTCGCCCGCGCGAGCGTCACGGAGCTTGCGGAAATCAAAGGCGTCGGCCCCGCCAAAGCCGTGCAACTCGCAGCAGCCTTCGGCCTCGCCACACGCCTCGCGCGCGAAACTCTCGCTCGCATCCCACTCGATAAACCACAGCTAGTTTACGATTTGCTCGGGCCTGAAATGCGACAACTCGGCAAGGAATCCCTCCGGGCAATTCTGCTCGATACAAAACTCCACCTACTCCGCGTCGAAGAAATTTCCCTCGGTTCACTGAATGAATGCCTCGCGCATCCACGCGAAATTCTCCGCCCAGCCATCCTCCACAGCGCCTACGCATTCATCCTCGCGCACAATCATCCCAGCGGTGATCCCTCCCCCAGCGAAGCCGACCGCCGGCTCACACTCCGCATCGCCGAAGCCGCCCGTTTGCTCCAACTCACATTTTTCGATCACATCATCGTCGGCGCGCCATCGCCGGATCGCCCTGCTTATTTCAGCTTTCGCGAAGCGGGCATTCTTTGAATGACGAATTGCACCGGCGCACGACATCCGTCATTCGTAAAACCGTGCTCCATCCCACCGCCATCATCCATCCGCAAGCCCAACTTCACCCGAGTGTGAGCGTCGGGCCTTACGCCGTCATCGAGGGAGCCGCTGTCATCGGCGAAGGATGCACGATTTCCGCCCACGCGATCATCGGCGGTCACGTCGTGATGGGAAAAAACAACACCATCGGCCACGGCGCGATCATCGGTGGCGAGCCGCAGGATTTTGCTTTCAAACCCGAAGTGAAAAGCCGCGTCGTCATCGGCGAGGGCAACCGCATCCGCGAATACGTCACCATTCATCGCGGCACCACCGAGGGCAGCGAGACAGTTGTCGGCGACGGCTGCTTCCTCATGGCGGGCGCACACCTCGCACACAACGTCCGCCTCGGCAACCACGTCATCCTCGCCAACAACGTCCTGCTCGCCGGCCACGTTCACATCGGCCAACGCGTCTTCATCGGCGGCGGCAGTGTTTTTCATCAATTCGTCCGCGTCGGCGACTACGCCATCTGCCAGGGCCTCTCCGCATTTGGAAAAGACGTGCCGCCCTACGTCCTCGCCGCCGAGCGCAACGGTGTCGCCAGCCTCAACGTTGTCGGGCTCCGTCGTAATGGTTTCACTGCCGCGCAGCGCGCGGAAATCAAACGCGCATTCGACCTCCTCTACCGCTCCGGAAAAAACACCACACAAGCCCTCACCGCTTCACAAGAAGAGGAATGGACAAACGTGGGCCGCACATTCTGGGAATTCGTCGCTGGCGCAAAAAAACGCGGCCTCTGCGATCTTCTCGCGACCCGCCAAGGCGGTGAAGTGGAAGGCGAAGAGTAAAAACATCGCGGCTGCAAAGAGCGCGCCATCACTCGATCCCCAGCTTCATCTTTCCCTCTGAGGAAATCATGGAGGGATTCCACTGCGGGTCCCATGTGAGTTCGACGCTAGCACTGGCGACTCCGGGGACGGTGAGGATGCGCTGCTCGGCGTCAGCGGCGAGCGTGGGGCCCATGCCGCAACCGGGGGCAGTGAGCGTCATTTTAACAGCAATGCGCTGGCCTTTTCCGCTTGGGTCTTCACTCACAGCGACATCGTAAATGAGGCCGAGGTCCACGATGTTCACGGGAATCTCCGGGTCGTAACATTCGCGGAGTTGGGCCCATACTTTCTCGATTTCAAACGGCCCGTCGGCAGCGGTTGGTGCGGCGACTTCGCGACCGAGCGCATCCGCATCGGCACCCTGAATGCGAAAGATTCCGCCGCGATCCGGCGCGACGACGGTAAAAGAGCCGCCGAGTTCCTGCATGATTTGCACGAGCGACTGCGCGGGCAGCGTGGTCACGAGACCCTCGGGGATTTTAATCGCCTGCACATCGCGAGTGAGCGCCAGATAGCCGTCAGAATTCATTGCGCCACGCTATCCACAATGTGCAGAGCGGCGAGAGTTTTCGCGCTCGCCAACAGTTGGGAAGCTGCTTATTCCACGAGTGGATCTTTCGTAAGTATGAAAAATATCTCTCTGCTCTTCCTGTTCGCCGCCATCACGTTCACCGGTTGCTCGCGCGATCATTTTTCATCAGGGGTGAAAGTCGTGGGCGTGAACACCACGCCACGTAGAGCAACCACAGTATTCTCGCCGGACAAAGGAGGTTCATTCAACAGCATGGCGAAAGAGCGCAATGGCTGGGTCGAGGGGCAACTCCGCACTTCGATCACACGCGAGCTTGAGGAAAGCGGGCGCTTTCAACCTGCGAAGGGAAATGAGGATGATGGGCAGATTGTTTTCAACAGCATCCGCCACGGCTTGCTCGAAGTGAGCGCGAACAACTACGCGGCGCAACTCACGGCAGATGTTTCGCTCGTCGGAAGGAATGGGAAAACCATCAGCACTCGCGACATCACCGCTACTGCGGGACTGATTCATACGCTGTCGGAATTCGAAGATTCAAAAGTTTACGAAGAGGCTCTGACCAATGCGGCGGACAAGCTCGCGATGGAACTCGTGCACGACTTGTAGTCGCTACGCGAAGAGCACTTCGAGATCGCGCGACTTGGCGTGGATGTGTTCGTTGGCCTTTTCACGCGCCAGCGCATAATCGCTGCACAGACCGTAAAGCGCCTCTTCGGCTTCCTTGAAGCGTCCGAGCTGACGCAGAGCTTCGGTGCGAAAAAGCACGAATTCGTGGTCGCCTCCCTCCAGCATCACGATGAGGCGTTCAAGATTTTCAATCGCCTCGCTTGATGTCGGATAGCGCCCGCTGCTTTCGAGTTTGCGAAAGCGATCATTGCCACGCCACCACGCATGGACGCGCAATTCGACTTCCTGCTCGGGCGTTTTGGCGAGTCCAGCACCGAGCGCGGCGAAATAGCCGGCTTCGTCGAGTTGCTGCATCTGCGGGGCGTTCACCCAGCCATCGGGCGGCGGCGTGCCCGGCTCGGCTTGCTCGGGTTTTTCAAACAACGCAAAACGCGGCACTCCACCCTCCGGCTCCATGCCGACGGGGTCAATCATCCCGATTTCCTTGCACTCCGCGACCCAGTGAAGCTGCGAGCAAGCATGGCATAGCACGACGTTCGGCTGGCGGGGCGCGTGAGGGAATTGCTGGTAGCCATCCGTCCACGAAATCGCGCCCTCAGCCTCGCTGCTCGCGAGTGTAAATAGCCGCGAAAGCGCGCCGCAGTGCGGGCAACCAAGAATGAGATCCGGACCGGGAATCATGTGCGCAGCCTGAGCGCAGTGGGGTTATGGCGCAAGCAGCCATGCGAGTGCCCGGCGTAAAAAGAATCGCGCCGACCCGGGTTTCCCCGGGCCGGCGCTGGATTCACTGCGGGCATATCGCCCAGCTTACTAGACTGCTTTCTCGCCGGTTTCTTCCGTGCGGATGCGCACGGCTTGATCGACGGTGCTGACGAAGATTTTTCCGTCGCCAATTTTGCCGGTTTTAGCGGATTTGACGATGGCTGCTGTAGCCTGGTCCACGAGGTTGTCGGGAACGACGGTTTCCAGTTTGATCTTCGGCAGGAAGTCCACGGTGTATTCCGAGCCGCGGTAGATTTCGGTGTGGCCTTTCTGGCGTCCGAATCCTTTGACCTCGGTGACGGTCATGCCTTCGATGCCGATTTCGGCAAGGGCGTCTTTCACTTCCTCGAGTTTGAATGGTTTGATGATTGCTTCGATTTTTTTCATGGCGTGTTGTTTTTGGTTCGCTGATTTGAGGTGTCCGACCCGGGTGCCTTTACCCATCACCCGGGCCGGGTTTCCCCCCTACATGATTCTTAGAGGATGTAGCCCTCCTCTTGGTGATCGGTGATGTCGAGACCGGCGGTTTCTTCCTCCGGTGTCGGACGCAGGCCGACGATTGCCTTCACGATGAACGTGATGACGATGGTGCCGACGATGCTGAGAACGAGCGTGATGAGCACTGCTTTGAGCTGTGCGCCAACGAGTCCGCCGTCCGTGATGAGTTTCGCGAGGCCGTTCTTCACGGCGTAGCCGCCGGTGAGGTTCGCGTTGCCGGAATCCACGGTGGCGAGGATACCCGTCATGATTGCGCCGAGCGTGCCGCCCACGGCGTGGACGCCGAAGGTGTCGAGTGCGTCGTCGTAGCCGAACTTCGCTTTCAGAACCATCACGAAGATGTAGGGCACGACCGCCGCGAGGACGCCGATGAGCATCGCTCCATTTGCAGTTACAAAACCGCAGGCAGGCGTGATGACAACGAGGCCGGCGACGATACCCGAGCACATGCCAAGGATGGAGACGTGACCCTTGAGGATTTTCTCCATGAGACCCCATACGAAGCCAGCGGTGGCCGCGGCGAGCGTGGTGGTGAGGAAGGCATTCGATGCGACGCCGTCAGCGGCGAGCGCTGAGCCGGCATTGAAGCCATACCAGCCGACCCACAGCATGCCGGTGCCGACCATGCAGAGCACCATGCTGTGCGGGGCCATTTTTTCTTTTCCGAAACCAAGGCGCTTTCCGAGCATGATGCAGAGGATGAGGGCGCTCCAGCCGGAGGTCATGTGGACAACCGTGCCGCCTGCGAAATCAATCGCTGGAATAGCTGCGTCACCGTTCCAGACGCCGTTCATGAGCCCCGTCACGCCCCACACCATGTGGGCCATCGGGAAGTAGATGACGAACATCCAGAGGATGACGAAAAGAATGATAGCAGAGAACTTCATACGCTCGGCGATGGCACCGATGATGAGAGCCGGGGTGATGATGGCGAACATGAGCTGATACATCGAGAATACGTTCTGGCCGATCCAGAAGGCGTAGTCGGTGTTCGGAGCTGAGGTGACGCCTTTCAGCATGAAGAACTCACTGCCGCCGATGTAGGGGCTGTTGTAGCTCTTACCGAAGACCAGGCTGTAGCCCACCGCCCACCAAAGGACGGTGACGAGGCCCGCGATGCCGAGGCACTGTGCGCACACGGAGAGCACGTTCTTTTTCCGCACTAGGCCGCCATAGAAAAGGGCGAGGCCGGGGAGCGTCATGAAAAGCACCAGTGCGGCGCAGATCATCATGAAGCCATTGTGTCCGGGCGCGCTGCTCGCGGCGGTCGCTGGCACGTTGAGGTTTTCGGGGACGGCTTCCGTTTCCACGCCGTCCTTATCCTTGCTCTTCACTTTCAAAGGCGCGGTCGGATCGCCGTTGCCGAGGGCGGCTTCGAGGATGGCGACGCGCTGCTCGATCGAGGCGTCCACCTTGGCTTCTTCCTTCTTAGGTTCTTCTTTCTTTTCAGCCGCTGGAGCTGCCGCTGCTGCCGGAGCTTCCGGCGGCTTGGCGTCCTGAGCGGACATTGTTGTGGTTCCGAATCCCCACACCATAGCCGTGGCAAGTGCGAGGTTCGTTATTTTACGGAGTAGTTTCATGCTTTGGGTTGTTGTTTGTTTTTTTAGTGTCCCGCCGCTGCTGTTTAAAAATCGCCAATGGCATTGGCGCATTCATAGACAAACAGTGGTGCAGGTTGCGCCGCGCCCTTAGCAACGGCCATGCCAGCCCACGAAAAGTGGCCGTTTTACAGAGGAAAATAGTTCAAATCGTGCTTTTGCCATCAACCACAAAGATGCGCAAAAATAGCCATCCGCGCCCATGATGAGCAAAACGCGACACCCCTCTCGCTGTCCGAAATTCGGTAAAACTCATGTTCGACTCCCAATCACGCTTTAGAGCACCAAAACACAGCGGCATTCAGACCAACACTTTGTGAGCTCCGTGCGAAGCTTCATTGTTTTTGAATTCAGTTTTGGCAGCGCGCCAACGTCCGCACGAATGACCAATGGATCGCAGCGCCACCTCGTTCCTCCTGCACGGGATGGAGCCCGGCCCCTAAATAGATTGGTGGGCATGGGTTGCTCATGGCAGTCTTTCGTTTCCATGTTTCGTCACGCCTTTGCTCTGTCTGTCTTTTTTTCCGGCCCACTTTTGCTGGGAGCGGTTGATTACAGCCGCGATGTGAGGCCGATTTTGTCGGACCGCTGCTTTGCGTGTCATGGGCCCGACGGGGAGAAGCGCAAGGCGGGGTTGCGGCTCGATACGTTTGAAGGGGCGACGGCGGTTTTGAAAAGCGGGGACCGCGCCGTGGTGCCGGGGAAATCGAAGGAGAGCACTGTGTTTGAGCGGATTCACAGCACGGACGAAGAGGAAATCATGCCTCCGCCGAAGCTGAATCGCCCGCTGACAGAAGCGGAGCGCGGAGTGCTGGTGCGATGGATTGATGAAGGCGCGGTTTACACGAAACACTGGGCGTTCGTCGCGCCGGTCAAGCACACGGCGCCGCCCGTAAAAAACGCGGCATGGGTGAAAGACGACATCGACCGCTTCGTTCTCAACGCGCTGGAGGCGCAGAATCTCACGCCCAATGCGGAGGCAGAACGTTCGGCTTTGCTGCGCCGGATTTCGTTCGTTCTCACGGGGCTTCCACCGTCGCCGGAGCAACTCGCGGCTTTTGCCGCCGACACCGCGCCGAACGCATACGAGAAGCAGGTGGACGCGTTGCTCGCTTCGCCGCGCTATGGCGAGCGGATGGCGCAGGATTGGATGGATGTCGCACGGTTTGCGGACACGTATGGGTATCAGTCGGACAACGCTTGCTTTGTGTGGCCGTGGCGCGATTGGGTGATTGGTGCGTTTAACAAAAACCTCCCCTACGACCAGTTCTTGACGTGGCAAACCGCAGGCGATCTCCTGCCCAATGCAACGACGGAGCAGACGCTGGCGACTACGTTCAATCGTCTGCACAGGCAGACGCAGGAAGGCGGTTCGATCGAGCAGGAGTTTCGCCAGGAGTATGTGTCGGACCGCGTTCACACGACGGGCACTGCGTTTCTCGGACTGACGATGGAGTGCAGCAAATGCCACGACCACAAATACGACCCGTTGCCGCAATCGGACTACTACAGCATGTGCGCGATGTTTGGGCAGATCGATGAGTGCGGGCTTTTTCCATACTCGATCTCCACGACCGCGCCTGAGCCTTCGATGCGCTTGACCGAGCCGAAGCACACCGCGGAAATCGAGAAACGCCGCGCGCAAATCGCGGCGGCTATCGCCTCGGCGAAGACGGTGCTCGCCGAGCGCGACGCGGCATTCGAGCAATGGCTTGCGGCGACTGGAACGATTACACCTCCGGTGCCGTCCGACCATTTTACCCTCGACGCCATCGTGGACGGAAAGTTGCCGAACGCCGTGCCGGGCGCTGCGGCTGCGACGATGTCCGGTGGCAAGCTCACCGCGATGCCCGGGGTGGTGGCAGGCGCGATGCAGTTCGACGGCGACACGGTGCTGCAACTCGACGGCGTGAAGGGCATCACCCGGCATCAGCCTTTGAGCGTTTCGCTGCGACTTTTCTCGCCGGAGCGAAAGGAGCGCGCGCTGGTTTTCCATACCGGCCCGGCGATGTTTTCGCAGATGGCGGACGCGTCGGGATTCGAGCTCTTGCTGGAAAATGGGAAGCTGCGCTGGAGCTGCATCCATCTGTGGCCGGGCTGCGCGGCATCGATCGAAACCCAGGCGGATTTCCCGGTGGGAAAATGGGTGGATGTCACCGTGACTTACGACGGCTCTTCGTCAGCAGCGGGGCTCAAACTCTACTACGACGGCAAGCCCGTGGCAGCGCCGGTGCGGCACGATCATTTGGACAAGAGCATCAAGACCGACGTCATGCGACTCGGTGCAAGGCCGCGCGACGACCGTGGATTCGCGAATGGTTTGATCGATGAGTTGAAAGTTTTCGGGCTGACGCTGTCGCCGTTGGAAGTGGCAGATTTGCACGCTCCGGCGATGGAGGCTGCGTTCAAATCCGCGAAGTCTGGCGACGCACGGGCGAAGGCTGCGGTGCGTGAATATTGGCTCGCTCGCGTGGACGAGGACGCGGCGAAAGCGAGACAGGCCATCATTGCCGCACGCAAAAATCTGGAGGACGACTATCTCAACCAGATCCCGCTGATCATGGTCATGAAAGACTCGCCGCATCCCCGGCAGTTTCACATCCTGACGCGCGGCGACTACGCCTCGCCGGACCTCAAGCGTCCGGTGCAGCCCGCACCGCCCTCCGCGGTGATGCCACTCGATCCGAAAGCGCCAAAGAACCGCCTCGGTCTCGCGCAATGGATGACCGACCCGAAAAATCCTCTCGTGTCCCGCGTCGCCGTGAATCGTCTGTGGATGCAGTGTTTCGGAAACGGTATCGTGGCCACGCAAGAGAACTTCGGATTGCAGGGCGATGCGCCGTCGCATCAGGAATTACTCGACACACTCGCGCACGATTTCTCCCACACTGGCTGGGACGTGAAGCGGATGCTCAAGCGCATCGTGATGAGCGCGTCGTTCCGGCAATCGTCCGTGAGCACGAAGGAAAAGCGGGAGCGCGACCCGAAGAACGCGCTGCTCTCGCGCGGCCCATCGTATCGGCTTTCCGGCGAAGCGATTCGCGACCAAGCGCTGCTCGCGGCGGGGCTGCTCGTGGAGAAAATCGGCGGCCCGAGCGCCAAGCCGTGGCAGCCCGCAGGCGTGTGGTCCGAGGCCGGCGCTTCCGGTGGCGATTACACTCCAGACAAAGGCGAGGGACTCTACCGCCGCAGCCTCTACACCTATCGCAAACGCACCGCTCCGCCGCCGAGCATGCTCACGCTCGATGCAGGCAGCCGCGAGATTTGCCAGCCGCGCCGGCTCACCACCAACACCCCGCTCCAACCGCTCATTTTTCTAAACGACCAGAGCTTCTTCGAATGCGCGCGTCAGCTTGCAAAGCGGGCGATCAAAGAAAAGCCGGAGGGAATCGCGCCGCAGATTCAGCAGGCTTTTCTCCTGCTCACCTCACGCACTCCCGCGCAACCGGAGATTGACGCGCTCACCAAGCTCCACGCGCTGCAACTCGAACGTTACACCGCAGACAAACCCGCCGCGAAATCCGTGTGCGGCGAGGAAAATCCCGCACTCGCGGCGCTGACCATCGTCTGCTCCACGCTCCTCACATCCGACGCCGCAATCACCAACCGCTAAACGCTCATGCACTCCTACGACGATCTCATGCGCAGCACGCGCCGCCAATTTCTCAGCAGGACCGGCCTCGGCCTCGGAGCCATGGCCATGGCGCAACTCGCGCCCGCCGCCGCCATCCCCGGCGTCATCGCAAAGCCGCACTTCGCGCCGAAAGCAAAACGCGTCATCTACCTTTTCCAGGCCGGCGGCCCGTCGCATTTGGAGACGTTCGATTTCAAGCCCGTCCTCCGCGAGGGCCACGGCAAAGCGTTGCCCAAAGAAATCATCGGCAACCAGCGCCTCTCGACCATGAGCGGAAACCAAAGCCTGCTGCCCATGGCCGGTTCATTTGCGAACTTCACCAAGAGCGGCCGCTGCGGCACCGAGATCAGCGACACGCTGCCCTACACGCAAAAAATCGCCGACGACATCTGCCTCGTGCGCACCATGCACACCGAGGCCATCAACCACGATCCCGCCATCACATTCTTCTGCTCCGGCAACCAGGTCTCCGGCCGCCCATCCATGGGTGCGTGGGCATCCTACGGCCTCGGCAGCCTGAACGACAACCTGCCCGCCTTCATCGTCCTCGTCTCGAAAAACGCCTCCCGCGACCAGCCGCTCTACTCGCGACTTTGGGGCGCGGGCTTCCTCCCGAGCGAGCATCAAGGCGTGCAGTTCCGCGCCGGAAAAGAGCCCGTCCTTTACCTCACCAACCCCGAAGGAGTCTCACCGCACGTCCGCAGAGACATGCTCGACGCCCTCGCCAAACTCAACGGCTACCAAGCCCAGCAGCAGCTCGACCCCGAAATCGATGCCCGCGTCGCGCAAGCCGAGATGGCGTTCCGAATGCAGACCAGCGTGCCCGACGCCACCGATCTCTCCGGCGAAACCGAAGAGACCTTCAACCTCTACGGCCCCGACAGCAAAACGCCCGGCAACTACGCCGCCAACTGCCTGCTCGCCCGCCGGCTCATCGAGCGCGACGTCCGCTTCATTCAGCTCTTTCACCAAGGCTGGGACCAGCACGGCGACGTCGTCGGCGGAATCACCAAGCAGTGCAAACAAACCGACCAGGCCTCCGCCGCACTCATCACCGACCTCAAACGTCGCGGCCTCCTCGATGATACACTCGTCGTCTGGGGCGGCGAATTCGGGCGCACCGCTTACTGCCAGGGCAAAATGAGCGGCAACAACTACGGCCGCGACCATCACCCACGCTGCTTCAGCATCTGGCTGGCGGGCGGCGGAGTAAAGGCAGGCACTGCCATCGGCACGACCGACGACTACGGCTACAACATCGTCGAAGGCGGCGTCCACGTCCACGATCTCCACGCCACGATGCTGCACCTCATGGGCATCGATCACGAAAAGCTCATCTACAAATTCCAAGGCCGCTACTTCCGCCTCACCGACGTGCACGGCACGCTCGTAAAACCCATTCTAGCATAACGGTTGGCGCGTGACGCCCATTTCACTCTCGCTCCCAAAGCCGGTGGCCCCACCGCGTTTTCGTCAGCCCAAAAATGCAAATAATATGCCTACCCCTCGTTCCTTAATAAGCTAAACACGGAGGTATCATGTGGAAGTGCTCCAAATGCAGCGTTGAGAACGAAGACTATTTCGAAGCGTGCCGAAATTGTTCGAATATTGCTCCGGCCCCTATGAAGCCGGTTATAAGCGAAAACCAGTCAGACGAACCAAGGCTAGGGCGCATATCCATAATAATCGGACTTGTTGCACTTTCTCAATATATTAGCGTTTGGCTATATGCCCCCAAATCTCTAAGCGGAGGCATAATGCTTTTGTTGTCCATAAATGCCGCTATAGCGCTTGGGTGTGTGTCCGCCTTGCTTATTCTGAAAGGTCTTTTCAGTGGCGAACGCCCACTATGGATTCATATCATAGGTCTATTATTGAACGCTTCGCCAATATTGCACTGGTTCTTGCTAAATTACATACAAAGCAGACGCCCCCTTGTGGGACATGACTCGTTCATCGTATCTCTCTTGTTTTTTGTATCCTAAATGGCAGGTCCGTCGTGCGCTCCTTTGCGCCTTCGTGACTTTGTGCGAGGAAAAATAGGATTCGCCGCGCAAAGAAACCTCCGCCCTTGCGGATTGTCGCACACAGCCGCTAACGTCCTTACCAATGTCCACTGAATCGCAGCGCCAGCCAGTGCCGCCCATTTCACTTTCGCTCCCGAAGCCGGTGGCTCCGCCGCGTTTTCGTCAGCCGAAGAAAAACATCCCGCAGACCATCGAAGAGCGCACAGCGATTTTGCACGCGGTGCGAAATTACGTCGCGGAGTTTTGCCCCACGCCACCCGTCCCGCTCGCGGAACTCGGCGAGCACGCAGATCGCCTAGTCCAGCGCATCGGCTGCGCGGCCATCTATCGCGACTACGTGGGTGTTTTGATCAACAACGAGCTGTGGCGCGAGCAACTCGCCGCCGTGCCGTTCGAGCGCCGGCTGTTGCTCATGCCGAAATGCCTGCGCCTCGAAAGCAAATGCCCCGCGCCATTCGATGAGTTCGGCCTGCTGTGCAAACAATGCGGACAGTGCTCGATCCAAGATCTCCAAAACGAAGCCGAGCGTCTCGGCTACGCGGTGCTCGTCGCCGAGGGCAGCGCCATCGTGATGTCGCTCATCCAGACCGGGCAAATCGAGGCCATCGTCGGCATTTCGTGCCTCAGCGTGCTGGAGCGCAGTTTCCCTTACATGGAGGCCGCCGCCATTCCCGGCGTCGCCGTGCCGCTGCTGCAAGACGACTGTATTGATACGACCGTGGATCTCGACTGGGTGTGGGACTACATCCACCTCACCGCCGACGATGCCACGCGCCGTCTCGATCTCGGCACGCTCCGCAGCGAAGTGGACTCGTGGTTTTCCAGCGAATCACTCACCGCGCTCATCGGCCCCGCCGAGGGCGAAACCGAACGCATCGCGCGCGAATGGCTCACCCGTGCGGGTA
This sequence comes from Chthoniobacteraceae bacterium, assembly GCA_947476045.1. GTDB lineage: Bacteria > Verrucomicrobiota > Verrucomicrobiia > Chthoniobacterales > Chthoniobacteraceae > SXWH01. Next base: position 17,608 of record CANJNZ010000015.1, read on the forward strand.
AACGCTGGCGGCCCTTCCTCGCCGTCGCCGCATGGCGCGCACTCGCGGGTCCAAACGCCATATTGCCCGACGACCTCAAGCGCGCCGCCATCGCCGTCGAGTGCTTCCACAAAGCCTCGCTCATCCACGACGACATCGAAGATGGCGACGCCACGCGCTACGGCGAAAAAACGCTGCACGAAGAACACGGCATCCCCGTCGCACTGAATATCGGCGACCTGCTCATCGGGGAAGGCTACCGGCTGCTCGGCGCGTGCGAAATTTCCGCCGAACAACGCGCCGCAATGATGCTCGTCGCCGCCGAGGGTCAGCGCGAACTGAGTCGCGGCCAGGGCGCGGAGCTCGTCTGGGCACGCCAGCCCGATGTGCTCACCAGCCTGCAAGTGCTCGATATTTTCAAAAAGAAAACCGCGCCCGCGTTCGAAGTCGCGCTGCGCGTCGGCGCGTTGTTTGCAGGCGTCGAGACACACGACGAAGTGCGCGACGTGCTGCACGCTTACAGCGAAGCGCTCGGCATCGCCTACCAAATCCGCGACGACCTCGCCGACCTCGGCCAGACCGCCGACACCAGCGACATCGCCGGCCTCCGCCCCAGCCTTCTCCTCGCCACCGCACACGAACGCGCCGAGTGCGAGCATCGGAAAATCACCAGCGCATTATGGTCGCGCACGAGCACTGCGGGCATCACCAAAGTCGAGCAACTCTACCGCGATCTCGGCGCAGTAGAGCGCTGCACCGACCTCCTCGAACGCTACAAGGAACAGGCCATCCAAAGCCTCCGCGAACTCGAAAATCCTTCGTTGAAGGGATTGCTCCGCCGCGTGCTCGGGAAAATTTTCAACGACACGGAAATCAAAGGCTGGTGCAAGGAATTCGAAGCCAAAAATCTTCTCGGTATCGCGGCCAACGAAACCGCACTGGAAAAAACTCCCGAGCCCCGCGTGCTGAGCACGGTGTGAGATATTGCTACGCACGTATTTTTTGCTACACTCCACGCCATGAGCATTGAAGCCATTCAAAATGAAATCGCGACGTGGGATGTCGCGACATTGAAGAAAATGATGGGCTACATAGCCGCGCTTCGCCAGCGCAAGGAAGACCCGGATTTTCCTAATCGGATGACGGCGCTGATTGACGACAAGACGCCGGGGCGATGGCTGACTCAGGAGGAAGCAGAGAAGCGCCTCGGCATTTCGCCGACATCAGAGGAATGAAGTATCGCCTGCTCGTTGCAGTGGAGGTCATCGAGTTTCTGGAAGGCTTGAGTCAGCCTGCGCGCGAGCGTTTGTGGAGGCGATTCCGCCAAATCCTCAACAACCCGGAACAGTTCAGCGACTACACGGCGATGGATTCAAACGGGCGAACGCTGGACGTGAATGTTCACGCAGGTATTGCGATCCATTACTGGGAGGATCTGCCAGATCGCCATGTGAAAATTCTCGAACTTCAAAACGCAGACCGTTGAGCACCCATGCTCACAACGGTCTAATCGCAGCTCAATAACGGGTAAAGGCGGCGAGGAGTTCTTTGATTTCCAGAGTTACGATTTTCGTCGTCACATCGCTGATTCCGTAGGGAAGAATCAACTGCCCGCGATGCACGAGCGCGCCGCAGGTATAGACGACATTGGGCACGTAGCCCTCGCGCTCATTGCCCTCGGGACGTAGGAGCGGCTCTTCGAGTTCGCCGATTACTTTGCTCGGATCTTCCAAATCGAGCAGCATCGCGCCGATGCAGTATTTGCGCATCGGACCGACACCGTGGGTGATTACGAGCCAGCCGGCTTCGGTTTCAATCGGCGATCCGCAGTTGCCGATTTTCACCGCCTCCCACGAATGACATGGACGCCGCAAAAGCTGCGGGTCGCTCCAAAAATGCGGATTCTCGGAATATATGAGGAAGAGGTTTTCGTCGTCCTGTCGCGATATCATGGCGAAGCGCCCGCCGATTCGGCGCGGGAAAAAAGCCATGCCTTTGTTTTGCACCGCGCGTCCGTTCAACGTGCGGGCGCGAAAGCTGAGGAAGTCTGTGGTTTCGAGAAGCTGCGGGAGAATGGCGCGCCCATTGTAGGCTGTGTAAGTCGCGTAGTAGATCACGCTGCCGTCGTCCTCGATGAAACGCACGAAGCGGGCGTCCTCCATTCCGTTGCTCTCGTTCGACGAGACGGGGAAAATGATGCGCTCGGAAACGGCGACAGATGGATCAAAATGAACTTCATAGTTCGACTCGGCGAGCCATCGCACGCACTCCATCGTGCGCTGCACTTCGCGCGGCAGCGGACCGGAGCCACGCACAGCCTTGCGGATGGCGGTTTCGAGTTCGCTGAGTGTGAAATTGTCGCCGAGTGAAGTCATCACGGCAGCCGACCAATCATTCTCGAAACCCATCTCCATGAGTTTATGAAGGAATGCGGTTTTGAGGTAAGTCGGATTCGGATTCAGCTTCGGCGCGGTGACGAATCGCGACGGCTCCTCCATCGTAATACTGTGATCGGCGTGGATAATCCCGGTTCGAAATTCGATGGAGGAGATGTGTCCTTCGCCAGTCGCTCGCAGGCTGAGAATAAAACGTAGCTCACCCTCGGCGAGGCCGGATTGATCAGGATGCGGCACGATAGAGGGATTGAAAAGTGCGGCGGATTCGAGCGCATATTCACCGGAAAAAAGTGCGCCGATGTAGAGCTGCCGCGCCTCTGAGAGCGGGCGTCCGCTGAAGACGTATCCTTTCACCCGATCAAAATGGCGACGCCAGAAAGTGCGGAGATTCAAATGCCGCGTGCCGAAATCCTCGGTGACGGCGACGAGTTGCTCCTCGATCTCCGCTTCGCTGAGCGCAAGCGCGCGTCCGAGAATGTTGACGATGCGTGCCGTGTCTCCCGGGATGAATGGGCGGATGAGTACCCGGGCGTTATTGGGCCGAAGGGCGATGCCCGTGGGATGAATGTTCAGGCTGCGCATATGGGTAGGATCTCGGCTTGAGCGCCTTCTGCGTGCGTGAGTTCAGCGAGGGAAAGGTAGAACGCGAGCGAGGATTCCGCGCCTTGATTTTGGTTGAGATGATCTTGCAGCAGCGCATCGCGGCAACCGCCTGTCGTCGGGTCGTAGAGCGACTGACCGAGATCGTTACGACCGAGAAACCACTCGAAACAACTGCGCGCTGCGCGGTGCCAATAGTCATCGCGCGTGACTGCGAACGCTTCGAGACAAGCGGAAAGCATTGAGTGTGCTTCGAGCGGTTGTTGATCAAAGCGCGCACGCTCTCCCTCATGTGTCCAGAATCCGTGACAGCCAATCGGTGCGAAGTGACCGCCATCCGCAGTCTGCGCTTCGAGCAGCCAGCGCAGCGAATTGAGTCCGATATCGAGCATACCGCCGTTGGAAGTCCAATGACCGCTCAGGATCAGCGCGTGCGAGAGTTTGGCGTTATCGTAAGTCGCGATGCGCTCGAACCACTGCCAATTGGACGAGGAATTCGCGTGATACAATGCCACGAGTTTCCTCGCGAGCAGGTCGCGCATTTTCGCCACCACGCGGTCACCGGAAAAAGTGCGGAGATATTCGTGAATCGCAATCAGCGCAAACGCCCACGCACGCGGCGAACTGAACCGCGCGACCGGCGGCAGTCCACGCTGGAAAAGCAGCGCACAGAGATTGCGATGCCCTTCGTTGCGCGAGCGCCCGAGTGCAGTGCCGACAGCCCATAGCGCGCGCGCATGGCTGTCCTCCGAGCCAGCGCGCTCGATCCACTGCCGGTGATGATTCATGAAGTTGCGAAAGCGCGACGTATTCGCATCGAACGCATACCACAGGAACGCAAGGTAGCTGCTTTCCAATCGCTCAATTTCCGGCTGCGGCTCCTCCATTTTTTGTAGCAGCACGGTGAAGATAAACGCGCGAGCATTGTCATCGGTGCAATAGCCCTCGTGGTAGTTCGGCACGTTGTAGATCGCGTGCTGAAAGATGCCCGTGTGGTCGCTCATCTTGAGCAGATGATCGAGCTTCAGCGGCGGGACGGGATAATTCGCGTGCTCGATGGTGCGGACGGCCACGGTCTCCACCGACGGCACGCTGAGGCTCGCTCGCGCCCGCTCGAAACTCTCCATGTAGCGCCGTGCGACGACCGGCCAGATCATCTCGCGCCCAGCCTTCCACGCACGCTTCCGCATCGCGGTCATCAACGTCGGATTCGAGAGAAAATGATTCACTCCCTCCGCAATCGCCGCCGAGTCCCGAAACGGCACCAGCAAGCCGCGCTCACCCGCGAGCAACTCCTGCGCGTGCCAATACGGAGTGGAGATGATCGCCTTCCCCGCGCCGAACGTGTAGGCGAGCGTGCCGGAGGTGACCTGCGCTTCGTTGAGATATGGCGTAATGTAGATGTCCGCCGCACCGATGAATTCCTTCAGTTCCTCGATGGTTGCGAATCGGTTGTGAAATATCACCTGTTCCGTCACGCCGCACGTCTCCGCGAGACGCTCCAGTTTTTCACGATACGCCTCGCCTTCGCGCGCCAGCAAATGCGGGTGCGTCGCGCCGAGCACGAGATACACGATTTGTGGATGCCGCTTGAGAATCTCCGGCAGCGCCTCGATGACGTGCTCGATGCCCTTGTTCGGCGAAAGAAGACCGAAGGTAAGCAGCACCGTTTTCCCCTCCACGCCGAAGACGTCCTTGTAGAAATTCGAGTCAATGAACGGCATATCAATCACGCCATGCGGAATGAGATCTATTTTCTCCGGCGCGATGCCATACACGCTCATCAGCAAATCCCGCCCACGCTCGGCCATTACGATGAAGCGATTCGAGAGCACATCGAGTTGCTCCATCACCGCACGCTGATCGCTGTTCGGCTCGCTGAGAACGGTGTGCAGCGTCGTGACCACCGGCTTTCGCACCTCGCGAAGAAACTCTATCAAGTGCGCGCCCGCAGCGCCGCCATAAATGCCGAACTCGTGCTGCACGGAAACGACCTCAACGTTGTTGATGTTCAAAAATTCCGCCGCACGCCGGTAGGAATCCAACTCCTGCTCATCAATCTCGAACCGCACCCGCGATGGATAATCGTATCCCTCGGGCCGATCATTCACAGACCCCACGATGCACTGCGCCTGCGGAAACTCCGCAGCGATGGCCTCGCAGATGTCCGCTGTAAAAGTGGCAATGCCGCAGCGTCGCGGCACGTAATCGCCAACGAAGGCAATGTGTTTGGTATTGGTCAGAGTATTCATAGGCAGCAGTCCCGGATTCTTGTCCGCCTCACCACAGCAGCGACCGTTGCCTCACCCGAAATGGCGAGCGGCCCTGAACAAATCCCCGCCACCTTCGTCCGTCTCCGCTAAAGGGTCAACCAGCATTGCCGGGCATCACTTAAAAGGGCGATCAGAGTGCGGCGTTGCCTGTGGGGCGGCGGGGGCGTAGAGACGGCGCGTGCCTTCACTGCTCGCCAATCTTGCTGATTATCACACGCACACGCCGCTCTGCCGCCATGCGGAAGGGTGGCCGGTGGATTATGCCCGTGTTGCGATGGATCGCGGTTTGGGGGAACTGGGTTTTGCGGATCACAATCCGATGCCGGAACCGTTCGATGACTGGCGGATGTTGCGCGAGGATTTGCCGCGCTATTTCGACGAAGTTGCGAAGGCGCGGGCGGAATTTCCGCAGCTCAACATCAAGCTCGGGCTGGAGTGTGATTTTATCCCCGGTCAGGAAAAGTGGATCGAGGAACTCGCGGGCATGGCGGAATGGGATTACCTCATCGGCAGCGTCCACTATCTGCCGGAAGGATGGGAGGTGGATAATCCGAAATATCTCAGCCGTCACACGGGCGGCGCGGCGGAGGAAATCTGGGCGAGCTACTGGCGGCTCTACGCGCAGTGTATTCGCAGTGGACTATTTGATTTTGTGGCGCATCCGGATTTACCAAAAAAGTTTGGCATTCATCCGGCGGGCGACTTGCGGCGCTACTACGACGGCGCGATTGCCGCGCTTGCGGAGTCAGGCGTGCCCTACGAAATCAACACCGCTGGCTGGCGGAAGGATTGCGCCGAGCAATATCCAGCGCATGAATTCATCGAACTCGCACATGCGGCTGGCGTGCCGGTTCTGATTAGCTCCGACGCTCACACGCCTGGGGATGTCGGCGCGGGTTTCGTGGAGGCGGCGGCGCTGGCAAAAAGTTGCGGCTACACGGAGACGCTGCGTTTCACGCGCCGAAAACGCTTCACCGTGCCGCTGCTGTGAAACTCCTCGCTCGCGGACACACGATCACTTTTCCACGCCGCCCGCTCATCATGGGCATCGTGAATCTGGTCGCGGATTCGTTCTCCGGCGATGGTATTACGGACATCGAGGCAGCGGTGGTGAAAGCGCGGCAGCTTGTGGCCGATGGTGCCGACATCGTGGACATCGGCGCCGAAAGCGCGCGCACCAATCGCGGCCCGATTCCCGAGGAGGAGGAAGCGGCGCAACTGCTGCGTTTCATCGAACGCTGGGACGATCCGACTTTGCTTTCCATCAACACATGGCGGCCCGGCGTCGCGCGTCGCGTGCTGCCGCGCGGTGGTCACATCCTCAACGACATCGGCGCGCTGCCCGACGACGAGAACGCGCGCATTTGCGCCGACACGGGCGCAGCGCTGCTCATCATGCACACAGTCGGCCAGCCGAAAGTCGCACACACGCACGTCGGCTACGATGACGTGATGGCGCGGCTCGATGACTGCTTCGCAGAAAAAATCGCACTCGCGGAAAAAGCGGGCGTGCCGCGCGAGGCAACGATTCTCGACCCCGGCATAGATTTCGCCAAGCAGCGCGACGACAATCTGCGCATCTACCGTGAGTTGGAACGGCTGCACCACTTTGGCCGTCCACTGCTCCTGCCAGTGTCGCGCAAAACAGTCATCGGCGACGTGCTGGGCCTGCCCGCGCCGGAACGCGATGCGGGCACCATCGCCTGCCTCGTGAGCGGGATGCTGCGTGGCGCTCAAATTTTCCGCGTCCACAACGTGCGCGCCGCAGCACAGGCAGCACGGATGATTGCGGCTGTCGCATAACGTCGCTTACAGCCGCACGGAGACTCCGTGTTCAGCCAGGTATTTTTTCACGTCCGCCACGGTGTATTCGCCGAAGTGAAAGATGCTCGCGGCGAGAACGGCGTCAGCTCGGCCCTCGCTAAGAACATCGGCCATGTGCCCAAGGTTTCCTGCACCGCCGCTGGCGACGACGGGGACGCCGACCGCTTCGCTCACTCGGCGCGTGATGACGAGGTCGTAGCCGGCCTTGGTGCCGTCGGCGTCAATCGAGTTCAGCACAATCTCCCCCGCCCCGCGCTGCACGGCTTCCTCGGCCCATGCGACTGCGTCCTTGCCGGCGGGCTTGCGCCCGCCGTGGATGAAAACTTCCCAGCGATCGGGCGCGGTTTTTTTGCAATCAATGCTGACGACGATGCACTGGCTGCCGAATTTATCCGCTCCAGCGCTGATGAGTTCCGGCGTGGCGATGGCGGAGCTGTTGATGCTCACTTTGTCCGCACCGGCTTTGAGCATCGCGCTCATATCGTCCACCGCGCGGATGCCGCCGCCGACGGTGAGCGGCATAAAGCAGCAAGCGGCGGTGCGCTCGATCACATCCACCATCGTCGCGCGACCGTGCGCGCTCGCGGTAATGTCGAAAAAAACCATCTCGTCCGCACCTTGATCGTTGTAGCGGCGCGCAAGCTCCACGGGGTCGCCAACGTTGCGCAGTCCGCCATCCTCGGCGCGCCCGAACTGCACGCCGCGCGTGACTTTTCCATCGTGGACATCGAGGCACGGAATGACGCGTTTTGTGAACATGAGAACCGCGATTTAGCGGACGGCGCGCGCAGGCGCAACTCCGGCGAAATGTGACAGTCCTGTATGACTGTAATCTCCGATTCATTTTACACGCAGAGTGTGCTTCATTCGCGCACCCATGAGCGCCATGCAGCAACCTTCCGAGCCTGCAAAAGAAGTCATCGCACCGAGGCATGAGTCATTGCGAAAGGAATTTAATGAAGCGCAACGTGAACTTCAGCCCGAATATGGCGAGGTGCGTCTCTGGCTAGTTGCGCGTGATCCGCACTGGCTGTTTGCCTATTGGGAGTTCAACCCCGACGAACATCCCGAGGCGCGCGGTGAAGATGGAACCGCTCATTTTCTCCTGCGCGTCCAGCGCGAGGACGGAACGGTGGAGGCGACTCTGACAATCCAGCCGTCCGCAGGAAACCGGTATGTGCCCGTCCGGCAAGCCGACTGCAATTACACGGCCGAGCTTGGGTTTTTCACGATGGGCACGTGGGCATTTCTCGCACGCTCCGGCATGACACGCACTCCACCCGTGGATGCCGATGAAACTTTCACCACGCCACCATCTAAAATCCCCGCACGACTCAGCCTCGCCGAAATGCGTGCGCTGATGGCGGGCCAGTCGCAGCCAGGAGAAAGCACTGCGCAGACCGCCGCGCGTTTGCAGGACGCCGTCCAGCGTGCTGTGCACTGGACGCCCGAGCAAGAGCGGATGCTGGAGCAGTTGCTCGCCGAAGAAGCGAAGAAAAAGTTGCGCCCAAACGGCACGAAATAAAAAAGCCGGGGCCATTTCGACCCCGGCTTTTTTGTGAGCGCGTGCAGTGCGCTTAGATTTTGTCTGCGGAGTATTCCCATCCTTTGCGATAGGCGGTGCGCTTGATGAATTTGTTCGCGTCGTCGTTGTCGAACTTGAGCGCCTTGGAATCCCACTTCAGGCGCTTGCCGGGGAAGCGCATGGCGAGACCGCCGATGAGCGTGGCCTCGGTGAGCGGGCACGAATAATCGAAGTGTCCAGCCCATGGAAACTCTTTGCCGTTCTTGATGGACTCGGTCCATTCCTGCTGCGGGTTGCCCTGCGTGATGCTGCGCGGTTCGGTCTTCGGAATTTTGTCTTCCGGAAATTCCTCGCGGCGTTTCTTCGGCCAGATCTGCATGCCTTTTGCCTGATCGCTCTTGTTCAATATGACGCCCTCGGTGCCGACAATCATCCAGCCACCTGCGGAGACGCCTCTTCCAAATGCCTCGGCCATATCAATGCTGGCTGGGAATTCCGGCAGGTAGGGTTTGCCGTCCGGTTTCTTGCCTTCATACCACGTGAATGGAACGTCGCCGTGGCCGGGGACGTTGGTGAATTCTAGTTTCACGATGCTGCCGGTCGGCCATGCGATGTCGGTCAGATCGTCCACTTGCGTAGCGGTCACAGCGCTCGCGGTGGTGAGGCCGAGTGCGACGAAAGGCGCGTCCATCAAATGGCAGCCCATGTCGCCGAAAGCACCCGCGCCCCATTCGAGGAAGCCACGCCATTTAAAGGAATGCACGTTGTCTGAATACGCAACATCGGGTGTCTGGCCGAGCCACTGCGTCCAGTCGAGATGCGCAGGCACAACGCCGGTTTTGTTGAGCACCGCGCCTTTGCCCTGCGGCCAAATCGGGCGGTTCGTCCATACATGGACTTCCTTCACTTTGCCGATGACGCCTGCCTTCACCCATTCGGTGGTGACGCGATTGCCTTCGTAGGTGTGGCCCTGGTTGCCCATCTGCGTGATGACGCCTTTTTTGCGCGCAGCGAGATGGAGCTGGCGGTTTTCCCACAGCGTGTTGGTGAGTGGTTTCTGGATGAACACGTGCTTGCCGAGCCCGATTGCGTGCATCGCGGCGGGGTAGTGCATGTGGTCGGGCGTGCTGATCGTCACAGCCTCGATGCCCTTGATCTCGTCCAGCATCTTGCGGAAATCGCTGTAAGCTTTTGCGTTCGGATAACGCTTCTGCGCGTTCGCGAGAGTGTTCGCGTCAACGTCGCAGATGGCGACGATTTCATTGTTGCCGGAAACGCCCGAGGCATCGCTCTCGCCCTTGCCGCCAACACCGATGCAGGCGAGAGCGACCTTTTTGTTTGCGCCCTGCGCACGCAGGTAGTTGGGAAACATGCCCGATGCCGTGATGGCACCGATGCCCTTGAGGAATGAACGACGGGATGTCTGTGGAATGTGAATCATGTGTTTGTTTGGTTGTGTTGGGAAGTGACCGGACGAACCGGCACGGCAAGGGAGTATGACCCGCTGGGGTATTGCCAGCTTAGAATCTGTGAAAAGTTATTTACCGGGCGGGCGGCGGGAGAGTGCCGTGACGACATCCCAATGATTCGCGACGAGCAATTCGCGAGCGACTTCGGCGTCCAGCCCGAGCGCCACAGCCACCATGCGTGTCGCGCGGTCACGCAATTTCACATTGGTCGCGCGCAGATTTACCATCGCGCCACCACGCACTTTGCCGAGGCGGATCATCGCGCAGGTCGAGAGGATGTTCAGTGCGACCTTCGTGGCGGTGCCCGCTTTCAGGCGCGTGGAACCGGTGACGATCTCCGCGCCCGTCGGCAGATCGATCTCCACGTCCCACGACTGAGGCGATGGATTCCGTGAAGGATTGCAGGTGAGAAGAATCGTCCGCGCTCCGATTTCCCGCGCCCGCGCCAGTGCGCCGAGCACGAACGGAGTCCGCCCGCTCGCAGCGATCCCGCACACCACATCGCCCGCTTGCACGCCGCGCCCGGTCATCGCGAGTGCACCCGCCTCGCGCGAATCCTCCGCAGTCTCCACCGACTGCGTGAGCGCCGCCATGCCGCCCGCGATCACCCCCTGCACCAGATCGGGTGGGGTGCCAAATGTCGGCGGCATCTCGCTCGCATCCAGCACGCCGAGCCGCCCGCTCGTTCCCGCGCCCGCGTAAAAAAGCCGTCCGCCATTCGACAGCGCGGCTGCGATCAATTCCACCGCATCCGCGAGCCTGTCTTTGCACGCCGCCAGCGCCACACGCACTCGATCCTCTTCTTCGACAAACAGCGCCACGAGTTCGCCCGCCGACATTTTCTCAAGCTCCCCCGCACGCGGATGCACCTGCTCGGTCGTCGCTCCGGCCAGTTCCTTCGTGGTTTCTAGCCCGGTTAAAACACCGCCTGCGTTTTTTACTGAAACCGTCTCTGCACTTGCGAGCGCCGCCGCCCCGAACGCACCGCTCCGCGTGCAAAGTTCAACATTTGCACCCGGCAATTTCTCCGCGAGCAGCCTCCGGTAATGCGCAGCATAGCCCGGCTCCTTCGTGAGCAGCCCGCCGAGCAGACGCACCTCCACGCGCTCCATCCCGAGACGTTGCGCGACACTGACCGTGAACTGCGCAAGGTCGCGCGCCCGGTGTTCGATCAACTCCCGCATTTCCATATCGCCCGTATCCGCTGCGCGAAAAATCACCGGTGCCAGCCGTGCGACCTGCATCTTGTCGGCTTGGCTCACCCAGTCCACAAGCTGCGGCAGTTCGTTTAGCAAAAGCTCGGCGAGGATTGCCGATGCCAGCGGCGAAAGCGTGCCCTCGATGTCGTAATGAAGAATCACCTTTCGCAATGCGTGACGGCACATGTCGTAGCCGCCGCCACGGTCGCCGAGAATGTGCCCCCATCCACCCGCCTTTTCAACGCGCCCGTCTCTGCGTCCATGCACGACCGCACCCGTGCCGCTGATGACCACAATCCCGTCGCCATCGCCCAGCGCCGTTGCAAAGCCGGACTCGCAATCGCTCCCCACACTCACGCGCGCCGACGGCCACGCTGCGGCAGTCAGCCGCCTCAGTCGTGCGTGATCATTTTCCGACAAACACCCCGCGAGAAACACGCCCGCTTCATTCACCTCGCGCGGCAGCACCGCGAAAAGTTGCGAGAGCTGCGTATCCGTGGAGAGCTTCAGATTCGCCGCGCCAAGCTGGCCTTCCCCGAGCACGCGCCCTGTGTCATCGAGAAGCACCCAGTCGGTTTTTGTGCCACCGCCTTCGACGCCGAGAATGGTGTGATTTGCCATATGAGAAAATCAGTTGCACACCAATGCCCTCATAACGCGCGCTTGGCAATGGCGGCAAACCTACTAACTCAACAGCCACTCAAACATGACACCCGCTCTCATCTGGTTCCGTCGCATCTGCTGGCTCGGCGTCGCGCTTTGGACAGCCACGGTTTTTTACCTCTCGTCCCAAGGCGGCCCGGATCTCGCCGAACAAATGCCATTCTTCATGGCGATATGGGACAAGCTCCTGCATTTCGTCGCATTTCTCAGCGGCGCATGCGCTCTGCTGCCAGCACTGCGGCTCAGCTATTCATGGTCGTGGAAAAAAGTCGCCCTAACTTGCATCGCCTGCCTTTCCATCTACGGCGCACTCGATGAAGTGCATCAAGCTTGGACGCCAAGCCGCAGCGCGCTCGACCCGCTCGACTGGCTCGCAGATACTCTCGGAGCCGCTACCGGCACCACACTCGCCTTTTTCATCCATGCCTTCTGCGAAAGAAAAAATCGCCGCACTACGTCGGGAAATTGAGGAACACGACCGTCGCTACTACGTCGAAGCCCGCCCGACGATCAGCGACGCCGCCTACGACGTGCTCTATCGCGAACTTCGCGCACTTGAAGAAGCACACCCAGAACTCATCAAACCCGATTCGCCAACGCAGCGCGTAGGTGGAAAAGCGACGGCTGGCTTCTGGCAAGTGCGCCATGCGATGCCGATGCTCTCGCTCGACAACCTCTTCGCAAAAGACGGCCTCGATGGTTTGAAAAAATGGATCGGGAGCGTGGAGAAACTCCTGCCCGGCCAATCGCTCGAATGGCTCGTGGAGCCAAAAGTGGACGGCCTCGCTGTGAGCCTCCGCTACGAGCACGGGCGATTCGTCACCGGCGCCACACGCGGCGACGGCGAGACTGGCGACGACATCACGGAAAACCTGAAGACCATCCGCGCCATCCCGCTCCACATCGAGGACGCGCCCGAAGTGCTGGAAGTGCGCGGCGAAGTTTATCTGCCGGTGTCAGGCTTTCGCCGCATTTGCGACGAGATGCGCACTGCTGGCGAAGAGCCTTTTGCGAACCCGCGCAACGCCGCCGCCGGATCACTGAAGCAACTCGATCCCGCCATCGTCGCCACGCGCCCGCTCGCCATCGTGCTCTACAGTCCCGGCGAATGCTCCGGCGATTTGCCGCCGACTCAATCGGCCCTGCTCGCATGGCTCAAGCAACTCGGTTTTCCCGTCCCACGTTTCCAAAAACTCTGCCACACTGCCGATGAGGTTTTCGCCTCCATCGAAGAACTGGATAAAATTCGCGACGACTTCGGCTACGAGACCGACGGAGCGGTAATCAAACTCAACCAAGTGGCCCTGCGTGAACAGGCGGGCTACACGTCGCGCTTTCCGCGCTGGGCAAAGGCGTGGAAATACCTCGCAGAACAAGCGGAGACACGACTGCGCGACATCACCGTGCAAGTCGGACGCACCGGCGCACTCACACCCGTCGCGGAGCTGGAGCCCGTCTTTTTACGCGGCAGCACGATCTCTCGCGCGACACTTCACAACGAGGACGAGATTCGTCGAAAAGACATTCGCATCGGTGACACGGTGATCATCGAGAAGGCCGGCGAAGTCATCCCAGCTGTCGTAAAGGTAGTCATCGAAAAACGCCCGGCGAACACGGAGCCGTTCGACTTTCTCTCCCACATCGGCGGCAAATGTCCCGCGTGCGGACATGCGCCACGCCGCGACCCGGAATTTGCCGTCTGGGTTTGTGAAAATCCGTCGTGTCCCGCACAAAAGACACGCCGTCTCGAATACTTCGCCAAACGCGGCGCGCTCGATCTTGAAGGCCTCGGCAGCATCGTGGCCGATGCCCTCGTCGTGCGCGGACTCGTGAACGACCCGCTCGATGTTTTCACACTAAAGCTCGAACCGCTCGGCGCACTCAACCTCGGCACAGACGAAGAGCCGCGCATCTTTGGCGGAAAAAACGCCGCCAAACTTCTTGAGGCCTGCCAGCGCGCACGCACGATGCCGCTCGCCCGCTGGCTGCATGCACTGGCCATTCCGGAAGTCGGCGAGGAAACCGCCCACGATCTTGCAAAGCATCACGACACGCTCGAAGCAGTCGCAGATTCCGCATTGCTCCGCGATGTCGTCGCACTAGATCGCCTTCACACTGAAGCAGACGCAGCGAACCCACGCGCGAAGGTGAATCGCGATAAAAGCGACATGGAAAAACTCCAGCTCGCCACGCAGCACACCTCGCTCATTGAGCAAGCAAACGCCACCGGTGCACGCCTGCTCGCCGCCGGTTTCGCCAGTCCGGCGAAAAAGAAAAATGCCACGGATGCGGATGTCACTACGGTCGTCGGCCCAGTCGTTGCGCAAGCCGCTCTCGCGTGGTTTTCCAGCGACCTCGGAAGCGAAACACTCCGCCGCATGAGCGCGCTCGGTATTTCACCACGAGGAGGCGATTCCGCCGCTGGCGACTCACCGTTTTCAGGCAAAACTTTCGTCCTCACCGGCACGCTACAAACAATGAGCCGCGGCGAGGCGCAGGAAAAAATCCGCGCGCAGGGCGGCAACGTGAGCAGCAGCGTGAGCAGCAAAACGCACTTCGTGGTCGCCGGCCCGGGCGCTGGCTCGAAACTCGAAGATGCGCAAAAGCACGGAGTAACCGTGATCAGCGAAGAAGAATTTGTGGCGATGCTCGGCGGCGCAAAGACAGAGGAATCGCCGAAACAGGACGAGTTGTTTTGAACGTCAGGGCGCTGGTAGCCACACGTGTAAAAAAACCGTAGGAAGCGAGCGCTGAGTTCGCTACAGTCCACGCCCATGGAAATTGTCCCGATTGAAGTTTTTGGCATCCACGTTGACGTCGCATTCCCTGCACCGCTCGGCTTTCAGGCCGCGAAGCTGGAGGAGTTCGGCGCGAAAATTTGCGACCCGAAAGAGGGACTGCCTCTGCGTGCGGAACATATCCGACTGCGCCGCTTCGATGAGCTTTTCGACTACGAGGTGAAGGCTGTTTTTTTCGGCGAAAACGGCACGCTCACCCGCACTGCTGAACGCATCAAACTCGGCATCCGCAACGCGCGCACACAGGGCGACTGGAACGTGATCCAACAGACGTTCACGCGCTTTTATACGCTCATGGATTTCGACGAGAAGTCTCTCTCACACCTCTCCGCTCACGCGCACGCAAAGTTTGAAACTCTCGAAGCGCGCGACGAGTGGCTGAAACAATTTTCACACAACGCCCTGATAGATAAGGCCGCGGCGCTCGGCTACGTGAAGATCGCCGATTGGGAAAAAGAAATCCGCGTGCTCATGGAACCATCAAACATGGTGCCGAACGCCGTCTTCATTTCGTGGGATACCCAGTTCGCGAACCTCCAGGAATGGGACACCTTCATCGGCTCTCTGCCGAATGTGATGGAAAACTCGGCGAACTATTTCGAGATCGGCTTCGAGCCCTTCAAGGAACGCGTATAGCGCTCACTGCACAGCGAGATGGCCGAGGGCGAGCAGGCCATAGAAAGTATATTCCGCATCGAGAGCATCGTCCGCCCAATGTCCGTGGAAGCCGCCCTCCGCGCTCCACAGCGTGTCCACAAAATCGAGACACCGCTCGCGGATTGCCTCCGGCAAAGTGCGGTCGAGACACGATAGCGCGTGAAGCGCCGTGGCCGTGGAAAGTAAATCCGGCAACGGAGATCCGGGCGCAGCAAGCCACCCGCCCTCCGCGTGTGCCTGCGCGAGCAACCAGTCGCCGACGACATCGTTCACCGGCACGCCGAGCTGATGGAGCAAAGTCACCGCCGCCGCCGTCGCGGGCACCGTGCCCTGACGCATCCCGAGCACATTTCCCCACGCACCGTCGGGTGTTTCGAGAAACTTTAAGCACTGCACCATCCGCATCGCATCCGGCACTTCGCGCCCGAGGTCCTGATACGCACCGAGCGCGACAAAACACCCATACGCATGCCCGTGCGCCGCGCTGCGCTTCTCGTGATAGCCGCCATCCGCCGTGCGAAATCCCTCAATGCGCGCCAGCAATTGCTCCGAATCTGAAACAACACCACTCGCCGCCCTGCACCGCGCCAGCGCGCCGAGGTGGATAAAATCAAGCCCTTCCCCTTCCCCAAAAGCCGCCACAAATTTCCCCAGCGACTCCCACAGCGCAGTATTTTCGTCATTCGCAAATCCGTCATTCGTCATTGTCACCGCCTGCATTCCCGCAAGCGCGAAGATGGTGTAGTAAAGATCCGCCCGCCCCGCGCGATCACGTGCTCCTCCTTCACTCGTGAACTGCCGCATCAAAAAACCGCGCACCAATTCGGTCGAGTCTCCGAGCATCTTCGGAGCAAGCCGTGCGACCTGTAGCATTTCGAGACGGAGACTGCGGTTCATCGCGCCAAGTCTCCGCGCCAGCACGCACACGACAAGATGATTCCCGCATCACAGGAACGGATGCCTCACTCTTCGCTGAGCGTTTTGAGAAAGGCGACTAGGGCCCGGCGATCTTTTTCAATCAGCGGCACGCCACCGTCGGGGTGCTTGGCGAGATTGGGATCGAGCGTGGGGCTGCGATAGAGGCCGGTGGTGTAGTGGGCCACGACTTCTTCGAGTGTAGCAAAACGGCCATCGTGCATATAGGGGGCGGTGCGGGCGACGTTGCGGAGGCTGGGCGTGGCGAATTTGCCGCGATCCGCTTCGTTCTTCGTTACGATGAAGCGGCCTGCGTCGGCGGGGTTGGGGGCGAGGCCGTTGTTATGAAACTGGTGGTCGCTAAAGAGCGGGCCTCCGTGACAGTGGAAGCAATCGGCACCCTGCTGGCCCGTGCGCGGATCGTATTCCTTCATGAACAGCTCGAAGCCTCGTTGCTCCTCCGGAGTGAGCGCGGTCTTGCCGAGCATCGCACGGTCGAATTTCGAATCGAAGGCTGTGAGTGTTAGGAGGAAGTTTTCTATCGCGAGGCCGATTTTTTCTGAGGTGATTTCCGGCGCACCGAAAGCGGCGCTGAACAGCGATGGATACTCAGCTTTGGCTGCGAGCTTTGCGACCACGCGGTCAAGTTTCTCGTCCATCTCGGTGTGATCCTGAATCGGCATCAATGCCTGCGCGCGGAGCGACGGGGCACGTCCGTCCCAAAAGAAGCTCGTCTTCCACGCGAGGTTGAAGAGCGGCATCGAGTTTCGAGTCCCGGCCTGACCGTCCACGCCCTTGCTGAAGCGGCGCGGGTCGGTGTGGGCAAAGTTGGCCACATGGCATGACGCGCATGAGAGCGTGCCGTCGCGCGACAATGCAGTTTCGTTGAACAGCTTTTTACCAAGTGCGATGCGTTCCTCGATGAGCGGATTGTCGCGCGGCAGATCGGGCACTGGAAAGCTGCCGCTCATCGTGAAGCGATACGGCGTGAATTTTTCCGGCAGGTAGAGCGGCTTCACCGGCGAAGGGCGGCTGATTGCGGGAATCGCCGACGTGACCTGCCGCACGCGAAATGCGCCGGGCAGATTCGCTGCAAGGGAGGCGGCGACAGCATCTCCTTCACGGGAATGAGTGGCGGAGCCATCGCGGGCGAACGACAGCGGACGCGGCGCGTTGAGCAGGGCTGCGAGATCGAAGTCGAGCAGAACCCCGGCGTCGTGTGTGAGATCGAGCGGCACCGCGAGGTTGATGCGCGTGCGATTCGGCGTGCGTGCGAAGTGATACGAGTAGCCGGACAACTCCGCGCCCGCCGTAGCGCGATAGCGTCCCTCCATCGCGAGGAAGATGTATCCTGTCTGCCACGTCCAATGCAGCCCGTTGAGATTCGCGTTGAGCGGATGATTTGGTGCGAGGCCTGCGGGATTTGCAGAGTTCGCCTCCGCATCCGGGCCGATGTGAAAACGCAACGCGCGATACTTTCCCTCCGGCACGCCTTCGAGCCGTGCGGACAGGCGGCGTTTTTCCGCGTCCATCCACGCATATTGATCGGGAATCTCCACCCATACACCATCATCGCGCTCCACGGCAAAACCGCTGAGAAGGTAGCTCACCCTCGTGAACGACAGCGTCTCGGCGGCGGAGTTTTGAAAACGCAGCGAATCGAGGAGCAGTAGTTTACCACCGAATTTGTGCTGGATGGAAATTTCGAGCGTCGCCGCGTGGACGAAAATCGACCCGCAAAGCACGCCTGCCATCACGAATGTTCGAATTGCCTTCATCGAGATACTGCGGGGGATGATGGAATTTCGCGCAGGCGCAGCCACAGGAAAATCACCGGTGTGACGACAAGAACGTGGATGAGGCTGCTCAACATTCCGCCGATGACGGGAGTCGCGAGCGGCTTCATCACCTCGGAGCCGACACCATGGCTCCACATGATCGGCAGCAGGCTCGCGACAATCGTGGCGACCGTCATCACCTTGGGCCGCAGGCGCAGACGCGCGCCTTCTTTCACCGCCGCGACGAGGTCGGCCCTGCTGAATGTCGCGCCGCACTGCTGGCGTTTCCGCTGCACGGCCTCGTCGAGATAAACGACCATTACCACCGCAGTCTGAATCGCGGTGCCAAACAGCGCGATGTAGCCGACGCTCACGGCGACGCTGAAATTCCACCCGAGCGCGTATTGCAAAATGAATCCGCCGCTCAGCGCAAATGGCACCGCAAGGATCACGTGCGCTGCCTCCAAAAGTTTTCCATAGAGCATATGGAGCAGTAGAAAGATGATGAGCAGCACGCTCGGCACGACGATTTTCAAAGTTCGCGCTGCGCGCATCTGGTTTTCATATTCTCCGCTGTATTCGATACTCATCCCCTGCTCCGCGAGCTTCGGCGCGATTTCGCGATCCACGCGCGCTTTCACTTCCTCGACAAAGCCGCCGAGGTCGCGCCCGGCCACGTTTGCCTGCACGTAGGCGCGGAGCCGTCCGTTCTCGCTGGCGATTTCATTCGGCCCCTCGACGCGTTCAATTTCCACGAGTTGCCCGAGCGGGATCACCTTTACCGGGCCGCCTTCGGTTTTCGCGCCGACGAGCAGTTCGCGCAGTCGGTTCAAATCCTCGCGCTCGCTGCGCTCCAACCGCACCTGGACGGGAACACGATTGCGGCCTTCGATTGCGGTGGTGATGTTTTTTCCGCCCAGACCGACTTCGATGACATCGAGAACGTCCTGCGCCGTCACTCGGTGGCGAATCAGCGCATCGCGATCCACTCGGATTTCAACATACGGCTTGCCCTGTATCCGGCTCGTCGCAACTCCCGTTGCCCCTCGCACATCTTGAACAATCCGCTGCACCCCGGTCGCCGCCTGCTGGAGTTTGCCGATGTCGTCGCCAAAAATTTTCACACCAAGCTGCGAGCGGATGCCGGTGGAAATCATGAGTATTCGCCCTTGGATCGGCTGGAGAAAACCCGGCACCGATCCCGGCACCTGCCGCAACTCCTCCATCATTTCGGCGATGAGTTTGTCCATCGTCATGCCCGCGCGCCATTCGTTCTCGGGCTTCAGCATGATGGTCGTCTCGATCATCTCGGTCGGTGCCGGGTCTGTCGCCGTTTCCGCGCGTCCGAGTTTTCCCACGGCGGATCGCACCTCGGGGAAGCTTTCAAAGACCCGATCCTGCCACGCCATCACGCGCTTCACCTCGGAAAGCGAAGTTGCCGGAACGAGACTCGGCATGAAAAGAAGGCTGCCCTCGTTCAGCGGCGGCATGAATTCCGATCCCATGCGCGGGACGAGCGCGAGCGCACCGGCGAAAATGATCGCGGCTCCGGCGAGGACCGTCTTGCGGTGCGTGAGCGCAAAATCGAGCACGGGATCATAAAGCCGCAGCAGAAAGCGCATGACGATATTCCGATCCTCCGCGTGAAACGGCCCGCGCACGAGCATCGTGCAAAGCACCGGCACGACCGTCATCGCAAGCAGCGTCGAGGCGACCATCGCGAAGGTTTTTGCGAAGGCGAGCGGGTGAAACATTTTTCCCTCCTGCGCACCCAGCGCAAACACTGGGACAAACGCGAGAATGATGATCGCCATTGCAAAAAAGATGGGCCGGCCCACCTGCTTCGCGGCCTCCAGCACGGTCGTCAGACGCTCTGCGGCGTTGAGTGCGGTTCCTTTGCGGGCCTCCGCGCGCTCGCAATGGCGGATGACATTTTCCGTCAGCACGATGGCCGCATCCACGAGCACGCCGATGGCGATGGCGATGCCGGAGAGGCTCATGATGTTCGACGTGATGCCGAAGTGCCGCATGAGGATGAACGAAATGAGAATGCTCGCAGGCAGGGGCAGCGTGACGATGAGGATGCTGCGGAAGTGGAATAGGAAAACAATGTGCGCGAGCGTCACGAGAATGATCTCCTCGGTTAGCGCGCGCTTCAGTGTCGCAAGTGTCCGGTCAATGAGTTCGCTGCGGTCGTAGAACGCCTCAATCGAAACTCCGGGCGGAAGCGTCGGTGCGATCGCGGCGATCCTTGCTTTCACTTTTTCGATCACGTCGCGGGCGTTTTCCCCGTTCCGCATGACGACGATGCCACCCACTACTTCATTGCCACCGTTATCCAGCGTGCCGCGTCGAAAATCCCCGCCTAGCTCCACGCGCGCCACTTCCCGCAAACAGATGGCTGTTCCGTCCTTTTCCATCACCACAATCTTTTCCAGATCCTCCGCGCTTTGGATCAGACCCACGCCACGCACGACGAACTCCATTCCGTTCTCCTTAATGGTCTTTCCGCCGACGTTCAAGTTCGAGCGCCCGACGGCATTCATCACCATTTCGAGCGTCACTCCGAGCGCTCGCATTTTCTGCGAATCCACTTCGACCTGATACTGCCGGACAAACCCGCCGATGCTCGCAACCTCGGCGACTCCGGGCACAGCGCCGAGCTGAAAGCGGATGCGCCAGTCCTGCAACGCACGAAGCTCGCCGAGATCATAGCCGCGACCTTCCGGCAATTTTTTAGGATCTACTTTGAGGTAGTATTGAAAAACCCAGCCGAGCCCAGTCGCATCCGGCCCGAGCTTGGCGCTGACGCCCGTAGGCAAAACACCATCGAGAGAATTGAGCCTTTCGAGAATCCGCTGACGAGCCGTGGTCTTTTCCACACCATCATCGAAGACGACCGTGATGAGGGAGAAGCCGAACATGCTTGTCGCACGCACCGCTTTGACACCGCCGAGCCCTTGCAGGTTTGATGAGAGCGGGAATGTGACTTGATCCTCCACCTCCTGCGGGCTTCGGCCCATCCAGTCTGCGAAAACGATGACCTGATTTTCGCTGAGATCTGGAATCGCATCCACGGGCATCTCGCGAAACGCCTTCACGCCGAACGCGACAAGAAACAGCGCTGCACACACAACCACGAAGCGGTTTTTTAAAGCGGCTGCGATGAGCGCCTGTATCATGGTTTCACTTCCATTCCGCACTCCAACATTTCCCTGCCCCAATACGGATTTCGTGGCTCCCCGCTAAATTGAATCCACTCCGCCGCCGCCGGTGCGCCTTCCCATAGCTGCGCCGTCATCGAACAGCGAAACACACGCAGCTCCGGTGTTTTCGATTTGAGCGAGAGAGCAGCCACTTCCTGACTCCACGGCAGAAATGTTTTGCGCAGCGCCTTCATATCCACACCCGCGAGCGGTGCGGATGCTTTGATATGACCCGCAGGCGGTGCAGGTAATTTCGCAATCGCTGCATTTGCAGCATCGAGATCGTCGTTTGCGAGCGTCGCGCTCAGCACGCCCGCTGCTTTCAAAAACTCAGTCGTCTCGGCAGATGCTTCCGCTGAAACATTTGTCCCGTTGTTTCCGACTGCCATCGCATCAAGTTGGGCCTGACTATCCATGAGCATATTGCCGGACGTCACGACTCGATCCCCTTCCTTCAATCCCTCCAGCACCTCCCAGAGAATATCGCCTGGGCGGCCAAGTTTTACCTCACGCTGCTGATACGAGCCTTTTGTCTTTTCGACAAACACGCGCGGCGTTTTCCCCGGCCACAGCACGGCGCTTCGCGGAATGGCGATGACTTCGGGTGCGCCGAGTTCCACGGTGCCCTCGGCGAAGGTTTTGTTTTTGATTCGACGCTGGGGATTTTCGAGCACAACACGCACATCGGCTGCACGGGTCATTTCGTTGAGGTTCGGACTAATTGACGCAATGCGCGCCCGCATCGTTTCGCCGGGCAGGCTTGGCGTTTTTAAGTTCACAAATTGTCCGACCTGGATGAACGACAGGTCCTGCTCATAGACCGGAAACATGAACCACATCTTCGTGAAGTCGGCGATTTCAAAGAGCTTCACGCCCTCCTTCACATACTGCCCTTCGGCGACGTAGCTTTTCACGATGGTGCCTGTCATCGAGGCGAGTATGCCAAAATAGAGATCGTCCGGTTGGCGCTGCGGGATGTTTTTAATCTGTTCCCACACGAGTCCGTATTGCTCAAGTCGCCGCTTGATTGGCTCCGCCGCCTGCTCGCCCTGCGAAAGCGCGAGTTTGTATTCGTTCGCGGTGGTCAGCAGTGTGCGGCTGAACATGGTGGCGAGCGGTTGACGTTTTGTGACTTGCTGGCCTTCGTGATTCATCGCGAGGCCGTCAATGCGACCCTCCACCGGTGCGCTGATCACGCCGTGTCGCGACTCATCTTCGCCGATCATCCCGGCGACTCGCAGCGTGCGGACGAGCGGCTGCTTTTTCACCTCCGCCGTCTGCACACCTACGACATTCGGGCTGCCTTGAGGGAGCATCACAATATCGTGCGATGCGTAGTCGAAATTCACGCCGCCTTCGTAAATCGGAACCAGATCCATTCCGCAGACTGTGCATTGGCCCGGCTGGTCCGATTTCACCCACGGGTGCATCGGGCTTTGGTAATACGAAACTTTTTTTTCCGCCGCGAATGTCGGCGAGGAACGGAACGCAATGGCACCAAACCAGCCGCACGCGCCTGTGACAACAATGGCAACCAGTGTGGCGAGTTTCATGATTCAGGGATTCCAGCCATCCAACAGTTTGTGCAAATGCGCGCAACGCCTTTCCTCGATTTATGGAATCGTCGGTATAACCACGCGGTAGAATCCCCTCGCCTGTCCGAGTCGCGTTGCATCCGTTTCGTTGAAGGTCGCTGACGTGCCATCGCTCGTGACCGAGCCAATGTCCGTCCAGCTTCCGGTGGTCATGTCCGCCGAGTATTGCAGTGTGTAGGTCGTGCCGACCGTCGCTTTGAATTGCAGCGTGATGAGGCTGTTGTCGCCTGTGCGCGTGAAGCTCGCGATGGCAAGATCCTCCACCGCGTTGTTCACCACGACGAATTGCCCCATCAGCCCATCATCTTCGTGGCTGGAAAAATGGCAGTGATACATGAAGGGATTCGTGCTGCTCGCGAAGCCGTCGAATTTTGCGATGAAGCTCACGGTTTGGTTTTGTCCGACGAAGAGTGTGTCCTTCCAGCCCTCCTCAAACGTTTTGATTCCAGTGTTGTTCCCGCCGGTGCGTGAGATGAGGTGAAACTGGATGTCGTGAATGTGGAACGAATGACTGAAGCCGGATGTGTTCGTGATGTTCCATTGCTCGACCGCGTCGAGGTTGAGCGTCTGATTGATGACCGTCGGCGAATAGACGAGGTTGTTGAAACTGAACGGCAGTCCGGTTCCGGGGAAGCCGTTGGTGATCGTTACGGTGCGCGTGTTCGTGACCTGCCCCGCTGTGTAGAAAGTATTCGTCTTCAGCGTCGCCGGGCGTGAGGTGACGGGCGTGGGACTGGTTGTGGCCGCGACTACGTTCACGTGGAGAATGTTGAACGTGGTGTTGTTCAAAAGACTGCCGAACTGGCCCGTGGTCGCCGGTTCGCTGCCGGGAAAGTCATTTGCCTGGCCGGAATTGTAGGCCTTGATGTCGAACGACGTGCCGATGGTGTCGCCTGTGAGATCTACGAGGATTTCAATGCGCTCTCCGACAGCGATGGTCGCGCGTGTCACTGCGATGGGTGCATTCACCAAACCGCCATCGGTGCCGATGACGTAGAACGTGCGATCCGCGCCCGCGCTGGTGGTGACTCCGAGGTTGTAGCTGCGCTCCATTTCGGCGTTGAGGATGCGGAAGCGGACGTATTGCTTCGGCATACTGATTTGCGGATTCAAGACGCCGTTGACGACCATGTTGTCGCCGTATTCCGAGCCGACGCCGACAAACTGATTGTTGGTAAAGCGACGGCTGGTGAGGGCGAGCGGAATGTCGTCCACGCCATAGGTGCGGGGGAGATTGAGCGCGGCCTCTTCGTCGTCGCGGATGATGATCATGCCGCCCGCGCCGTAGGTGAGTTGCGTCTGCGTGAACTCGTGCAGATGCGGGTGATACCAGTAGGTGCCCGCGTTGTTGTCCACCTTGAAGCTGGGCCGCCACGTGGTTCCAGCGGGGATCGTTTGATGCGGGCCGCCGTCCATAATCGCGGGGATGTGGAAGCCGTGCCAGTGAGTGGTCGTGGTGTCGGGGAGATTGTTCGTCACGTTCATCTGCACCCAGTCGCCTTTGTTCATGATGAGCGTGGGGCCCCAGAACAACATGTTGTTGTATGCGTAGGTATTCGTCGCCGTGCCGCTGAGAAACTGTTTGGTGGTGGTGTGCAGGTTGAGGTTGAAAGTCGTGCCCGTGATGACTTCGGGGATGATGAGCGGGTTGTAGGTCTGCGCTGCTGAGAGCGTGACGTTCACGGGCGAAGTCGTGGTCACATTGCCCGCGCCGTCGTAGGCGATAGCAGTGATGCCATTCGTGCCGAAGCCGAGCGGGACGGAGATGCTCCATGTCGCAAAACCATTCGAGGTCGTCGCAGTCTGGCCGTTGACGGTGACTTTGCTGATTCCAGAAAGTGCGTCCGAGCTGGTGCCGCTCACGGTGATGGTGTTCGTGGCGGTGGATGTCCCGCTCGCCGGCGATGTGATGGCGACGGCTGGTGCGACGTTGTCCTGCGTAGTGGAAACCGTGCTGCTATATGCGGACGAGCCGATGGCGTTCGTGGCGAGCACACGGTAGTAATAGGTGACGCCGCTCGTGAGATTTGAGAACGAGGCGCTCGTGCCTGTGACAGCCTGTGAAACGGGATTCGTGAACGCAGCGTCGGTCGCGACTTGGATCGTATAGCTCGTCGCGCCGGAAATCGCGGGCCATGTGATCGTCTTCGCGCTGCCTTGGCTGAACTGAGGCAACGCGGCAATCGTTGGCGCGGACGGAACGGTGTTGGAGCCAACAGCGAGACTGACTGCGCGAGTGGTGCTGCCATTGTTGTTCGTGCTGTTCGTGAACGTAATCGTGTCGCTGTAGCTGCCCAAGGCGAGTGAACTCGCGCTGGCGTTAATGGTCGCGGTGACTGTGGTATTCGCCCCCGCCGTGAGCGTGCCGCTCGTGCTGGAAAGTGTGAGCCACGCCGCGGTTTTCGCGGCGGTCCAGTTCATCGAGGCATTGCCGGTATTGGTGAGCGTGTATGTCGCGCTTGATGGCGTGAACGATCCGCCCACCGTGCCGCTCGATGTGAGTCCCGTGGCCGGAGTGACTGCGAGCACCGGCGCTGCTGCGACGACTGTGTAGGAATTGCTCGCGCTCGTGGTGGTCGCAGCTGCGCTATCTGTCGCTACGATGGTGTAAGTCACCGTGGTGCCCGTCGTCTGAGCGGGGATTGCGCTGTATCCATACACGCCATCGCCTGCGGCTCCGTCGCCGTTCGCTCCGTTATCGAGCATGTTTACCGTGACCGGCGTGCTCGCACTGCTCGTGACGACTTTGATGTCGTCCACTCGGATGATGCCCGTTCCACCAGCGCCGCCACCGGCAAACTGAAAGCGCATTCTCATCGTGTTGACGCGTTCGCTGGCGGCGAGGTCATAGTGGAAGAGCGCGTGTGTTGCGTGGTTGGTGTTCGATTCGCTAAGGCGCGTCGTCCACGTGCTGCCGCCATTCGAGGAAACCTGAAAATTCCATCCAGTCGTCGCGCTCTGATTCACCGCCGCGAGGTAAAATTCCACATAGCCCGACGTGCCGGTCGCGTTGATATTCGTCGAGTTCGCCACCGAACCATCGCCGATGGCGTTCAGTGGCGGGCCACCGGTCACTTCCAAGCCAAACTGATTTCCAGAACCAACAGCGGTGTGATTTGCAGCAGCGGTCTGACTGAACGGATTCGGAGGAGTGGGTCCCCCTCCGCCGACCGGCGCTGTAACGGTCCATGCGTTGTTTGCATTGGTGCCCGTCCACGGGGACACCCCCGCCGCCGCCATCGTTTCATTGAACACCGTCGTCGCTCCACCGACGCCCGTATTATAGGTCAACTGGACGCCGGTAATCGTGCGGCCGGAACTCGCTGCTACGTTTGCCTTCACCACGACGGTATCAGAACTTGTCGGCGACGAAGGCGTGCTCGTGATTGATGTGATCGTTGGAGCCGTCGGCACGACTGTCAAAGTGAACGCGCTATTTGCCGTAGCCGCGCCGTCATTCACCGTAATTGTGATGACCGCGCTTCCTGTCTGCCCGCTCGCGGGAGTGATGGTGACTGTGCGATTCGCACCGCTGCCGCCAAAGACGATGTTCGCATTCGGAACAAGAGTCGTGTTTGCCGAACTGCCGGTAAGCGTGAGGCTCGCGGCGCCGGTGTCCACATCGCCGACTGTGAATGCAATCGCGGATGTGGCTGTGTTTTGATTCGTGCTCTGCGCAGCGATGCTGGCGATTGTTGGCGCGGTGTTTGTGCCGGTGACGGCGAGGGTGAACGTGGTGTTCGTCGTGGTGCTGCCGTCGCTAACGCCGACTGTGATCGTCGCCGAGCCCGTCTGGCTTTGCGCGGGCGTGACCGTCACCGTGCGATTCGCGCTGCTGCCGCCGAAGGTGATGTTCGCATTTGGAACGAGCGTTGTATTCGACGAACTCCCGCTCATCGTGAGGCTCGCAGCCGCGGTCTCCGTATCGCCAATCGTGACTGCGATTGCACTGGTCGGCGTATTCATCGCGACGGTTTGATTTGCAACGCCGCCAATCGTCGGCGGCGTATTTGGGGTGAGTGAATAGCTGGTAGTTGTAATTTGCGAGACCGTCGCGGCAGACTGTCCATTGGAATCATACGTCGCGAGCGCGGTGCGGTTCACGCGTCCGTATTCCGTGCCGCTGGTGCCGAGCGCGGTGTAGCCCGTGTTTTTCGAGATGCCCGTGGAGACGAGACCCGTTGCCTTGTTGGTGAACGACGAAAAATTTGAAACCGCTGATGCATCCACCGAGTAAGTTCCGCCCTCGACCGCGCTCCATGTGAGCGTGACCGTCGTGCCGGAGACTCCCGGCGTGCCGATGGTGAGCGGCTTGTTCGCGCCGCCTAAGAACTGCTGCGTGACGGACTCCGTGATGCTCGTCACCGCGCCGCCGGTCGGGCTGCCGTAATAAGCGCGGCCCGTCGTGTAGGGGAACTGCGGGGTGCCATCGGAATTGATCGGCGTGAAGTAGGCCCACGTCCCCGTAGGAAATTCCGGCGTCACACAAAAGCGGACGTTCTGTTCGTTCAAATCAAAATCCAGCACCGTGGCGCCGCTCGTCTGCGTCTGCCCGAGATCGCCGCGATAATCGAAGTCTTCGATATAATGCCCCAGTGCGTATGTCGTGCTGATAGCAGGGCCGTATTGATTGGCGGCGAGAGTCGTCCGGCCTTGAATACGCTGCGCCCACAGCGGCAGCAATTCTCGAACGGTGATCGCTGTCGTGCCATTCGTGCCGTCGCGCTTTGTAAAACCAGAAATCATCCGGCGCACACCGCTGCCTGCATTCGTTGGATCGCTATAACCAAAGGGTCCATAGACCGGCAGGCCGTCCGCCGCCCACGCGACGATGGGCGAATGTGCCGTCGGCGCGCTCGCACTTTCCGTGTAGCGATTCGTCGTAGCGTTGTAGTCCACGTGATCGCCGAGCTGGTAGCGTAGCGCGATCGGGTGGGCGTGGTAGTGGTAGTTGTTCCCCGCCTGATGCGCGAGACCGGGATCAAAAGTGACGCCCTCGTTGTGGTAGCCATCACGATTCCAGATGCCGTCACCGGTGATGCCATTGGTCGGCGTCGCGTCGGTTACGTTCGAGGTCGAGTAAGAAAATGCGTCACGCGAATCGAACATGGAAACTCCATTCACCATGCGCCCGGTCGCGCCGAGGCCGGTGAGCGTCTTCGATGTAGGAATCGTCAGTGTGCGCGGGATGCGATAGATCGTGGCGGTGTTCGTTGGAAAACTGGGGAAATTCTGCGTTTTCGCCGCATCAAGATACCACGGCCCCATGATATGCGAAGCCAGACCGCTCGTGCGGATATACACCCACGACGCGGAGTAGTTGATCTCGTTTACATCTGCGTAAACGGGATTCGTCTGTGCGTAGGTCGTGCCGTTAGTGGTCCGTGTCCAACCTTCGGATGCTTTGCTCGCGGTGGCACCTGCCGTTTCATTCGCCGCGCTTGTGTAGATGCGTGCGTATTTTCCCGAGTTCGTAGTGAACCACGAAGTAAGCTGTGGATCAGCTTTTGCCGCGGCGAGTCCGATAAATAGTAAGAGCTGAATGAGGAGTTTCATGGTGAAATGCAGGTGTAAAGGGTTCTGAATTCTGGGGACGCTATATCCTAAAGGTTAAGAGTTGATTGGGAGAAAAACGTTTATTGTTAAGGGATAGTAAAAGCGATGGGATGCAAAACGGCACCGTCTGCTCTGCTGAATCAGCCGTAAATCAGTGCAAAACATCTTGAAATCAACTACCCTAACTATTCGGCCAAAACTGTTCGAAAAAATCGCCGCTTTAATCGGTGAATGTTATGATTGACTTCAAGCATATGCTGATATGCTAGCGAGGTGAAAGTGGCCATGCACATTGTCCATGCCCGCCGAGCCAAGCTTGCTGCTTTGCTCGAGCAGCACCGTTTTCTGCCGGTAAAGGAGCTCTGTAATCAGTTGGGTATTTCTGAGGCAACTGCCCGCCGAGATCTAGCTGCACTGGTGGAGGAGAAAAAGATCACCAGAACCTTTGGAGGAGCCCTTAAGGAATTTAATGACCGCTTCCCGTCATTTAGGGAACGCCAGAGCCAGTTTTCCAGTGGCAAAGCGCGTATTGCACAGACGGCGCTTTCGCTGATCGAGCAAGGGAAAACCTATTTTTTTGACTCGGGCACTACGATTCATTCCATCGCCAGGGCTTTTTGCGAAGCCCCGGTGACTCCGGTGAAAATAGTAACCTCCAATCTTCCCGTCGGCGAAATGCTCGCGGCGCTTCCCGGCGTCGAGGTTTTCCTGCTTGCTGGCCAGCTCTTGCATTTGCAGTCCACACTTCTTGGTCAAACAGCATTACGCAGCCTTGAATTTTGGCATTTCGATAGAGCATTTCTCTCCGCTGAAGCCATGACCACTTCCGGGATTTGGAATTCACAGCTCGCTATCGTCGAACAGCAAAAAGTCGTGCTGCGGCGAAGTTCGCGCCATGTTTTCTGTCTCGATGGGTCGAAGCTTGAGCGACAGGCACCTCATTTTTTGATTGGCTGGGACGAAGTTGAATCTCTGATCACCGATTTGCCTCTAAAAAAGCTGGTCGCTGCGGGAATCCCTCTTGATCCGAGTCGCTATCTCGATCTGGCTGATCCGTCTGAGGAACGACCAGCCGAATCATCCAGCCCAAGCGACGAAATGCCCGTCCACATTCTATAGACCGGTGGCTGCAAGCAGTGCGGAGCGCCTATGGAATCCGCCCCAATATTATACGATTGAAGTCGTTCATATAATTATTTCCATATCAGATTACCTGCCTCCACGTTGTTTTTTTATTTCACTGAAAACTTGGCCTATCTCGCTCTCTTTTGTGGGGAAAATGTTTACGCCTTTGTGCAGAACACTCGATCCGTCTTGGTCAAAAAGACATTGCAGCTTGGTGATCGATTCCTAGATACTTGAAAATAGTTATTGACGTGCCGCAGTAGACTTATATGACTACATTCAATCATATCGCCTTTCTCCGATAACATGAGCGCCACCATCACTCCCAGCCGTTCTACCGTCGAAGCGCTCGTTCGCTCGTCGTTACTTCGCCAGTTGGGAATGGATGCAACGAAGGGGGCGGCACCGAATTTGGTCGTGAACAGCTCAGCCCGGCACATGCACATCTCGCCGGAGAATCTAGAAGTCCTGTTCGGTAAAGGGGCAAAGCTCACTGTTCACAAGATGCTTTATCAGGAAGGCCAGTTCGCTTCCGAGCAGACCGTCACTCTCATTGGCCCCCGGCGCCGTGTGATTCCCAGTCTGCGCATCCTCGGTCCTTGCAGAAATCTCACACAAATCGAGCTCGCGCTCACCGACGCAGTTCAACTCGGAATGGATATCCCGGTGCGGATGTCAGGCGACATCAAGGGAACTCCGGGCGGATACGTGATGGGACCGCAAGGTATGCTCGAGATGAAGGACGGAATCATCCGCGCAGCTCGGCACGTCCACATGTCGCCGTCGGATGCAAAATTCTACAACGTGAAGCACCTCGACCGCATCACGCTGAAAGTCACCTCGCCGTTCTGCAACACCCGATTCGACGAACTGATTGTCCGCGTGGATCCGAGCTTCAAACTCGAAGTCCACATGGACACCGACGAAGCCAATGCCTGCGATCTTGAACGCGCCACCAAAGTCGAACTGATCAAATCTTAACTCCAACACAAACAAACAAACACATGAGCGAAGCAATCGGACTAATCGAAACTCGCGGCTACGTGGGCCTGGTGGAAGCCAGTGACTCCATGGTCAAAGCCGCGAACGTCACCCTCGTCAAATCCATCCCGATCGGCGGGGCCTTGATCACCACCATCGTCAAAGGCGATGTTGGCAGCGTCAAAGCCGCAGTTGAAGCCGGGAAGGAAGCAGCAAAACGCGTCGGCAATCTCGTCGCGTCCCACGTCATCGCCCGGCCTACGCCGGAGCTGTTGAAATTCTTCACCTCTTAACATCGAAAGGACATAACATCATGGCTGGACAAGCAATAGGAATGATCGAAACCAAAGGTCTCGTCGCACAGTTCGAAGCAACTGACGCAATGACGAAGGCCGCAAACGTAGAACTCATCGGCTGGGAAAAAGTCGGCTCGGGCTTCGTCACCGTCTTCGTGCGGGGCGATGTCGCTGCGGTGAAAGCCGCGGTCGAAGCCGGCGCGACAGCAGCCGCTGCGATCGGCGAAGTCGTCGCGGTTCACGTTATCCCGCGCCCGCACGACGACCTGCACGGTCTCGGCAAATTCCTCGGCGGCAAGCCTGCCGCGAAGTAGCCCGCGCGCTTTCCTCGCGCCAATATCATGACCGCCAACAAAATCCTCGTGGCAAACATCGGGAGCACCTCGTTCAAGTTCCGCTTGATCGAGATGCCGACCGAGCGCGTGCTTGCGAAGGGTGGCGTCGAGCGGATTGGCAGCGCGGAATCGCAGTGGAAGGCGCAAATCGGCAACGAACCGGAGCAGAAAGGCACAGCAAACCTGCCCGAACACGGAGCCGCAATCGCGCTTGTGGAAAAACAGCTCGGTGGCTTCGGCGATCTCGCCGCAGTCGGCTTCAAGCCAGTGATGGCGCGCGGCATATCGGGCACTCAGGTGCTCGACGAGCCCGTGCTGCGTGCGATGGAGGAAATCAACACTCTCCTCCCCGCCCACAACCCGCCCTACGTCGCCGCCGTGCGCAGCTTCCACCAATCGCACCCGAAGCTCCCGTGCATCGGCACGTTTGAGACTGCGTTTTACGACGACGTGCCGGTGGAAAACGTGCGCTACCCGGTGCCGCGCGAATGGGAGACGAAATACGGAATCCGCCGCTTCGGCTTCCACGGCGCGAGCCACCGTTTCGTCTCACAACGCTGCGCCGAACTGCGCGGCACGGACAAACTGCGCATCATCTCCTGCCACCTCGGCGGCAGCAGTTCCATCGCAGCCGTTCGCAATGGTAAGGCCGTCAATTCGAGCTGGGGCATGACGCCGCAGAGCGGCCTGCCTCAGAACAATCGCGTGGGTGACTTCGATGTTTTCGCTCTCATCTACCTCGCCCGCGACCTCGGCCTCGGCATTGATGCCGTGGAAAAAGCGCTAACCTCGCAATCCGGCCTCAAAGGAATGTCGGGCCTCGCAACCGGCGACGTGCGCGACTTGCTCGATGCAGCGGCAAATGGAAATGCCGACGCGAAAATTGCACTCGATGTTTTCGTAGCCGCAATCCGCAAATACATCGGCCAGTTCCTCGTCGAGTTGAACGGCGCGGACGTGCTCATCTTCACCGCCGGCATCGCCGAGAACAACCCGATCCTCCGCGAAAAGATCTGCGCAAACCTCGACTTCTGCGGCCTCGAACTCGATCGCGAAGCGAACAACCGCGTGCGCGCCGAGGAGGCCATCATCTCCACACCGCGCTCGAAAATCGAAGTGCGCGTCATCCCCACGAACGAAGAAATCATCATCGCCCGCAATGCGTGGGCAAAACTTTCGTCACTCAACTAAGAACCAAACAAAACACATGTCACAACAAGCAATTGGAATGATCGAAACCCGCGGCCTCGTCGCACTCGTCGAAGCGACGGATGCGATGCTCAAATCCGCCAACGTAGAACTCGTCGGCCCCATCACACAGGTCGGCAACGCAATGGTGACCGTCTGCGTCACCGGCGACGTCGCCGCCGTCAAGGCCGCCACCGAAGCCGGTCGCACCGCAGCGCAGTCGCTTGGCGAAATCGTCAGCGTCAGCGTCATCGCACGCCCGCACAGCGACCTCGGCGCAGTGCTCCCAAAAGCGAAGTAAGCGTCACGCTTTCACACCATGATCCTTGCCCGCGTAGAAGGCAGCGTCGTCGCGACGAAAAAGAACACGAAGATGACGGGGAGCAAATTTCTCCTCGTGCGTCCGCTCGTGATTGATTCGCCGACGGCCAAAGAATGGAAGCCCGGCACGAGCACGCTCGTCGCTGTGGACAGCCTCGGCGCGGGCGAAGGTGAAATTATCCTCGTCGTTCAGGGCAGCTCCGCGCGCCTCGCCGCTGACAACAAGGATTCGCCCGTGGATGCCGTCGTAATCGGCATCGTGGACACGGTCGATCTTGCCAAAAACATCCTCTACAAAGCGCACTAAGAATCCCGCTAAATGGCTACAATTGACGAAACATTGGTAACAAAAGTCGTGAGCGAAGTGCTCGCCCGTCTGCGGACGCAAACCAAGGCCACAAGCCCTGCGCAGAGCGGCTTCGGCGTTTACGAAAAAATGGAGGATGCCTGCGAGGCGGCGCATCGTTCGTTTGAAAAACTGCGCGACATCGGCGTATCGGCGCGTCGCAAGGCGATCAATGTCATCCGGAAGTTGGTCGTCGCGAAAGCGAAGGAGTGGGGCGAGATTGAATTTGCCGAGACGAAAATCGGCCGCCTCGACCACAAGATCGAAAAGCTCAAGATTTGCGGCGACCTCGTCCCCGGCGTCGAATTCCTCGAGCGCATGGCTTTCAGCGGCGACTTCGGTCTGACCGTCATTGATTTTGCACCGTGGGGAGTCATCGGTGCGGTGACGCCCTCGACGCACAGCGTGCCCACGCTCACCGGCAACGCGATCAACATGATCGCTTCCGGCAATTCCGTTGTCTTCAACACGCACCCAGCCGCATGTCAGGTGGCCGCGCTCGCAGTGCGTGCATACAACGAAGCAATTTTTCAGGAAATCGGAATCAGCGACCTACTCACCACCGTGGTGAAGCCTACGCTCGATACCTTCGACGTGATGTGCAAGCACCCGAAAGTGCGCCTGCTCTGCGTCACCGGCGGCCCGGCAGTCGTCGCCGCAGCGATGAAAACCGGCAAGCGCGCCGTGTGCGCAGGCCCCGGTAATCCGCCCGTGGTCGTGGACGAAACCGCCGACCTCGACAACGCCGCGAAGTCCATCATCCAGGGCGCGAGCTACGACAACAACCTGCTCTGCATCGGCGAAAAGGAAGTGTTCGTCGTCGAATCCGTCGCCGACAAACTCATCGCCGCGCTCAAACGCGCCGGAGCCGTGCAGCTCGACGCCAAGCAAATCGAGGCGCTCGCGGAGAAGGCGTTCGTTTTCCCGCAGGGAAAAGGCGCGGGCTGCCCGCATCCCGTCGTCAACCGAGACCTCGTGGGCCGCGACGCCGCAGTGCTCGCGAAGGCCATCGGACTCAGTGTCCCGGCGAACACACAGCTTCTGTTCGGCGAAACGAAAGCGGATCACATCTTCGTGGACGAAGAGCAGATGATGCCGTTCATCCCCGTCGTGCGCGTGCCCAATGTGGATGCAGCGATTGATGAGGCGATCAAAGCCGAGCACGGCTACAAACACACCGCGATCATGCATTCGCAAAATATCCGCAACCTTACCAAAATGGCGCAGGTCGTGGACACCACGCTTTTCATCAAGAACGGCCCGTGTATGACCGGCCTCGGCCTCGGCGGCGAAGGCTTCCTCAGTTTCTCCGTCGCCACGCCGACCGGCGAAGGCGTCACAACGCCAATGACATTCACCCGCTCACGCCGTTGCGTGATGGTCGAAAACCTCAACCTTTTCTAAATGCGCCTCGCCACGATCAAAGGACACGTCACTTCGACGATGAAGCACAAAAGCCTCGAAGGCTGGCGGCTCCTCATCGCGATGCCTGACAGCCCCGATCTGGCTCCTCAAATCGTGCTCGACGCGCTCGGCGCAGGAATCGGGCAGAAGGTGTTGATTTCGAGCGACGGCAGCGAAGCGCGCAAAATCGTCGGCGACGAACGCAGCCCCGCACGCTGGACAGTGCTTGGCATCATAGACCCGGAAAGGAGCCTCGCGATATGAGAATGGGAACCGTTGTCGGTCGCGTCACACTTTCCGTGCGCTCGAAGAGATACATCGGCGAGCGTCTCCTGCTCACTTTGCCTTGGAAAACCGACACGTTTTCCGGCGTGGAAAAATACGACCCTGCCATCGTCGTGTATGACCAACTCGGCGCAGGAGTCGGCCAGAACATCGCCATCAGCGAAGGCCGCGAAGCCGCCTGCCCATTTCCGAAGCCAACACCCGTGGACGCCTACTGCGCCGCGCTCGTGGATGAAATTTTTTACAAGGAATAATCTATGCAACTGATCGCACAAAAAGAAGCCGCCGAATTCGTCAAAACAGGCGCAAAGGAGTTTCGACAAAACAGCGAAATCCGGATCACGCCCGGCGCGAAAGACATCCTCACCGAAGCCGGAGTCAAAATCGTCTTCGACAACAAAGCACCATCGTCCAGCGAAGGCTCCGCAAACTCGAAGGGCTATGCGCCCGTCGCGTCGCCGGGCGCATACAAACCGGATGACGTGCGTCTTTTCGCCTCGAAGGAAGCCAACGAAATCAAAGAGCAAATCTGCGACATCGGTCGCCGCATCTGGGCGCGTGAGTATTGCGACGGCAACGGCGGCAACATCTCCGCACGCCTCGGGCCGGATCGTTTCATCTGCACTCCGACCGGCGTGAGCAAGGGCTTCATGAAACCCGACATGATGTGCATGGTGGACGGCAAGGGCACGCAGCTCGGCGGCACGTGGAAACGCTCCAGCGAAATTACCACTCACATGGCCATCTTCCACTCCACGCCCGAAGCTGTGAGCGTCTGCCACGCGCATCCGTGCCACGCGGGCGCCTTCGCAATAAAAGGAATGCAGCCACCACCACGGCTCATCCCCGAGTTGGAAGTGTTCGTCGGCACCGTCGCCTACACGCCTTACAAAACACCCGGCAGCGCGGAGATCGCAGCGGAGATTTTCCCGCTCGCGCCAAAACATCAGTCCATCCTCATGGGCAACCACGGCGTCATCTGCTGGGGCAAATCAGTCGAGGATGCGTATTTCAAAATGGAAATCACCGACGCGTATTGCCGCACCGTGATCCTCGCGCAGTCCATCCCCGGCAATGCGTCCATTCCGTGCGACAAGCTTCCCGAACTGCTCAACATCAAGAAGAGCCTCGGCCTCCCCGACGACCGCTACGACCTCAAGCCCGCCGGACTTTGCGAAGTGGATCCCTGGCAGCAGATGTGCGGCTCGCACGGCTGCTCGTCGCCAGTCACGCCGTGGAATCCCGTCACTCAGGACAACACCGCAAGCGACGCCGAAATCGAGGCCATCGTTCAAAAGCTCACCAACGAGATCGTCGCGAATCTGCAAAAGTAATCGCATCCCATGTCGCTCATTGATCAGGTCAGGCTCGCAGGGGTCGTCGGCGCAGGCGGCGGCGGCTTTCCCGCGCACGTGAAGCTCGGCTCGAAAGCCGACATCATCATCGCCAATGGAGCCGAGTGCGAACCGTTGCTGCACAAGGACGCGGCGGTGATGGAGCACTACGCGGCGGATGTCGTCCGCGGCGTCGAACTCAGCATGGCAGCGACCGGCGCGAAGGAAGGAGTCATCGGCATCAAGGCCAAGAAGAAGGGTGCAGTCGAAGCCATCGAAGCTGCGTGCAAAGGAACCAACGTGCGCGTGCAGTTGTTGGGCGACTTTTACCCGGCAGGCGACGAATACGATCTCGTCTATACCGTCACCGGAAAACTCATCCCGCCCGGCGGCCTACCGATTCACGTCGGCGCAATCGTCAACAACGTCGAGACGCTCGTGAACATCGCGCAGTCCGTGAGCGGAAAGCCGGTCACACACAAAACAATCACCATCGCAGGCGCGGTCGCCGAACCCGTTTCGCTCACCGTTCCGATTGGCATCAGCTACCGCGAGTGCATCGCCGCGGCAGGTGGCGCGACGTGCGACGATCCCGTGCTCGCCATCGGCGGACTCATGATGGGCGAGACAACCGATGACCTCGACCGCACCGTTGTAAAAACCAGCACCGGTGCGATCATTCTCTCGCGTGATCACCACGTCATGCAGAAGAAGTTCAAGCCTGCTAAGTTGCAGGCCTCCATCGGCAAATCCGCGTGCGACCAATGCCGCTACTGCACCGAATTCTGCCCGCGCTTTCTGCTCGGCTACCAAGTCGAGCCGCACCAAGTCATGCGCACACTCGCCTTCACCGGCACCGGCGCCGAGCGCTTCAACGAATGGGCCGCGCTCTGCTGCTCGTGCGGACTTTGCACCCTCTACGCCTGCCCCGAGGAACTCTACCCGAAGGAAGCCTGCGACGACTCCAAGGCCGTGCTTCGGAAACAAAATTTCAAGTGGACCGGCAAGACCGACATCAAAGTCCACCCCATGCGCGATGGCCGTCACGTCCCGATCAAGACGCTCATGAAAAAGATGCACGTCGAGCAATACGACAGCCCCGCGCCATTGCGCCCCGGCATCGTCGAAACAAACCTGCTCGTCCTTCCGCTGAAACAAAGCGCCGGAGCCCCGACCATCCCGCTCGTAAAAGTCGGCGACACCGTGAAAGCAGGGCAGCCAATTTCCGAACCCGCACCGAACGCCCTCGGCGCAATCATCCACGCGCCATTCGCCGCGAAAGTAACCGCCATCGCGAACGACCGCATCACCTTGACCAAGTAAATGAACGAAAAATCCGTAGGCCTCATCGAACTCTCCAGCATCGCCGCTGGATTCTCAGTCGCCGACTCCGCCCTGAAGGCAGGCAACGTGAAGCTCATGCTCTCACGCTCCATTTGCTCCGGAAAATACATGATCCTACTCGCAGGCGACACCGCGAGCGTCGAAGCAGCCATCGCCACCGGCACCGAGACCGCCGGCGGTTGCCTGATTGATAACATCGTCATCTCAAATCTGCACCCCGACGTGCTCACAGCGATTGGCCGCACAAGCCCCGTCGAACCGAAAGGCGCGCTAGGAATCTTCGAGTCCTTCAATGTCGCCACGCTCATCAAAGCCGCCGACGCCGCAGCGAAAGCCGCCGACGTCCAGCTCCTCGAAGTCCGCCTCGCAATGGCCCTTGGTGGAAAAGCATTCTGCACCCTCACCGGCGACGTCTCATCCGTCCAAGCCGCAGTCGCCGCAGGCCGCGCCATCATCGCCGAAGCCGGCGTGCTCGTGAACGCCGTAGTCATCTCCCGCCCCCACCCCGACGTCTATCGCGAGGTGCTGTAACTTCCTGCGCTATAAAGACTGCCCAAACTTGGGCAATATAAAGCGGGTATCGGCCAAGTTAGGAAAGGCAATCGGAGCGCCACTTGCCCTACTTTACGCCATGCTTAAAGCACTCCCGCCTTACGAATCTATTTTCCACCCCTCGGATTTCACTGAGGCGAGCCACATCGCCTTTTGCCATGCGTTGAAACTCGCACTTGCATCGAAGGCCAGTCTGACTTTGCAACACGCGACAAGCGACCATCATGAGCACTGGCACGATTTTTCCGGGATACGTGAGACGCTTGAGCGCTGGAAGCTGCTTCCAAAAGGCAGTGGCCGTCATGCGGTAATGGAACTTGGAATTGGGGTGGAGAAAGTCATGAGCCATGGAACGAATCCGGTGGGATCTGTCCTGCATTATCTGAACCGACATCCCGCCGATCTGATCGTCCTCGCCACGCATACCCATGAGGGCCGGATGAAGTGGCTGCATCAATCGCGTGCCGAGCCAATCGCACGGGGCGCACATTCGCCGACATTGTTCATACCGGACAATGTGGTTGGTTTCATCAATTACGAAGACGGCTCGGTGAATCTGCATAATGTGCTCATTCCGGTGTCCGCAGAACCCAACCCAATGTCCGCCGTGGATGCAGCAGTCCAACTTGCACGTGTGCTAGAGCTCAAGCGCGTGCAGTTTCACCTGCTGCATATGGGTGATGAAAAATCAATACCCGCTCTTGATCTGCCACAGCAGGAGGGATGGACGTGGAATCGTCTCATCCGCCCCGGCGCGGTGAATGAAACCATTCATGAGGCTGCCTCCGCTTTAAACGCCGATTTGATCGTAATGAGCACCGCCGGCCACCATGGCTTTCTCGATGCATTGCGCGGCAGCACGACGGAACGCGTTCTTCATGAGTCCGAATGCCCTCTACTGGCGGTGCTGCCCTGGCGCTATTGAGTATCCCTTTCATTCCGAGATGAGTATTGAACGCGGGAGCCCCGTGCGTATTCTCACACCGCATGGCAGATGAGACCAAGCCCCAGAATGATGCAGACTCGCGCGATTCCGTGGATCGCGGGATGTTCGATTTCCCGGATTTCGGGGCGATCGGGCGTAATTTTGTAACGTGGGCGAAGGCGAATCCGGCGGCTTGTGCGCTGGGTGTGTGCCTGCTGGCGGTGCTCGGGTATTTTTATTTCGGGGTGAAAGCCTTTCAGAGTCTTTCGCAGACTTCGGCGCAGTGGATTGCGGCGAGTTGGAATGAGGAGAACGATCAAGAGCATTGCGTGGGGATCATCCCGGTTGCGCTGCTGCTAGTCTTGTTGCGTTGGCGGGATTTGCGCGCCGCGGCAAAAGAGCCATCGAATACAGGGATGTGGTGGGTGGCTTATGGGGTGCTGCTTTTTGTGGTGGGAGTCCGCTGCATTGAGGGGCGATATACGATTTTCGCGCTGCCGCCGCTCATCTACGGCGGAGTGATGTTTCTTTACGGGAAAAAGGTCGCGCGCATCGTGCTTTTTCCGTGTGTGTTTTTGTTGTTCATGACTCCCATTGGCGGTGTGGTGCAAGGCACGGCGGGACTTCAGTCGAAGACAGCCACCGTCATTGAAACGCTGTCCTCGATCTGTGGCATCCGCATCCACGCGGAGGGAGCCAAAATCTTCTCGCTCGATGGACGCTTCGAACCGCTGGAGGTCGCGGGTGGTTGCTCGGGAATCCGCTCGCTGATGGCGATGCTCACGCTGGCCGCGCTCTATGCATACTTTGCGATGCGCACGCCGATGCGCGGGATGGTGTTATTTGGATGTTCGCTGCTGTTTGCGATTCTCGGCAATTTCGCGCGCGTGTTTTCCGTGGTGGTTTTCGCTCGGTTTTTTGATCCGAAAATCGCGACGGGGCTTTATCACGACTATTCGGGATTCGTTTTCTTCCCGGTCGCCGTGTTGGCGATGATTGGCGCGGGAAATGTGATCAACCGCGATTGGAGCAACTGGTGGAAGCGCGCCGCCGCAGCGGCCACGGCAGAAGCGACGCCTGTTCAAAAAGCACCAATGGATTCGCCTGCTTCGCTTCCTTCGAGTGAACCGCCAAAACCCGAAAAACCATCCGGCTCTTATGACTACTAAGCGCCTCGCCATCCTGCTTGCGGTTGTGGGGCTCGGTTTGAGCACGGTTTTCCTGCTGCCAAAATCCGCCGCGCAGCCGACCGGCCTTCAGCTCACAGGAGAAGAAGAAGTGGCGATGCCGGAGGACGTTTCCGGCTGGTTCGGGCGCAGTGGTGAGATCACTCAGAAAGAGCGCGATACGCTCGGCAAGGGCACCAAGTTTGGACGGATGTTTTACAGTCATCCCGTGGCGCGCGGCTACGAATTGCTCGTGTCCGTCGTGCTCTCCGGGCATGATATGAGCAACAGCATCCATCGCCCGGAGCGCTGTCTCGATGCACAAGGATGGTCCATTCTGGAAAGCGAAGAGGTGGCTGTGCATGTCGAGGGACGTGGATCATTCCCCACGACACGCCTGCACAATCGTCGCTCCGTCCAATTGAAGAACGGAACCACAGCGACTCAGGATGCGTTCACGTTCTATTGGTTTGTCGGTGAAAATGAGATCACCGCAAACCATTTGGGGCGTTTTTTCCAGGACAACCGCGACCGCCTTCTGCGTGGCGTCAACCAGCGTTGGGCGTTCATCACAGTCACTGCGGTCATCCCCATTCGCGAAAAACCGGAAGAGCAGGCGGAAGCAAAACGCTGGGTGGATACGACGGCGCGCAAATTCATCAAAGACTTCGCGCCTCTGCTGCACAAAGGCACACTGAACTACAAGTAAGTGGCACGAAAAAAGGCGTCCGGTTTCCCGAACGCCTTTTCGTGAATTAGTGGCGAAATATTACGCGATCTTCGAGGAAACGAGGCTTTCGAGTTTCACGATATCCACGGCGAATTTGCGGATGCCTTCGGCGGTTTTTTCAGTCGCCATTGCGTCGTCGTTCATTTCGTAGCGGAAGGTTTTTTCGTCGTAGGTGCGCTTGGCCATGTCCATGCCCTTCGCAGCGGATGCGTCGAGTTTCTTCACAAGCGGATCGGTCGAGGCAGCGAGTTCTGCGAGGAGCGACGGGCTGATAGTGAGCAGGTCGCAGCCGGCCAATTCGGTGATCTCTCCCTTGTTGCGGAAGGATGCGCCCATGACTTCCGTGTTGTAGCCGAACTTTTTGTAGTAGTTGTAAATCTGCGTGACGGAGACGACGCCGGGATCTTCCGCCGGAGCGTAGTCCTTCTTCGTGCTGGCCTTGAACCAGTCGAGGATACGACCGACGAAGGGTGAGATGAGTTGGATGCCGCCCTCGGCGCAAGCGACGGCCTGCGCTAGCGAGAAAAGGAGCGTCAGGTTGCAGTGGATGCCTTCCTTCGCGACGATCTCGGCGGCTTTGATGCCCTCCCATGTGCTCGCGATTTTGATGAGCACGCGGTCGCGGCTGATACCTGCTTTTTCGTAAAGCGCGATGAGCTGGCGGGACTTCGCGACGGTGCCAGCGGTGTCAAAGGAAAGGCGCGCATCGGTCTCTGTGCTCACACGACCGGGGACGATTTTCAAAATCTCGAGGCCGAAGTTCACGAGGATGTGGTCCATTACATCGTCCACGCGTTTTGCGCCGGTGAGGCCGCTGTTTTTGCGGTCAGCGACGGCCTTGTCCACGAGGTGCGCGTATTCGGGCTTCGATGCGGCGGCGAGGATGAGCGAAGGATTCGTGGTCGCGTCCTGCGGCTTGTAGGCCTTCATGGACTCGAAGTCGCCGGTGTCTGCGACGACCTTGGTGAGTTGCTTGAGTTGGTCGAGTTGAGTGGTCATGGCTTTTTAGAAAAATGGAACGGCAGGCTAAAGCCGTCGTCGCGTGGAGCAAACTTTAACTCCGCGTGCGAAGGGAGAGGCGGGAGCGGGAGTCGAACCCGCTCGTAGAGGTTTTGCAGACCCCGGCCTTCCCACTTGGCTATCCCGCCGTAATCGAGGGCGCGCAGAACTAGCGGAGGCGGGCGCGGGCGTCAACGGACAATCTCGATCCAAAAGAGGCTATCCTTTGCGCTCTTGGGCGGTTGGTTATATTTACTACATATCGCCATGAATACCGCCGCTTCTCTGCTCTCGCCAAAAGAACTCGCCGCCACACTACAGTCTGGCGAAGCGCCGGTGCTGCTCGATGTGCGGACGCCGATGGAGTTTCGGGAAATTCATGTCGAGGGTGCACAGCTTTCGCCGCTGGATGAACTCGATCCTGCCGCCATCGCGCGTCAGCACGGAAATGCGCCAGCCTGCGTAGTCATCTGCCGCAGTGGAAAACGTGCCTGCAATGCCGCCGAAAAACTCACTGCT
This sequence comes from Chthoniobacteraceae bacterium, assembly GCA_947476045.1. Classification (GTDB taxonomy): domain Bacteria; phylum Verrucomicrobiota; class Verrucomicrobiia; order Chthoniobacterales; family Chthoniobacteraceae; genus SXWH01. The sequence continues at coordinate 59,891 of CANJNZ010000015.1, forward strand.
GCCGGAATGAAAAACCTGCGTGTCCTCGATGGCGGAATGCTCGCCTGGGCGGAGGCAGGGCTGCCAGCGAATCGCGGAAAGAAATCCATTTCGCTCGAACGACAGGTGCGGATCGCGGCCGGGTTGCTGGTTCTCGCAGGCGTTACGTTAGGACTGTGTGTGCATCCGGGGTTTTTCGGACTGTCCGCATTTGTCGGCGCGGGGCTTACTTTTGCAGGCATCACCGACTGGTGCGGCATGGGTCTGCTTTTGGCGAAGGCTCCCTGGAATCGCTGAGCGCTAATACAGCTCGACCGGCGAACGCTTGCCGTCTTCGGGACTACGCTGCGCTGCGTGCTCGGGGCCGAGCGTGGTCACTCGGAGGTCGAACACTACAGCATCTCGGCGACGGAATTCCGCTTCGTCCCACGGTTCCGGCGGGGACATTTTCGCTTTGAAAGCGGCGACGTTTGCAAGAGCGCGATCCAACGCGGTGCGGGCGATGTCGCTGAGCGCGGCATGGGCTTTTTCCACCATCTCGACTCGGTGGCAGATCATCGCGAGGTCGTTGCCGGCGGTGATGGCGCGGTGGATGACTTCCGCGAGTCCGGCGTCGCCCGTGCCGTAGGGATTTAGAATCGCGCCCATGTCGAGATCGTCAGTCATCACGAGTCCGCGGAAACCTTGCTCGCCACGGAGCAGGTCGGTGATGATGCGCGGCGAGAGCGAAGTGGGCACGCCGCTGTCATCGAGCGCGGGATAAAATGCGTGGCCGATCATCATTGAATCCACGCGCTGGGAAAATGCGCGGAAGACGGCGAGTTCGTTCGCATCGAGTTCGGCGCGCGTGAAAGGGACCGTGGGCAGTTCGTGATGAGCGTCCGCCGGGCAGCGCGAATAGCCGGGGAAATGCTTGCCGCACGAAAGCACACCCGCCGCTTGCAGCGCGTCGTTGAAAGCTCCGGCATTGCGCACGACTTGCGCGACGTTGTTGCCGTAGCAGCGGCCACGCAGACTATTGTCGGCTTCGTCGTCGAAAGAAATATCGAGCACGGGGCAGAGGTCTAAATTGAAGCCAAACATCCGCAGCAAGCGCCCGGTGATGCGGCCATGCGCGGTGATGAGCGAAAGGTCGTCGCGGTCGCGAAGCTGGTTGGCGTTCGGCGGTTCGTTGCCGATTAATTTCAGCCGCGAGACGCGCCCTCCCTCTTGATCAATCGTGATGATCGGCGGCGTGTCCGAGAGGTCGCGCAGATCGTCGCAGAGTTTGCGAAGCTGAGCGGGCGACCGGATGTTTCGCCCGAAAAGGATGAACGCGCCGGGCTGGAGGCGGCGGAACGTGGCGGCGGTTGCTGCGTCGAGTTCGAGACCGGGGACGCCGGTCATGAGGAGTTGGCCGAGTGAGGACATGGTGTTTTGTTATTCGGAAAATTTGGCCTATGCGAGACCGGCGAGTGCGCGCACTTCGGCGTGGAGATCGCGGGCGAGCGTCTTGCGATCCGATGTGCGGACGTGCGACGGGCCGAAGTGAATATCCACGGTAAGGCCGGTCTTGCGGAGAAGATTTCCCATGTGCGGCGCGAGGCTCATGTCGCCCCAATATGCGACTTCATCGGGCACGCTGCCGCCCTCGATCGAGTAGCGAAGCCCGCAGGCGGTGAGCGGGCAGGCGATTTTTACCACGGGCTCGAAAAGCGAACTGCGAAACGGAAGAACATGAGAGCCGTCGGTGCTCGTGCCTTCGGGAAAAAGAACGAGCGGCACACCGGCGTCGAGGTGCTCGTGCATTTCCTCAGCGACATCGGTGACTGCGCCTCGCCGTTCGCGGTCCACGAAGATCGTCGCGCCCATTTTCGCCAGCGCGCCGAAGAGCGGCCAGTCGGCGACTTCTTTTTTGGAAACAAACGCGGTCGTGGCGGCGGTGCTCAGCGCGAGGATGTCGAGGTAGCTGACGTGGTTGGAAACAATGAGACCGTTGCTCGGGATTTCGCCGTGGACGCGGATGCGAAAGCCGAGCCACTTCGCGTGTTTCGCAGAGGAACGACGAAGCCAGTGCACACGCTGGCGGATGCAACTGCGCGCGCCCGTAAATGCGTAGTCCGCAAAGCAGGTGGCGGCGAGCGGAGGGTAAATCATTGCGCGAAGCGCTGCGCGTGCGACTCCTGCAAATCCGCTCATTTAAAAACGAAAACGATTTTGAACGGCTTCGGGGATGTCCGCGAAGTCAATGAGGGTGAGAAAATCTATGCTGCCGAATTCGCGATCCAGCGCAGGCGGGCCGCAGATTTTAGCGCCCATATTCATGTAGGAGCGAAGAAGGCGCGGCGGCTCGGGGCAATCGGCGAGCGGCGCGACAGCCGGCATTGCAAAAGCCGGAAGCGGGACGGTGCGAAACTGCTCGGGTGCGAGGTTTGTCGCGGCGAGTTTTTCATACATGGCCAGACCGAGCGCAGGGTCTTGCGAGGTGATGGAACTGCATCCGAGAAGCAGGCGCGCGCCTCGTTCCCGAGCGTATTCTGCGATGCCGCGCCAGAGCATGTTGAGGACGTTCGCCTTTCGATGGTCAATGTGGACGCACGCGCGACCGAGCTCCACGATCTGGGAGCGGTAGGGTTCGTAGGGAGTGAAGTCGAACTCCTGCGCGCTGTAGTAGCCGTGGCGCTCGGCGGCCATCGCCCCGGTCTGCAAGCGGTAGGTGCCTACGATGGTGCCGGTGGAGACTTTCTCGACGAGCAGATGGTCGCAGCTTTCATCGAAACGGTCGGCATCGAGTTCCGTCGTCCAGCTTTCCTTCAGCCCCTCGTGCATCTCGACGTTGAAGACCTCAAAGCGCAAGTGCTGTGCGGCGCGGACATCCGCTTCGCTCGTAGCCAGTCGCGTGCGATAGGCGGATGCTGGCTCTGCTTTTGGCGCTTTCTTGGTCATTCGGTTAATCGCGCGAACGTTATTTGGTCGGCGGAAGTGTGTGAAGGGCAGATTTGGTGACAACCTGACGACCCTCGCGTGTCGCCAGTGCGACGGCGAGATCGGCGCGAATGAAATTATTCGTAGCGAGGAACGCTTGGATCGATCTCCAGCGACCACGCATCAATGCCGCCGGCTACGTTGCGCACGTCCGTGTAGCCTTGCTGTAAAAGCCACGCGACAGCACGCGCAGAGCGACCGCCGTGATGGCAATGGATGAGCAGCGCCTGCGATTTGTCGGCCAGCTTTTCCTGCGCAAGCGCGGGCCACTGCGAGAGCGGGAGAAGTTCCGCTCCGGGGATTTTGCAATGCTCCCATTCCTCCGTCTCGCGCACGTCAATGAGACGCGGTGGATTCGCGCCATCGAGCAGACGCTTCGTTTCCGTGATACTGACTGCCGGGACTTGTGCGGACATTTTAGCGTTCGATGGTCACCGGTGTGCCGACTTGCACATTATTGAAAAATGCCTCCGCCATAAAGGCTGGCATACGGATACAGCCGTGCGATGCGGGATAGCCGGGAAGGAAGCCCACATGCATCCCCACGCCGCCATGGATACGCATAAAGAAAGGCATCTTCGCGCCATCATACTTCGCGCCCTTGGGCATCGGGTCTTTGTCACGATCGATATCCTTTTTCACCGCCGCACCAGTCTGCGCATCCACATAATCACCAAAGCGCGAGGAAACATGATCCTTGTCCTTCTGTTGGATTTTAAAGCTGCCGCTCGGCGTGTCGAAGCCCTCGCGTCCCGTGGAAAGTATCGAGATACCCACAAGCTGGTCGCCCTTGTAGAAAAACGCCTTTTGCTCGCCGATTTTAATGCGCACGCGGGGAGCGCCGGTCACGTGATCACCGTCCCAATACGAGACGTTGTCGAAATTCATCCGCTTGCCCTTGTCGGCAGGCGTTTGCTTGCCGTTGAGGTAAATGGTATCACGACCGTAGCGCGCATCGTTGGCGCAGCCGACGATGAACAATGCGATAAAAGCAAACGCGAATCCTTGATGTTTCATTCCTACTTTGGGGGCGCGCAATAAAAGCCAAATGCTCATGCCGTCAAGCCATTGCAAATGACGAGAGGTGTGACGGATGGAACGTGGTCGGCGCGAAATGCACGCTAATCACCGGTCACGCCGTCTATTTATCGCGCGCGTCTCCCGCCTCCACCGAAGGGCCCGCCGAAGCCGCCGCGTCCCCAATCCTGCGCTGGAAAACGATCCAACACGGTGTTCACGGTGCGTGTTGCGCCAGTATCGTTCGCTACGGTGAGTGAGACGGTGCTGCCGCGCTGGCCACTGCGGAGGGCGCCGAACGCCTCGCGTGGATCTTTCGTGGTGTCCACCGTCTGGCCGTCGGCGCGCGTGATGGCCACGATGCGGTCGTTGGCCTTGAGCCCGGAATTGTTGCCCTCGGGGACATCCTGCACAACGAGCCCGCCATCGCGCGAAGGGCGAATCGCCACGCCGATGCCCACCGGCGCTGCTTGGTCCAGCGCACGCTGCGCCGTCTTTTGATCCACCGCATCCGTGAGCGTGCCGATGAACGCCTCAGCAGCGGCCACGTCCTTGCCCGCCCACTTTTCCGTGATGCGCTCCACCGTGCGCGTGCGGTCGTCACCCGGCGCGAGTTGGGAAAGTTGCTTGGCCGCAGCAGCCGGGTCCTTATCCGCGATGCCCCGGATGGTGCTTGCAGTGATGCTCGCACGAAGCTCCGGGTCCGTCTCTTTTCCCGCCCATGCGAGCGCGTCTTCGGGATTCGTCTGCGCCCAGCCTCCCGCCACGCGGCGGAGAAAATCAGCGCGCTCCTTGCCGGTCAGATCCTTGCCGTATTCGAGAGCCACCTGCGGGTTCTGCTTCGCGATGTCCGTGATGGCGCGGTTCATCAGTTCGCGACTCGCATCGCCTGTGAGGACTTGCTGCGCCCAGTCCGCCGCAAGCGCGGGGTCCTTGTCGAGAAGCGCGTAGCCGAGGAAACCCTCAATGCGCCCATCGCGCTGGAAACGCGAGCGCGCATCCGGCTGCCACGCATCAATCAGCGAAGTCGCCGCCGTCGCCCGGTCATTGTCCTTAAACTTGTTCAGCGCCGCCATCGCCGCCTTCCGGTCGCCCGTCGCCAGATGCTCGAACAGCCCCCGGATGAAAGCCGCACGCTCATTCGGCGCAGTGATCTCCGCAAGCTGCCCCAACGCCTTGTCGAGGTCATCCGCCGCATCGAACCCCGCCCGCTCCACACTCTGCCGCCGCTCAAAACTCAGCGGGCGCAGCTTCGTCTCACTCGCCGACGAACCGCCGCCCGTGATGTTGAAAGGATTCGCCGCCACGCTGCCCTGCGACGCCGCACTCTGCGGAGCCGCCGCCTTCACCTTCTCCTTCTCCGGCTCCGGCACGACAGGCGAGCCAGTGAAAACGAACACAGCGGCAGCCGCCACCACCGCCACAGCGGCACCGGCGACGAGAATGAACATGGGTTTTTGCATGATAGGTAAGTTGAAGATGGAAGCGGCGGAGTCAAACACCATGCCCGCCCCATCGTCGCAAAGAAACTTCCTCAGCCCCGGCAGCACCCGTGCCGACATCCGCGCCCTCGTCGAAAAGCGCGGCCTCCGCATCCGCACCAACGAACAACGCCCCGGCGAACACTGGGGAATGCTCCTCGCCACCCGAGCCTAGGCGGCGAAAGGAACCGTCACTCCCTAATCCCCCTAGGATATCCTTTCGACGATGACGGCGGTGCCATAGCACAAGACTTCAGTGATGCCCGGCGAAACCTCCGTGGCATCAAAGCGGACGGCGATCACGGCATTGCCACCGCGCTCGTTTGCATGGCGAAGCAAAAGCTGAAACGCATCCGAGCGCGCACGCTCGCAAAGGTCCGTGTAAAGAGTGATGTTGCCCCCGAAAAGGCTCTGAATCCCCGCTCCGATATTGCCAAAAATAGACCGTGAACGAACAATGATGCCGCGCACGACGCCGAGTTCGTGAGTGACTTGGTAGCCTGCGAGGGCATTGGCGGTTGTCGTAAGGATGGTTGGCAGCGCTTGATTCATGGCTTCAGGTGGTGAAAGGATCAGTCCCAGCCTTTGGTCTCGGTAATCGCAAGGGCAATCAGCGAGCCAGCACCGATGATGGCAAACGGTATTGGGATTCCCAGCCGAATGGCGTTATCATTGATGAGACCTACGAACATCCCGAAGGCCGCCACCGCTATTCCAACTAAGGCCAGTCTCTTCGATAATTTCATCGTCTTTCCTTTCCTGCGCCGCGAAGGGGCTGGGGATGTTGGTGGGTGAGGGCTGGCATGGTGGTGGGAGGGGAGCGGGTTTGGGGGGCTTTGGCAAAGCGAAAGTGGGCGGGGGGTGCTGGCAATAGCCCAGCGATTCATCGCTGGGAAAAGGCGGGGGCATCGGGGCAAAGTCCCGGCAGGGACGGCGGGACGGTTCTTTCGTCCCTTCGGGACTTTTTGGCTTGGGTGGGCGGGGTTCCCAGCACTGAAGTGCTGGGCTATTTTCAGGCCGCACCGGTTCCCCTCCTGACTGGCAGGCTTGCCGAGTTTCACGCCGTCCCTCTTGGGTTGCAGAGGAGTTTCTCTGTGAGAAAGAATAACGTTATCGGGATCCGGACTAACGTTACTGAAGACGGGGGTAACGTTACCGGAGCCGAGAGATGAGTCCATGGAGCCGGGAGATGCGTCCATGGAGCCGAGAGATGAGTCCATGGAGGCAGGAGATGAGTCCATGGAAGTCGGAGGGGCGCACTTCCAGCAGGCATGGACACGTTTCCGCCGAAAAAGGACGCTCCCGGGACTGGAAACCGCGTCGCTCCGGCTCAGAGGAATGCTTTTCCGAGAGCGGGCGAAGTTCTTCCCCAGCAAAAGCACGCCCGCCCGCCCCGGTGCAATCCCGTCGGGGCTGGTATTCTCGACGTTCACACCGTGGGAGTGCGTGTGCAGAACTTCGTGCCTCCGTGCCTTGGTGCGAGGCCCCTTCCGTCAATCCTCCAAATCCTGTTCATCCCGTCCAAAAAGAGACGGGATTGTGCGGTGCGGGAGTAGCCTATCTCTCTGCGCTACTTCTTTTCGAGGAAAGGCTCCCAGAATTCGCGGGGGACGGCATCGGAGAGTTCGCGGAGGGTCTTGGGGTTCACCTTGGGGGCTTCATCCAGCACGAAGGGGCCGTAGGGATTGCCGAGGATGTCTTTGGGGTCGTCGGGGTCGCCGAGGGTGTTGTAGAGCCGCGTGCCGGCTTTGATGTAAGGACGCAACTCCGCCGGGGTGGGTTTGTCCCCCGCCCGCTTGTTCATTTCGATGCCCCATTGGTCCAACGCCATATCCAATTGCCGCAACTCCTCCAGTGTTGTGTTGGCCTTTGCTTGTTTCTCGCTGATGGGTTTCGCGGGTTTTGCTGCGGGGCGGATGCCCAGGAGTTGCTCAATGGCGGCTGCTGTGGGTTTTGCGCTCTGCGCTTCGTCGAGGCGCGCTTTCAGTGTGGCGACTTCCTTGTCGAGTTGCTGGATGCGCTGTTCGAGGGCCGCCAGGCGTTTCGCATCCGCTGCATCGCCCCCACGGGCGCAAACGGCAAATGCAAGGAGGGGTAAAAGGAGAAGGAGCTTGTTCATGGTGGATGTGCGGTGTGTGGCGGGTTTAGGGCGCGCCGGTTCCTGCCGTCAATCCTGCTCGTCCTTTCTAAAGAGTGACGGTCTGCCCGTGGCTCTTTCCCCTCTACTTCCCGCCTCGAAAAACTCTGTCGATGACACAAGCTAGCAATAGGATGACAGTGAGAATGCCAAATCCATAAAGGCAGAGAACAGCTAGCATATTCAGCGGGTCTAACGCCTCGCCGATAATGTCGTCCTTGGTCACGGGTGTCCGGTTGATGCGCGGTCGGTGTTTTGTTAGCAGCGAAGTTTGCGTGAGTTGCGCATGAAAATGGATGTCACGCATTTGAATTTCGGAGTGGCTCCGTGGACGATGCCGGCCCATGAACTCCGGCCGCTACATTCTTTCC
>CANJNZ010000016.1 GCA_947476045.1 Chthoniobacteraceae bacterium
GCTGCACAGAACTTTGCAACTTCTGAGTGTCCATCCATTTGAGAAAATGCCTCTCCATGAACTACTTGCAAAACATGACTTCAACCCTTTGACACCGCAAGATTGCAACCAATTACTACTGTGGTAGTTACTGCCGGACACTCGTGGGATCAATACTTAATTCGTTAATTTTCAGCTTCGGGAACAGCCCTCTGGTGTTCTTGCGGCGCATCCGCTACGGCTCGCGCGATGGAAAAGAACGCACTCACCGATTCGCCGGGCTCCGCGCCTGCCGGCGGAAAGTGCGCGCTGCTCTTGCTGCTCGCAGCGATCACACTGCCGCTGAGTTTGCTGTGGGATTTTTCGTGGGAGTCCACCGTTGGGATTGATCGCGTTTTGGCGTGGCCACACGTGCTCACCTATGCAGCAGTGGCAATGGCGGGCCTCACGGCGGTGTGGATGATCCTTTGCGGAAAAAATGGCGTCGCTATTTCAAAATGGCGCGCGCCGGTCGGAGCATGGCTTGCGCTTTGGGGAGCAGTGGCGTTTGTGGCGGCGTTCGCTTTTGACCGCTGGTGGCAGGCTGGCTACGGGCTTGCGGCGGGGATTTGGCATCCACCGCAGATTGCGAAAGCGGTGGCGTTTTTTGCCATCGCATTTGGTGCATGGTGGTGTGTTCCTCGTTGGGGCGGCGGTGTCGTGACGGCGATGATTGCGACGGTCTCGCTGGCTCACGGCTTTGCAAACCGCCAGCACGATGCGTTCTTTTATCAACTCGCGTGCGGGACTTATCCGCTCGTGCTCGCTGCGGTGTCGGTGTCGGGTGGCGGACGTTTTCCTGCGACCCGCGCGGCGCTGCTCGGCATGGGCATTCATCTCGCAGCGATGTGGATTTTACCGCTCATCCCCGGCTCGCCAGAAACTGGACCGATCTACAATGCGCGCGACCATCTTTTGCCTCCGCCCTTTCCTCCGCTCATCGTGCTTCCCGCGCTGGTGTTCGACTGGTTGCTCGCTGCGCGCAAGGACACCGATTGGCGCGCCGCGATGGAAACGGGCTTCGCATTTTTCACCATCTTTGCCGTGGCCCAGTGGCGCTTCGCGGAATTCCTCCTCACACCCGCTGCGGACCATTGGTTCTTCGCCGGCGGGGGAAAACACTGGCCGTTCTTCCTTCGCATCAGCGACGAAATGCGCACCGCTTTCTGGCCCGGCGAAGTTCTCGACATAAAGAACACCGCCATCGCCATCGCACTCGCCACAGGCTCCAGCCGCATCGGCCTGTGGCTCGGCGCATGGCTCTCTCGCTTCGCACGATGAAAACCCTCCTCATCGCCATCCTTTTGTTCGTCGTTCAAATCGCGCGCGCGCACGTTGGCAGTCCGAATGTTTTCTACGACGGTCACGCAGGGCCGCACGCCGTCCGTGTCGTCATCCGACCGCCTGCCGCGCTGCCGGGAAATGCGCAGATTGATGTGCGCGTGAGCGACTCTTCCATTTCCGCCGTCACCGTCCGTCCCGCTTTCATCGGAGCAGGCCCCGAGGCCGATCCCGCGCCCACGCCCGCGCTCGCTGTCGCGGGAGATGCACAACTTTTCACCGCCATCTGCTGGCTCTCGCGCAGTGGCACCTATGCCGTCCGCATCGCACTCGAAAGCCCGGGCGGCGGTGGCATCGTCGAGGTGCCGCTTCGCGCTGCGTCCTTCGTGCGGCCCGTCATGCCGCCCGCGCTCGGCGGGACGCTCGCCACGCTCGGCGCGCTTCTTTTTATCGCCGCCGCGTGCCTCGCCGGAGCCGCCGCACGCGAAGCTACGCTCTCACCCGCAACCGTCACCGCGCTCAGCGATCGCAAGCGCGGGCGGCGCGTCGCTGTCATCACCGCACTCGTGCTCGGCGGCGGCGTGTGGGCGGGCACTGTGCGCTGGCAGAAAATGGATCGCGACTTCCGCAGCAACGCGCTCTCTCGCCCGCTGCCCGTCACGGCAGCCATCCGCACCGACGGCGAAACGCGCCTTCTCCACCTCACGCCGGACGCCACAAGCACCGCAGCCAGCGCTTGGGATACGCTAGTCACCGACCACGGCAAACTCATGCACCTCTTTCTCATCCACGAGCAGGGCGCAGGTGCATTCGCACATCTGCATCCAGTGCGGCGCAGCACTACGGATTTTGAAGGCGTGCTACCGCCATTGCCCGGTGGAAAATATCATCTCTACGCCGAAGTCACCCACGAGAACGGCACTGACGAAACGCTCATCAGCAGCGTCACTCTGCCCGAACCAGCCGGCTCCGCAAAGCAGACAAGCTGGACGATGAAAAACGACGCGTGGTGCATGTCGCCCATCGCACCGAGCGGTAATTCCGCCCGTCCAAACGCGCTCGATTACGACGACTCCTGGCACGTCAGCGCTACGCCCACCGACGCGCGCACGAGTGTGCTCATGGGCGGCTTTCGCATGGTGCTGCAGACGCCAGGCATTCTCATTGCCGACCGTGAAACCGCGCTACGATTCGCCGCCTTTTCGCCATCCGGCGAAGGCGCAACGCTCCAGCCCTACATGGGTATGCTCGGCCACGCAGTCGTCCGCCGCAGCGACGGCACCGTCTTCACCCATCTGCATCCATCAGGCACGATCTCCATGGCCGCGCAACAGCTCTTCGCCCGTCTGGACAATCCAAAAGAACCTCCGACCCCGCAGCCTCAGCCATCGGCTTCCGCGACGAATGAAGTCACATTCCCCTACGCATTCCCCCAGCCCGGCGACTATCGAATGTGGGTGCAAGTGCGGATCGCCGGTCGCGTGCTCACGGGTGTTTTCGATGTGACAGTGAAAGCGCGCGAATAGAAACCATCAATCGCAGACACTCTCCGCTTGCACATGCACGGGCGGCGGTGCTTTCCCTATGGGCATGTTGTTGTGGCGCGAAAAAATTCCTGACTCCTGGCTGCCGAAAATCCGGGCGAACCTGCCGGAGGTGCTGGTGGATCATGCACATTTGGAACGCAAGGCAGCGACGACGGCGCTGAACTTGGAAAAGTATGGCGAGTTGCACGAGCACGTTTCGGAGCTGAATGCGATTGCCATCGAAGAATTGCAGCATTTCGAGCTGGTGCTCGGGCTGCTGCGGGAGCGCGGCATTCCGTTCAACTTCCCGAAAAAGAGCCCGTGGATTTCTGGAATGATGCAGGCGGTGCGAAAAGGACGTCGCGAGCAGGTGATTGATCATCTCATCGTGTGCGCGCTTATCGAGGGGCGCTCCTGTGAAAAATTTCAAATCCTGTCCGAGGCGATCCGCGATCTGGATGCGAAGCTGGCAGGTTTTTATGCGAGCCTTGTGGAGAGCGAGGGGAATCACTACGCGACTTATTTGATCATGGCACGGCACATTGACCTCGCGGAGACGGAGCGACGGCTGGATTTTTTCCTCGATCTCGATGCAAAGCTCATCCGTGAGCCGAACCGCTGGGCGATGCTGCACTGAGGAAAAACTGACTACTTCAAGAGCGACTCAAGCTGCGTCTGGCGGGCGCGCTCCTCAGCGTATTGGCGGGCAAGAGTTTTTTGCGGCTTCACTGGGTGGATGAGTTTGCGTGACGGGATGGGGTAGCCGAGTTTTTCGAGCGCGAAGACGGCGGCTCCGCGCAGAGAGGCTTCGGGTTCGTCGTTTGGATAAACTGGCTGACCGAGGACGTTGGCGAGGCGCTGAAAGGAGCTGGGCGATTTCTGAATGCCGCCGCTGACGATGAGTTTTGGCGCTGTGGTTTCATCTTCGGCGAGCAAGTCGTAGATGCGCGCGATGCGATGGTAGGTGGCCTCGGTGAGAGCCTGAAGAATGTCGAGCGCCGTGGTGCTTTGGCGGAGGCCGTGGATGGAGCCGGTGGCGTCTTCATTCCACATCGGCGCACGCTCGGCGGTCCAAAATGGGAGGACGGCGAGTCCGTGTTGAGGGCCGGGGCGTGCGGCGAGCGCGGCTTCGAGTTCGGGGCCGTCGGTGAGGCGGAGTTCGCGAAGGCACCACGCGCGGAGGTTGCCGGCGTTGCTGACTGCACCGCCGACGAGGTGGCGACTTGCATCCGCGCGATAGCAAAAAAGGCCGAGCGGGGCGCGTGCGTTTTTGCCCGAGCGCATGACGCGGATGGCGGCGCTGGTGCCGACGTTGATGGCGGCGAGACCGGGTTTGGTTGCGCCGGAGCCGAGGTTCGATGCTGCGCCGTCGCCAATGGCAGGAAACCACGGCACGTCTTTCAACTCGGGAAATTGCGCGGCGAACGCGCCGTTGACGGGCGTGGGATCGTCGCTGAGCGGGCGCATTTTTTCCGGCGTAAGATGCGTGAGACGGAGCATGCATGCGTCCCAATCGAGCGCGGCAGGATCGAAAAGGCCGGTGCCGCTCGCCATGGAAAAGGAGCAGTTCGCGCTGCCCGCGAGCTGAATCTGGAGCCACTCGGCGGGCGACATCCATTGCGCGATGCGCTGGAAGAGTCGCTCGTCGTGCCGGTCGAGCCAGCGCAATTTTGCGGGCCAGAAACTCGCGCGCAACATGCAGCCGGTGCGGGCGTGGACTTCGGCTTCCTTGCGATCTTTTCGCAGGCTCTCGGCGGCGGCGCGGCAGCGCGAATCGGCCCACGTGATGATGCGCGTGATGGCCTCGCCCTTCCCGTTGCAACCAACGAGGCTGTGCCAAAAGCTGGAAACCGCGATGGCGCCGACGGGCCGTGTGCGAAGGAGCGAATCGGTGCGGCGTTTCGCCAGCGTCTCGGCGATGCACTTTCGCACCGCACCGAGAAGCGCGCCGGGTTCAATTTCCGCGCCGCCCTCCGCCGACGTGAAAAGCGTGTAGCTTTGCTGCGCTGTCGTGCCGGGCTGTCGCTGCCCGGTGATATCAAACAGCGCGGAGCGCGCGGAAGATGTGCCGAGATCGAGCGAGAGAACAAGCGGCGTGGGCATGATGGGAATGACGAATGGCGAATTACGGGTTACGAATGAAGCAGGAAATTCGGGAAACGTGAAGTTCTGGCTTCCTACGGCACCCGCCATTCGTCATCTATATTTCACAATCATGCCCGCCGAAGCCCGCATCACGAAACTTTGGACCCAGCAAAAAGGAATCATCCCCTTCCTTTTTCTCGCCTACGCCGCCTGGTTTTTATGGGACGGCTTCATCGGCTACCCCCGCAGCAACGAGCGCTGGGACAAACACGAGGAGCTAAAGGCCGACAATGCAGCATGGGAGAAATATTGCGCGGAACGTGGATGGAAAACGGAAGCGCCTCACCGCCGTCTGGAGAGCAAGGATATCCTCGGGCAGTTTGTCGTTGGCGGAATTACCGGAGCGATCGGTCTTTTCGCGCTGATATACTGGCAGCGCCAGCGTCGCACCGTAGTGCGCTCAGATGAGGAAGGCGTGACCACTCCCAGCGGAAAACGCGTGCCCTACGCTGCGATCACTCACGTGGATAAACGGAGGTGGAAAGCGAAGGGTTTATCTACTGTTCGCTACACGCTGAATGGTGAAAACGGTCAGTTCACCCTCGACGATGCGAAGCATGATCCAAAAGCCTTGGACATCATTTTAGGCGACATCGTCTCGCGTGGAACCGCTAAGGTGGAGGAGTAAGCCAGACGCTATTTTCGCCGCCCAATCGTGAAGCCTTTGTGGGTGCGGGCTCCGCGACCAAAACCACCGGCGGGGATGCTGCTCTCATTAAAGAGCGCGGTGTAGAGGTAGTTGAAGCCTTCGAGTTTCTGACGGGGGATTTGTGCGCTTATGTAACGCTCGATTTTGCGGACGGGGTCGAGATCCTCGGCGGTGAAAATAGTGAATGCGTCTCCGCTTTTCAGCGCACGGCCCGTGCGTCCGATGCGGTGGACATAGTCCTCGGGATGCTGTGGCACGTCGTAGTTGATGACGTGGGTGACGCCCGCGATGTCGAGCCCGCGCGCGGCGATGTCGGTGGCGACGAGCACTTCGTATTTTCCACTTTTGAAACCAGCGAGCGCCTCTTCGCGCTCACCCTGACTGCGGTCGCCGTGGATGGCGGCGACTTTGTGTTTCATACCGGCGACTCGTGCGCAGACGATGTCGGCGGCTACTTTTGTCTGGGTGAAAATAATCACGCTCTCGAAATGAGTCATCTCCAGCATGGCGAGGAGCAGATCCATTTTTTGATCTTTTGCCACTGGGTAGAGCGCGTGGGCGACGGTCTCGGCGGCACTTTGGCGGCGGCCGATTTCCACGGCGATTGGGTCGGTCAGGATCCACTTCGTGAGCGACTCCAATTCGGGCGGGAGTGTAGCGGAGAAAAAGAGCGTCTGCCGACCTTTTGGGCACGATTTGATGATACGCGAGACGTCGGGGAGAAAGCCCATGTCGAGCATCCGATCTACTTCATCGAGCACGAGGTATTTCACCTGGCCCAACTTGATGGTGCCGTCTTCCATGAAATCGAGGAGCCGTCCCGGTGTCGCAGCGATCACGTCCGCGCCTTTCAGCAAAGCTTCGCGCTGTGAACCGTAGCCGACACCACCGTGGATGAGCACGGAGCGGAGACCGGTAAATTTTCCGTAGTCCTCGAAGCTGCTGTGGACCTGCTGCGCGAGTTCGCGCGTGGGTTCCAAGACGAGAACGCGTGTGCCCTCGTTGCTGGGTCCGCCGAGTTTGGAAAGGAGCGGCAGCGCGAACGCGGCGGTCTTGCCCGTGCCGGTTTGGGCCGAGCCCATCACGTCACGACCTTGCAGGACGAGAGGCATGGCCTCCGCCTGAATCGGGGTGGGTTCTGTGTAACCTTTGGCCTCAATCCCGCGCAGCACCGCCTCGGATAGGCCGAAATCTTTGAATGTCATCGGGCGGCGGATGTAGCGTGGTGAGCGCTGGGTGCAACCTCCATTTTACGAGTCCAGTATCGAGCAGGGTTGTTTTTCAATGGGCACTGCGGTCTACAAGGAGGCGCCTTTCTGTGATTTTTCTCAATCACCGACCAACTGGCTTCTCTATTGCAGGCTTGGAATCTTCGTTCGCCGCCTTGCTCAACTTCATGATGAGCATCCCGGCGGCAACGAGACCGGCCAGCAACATGATAAGTATGGCGACGGTGAACCAACTCAGACCCTGTTGCGACTTTGGAGCGTCGATTACCACACGTGCTTTTTGTTGGGCCTTTCCTCCGGCACGCATCCGCGCCAGCGCCTCGTCGCGGGCAAACTGAAGCTGTTCGATAAACTCATCATAGCTCTGCTGCCGGTCATCCGGATTCTTCAAAAGCGTGCGATTGATCGCGTAAGCCGTAGCGTTGCAAACATGAGGCGCCCACGCCTGGATGCTCACTGCCTGCGCACGCAGATGCTTCAGCGCGACATGCGAGGCATCCTGCGCCTCAAACGGCGGCCTTCCTGAAATGGCATGAAAGAGCGTCGCGCCGAGCGAATAAATATCACTGCGAAAATCCTCCGAAACTCTGTTCAGTCGCTCGGGGGACAAATAATATGGAGTTCCCCAGATTTCACCAGTTGCCTGCGCCTGCTGCTCGAAAAGAATCGCCAGTCCAAAATCCACGATCTTAGTGGTTCCATCCTCGGCGAACAAAATGTTTCCCGGCTTCACATCGCGGTGAACCAGTCCGCGCTCAAAACCCGCCTTCAGTCCTTTTGCAATCTCGATCCCGATTTGCAACGCCCGCACCTCCGGCACACGCACTATCTTTTCCATCAATCCATCCAGCGTTCCGTTTGCCACCAATTCCATCGCCAGAAAGACGTGCCCATCGTCGGCACCGAACGAGTAAACCTTCACCACGTTTGGGTGATTGATGGAAGCCGTCACCCGGGCCTCGCTCTCAAACATACTCACAAATTCCGGATCGCTGCTGTATTCCGTGCACAATAGTTTCAACGCGACGAAACGGTTCAGTGTTTTATCCACCGCGCGATACACGACTCCCTGTCCGCCCTGGCCCAAAATGTTCAGCATTTCGTATTGCCCGAAATTTCTGCGCACATGAATCGCCTTTGCGCAAATGGGGCATGTTCGTTCCGCAAAAATCTGCGCGCCAGTAACATCGAGAAGCGAACCGCAAGCAGGACAGGATTCAGTCTGGATTTCAGGCATCGTGGAAATTACCGCGCTTATGTAGCAGAGAGAAGCATAGCAGGGAAGAGGCCAGATCGTATTTCCGCCAGGAACAAAAAACTATCTTTCCGCCCTGCTTCTACCCAGCCATTCATCATCCTCATTCCCAATGGCCGCACATTTCCGAGACATCACCCCCGAACAACGCAAGAGCGGCCTCGCTGCTTGGCTCGGCTGGTTTTTCGACGGGCTGGATATGCATATATATACGCTCGTCGCGACATTGTTTGTGGCGCTTTTATTTCATGGTGACTCACTAAAAGAGGAGTGGCGAATAGCAGCCGACAGCCTTGATGTCCTTAGCAGAGAGCAATGGATTCAATGTTCAAACAGATGCTCATACGTAAAAGAAATACCTTTCGATACCGCCGACACCAACCATGACGGATATATTGGTCGTGATGAATTTTTCCTAGCCGCAGCGAACCAGCGCGGACTGGCTGCCAGCACCGAAGTGAGGCAGCGCACCTCCTGGATACAAGCTGCCTTTCTCATCGGCTGGGCGCTCGGCGGCACATTTTTCGGCAGGCTCGGCGATATCATCGGGCGCAGCCGAGCGCTTTCCCTCACTGTGCTCACTTACGCCGCATTCACGGGCCTCTCCTTTTTTGCGCAGACTTGGTGGCATCTTTTGATTTTCCGTTTTCTCGCCGCGCTTGGCATCGGCGGCGAATGGGCCGTCGGCTCCACGCTCATCGCCGAGACGTGGCCCAAGGCGTGGCGCCCATGGACAGCCGCCGTCCTGCAAGCCGGCGTGAACCTCGGCATCCTCATCGCCTGCGCTGCGGGCGTCCTGCTCAGCGGCTCGCACCCGCGCTATCTTTTCCTCATCGGAATCATCCCTGCGTTGCTCGTTTTTTACATCCGCCGCCATGTCCCCGAGCCAGCAGCTTGGCTCGCTGCGCGAAAAGAACAGCCGCAGGCCAGAGTCGCCGATCTTTTCCGGGGCGAAACGCGACGCATCACCCTTGTTTGCGTCGGCATCTGCGCCTTCTCGCTCACCGCTTGGTGGGCGTTCATTTTCTGGCAGGCGCAACACCTCCGCAGTCTGCCCGAAGTCGTCGCCCTCAGCGGCACTGCGCGCGACAGCCTGCTCTCTGCGACTTTCGCGTGGATCATCGGAGTCAGCATCGTGGGCAACTTCGCCGCCGGCTGGCTCGCGTCGCGTTTCGGCTACAAAGCCACGTTGGTTTTCATGTTCAGCGGTTTCGCCATTACAATGTGCGGCGCTTTCGGCACCGAGCACGCGCTCGCTCCGCTCTCCCGATTCTGGCTGCCCGCCGTGGCTTTTTGGAGCGGTGTTTTCGGCCTCTTTACCATGCTGCTGCCTCCGCTTTTTCCAACTCTCCTCCGCACGACTGGCGCGGGGTTTTCCTACAATATCGGACGTATCGCCGCTGCCATCGGCACCATTTTCGCCGCGCAAATCACCGCAGGAGGAAACTTCCGCGTGACGCTTTTCTACGACGGCCTCCTCTTCCTGCCCGCCATCGCTTTCACCCTCATGCTGCCACGCGAATCGAAGTGATTGCTGGTCACGTGCAGCCGATTCCTGCTCACTAAAAACGTGCGTCTGCTTTTCATCAGCAATCTTTTCCCCGACATGCGCGAGCCCTATCGCGGGCTGGACAACGCCGCCGTGCTCCACGCGCTCTCTTCGCGCTGGGAAATCCACACACTCGCGCTGCGCCCCGTGCTGCCTTGGGCGCGCAAAAGCTGGCAGCCGCGCGCGGACGATGTAGCGCTGCGGCCCACGTTCGTCCCCACGAGCTACGTGCCGAAATTTGGCACGCACTGGAATCACAAGCTCGCGGCCAACGCGCTTCGCCGTCACCTCGACGCCGCACGTCGCGATGCGCATTTCGATGTTGTGCTGTGCTCGTGGCTTTTCCCGGATGCGTGCGCCGTCGCGCGCTTACAGGAGGAATTTCATTTCCGTTTCGTCGCCATCGCGCAGGGCTCCGATGTGCATCAGTATTTAAAAATGCCCGCCCGTCGCAAAGTGATGGCGAAGCTCCTCACGCGAGCATCGGCAATCATCACGCGCAGCGCGGAGCTGGCGCGATTGCTTGGAAAAACCGGACTGCGAAAAGATCGCCTGTTTCCCATTTATAATGGTGTGGATGTGGCCGCGTTTCACCCGCCTACCGAAGCCGAACGCGCTGAAGCCCGTGCTACGCACAAACTCCCACAAAGCGCTCCGACCATCCTCTTCGTGGGAAATTTTTTCCCCATCAAAAACCCGCACGCCCTCCTCGAAGCCCACGCCCGTCTGCGTGCAATCCCCGAGCTGCGCGAAACCCAGCTCGTCCTCGCAGGCGGCGGCCCGCTGGAGCCGGAACTGCGTTCGCTCGCGGAAAAACTCGGCCACGCGGCCGGTGTCCATTTCACCGGCAGACACGACGCGAACGGCATCGCCCGCCTCATGCGCGCCGCCGATGTGCTCGCGCTGCCCAGCGACAACGAAGGCGTGCCAAACGTAATCCTCGAAGCCTTCGCCAGCGGCCTGCCCGTGGTCGCCTCGCGCGTCGGCGGTATCGCCGAAGTCCACCGCCACGACTTCCTAGGCCAACTTACGCCGCCTCGCGACGTGCCCGCACTCGCCGCCGCTTTGCAGAAAACTTTGCTCACCCCGCCAGATCGAAAGCGCATCGCAGAATTCGGCCGCACTTTCACATGGCAGGCTACGGCGGATGCCTACCACCGCCTTCTCGTGCAATAGGTTGACGCTTGCGTCACATGTTCGAAAAGGCAGACATTTCTCTTGCGCTAAGTAATTCTACGCGGAACATAGGCAACCGCTCGCCCTCGTCCTCACTTTCTAAAACCCTTTTCCAAATGAACTCCAACGGCCTCCTCGGAAAGCATTGGTTCCAAGTGACCATGCACTTCCTGCTGTATGTATTCCTTTTCTGCGCGAGCTGTGTCCTCAGCGCGAATATTGCAGTCAATTATGCAGACTACACGGCTGCCAATGTGGTGGAGAAATACTGGTTGTCGTTCGGCATCTCATCGGTCGTGTTTTCCTCATCCATTTACATCGCAGGCCTCTACACTTCGCAGAGCCTGAATAAAAGCGCGGCACGCCGTTTCTTCCTGCTCAATGGGTGCGCGTTGTTTTCCATGCTGATGCTCATCGGCGTCGCCTACACATTCACCGCACATCCGCTGGGCCGTTCTTTCATGGCGGTGAATACAGGCATCCTCATTGTATTCTCATTCGCCCACCACGCCTATCTCCTCCACACACTCAAGACCGCCCGCGAGCGCGTCGCCTACATCGTCACCAGCTCCTTCGATGAGGGCGAAACGCACATCTTCTCCGACATCGGCCTGAAGCACCTCGACTTCGTAGGCGTCGTCGCCGGTCTCGGCTACCAGCCCACTGCGCGCCATCCGATGCTGGGGAAAGTGGACGACCTCGCCGATATCATCCGCGACCACCGCATAGACCGCGTGCTCGTCACCGGCAAGAGCCTCAACAATGCCTCGCTCAGCCGCCAGTTTTGCAAACTGCGCTATTCCGGCGTCACCGTCATGCCCCTCATCATCCTCTGCGAGGAAATTGACCAGCACGTCCCGCTCGAACTCATCTCCTCCGAATGGCTCCTCAACGCCAGCGGCGAGCCGCAGCTTCTCTACATACGCAAAGTCAAACGCCTCTTCGACATCGTCACCTCATCGCTCGGACTCATCCTCAGCCTCCCGATTCTCCTCCTCGCGATGCTGCTGGTGAAGCTCACCTCCAAAGGCCCCGTCCTTTTCTACCAAAACCGCAGCGGGCGCTTCGGAAAACCTTTCTCCATGATCAAACTGCGCAGCATGTGCATGGACGCCGAAAAAGCCGGCGCACAGTGGGCGCAGGGCGGCGCAACCGGCAGCCGCGACCCGCGCGTCACCCGCATCGGCAGTATTTTGCGCAAATACCGCATTGATGAAATCCCGCAGCTCTGGAACGTGCTTAAAGGCGAAATGAGCTTCGTCGGCCCGCGCCCCGAGCGCCCCGAGATGATCACCGAAATCGCCAGGCAAGTCCCCTACTACGAAGAGCGCATGATGGTGCAGCCCGGCATCACCGGCTGGGCGCAAGTCAACTACCCCTACGGAGCCAGCATCCTCGATTCCCGCCGCAAGCTCGAATACGACCTGTATTACCTCAAACACATGTCGTTCTTCCTCGATACATTCATCCTGCTCGACACCGTCCGCACCGTTCTTTTTGGCGGAGCCAAATCCCGCGAGCGTCGTCTGCAAGCGATCACGATGGAAAAAATCGAAGCCCTTCGCACCAGCGAAACCAAGCCCACCGAATTGGAACTCGGCACCGCCTGATTTCAGCGAGCGCACACTCTCTCCGCCGTGGCTGAAAGCGCCCCCGCAACCCAACCGCGCAGTTTACGCCGCTGGCTCCTAGCCGCAGCAGCCTGCGCGGGAGCTTTTCTCATCCCGATCCACTTCGCGGTGAACAACGAATTTTGGGAGCGCCTCATGGACGCCGCGCACATCCCCTTCGTCGCCATCCTCACAATTTTCGCATGGCGCATCCTCCCCGCTCGCATCGTGGAAAAGCGCGCCCTCATCGCCTTCATCATCTGCACCGCAGCCGCCGGACTCGCCGAATGGCTCCAGCGCTTCACCGGACGCGAACCAAGCTGGAGCGACTTCACCAATAGCGCCGCCGGGGCCTTCCTCACATTCCTCGGCATCACCCAATGGCAACGCCGCCCCGTGCTTCCGTGGCGTCTGCTCTATATCGCCTACGCAGCCGCGATCTGCGCAATCACCGTTCTCCCCGCGTGGCGAGAACTACTCGCCATCGCGTGGCGCTCCAACAGCTTTCCGACACTCGGTGATTTTGAAAACACACACGAACTCCGCCTGTGGTGCGGCAACGGAAAACGCGACGCCCCCGACGGCGCACGCATCCGCCTCGTCCCCGAACACGCCAGCCACGGCACACACTCCCTCCGCATCGAAACCCGCGCTCACGGAAACCCCGGCGTCCGCTTCCTCGCCGCCGATCAGGACTGGCGCGATTATCGCACACTCGCCTTCGATATTTTCAATCCCGGCGACTCTTTCACGCTCTCCCTGCGCATAGACAACGATTTCCCGAAGCCCGAACGCGAAGATCGCTTCTACCGCGCCCTCCCCATCGCTGCGGGATGGAATCACATCGCCATCCCCCTCGAAGAAATCGCCAGCACGCCCAAAAACCGCCGCCTCAATCTTGCCGCCATCCGCCGCGTCGTCCTCTTCCTCGAAGACCCCGCGCAGCCCCACGTCTTCCACCTCGATCACGTCCGCATCGAATAACCGCCCGCTCGGAAAACGATCACATCACAGCGCAGTTGCCAGCCAAGGCCGCTTCCCGCATCTTCCCGGCCCGAAAATTTTCTCATGTCTTTCTTCATCACCACCGCGATTGATTACACCAACGGCGCACCGCACATCGGCCACGCTTACGAAAAGGTGCTCGCCGACGTGCTCGCGCGCTACCATCGGCTGAAAGGCGACGAAGTCTTCTACCTCACCGGCGTGGATCAGCACGGGCAGAAAGTGCAGCAGAGCGCGGAAAAGGCGGGCCTCGCTTCACAGGAATACGTGGACGGCATCACAAAAAAATTCACCGCACTCTGGGAAAAGCTCGACGTGAAATATGACGCGTGGGCCGCCACCACCGACCCGCTCCACAAGGAATGTGTGCGCGCCAATCTGCAAAAACTGTGGGACGACAAAGACCCCGCCACGGAACAGAGCCGCTGGATTTATAAAAAGACGCAACGTGGATTTTACAGTGTGCGGCAGGAACAATTCCTCACCGACAAAGAACGCGGCCCCGATGGGCAGTTCGGCCCCGAGTGGGGCGTCGTCGAAGAGCGCGACGAGGAAAATTTCTACTTCCGCCTCACGCAAGACCCCGCAACCGGACTGCCCGGATGGGACCCCAAACAGTGGCTCCTCGATTTCATTGATAGACGCAGCGCCGCCGGAAAGCCCTTCGTCGTTCCCGATTTCCGCGTCTCCGAACTTCGCAACGCCGTGGAAAAACTCGAAGGCGACCTCTGCATCTCCCGCCCCGCCTCGCGACTGAAATGGGGCATCCCGTTTCCCGAGAGCTTCGGCGCTGGCTTCGTCACCTTTGTGTGGTTCGACGCGCTCGTGAACTACATCACCTTCGCCCCCGGCCACGACCCGCACTACGGCGAGCGAACCGCCAAGGCGCCAGGACGCCAAGAAGAGGAGAACGCAGAAAATCTTGGCGCCTTAGCGTCTTGGCGGTTCAACGATTTCTGGCCCCCGCTCCACGTCATCGGCAAAGACATCCTCATTCCCGCCCACGGCGTCTATTGGCCCATCATGCTCAAAGCGCTCGGCTTCACCGATGACGAAATGCCCACGCTGCTCGTCCACGGCTGGTGGAACATCCGGGGCAAAGGCGGCGAAAGCGAAAAGATGAGCAAGAGCCTCGGCAACGTCGTGGACCCCGACCTCCTCGCCGACAAATACGGTCCCGAAGCCCTCCGCTACTACCTCATGAGCGACATCGCCACCGGGCGTGATGCGGATTTTTCCGAAGAGCGCCTCGTCCTGCGCTACAACACCGACCTCGCCAACTCACTGGGCAATCTGCTCAACCGCACGCTGAGTATGGTGGGGAAGTATCGGGAGGGTGTGTTGAGTCCAACACCAGCGCAGAACGCGCTTACAAGTGCACAGTATGAGAGCTTGTCCGCAGAAATCCGAATGGCGGGCAAAATCCCTTTCACCATCAACCTGCCGGACTTTCCAACGATAACGCACGAGAGTGTGCTTCTTGTTCGGCGAGCGTTTGACGAATTACGCCCCGACCTAGCATTCGACTTCGTAGCCCGGTTTGCGACGATCGCCAATCGTGCGGTCCAAGTGATGGAGCCTTGGGCTCGATTCAAGGATCCGGCCCAAGAGCCTACGCTCGATAGCGTCCTTTACGAACTCGCCGAATCGCTCCGCATCATCGCCATCCTGATCTCACCGGTGCTGCCGAAAGCGGCGCACGGGATTTTCGACCAGCTCAACTGGAAGCTCGACGAAGCCAGCAAGGACACGCGTTTCCGCCTCGCCGATGCCGTCTGGGGCGGCCTGCCCGACGGCCACGTCCTCGGCAAACCCGTCCCGCTTTTCCCCCGCATCGAAGCCCCCATCGCTACGCCGTAATATTTAACCACCAAGACACAAAGGCGCAAAGAAGCGGGACTGGGCCGATGAATCTTATCTTGGTGCCTTGGTGTCTTGGTGGTTCAAGAATCGCCGATACTCGGCCATGCGCTTTTCCAGACGTGCGCGCAAATCAGCGTGTGGGTCGGCGGGTTTGGCTTTTGCCACTTCCACACAGAGCTGCGCCATGCCCACGGCGTCTGCCACATTCACATACTCCTGCGCGATGCGATTGCGCGGGCCGCAGTTGTGGTAATTGCCGAGCGCCACGCACAGCGCGGCGGTGCGGTAGCCGTAGAGCGCGTAAGCCGTGGCTTCGCAAGTGCCGCCCTGCATGAGCGCACGCTGATGCGGGATTTTTGCGCGTGTGGCGGCGTTTTGAATTTCCGCAGTTGCTGCGCTGTCGAAGACGCTCGTGCGGTCGCCCACACGGACGATCACGCCCGCGCCAAGTTCGACCGGCCCGCCTTTCACGCTGCTCGTTTCGAGCGAGACGATGGTGGTGCTTTTGGGAAGCGCGCCGCTTTTGGCGAGATGGATCGCGCCGACAAAACCCACTTCCTCGGCACGTGTGAAAATCCCGTAAGTTGAACACTCCGCGCCGCTCTGCTCCAGCTCCCGCAGCATCGCCACGATGCACGCGCAACCGATGAGGTCATCGCACGCCCTCGAATAAATCCGTCCGTTGCGCACCTCGAAGGCTGGCAAATCCCACATCCGAAACGCGCCAAATTTTTGCGTGGCGGGTTTCTTTTTCCGATAAACTTCGGGGACGCCGCCGAGAAATTCGCGCCCGACATACGCGGGGTGATCCATGTGCGCTGCGAAGGCGAATCGCGCCTTTGCACGCCCGCGCCGGTAGTGGGCGATGACGTTGCCAAACGCATCGCGCTGCACGCTCACATGAGGGCAATCCTCCAATAGTCGCTCGATTTCATAGCGCACCGCGTCTTCGTGAAATGGCGCAGTCGGTTGCGCGAGGATGGAGAAGGCGAGATCGAGATACGCGTCGGTTTTCATACAGGAAGAAAGCGCGTGCTCCGGCAAAAAGTGCAAGCGTAAGTGCGGGAATACGACACTTGCGCTTGCACTCCGCCCCCTGCCTGCTGCTGCATACAGCGTCCATGTCACTCTGGAAACGCATCCGCTACCGCATCGAAGCCGCAAGTGTGCGGCTGCTCGCGTGGTTGATCCCGCGACTTTCGCGAGAGCGCTGTGTCCGTCTGGCCAACGCGCTCGGTGAAATTGCCTGCCGCCTGGACCGTCGTGGACGTGCCGTCGCGCTTGCGAATGTCGAGTGCGCCCTTGGCGACTCACTTTCGCCGGAGCAGCGCCACGACGTCGTGCGGGCGAGCTACCGAAACTTCGCGCGCACGATGATCGATCTTTTTTGGGCGCCCGCCCTGGCCCTGCCGAAAAACCGGCGCTGGCTGCGCATTAATGACCTCGATGACTGCGGCACCTGCGCAGAGAATCAGGGCATCGTCCTGCTCACACTGCACATCGGCAATTGGGAGTGGGCTTCACTTTCCGCCCCGTGGATGGGTTATACGTGTATCGCAGTAGCAGAGGAGTTCAAAAATCCCGCTCTGGCCGATATTTTCCGCACACTGAGGCAGACGACCGGACAGACAATCATCCCGCAGGAAAACTCGATGATGAAAATGCTCAGAACCGTGAAGCGTGGCGGCTGCACGGCGCTGCTGAGCGACCTCACATTGCGCCCGCAACAAACGAGCACCATCATCCGCGCATTTGGAATGGAACTTTGTGTGAGCGTGCTCCACGCAGTCCTCGCACAGCGTGCCGGAGCGCTCATCGTTCCAGGCATGTGTCTGCCGGATGCGGACGGCGGTGCGACGATTCATTTTCTCAAGCCACTAAAATTCACTGCGGACGCAAGTCTTCAGCAAATCGCACAGACATGCTGGGATTGCTTCGAGCCACACGTCCGCGCCCAGCCCGGCCTGTGGCTTTGGCCCTACAAACACTTTCGCTACAAACCGCGCGGCACTACTGGCGAATATCCCTTTTACTCGAACGAATCCGGTGCGTTTGAAAAACTTCGCCGCAGGGAACTCGGCACGTAATTCGTCGTCGTCGGCATTGACACCCCACCGCCGCCCGCTTTTTCTCCCCGCCGATGAAACAAATTCTCACACTCCTCACCGCCTTTGCCGCGCTCACGCTCGGCGCGTGCGTTAGCTCCAGCGGAAGCTACCACGTCACCGCCTATGCACCGAAGAACCCGGCAAACGTCCGCGTGAAAGTCTCCACTTCCACACAGCACATCTACGTCATGGAAGGCGACCGCTGCCTCATGGCCGTTCAGGGTTGCGTCGGTGCCACAGGCGCGACTGGCTCGGGCAGCTACTCCATAATCGAGAAAATCAAAGACAAACGCCGCGCGAGCGAGCCGGACGCCGGATACCCGATGGCCTACTGGTGCTCGTGGAAGTCCGCCTACGGATTCCATGAAGGCTTTGTTCATCCGCGCCCACGCACGCACGGCTGCATCCGCATGCACCGCGAAGCTGCCGCACGCTTCTACGCACTCGTGCGCATCGGCACGCCGGTGAGCATCGCCTCGTCACAACCCGAGGATTCCACGATTGGCCGCAGCGTCATGCGCCTCGACCAGTCACGCGATCCCGATCCGCCACGCTCGGTGATGCTGTCGTCGAGCTGGTTCAAAGACCCAGCCGGCCCGCTGCTCATCCAGCAGTAAAATACCCGCAACTCTCACAAGGGCGCCCGCGACTCACGTTGCGGGCGCCTTTTCTTTCGCCATTTCGCATCCACCGAGTAGCATCCTCATCGTGTCCGCTGAAACTCCAACCGCTCCGAAACGCGTGAATCTTCGCACGCCCGACGTCATGGCCGCCGTGCAGGCGCAGGTCGAGACGCACTACCGCAGCGAAGTCGTCGAGCGCGTGCGCGCAAACGGCGGCGTCTTGAGTGTTGATGGAGTGACCGTTCGACTCGCGAAGCAGTTCGGGTTTTGCTACGGCGTCGAGCGCGCCATAGACCTCGCCTACGCGGCTGCAAAAGTTTTCACCGACCGCCGCCTCTTTATCCTCGGCGAAATCATCCACAACCCCGAGGTTAACGAACAAATCTCTGCACTCGGAATCCGCAACCTTCTTGGAAAGGACGCGCAGGCGGATGTGGATACCATCACCGCCGACGATGTCGTCATCGTCCCCGCCTTCGGCACTGATGTCACCACACTCGCACGTATCAAAGAACGCGGCGCGCAAATCGTGGACACGACCTGCGGCGACGTGATGAGCGTGTGGAAGCGCGTGAAACAAAACGCCGCCGAGGACATGACGAGCATCATCCACGGCAAAGCCACGCACGAAGAAACGCGCGCAACCGCCAGCCGCGCCATCGCAGGCGAACGCGGCCACTACCTGGTTGTGCTCTCGCTGGATGACACCGATTACGTCTGCGACTACATCCGCAAAGGCGGAGACAAGGCGGCTTTCCTCGCACGCTTCGCCGGAGCGATGAGCCCCGACTTTGACCCCGACTTGCATCTCAAGCGCGTCGGCGTCGCCAACCAGACCACAATGATGCGTGGAGAAACTGAGGAAGTGCAGCGGCGCATCATGGCTGCCGTGCAAACACGCGACGGAACGGAGACGGCGAAGAACAACTACCGCTTTTTCGACACGATCTGCGGAGCCACACAGGAGCGGCAGGATGCGCTAAAGGACATGCTCGCAGAGCCGCTCGACCTGCTCCTCGTCATCGGCGGCTACAACAGCTCGAACACTTCGCACCTCGCCGAGATGGGCGAAGCAGTGCTACCGACTTACTTCATCCGCAACGCGGGAAAACTCGAATCGCGCGAGCGCATCACTCATTTCGATCAGCACAAAAAGAGCGAAGTGGTCACTGAGAACTGGCTGCCAAAATCTCCCATCACCATTGGCGTGACCGCTGGTGCGAGCTGCCCGAATAATTTGATCGAAGACACAATCGTTCGCGTCTTCGACCTTTACGGCATCCCGCGCGATCAGGTGCTCGCGTAGCGTTCGCTACCGCCAGCCGAGATCCACGACCACTGCCCGGTGATCCGAGTAAATGGAGGTGCGATGTTCACAGCGCACGACGCGGAAGTGTTTGCTCAGCCAGATGTGATCGAGGCTCATGATCGGCGCGACCATCGGCCACGTCGCCGCGTAGCCACTGCCAGCGGTCTCGAACGCATCCTGCAAAAGCTCGCGCATCTTCTCGTAATAGATCGAGTCAATCGGCGTGTTGAAATCCCCCATCACGATCAGCGGCTCGCCCTCGTGCGCTTTCACGATTTGATAAAGCCGCTCAAACGGTGCGCGGCGCGTCTGCCGCGGGTCGCCGTCGAAATCCACTGCAAGCACCAGCACGCGGCGACCACCGAGCGTCACGCGGCGGAGTTCGTATTCCCCGGCTTTGTTGAGCGTGCCAGCTTCCACGATTTCTGCCGGTTCGGAAGCTGCGAGCAGCATCTGACGATGAAGCTCCGTGACTGCTTTCGGAGCAAGTTGCTGAATCCACTTCGGCTGCAACGGCCCGCCTGCTTTGCATTCGCCGAAGCCGAGCAAATCTGCCTGCCATGATTTTGCGTGTTCCAGCACGCCATCAATCCGCCAGCCGGGGCGTGCGATATTCCAATACGCCACGCGAAACTCTGCGCGTCCGGTGTCCTTCGGTGCAAAGCGGAAACTCGTCCACGCCCACACGGACGCGCAGAAAATCGCTGCGACAATAAATGCACCACGCACCATGCGGTGTTTCCTCCAACGGATCGCGCACACCACGCCAGCCAGCATCTGCAACGCCCACGGTGTTGCATAATAAACAAGCGACCATCCATCAAACGATCCCGCACCGTGAATCGCAGCAGCAGGCCCGCGACGAGCAAAGCTGCGGCTCCATACATCGAAAAACGCCAGAGCCAGTGGAAAATTTTTCTCACAGCGCGCCAAAAAACTCCGAGAGCTTTCGCGCCACCGCCGCGAAGCTGAGCGCCTCGTTCGCCCTTGTCTGCGAGAGCTCCATGGCTGCGCGCCACGCCGCGTCATCGTGGAGCAGCGGCTCCAGTTCCAATCCCTCAAAGGCCAGTCGTTCGACGGCGCTGTTTCCGCCGATACACGGCATCCGGCACAGCAGCGCATCGCCTGCGACCTGACCGGGCACTGCGCTCGAATCGAGTTGGAAAACCACGCGGCATTTCGACATCGCCCGCAGGTATTCCGTGTATTTCAGCGGCCCTTCCACCACGCGCAATTGCTCA
This sequence comes from Chthoniobacteraceae bacterium, assembly GCA_947476045.1. Taxonomy (GTDB): domain Bacteria; phylum Verrucomicrobiota; class Verrucomicrobiia; order Chthoniobacterales; family Chthoniobacteraceae; genus SXWH01. The sequence goes on from CANJNZ010000016.1 coordinate 20,588, forward strand.
CAACCGAGAGCCGCGAGTTTCTTTCGCCCGGAGCGCCCATCGCAATTAAACGCCGTCACCGGGACGCCCATTGCGCATGCTTGTGTGAGCGCTGCTGCGTGGTTGCGCGAAGGCACATCCCACTCACGCGTGCCGATGAAAATCCCGCGGCGTTCGTTGAGAGGCGACGAAAAATCCCAGCGCGAATCGTCCACCGCATAGGGCGTGGGGATGAACTCTGCCACACGCGCACCCGCCGTGCGGTAGAGCGGCACCAGTTCGGGCGTGCTGCTCAGCGCTGCGTTTGCCTCAGCGCAAATTTCGCGGAACAGCGGGAGCGCGTCGCTGCCTTCGAGTTGCTTCGCCACTTGATGCTGGCCGCTCTCTTTCCACGACACGGCCACCTTTTTCCCACGGGCCAAAAGCTCACGCAGCGCGCGGCGTGCAGTCTTTAAATCGCGGCGCAGCAGCAGCAGCACGGCGCGCTGAGATTCGGGAATGCGCGCAGCGTCATCGTAAAAACCACCGTTCGTGCACGCGGCGTAGGCGTGGTAGTTCACGGGTGCGTGCGTGCTGTCGTCCGGCGCGCCCGCTCCATCGGCGAAGTGCTGTTCGGGATCGCGGCCACCGGGATTGAGGACTGCTAGTTGCATTCGGGCGCGGAGAATAGGCATGACACGGTCTTCGGCAAGCTGTGCAGATTGTGGACGGGCTGGACTGAAGGACAACCCGCCATCCCGCGAAGCTTGCGGCTCGGCGGGCGGGTGGATAGTTTGCGCGCCCTTTTTCCAAAACTATGAGCCAGCCACAGACCGCCATCACACCGACACGCGACGCAGACTTTCCTGAATGGTATCAGCAAGTCGTCAAAGCCGCCGACCTCGCCGAAAATTCCGACGTGCGCGGCTGCATGGTGATCAAGCCATGGGGCTACGGCATCTGGGAAGCGATGCAGCGCGGGCTCGATGGGATGTTCAAGGCGACCGGCCACAAGAATGCGTATTTCCCGCTCTTCATTCCGCTCAGCTACATGGCGAAGGAGGCCCAGCATGTGGAGGGTTTTGCGAAAGAGTGCGCGGTCGTCACGCATCACCGCCTCGAAAGCGACGGCAAGGGCGGGCTGCGGCCTGCGCCTTCAGCGGAACTGGCGGAACCGCTCGTCGTGCGGCCCACGAGCGAGACGATCATCGGCGCGACTTACGCGAAGTGGGTGCAGTCGTATCGCGACCTTCCGATTTTGATCAACCAGTGGGCGAACGTCGTCCGCTGGGAAATGCGCCCGCGCGTCTTCCTGCGCACGGCGGAATTTTTGTGGCAGGAGGGCCACACGGCGCACGAGACAAAAGCCGAGGCCGTCGCCGAAACGGAGCAGATGCTAGGCGTCTATGCCACGTTTGCGCGCGACTGGCTGGCGCTACCGGTTTTCACCGGCGAGAAAAGCGCGGGCGAGCGTTTCCCTGGCGCGGAGCAGACGCTTTGCATCGAGGCGATGGTGCAGGATCGCAAGGCCATCCAGGCCGGCACGTCGCACTTCCTCGGACAGAATTTCGCGAAGGCGAGCGGCATCGAGTTTCTCTCGCGCGAAAACAAAAAGGAGTTCGCGTGGACGACGAGCTGGGGCGTCAGCACGCGGCTCATCGGCACAGTCATCATGGCGCATGGCGACGACGACGGCCTCATCCTCCCGCCGCGCATCGCACCCGCGCACGTCGTCATCCTGCCCATCGTGCCGAAGCCCGACATGCGCGACTCCGTCTTCGCCGCCTGCGACGCGCTCGCCGCGCAACTGCGCGCGACCATTTTTGCCGGCGAGCCAATCCGCGTGGAGGTGGACAAGCGCGACCTCACCGGCGGCGTGAAAAGCTGGGAGTGGATCAAAAAAGGCGTCCCGGTGCGCGTGGAAATCGGGCCCCGCGATTTGGAAAAAGGAACCGTCGCTTTTGCCCGCCGCGACCGCGGACACAAAGAAAAAACCTTCCCGACCAATGCCGAACTCCTCGCAAGCATCGCCACGACCTTGCAGGAAATCCACGACACGCTCCTCGCCCGCGCCACCACGTTGCGCGACACGCACACGGTGAAGATCGAAACCCGCGAGGACTTCGTTAAATTCTTCACCGCCAAGGACGACAGCAAGATCAGCGGCGGCTTCGCCCTCGCCCATTGGGACGGCACCGCCGAGACCGAGACGGAAATCAAAGAGCAACTCAAAGTCACCATCCGCTGCATCCCCGCCGACGCCCCCGCAGAAGACGGCCCCTGCGTCTGGAGCGGCAAACCCAGCAAACGCCGCGTGCTCTTCGCGAAGAGCTACTAGCAGCGCCTAGGCGTTGCGGTCATTTTGAGTGAGCCTTCCGCCATTCTTTTTCGGCCCGCTGGCAGTCGGGACAGATATAAATCTTGGCTTCGGTGTAGGGGCCTACAACACAACCTCCTGACCAGTAATCGAGCGCGAAAGGAAACTCCTGTTGGCGGAGTTCCTGCGATGGGTCGCTACGGCGAATCGCAAGCAGGCCATAAGCAATCGGAACACGTATCACTCGCATCTTCCTATTATGGGCGGGACAAATGTTACTTACGCCCTCTGTAGTGTAGCGGCCCGCTTCGAATTTCTTGAGGAGAGACGCCCAGTAATGTTCACTCTCTGCCAGAATCGGGAGAATCTCTTGAATCTCCTCCGATTCGCGACGTGCTCTAGCGTCGTTGGGTTGAGAATCGATTTCTTTTTTGCGTTGAGTTAGAGTCTTGTAGTCGTGGCGAACCTTTTCGAGTTCCGCACGTATGCTTTGCTGTTTCGCATTGGGTGTCTGCTGAGCCATTGCGGAGACGACCGCCGCCGTAAGCAAATATAGAAGCGTAAGTTTCACAAATGCGCGAGCGACGCCTAACATAGTATTGAACCGCAGAGAGAACTGGCATGGGCGGAGCCGGACGGGCATAGCGTGGGGAGAAAAACGGGGGCTGGGATGCCTTGGCAAATGGAAATTACCGCTGCCATCACCGGGGAGAAATTTTTTACCACGCATCCCACGCACTGCGGGGTTTATTTTCCCTCGCGGAGGACGAAGAGGGCGGCGACTCCGGTGACGGCGATGATGCCGCCGAGGATGGTGCGGGCGGTGGGGCGCTGGCCGTCCACGGCCCAGGCGATGAATTGCGTGGCGACGGGGACGGTGGCGACGATGGGCATGAGGATGCCGGGCTGCATGGTGGCGAGGCCCCATTGGAAACAGGCGACGCCGATGCTCGGTCCGGCGAGGGCGTTGGCGACGATCCACAGCCACGCACGCGGCCACACGCCGGGGGCGGCGGGCGGCTCAGGTTTTTTGCGGCGCATGATGAGGTAGAAGACGAAGCCGACGACGATGCCAGCGAGGATGCGTTCGTAGGCTGCGGTGCCGCCATCCACCGGCGCGCCGATTTTATCCGCCTCGATGAATGCTTTGCGGCTGAGCACGGCGCCGAAGCCCTGCCCCATCGCCGAGCCGATGCCGAAGAGGACGCCGACCCAGAAATTCCCGCGTGGCATTTCCGAACCGTGATCCGGTGCGAGGGCGATTATGACGCCGCTGAGGATGACGGTGCCGCACAGGATGTCGCGCCAGCCGAGGCTGTCACCAAACCACACCCACGCGACGACGGTGGTGATGGGCGCGGCGAGGCAGTGCGTGAGCAGCATGGTGAGCCGGGGGCCGATGCGCTTGAGTGAGGAAAAAAGGGCGAGGTCGCCGAAGCCGAAGCCGATCAAACCGCTGGCGAGGAGCCACGGCATCGCGGGGCCGCCGAGGCCGTGTCCATAAACATGCGACCAGATGCCGAGAAGAACGGCGGCGACGAGCATGCGGGTGAAATTTGCCGCCGCACCGCCGACCATGCGCCCGGAGCGCGCGGCGCAAATCGCGGAGCAACTCCACAGGCAGGTTGTGAGCAAGGCGGGCAACATGAAGGCGCGGAGGTAAGCGGTGACTGCGCGGGATGACAAATGCGGAATGTGAATTCGCAAGCACGGAGCGTTGACCGCGCGGGGAGCGGGTGCCTTTAATACGCCCATGAGCGAGCCAACCACACCCGTCCCGCCGTCAGCGCCAAGAAAGCCGATTGATCAACTCGTGGAGAAGACTGCGAGCGAAGTGCGCAAGCAACCGGTGAGGTCGGTGGTGTGGGCGTTTTTCATCGGCATCCTGCTCACGGTTTTCCCCATCGGGCGTGTGGTGGGCGGCGTGGTGAGTCTGGCGTTTGCGCTGCTGCGGCCCGTGCTGCTGCTGCTCGGTGCGGTGAAACTTTGCGAGGAATTCGAGGAACGCCGCAAGTGATGAACGCGGAGGAAATCCAGCAACGCGCGGCGATGGCGGTGAGGAAGCTGGCGGATTTCCGTGCGCAGTTGCGAAGGAGTCCCGGGCTGGCGCTACTGTCTGCGGTTGCCGTGGGTTTCGCTGTGGGGCTGGTGCTGCGGTGCTTTGAGCGCAAACCAGTCGAGCGGGTGGACGAGGACTAAAAAAAACACACCCTCCGCCAGCAGGACCGGCTCAGGGTGTGTAAAAACAGGGAGAAAAATTAAGTGCGCTTGAAGAGCGAGTTCACGTCTTCCGGATTCATGTCGCAGAGATCGAGACCCATGTCGCCGCGTGCGGAAGCGGTTTTGATTTGGTTGGCGATCTGTTTTACCGCTGGCGCGGCGTAGTATTTCATGGAGCCGACGGTTTGCTGCGTGCCGAAGACGAGGACGAGGAGACAGTGTTCATCAATGTTGAGGATGAGCGTGCTATAGGTCTCACCCTGCTGATACATGCTGCTGAAATTGTTCTCGTTCACAAGCTGCGCCATGAATTGCGTGGCGTTGAATGCATTCGAACCAAGGGTGGCGAAGGTGACCGTGTCCACAGATTCGCTGCTGCCATACTGGTGGATGAGGTAGCCGGCTTTCTCGACGATCATCGCGAGCATGGCCTCGCTCTTTTTGACCAGGTCCTGAAGGTAATGGTCAAAACAGGCGATGTCTTCTTCGATGAGTTGTGGAAATGCCATGTGAGTGCACTCTCTCCCGGGGGAGAGGGTTTATTTGTTCAGATATTTGTGAATGAGCATCTTCGTAATCATGTTCAGCGTCTCGAAAACTCCTTCACACTTGTTGGCCACGCCTTCAAAATACGGGACATGAACTTCGCGGTTGTTCAACACGTATTCCAGATATTCGACAGGTGCCGCGTCCTCAGTGTCACGCTTGTTGTATTGGATGACGTAGGGGATGTCCTCAAGGTTGAGGTTTAGAGACTTCAAATTGTCTGTCATGTGGCCGAAGGTCTCGATGTTTTCGCCCATTTTCTCGTATTGGCTGTCTGCCACAAAAACGATGCCGTCCACTCCACGGAGCACAATCTGGCGCGTCGCATTGTAGATGACCTGGCCGGGCACGGTGAAGAGCGAGAATTTGGTTTTGAAACCCTTGATCGTTGTCGCTTCGAGTGGGAAGAAGTCGAAGAAGAGCGTGCGGTCACTGCTCGTCGCAAGGCTGGTCATTTTGCCCTTGGGCGCTGAATCAGGCACCTGCACATTGGCGTGGACTTGCTCTAGGTTGGTGGTTTTGCCGCTCTTTGCAGGACCGTAATATACGATCTTCAGCTGTAGCTCTTTGGTGGCGCGATTGATGATGGCCATAGTGTTTAAATGTTAAGCGTTTTGGGTTGCGAGTTCCTCGGCGATGAGGTGGAGACCGCCCGGCAGCGTGGTTCCAGTTTTACCGAGAGTAGCAAAAAATACTTTTCCTCTGCGGAAGAAACGACAAGGGCCGTTCGAGGTCACGACCGCAACCTCCGAGGTTTCGCCAAGCTGCATTTCCCCTGTGTATTTATCGAGTCGGCTGAAAATCTGTGGCATGAATGCAGCGAATGTATCAGCAGCTATTCCTTCGGGAAGTTTTTGTGCAACTACAAGTCCTTCTTCGAGGGCGACGATGGCACCGGTCACGCCAGGCAGAGTGCAAGCATGCTTCACAAGTTCGCTGGGATTCCAACTCGTCTTGCCGGGTTCATTGAATAGCTCGCCTAGATTTTCCGGTTCGCTGCTCTGCGAAGGTGTGGTAGTGGCTGCGACAACAGCCACGGACGGCTGCTCAACTACGGGCTCTGGCTTTAAGGTAAACGAAAGAGGCGCTGCGGGTGCGGCCTCTACTTGCGGCTCGGCAGCGACTGGCATTTTCAGTTCAACAGGTGCCAAAGGTGCAGCAGGCGCTACAGGTGCCACAGGCTCAGGAGCCGGCGCAGCAGGCGTGCGTCCAGCAGCCGGGCCAAAGAAATCTGGCAATTCCGTGCTCGCTGCATCTTTAGTGCTGCTGCGTTTCTTGGCTCCAGTCGCGGAGACAAATGCAGGAGCAACGATTTTTAGCGGCAGCAAGAGCTGGGTATCATCCGGAATGTCGATGTTGCCGCTAAAAGCGGGTTTCAGGTAGCCACGGAGCTGCGCCCACGTGAAGAGGACCTTGCCTTTTTGCAGGCCTGCGCTGACTTCGCCAACGGGAAGAACGATTTTCGTATCGCCAGTAAATATGGAAAGTTCGCTACGAACACCCTCGGGCCAGCCAGCAGCGACTTCGACAAGTGCGAGTGAAAGCTCGCCGTCGAGCTTCAATGGCTCGGGCGCAGACGCGACCGGTTCTTTCCGCGTCGGGACATTGCTTGGAATACCACTCGTTTCTTTGCCGGGCGGCTCAAACGATGGCATCCTCAGCGTCTTCGGCTGCTCGACGGCTGACGGAACAGGAGCGGCAACTTGTGGCGCTGGCTGCAGCGGTGCCGAAGCGGCTTGATTGAGTGCACGAGAGGTATTGTCGCCACCGAAAAGCCCGGTGACTTCCGCAGGCACATCATAATCACGCTGGTCGTCACGGCGCTTGAGACGGGCAGGGTTGATGCTTTTGAAAATCTCGGAAAGCGGCACTTCGACCATGCGCTTTTCTTCCACGTCGGCTTTTCGCAACGTTCCGCCCGGTGCCTGACGATACAAACTGGCGAGGGACATTTTTACCGTGCCTGTGGGCAATTGCTTCATGATCGCGGTCACCGGCAATACGACCTTCACAGAAGCCTCAGGCATTTGATTGATAATCGCCTTCAGGTCGTTGGGGAATTTTTCCAAAATCGAACGAAGCGAAAGTGACGCTACTTCCACAGCGTGATTAGCAGCGGCGGCAATTTCAGGCTGCCGTGCGACGGGTGCTGAAAAAGGAGTTGCGACTCGTGGTGTCTGAACGACGACTTCAGAACTTGTCCTGTTGAAAATTTGTTTAAGAAACTTGAACATTTTCGGGCTGATTTTTCAAAACAGAATTAGCAACATGGGTGCCACCAAGCCTTACTAAACAAAAATATATCTTCTCATCCTGTCGGCTTGCCCCTTGCTATAAATCTGCTGTTTCTCCTCGTTATAAATTCAAGTCTAGCCCAACATCACGCACATGGCCACGCGCCAAAAAATCCTAATTCTCGATGACGAACAGGACCTTCTGGAAATCTACCAGGAGATTCTTGCACGTCTCCCCAGCCAGCCGGAAATCCGCACGGCCACCAACGGCCACGACGCCATAGCACTTCTCGAAAACGAACCGTTCGCTTTGCTCCTCGTGGATTTGAACATGCCGCAGATGGATGGCTTTCAAGTCCTCGCCGTCGTTCGCCGCCGCTTCCCGACGCTCCGCACCGTAGTGATGACTGGTGCGACCGAGGACGACCTCCGTGCGCGCGCCTATCGCATTGGCGTGGATCTTTATTTGGAAAAGCCGAAGACCGGGCGTGAAATCATCTTCTTTGTGGACTGCATCGAGAGTCTGCTCGAACGCGAAAACCAGGGCGGCTTCCGCGGCGTTCAGAGCAAGACCCTCCTCGATATTCTCCAAATGGAGTGCATCACACAAAATACCTGCGTCCTCAAAATCACCAGTGCCCAGGGCGAAGGTCGCGTGTGGATTCAAAAAGGCGAAATCATTGACGCCGCAGTCGAAGACAAAAGCGGCAAGCCCGCCATCGTCGAGATGCTCGCATGGAAGGCTGGTAATTTTGAAGTCCTCCCCTACGGACTGCCACGTCCTCGCAACATCTTCATCAACTACGAAAGTCTCCTCATGGAGACGGCGCAGACGATGGATGAGGCTGAGGAGATCACTGCAAACCCCGAGCAAACCCCGGAAGGGATGCTGGCTTCCTTCTCTCGTTTCACCGGCGTCCAGTTCGCCATGGCCGTGGACCTCGATGGCGGAAAACACGAACACTGGGGCTGCGACGAACCCATCATCCTCGGCGAGTGGATTGCAAAAACCACCCAGTCTTTCAAACAACTCGGGGTAAAAACCCAGGCTGGCGAACTCCTGGATATCGAGTCGCTCGGTCAACAACGTCACCTCTCCATTCTTTCCGGCGATCAGGAAGCCCTCGGAATCGGCTTCACACGCACGCTTGGCATTGGTCAAATCCACGAAACCCTAAAGCAAATCGAAGCAAAATGGGCATACTAAGACCGTTTTCCAGGGCATCTGTCCCCGTCAGCGCCGAGCGGCTTCCGAGCGGTTGTTTCGCCGTCCACCGTGGCGGTGCAGTCGTTTCATCCACGCTCAGCAGTTCCTATTCAAAAAAATTAATGGCCGAAATTGCTAGCACAGTTCTTGAGGCTTTCAGATCCGCAAACGAAAATAACTTCCTGCTCCACGATCTCCACATTCACTACAGCGGGCTTCACATCCTCGCTCGCGAATTACGCGGAGGCGCACTCATTTTCCTCAATCCACAACAGCCAAACTTTACAAGGCCCACACTTCCTTCCGCCATGAGCTACAAAAACCTCGACGAATTCATCCTCCACCTTGAAGCCCACATCGAATGCTGGAAGCAGTTCAATCACTACGTGAACCTTGCACGGGACAAAAAATTCACGCCCGACGAAGAGAGCCAGTTTCTCGATCTGAAAAGCCTCATCACCCAGGGCACTGAAGCCGTCGCAGCGAGCGATGCAAAAGGCGGCCCGCGCAAGGAGGACGTGCTCGCTCTCTTCGCCAGCGCACCCTCACTGCGCTACCTCTCGGATATGAGCGACAGCATTCCCAGCGTCGAAGGCCAGTGGCACCGCATCTATCTCTCCCTCCAATCTCTGCTCGGCCAGCTCAAGGTGCAGCAAAATAAAGCCGAGGAAAAAGGCAACGGCGGCTGGAGTTTGTTCGGTCGAAAATAGCGGCTATTTTCCGGCCACCCACTGCACTGCGTTTTTCAGCAGCGTTTGGTAGGCTTCGAGGTTGTGGGCGCGTTCGTCGTGGCCGAGGGTGAAGCCGACGATGCGGGCCTTCGGGTGCTTCACGATGAAGACTTGCGGGAAGACTTTGCCGCTCTTGCGGCTGGTCGCGGTGGCGAGGACTTCGATGGGTGTGGCGGCTGGATCGGGGTTGTAGTTGTAGAGTTCGTCGGTGATTTCAAACTCCGCTGGCACGCCCTTCGTGATCGGGTGCTCGGCGTTGGTGACTTTCGCCGTGAATGGCCCGAGCGCGTCGTGGCCCTTTGTTCCGCCGCCGATGATTTCCTTGTTCCACTCGGGGAAGTTTCTCCACGCATACCAAGTGCCGGGATGGTGCGCGATGATTGCTCCGCCGCGATTCGCGTAATCCATCAGTGCCTTCTTTGTCGCGGAGCTGATGGGCTGGTTCGCGCTGAGCAACAGCACGTCCACGCGGTCGAGGATGGCGGGGATGCCGTTCAGGTTTTGCGTATAATCCACCCAGCCGGTGACGGGCGTGAGCGTGGCTTTGTCGGTGCCGCCGAAAAACTTCACGAAGTCGTGCGACGAACCTCCGCCGACGATGAGCACGCGCGGGCCGTTCGCGGGGCGCGTGGCGGGTGGCTGCGGGACAGGGTCGGTGAACTGCGGCTTGAAGCCTGCGTCTTCATCCACAGCAGCGCTCTTCGGCGCGGGCGCGGGCGCTGCGGCTGGTGCAGCATCGCCCAACTCCGCAGTGATCCCCACGATGGTCGGCGCGGCGTTCGTGCCGAAGCTCTCCAGCACGATGCGATCGATCTCCGTCGCGGCGCTCAACTGCTTCGTGAACCAGCGCATCTGGTGCGCTTTCACGATGCCTTCGGCAAATTTCGAGCCGGGGACATCCACACGGTTGATGTAGTCGGAAAACTCGTTGCCGTTCTTACACACGAACGTCTCGCTCGCGCCGCCGGTGGCGTGGACGGTGATTTTCAGCACGTCGCTGGTGTCCGTGCCTTCTTTCAAAAATCCCCAGCCAGTCACGCCGCCGAGGAAATGCAGCCTGCTCGCCTTGAATCCCACTTTCACCTCCACGCGCTGCGGCATCGTTTGCGCGACCGCGTTTGCCGGGCCGCCTTTGAGCACGACGATGTTCGACGCAGCCTTCTCCGGCGCGACGACGTTGAATGGAATGGTTCCGATCATGACCGTGCCGGTCTTGCTGAACTCGAACGATTCGCCCTTCGCGGCGGCGCTGTTGTAAATGCCGCGCGAGGTGTTCGTGGTGAATGCGCTCTTGAGGTCGAGCACGCGGAACTTCCCGCCGTCCACGCTCTGCATGTAGGCGATGATGTCGCGCAGCGCTTCGCCGCCGAGCCCCTCGAAGCCCTCGGGCATGAGCGAGCGTCCGGTGTTCGTGCGCGATTTGAGGTCGGCGACTTTCACCTCCTGCACTCCGGCGAGGCTCTTCAGCGTGATGCTCGCGGCATTTTCCGCAGCGATGACTCCGGAGAAAAGCTGGCCGTCCTTCGTTTCGAGATTCCATGCGTTAAAGCTCGGGTCCACCTCGGCATTCGGGTCCACGATCGCTCCGAGCAATTCCGCTGCGCCGTGCGCTCCCATGCCGGTGAGGCCGGGGCCGATGTCCGCTCCGCCGTCGCCAAATTTATGGCAGATGGCGCAGGTCGTCGTGAAAAGCGCCTTGCCCTTCGCGGGGTCGCCTTTGCCTTCGACGACGGGGAGGAGCTTCGCGATGGCCTCCTTCTTCGCCTTCGTCTGCGGATTCAATTCCGCGAGCATGTCGGTGGCGCGTTTGGCCACGCCTTTGTCGGGATGCGTGCGGAGACGCGCGGCCGTGGTCGGGCCGAGCTTCGTCACGTCCACGGCGTTGCTCTTCAGCGCATCAAGGAAAGCGAGCGTCCAGTCGGCGCGCTTGAGCAGCGTGTCAAAAGCGGGAGCTTGCACGTCGGCGGGCAGTTTTTCGTAAGCGGCGGAAAGTGCCGTGCCCACGCTCACGTCGTCCGTTTCGCCGAGGGCGGCGATGAGGCCGCGCTGGAAGCCGGGCGTTCCGGCGGCGAGTTGTTTCACCACGGCGGGGAGAATCGTGGCGTCGCTGCTGCGGAGGCTGATGAGACTGCGCGCAGCGGCGAGACGCACGGCGTCGTCGGCCTTTGCATCGGCGACGGCGGAAAGGAGCGAGCCGGAGAGTTTGGCGACCTCGCCCTTGAGCGCACCGGCCTTGTCCCACTTCGCGGCGAGCGGGAGCACGCTGGAATTGGCTCCGCTCACGAGCAGCTTGGCGAGCGCGGCGGAAAGTTCCGGCGTCATCGCGGGCGCGTCTTTGAGTTTGCCGAGTTTTTCGAGAATCGCGCTCTTGAGCGCATCGGTGCTGGCGGGTTTGCCCGCGAGCGCGATGACGAGCTTCGCAGTAGCATCCACGTTGTTCCTCCACGCGATGGCGCTGGCGAGTTGCCCGACGAGCTGCGCGTATTGCGCCGAGTCTGCGCTATCAAGCGCAGCCGCTATCGCCGCATCGGGAGCTTGATTGAGCGCGCCGACGGCTGCGCTGCGCTGCCAGTCGTCTTCAAACTTCGGCCATGCAGCGACGATTCCCTCCGCCCCGTATTTATTGAGTTCTCCAGTTGCAAGCGCACGAAGCGCGGCGACTCTCACCTGACCGTCAGAATCAGTCAGCAACTTCACTAGCAACGCCGTCGAAGTTTTCGAGAACGGTTGTCCAACCGCCTCTACAATAGCAGCAGTATTGCGCCGAACAGATGCATCCTTATCTTGCAGTGAACTTACGTTGAATTCTGAGAGTTGATCTGAGCCATAGATGGTCCATAACGCAGCGATTCGAACTTCGGGATTTTGGTCCTTGGCCTTGCCTTCAAGTATTGGATCTCGCATTGGATACTTGCTGGGCGGCAATGGCTTGATCATGTCACGATAGAGTCGGCTCGCCTGCATCCGCACATGCGCGCTTGGAAATGCCAACGCCCTAACTAACTCCTGCGCGCTGGCCTTCGACAAATCCGGCACCGTGAGTTTTTTCGCGTCCTTGTGGTCAATGCGCCAGATGCGGCCGAAGTAGTGGTCGCGGTCGGGGCGCACGGCGGCGTTGACCTTATTGTGGTCGGGGCCGCGCGTGTCGTTGTGGATGACGGCCTGATTGTAAAAGTCGCCGATATACACCGCGCCGTCCGGGCCGACGCGCACTTCGATGGGACGCCACCACATGTCGCGGCTGCGGATGAACTCCGTCTCCTCGCGGCCCGGCAGTTTTTTCGCCGAGTAGGTGGAGCCGGCGGGCGTGAGGCGCTGGTGCGCGATGATGTTGATGGTCGGCTCCGTGCAGAAGTAATCGCCGTTGTATTCCGCCGGCCACGAGCCGCCGTCGTAAATCGCGCAGCCCGCGCCTGCCGTGAAATCGCCCACGCGGTCAATCTGCACGTAGGCCATCTGCTCCCACGTCATCGCGGGGAAGCTCTTTTGCGCGCCGATGATGACGCTGGAGCTTTGCGTGTTGCCCACTTTTCCGCGCGCCAGCGCATACTCGGGGAGGACGACCTGGCTGAGCAGCGTGCCGCTCGTCGGCTGCGTCCAGAAAAAGCGGTTGTCGCCGGTGACGTGGAGACCCCACGTGTTGCCGCCGCGCGAGCTGTATTGCTCGAAAGCGGAGCCGTCCGCTTTGAAACGCACGACGCCGGAACCGATGTTGCCGAATTTCTTGCTGCCATCGGCGCTCGTCACCTCGCCCGCGCTGTAGCCGTGCGTAGCGTAGATCCAGCCGTCCCAGCCCCATCGCGGATTGTTGATGACCGCGTGTGTGTCGCGCGTTCCAAGACCGGTGTAGAGTTTTTCGACTTTGTCGCACTTGCCGTCGCCGTCCGTATCGCGGAGGAAAAGGATGTCCGGCGCCTGCGTGACGATGACGCCGTCCTTGTGAAAGACGAAGCCGGTGACGAGTTCGAGCCCTTCGTAAAAGACCACTTTTTTGTCCATCACACCGTCGCCTTTGCTCGATGTGAGGATGCTGATTTTGTCGAGGGCCTTGCGCTCCTGCTGGCCGACAGCGGGGTCAATGCCGCCGTGATCCTTCCACTCCTTGCCACGGTAATCCGGGCGCATCCCGCGACGACCATTCGGATACTCGGGCGTCTCGGCGACCCACAAACGGCCCGCCGGGTCCCAGTCGAAATTCATCGGCTTCGTGATAAGCGGCTCGGAGGCTACGAGCGTGAGTTTGAAGTCCGGGTGAATCTCCAGCGCCTTGAGCGTGTCCTCGGGTTTCTGCGGCCCGCCCTCGGGATATGTGAGCGAGGCGACTTCCTCCGGCTTGCAAAATTCGTCCACATTTTCGCGATGACCCGCCCACGCAATCGAGCGCAGCAACACCGCGCGGAAGTGCGGTTTTTCAAAAGTGAAGTAGAGATGGCCGGGGATGCTCACCACGGCGCGGTAGGGTTTCGCCCCGCCCTCGGCGGTTTTTTCGTAAGTCCACATCATCGGCTGCACGTCGAAAACCTGCACCTTGTCGCCGGGAGCCTTTCCGCCGCGCCCGTATGGCGTGTAGCTCGTGGCCAGCACGTTGACGTCGGGCGAGATGTCCATGTCGTAGTAAATCTCGTCGTTGATGCGGAAATTCGACGCGCCCCGCGTGATGGGATGTCCGCCGCCGATTTTTTGGTTTTCGGTGTAATAGAGATCCATCATCCCCTCTTTGAACTTCGTCTTTCCCGGCACCCACGCGCCGCCGATGACGCTCTTCCACCACGGCGGATCATTGCTCACCGACGCTGTGTGAATGACCACGAGCCCGCCGCCACGCTTCGTGAACTCGGCAACATTGGCCTTCTGCTCCTCGGTAGCGTTGCCGCCCTCCTGCGCATACATCACGAGCACATCGGTCTGCTTGAGCTGTTCGGCTGTCGGCCAGTCCATCGCGCCGTCCGTTTTCATCCCGCGCTCCGCGAGCAACACCTTCCAATCGTTCAGAAATTTTTCGTGCTCATGCGCATTCGGCCCGTGCGATTTTTTTCCACCACGGATGAACACCCGGAGCGGCTCCGCAGCGACTGCGGAAAGTGTGAGGCAGATGAAAAGAATGAGTTGAAGGCAGCGTTTCATGGGAATTTTCAGAAGTTGGGAATTTGAAGCGAGCGGCGTGTGTAGCGCGCGCGCAGACAACCGCCAGCCTTTCTAAGAACTTAGAGAAAACTCGCGGCCCTTATGCGTTTAGCGCGAAATGAGCGCTCCGGCGGCTTGTTGATTCCAGCCGAGCGCGGCGACTAGGGCGCGGGAGGCGGACTGGCGTTCGAGGGCGTCGGTGGCGAGGACGACTTGCAGCAGTGCTCCTGCGCCGATGGCCTCACCGAGAAATTCTTTCGCGACAAGTTCGCGGGGGGCGGGCGATGTTAAGTGACGCGCGGCGGCGGCACGAAGCAGTGCGTCCACCCACGTTCCGTTTGCGCCGCTGGCGAAAATATCCACGCCTCCATCGGGCTTGAGCGCGGTGAAGACGCGATCCAGCGCGGCGGAGGCTTCGCGGCGGGAGATGAAACTTTCGCCGGGATGCGATGTGATTTTTGCGCGACGACCATCGTGTCCGAGCAACACGGCTGCCGCGCCCTCGGCGAGCAGCGCGCCTTTTCCCGGACGCGCGAGCCGCCAGTCGCGATGCGCTTCGATGAGCACCCAGTCGAGTTCCTCGGCAGCGACTACGAGGACGTGATCCGCGTCGCCGAGTTCGAGGAGTTGCGTGCCGAAGTGCAGCGCCTGCAAGCCGACCGTGCCGTCACCGACGAGCGTGTAAGTCGCTCCATCCACGCCGAGCATCGCGGCGAGATGACTGGCGGGGGCATTGTAAACCGTCTCGGGAAAAAGCATCGGGCTGGCGGTGTTCGCGCCCTGTTTCACGATCTGCTCGTAGAATCGCCGCGTGTATTGCACGCCTCCGCTCGATACGCCGAATACGATGGCGAGCCGCGATTTTTGCGCGGGCGAAAATTCGGAACCGCTGTCCGCGAGCGCGGCTTTCCCCGTCGCAGCCGCGAGCAAACTGATCGCGCTCGAACGCCGCAGGCGCGGTTCGCGACCGAGGTGCGCGGTGTATTCCGCAGGCACCGGTGCCGCGCAGAGCTTGCGGCCTGTTTCGGGATTCGTGACTTCGACGACTGCCGCTCGCTCGCCTGCTTCGATACGACGCCAGATCGTATCGAGATCGCCACCGAGCGGTGTGACGCAGCCGATGCCAGCGATGCGCACGTTCATCCCCTCACCTCCTCGATGACCACGCTCGCATTCGTGCCGCCAAAACCAAACGAGTTCGACACCACGCAGCCGACTCGCGCTTCGCGTGCGGCGTTGGCGACTATGTTCAATTCCCACGCGGGATCCGGCTCGCGATAGTTGATATTGGGCGGGAGAAACTGCCCTCGCAGCGCGAGCACGCTGAATACTGCCTCGATGGCACCCGCCGCACCGAGCGAATGTCCCATCATTCCCTTCGTCGAACTCACCGGCACCCGTGCGCCGAAAATCTTCGCAATGGCCGCGCCTTCGCTTGCGTCGTTGAACGGCGTCGCCGTGCCGTGGGCGTTGATGTAGTCCACTTCGCCGGGTGAAAGTGCGGCATCTTCGAGCGCACGACGCATCGCCATCTCGGGGCCGATGCCGCTCGGGTGCGGCTGCGTGAGATGGTGATTGTCCGTCGAGATACCGTAGCCCGTGACCTCCGCGAGAATCCTCGCCCCGCGTAGCCGCGCACTTTCCAAATCCTCCAGCGCAAGCACCGCCGCCCCTTCGCCGAGCACGAGTCCGCTGCGCGCTTTGTCAAAAGGACGAACTTTATCCGTCGTCGCCGCTTGCAGCGAATCGAAGCCGACAAAGACCAGTTCGGAAATCGCATCATAGCCGCCACACAAAACACGCCGGTATTTTCCCGAACGCACGAGGCGAAATGCATGACCGATGGCGTTGGAGCCGGACGCGCACGCATTCGCGATAATTTGCACCGGCACGCGAAAGCCTCCTGCTTCCATGGCATCGAGCGCAGGTTTCTGCGGCTGATAATTCGCCAGCCACCCCGCGCGCTCCCTCGGACGCCGCCGTTCGACCTGCGCACGATAGAACTGCTCGCCAAACGACATCCCCCCGCTCGTCGTCCCGATGATCATGAACTCCGGCGCAAACGCCGCATCCGCCCGCAACGCCTCGCGCGTCGCCCCGATCATCATCCCGCTCGCGCGATGCAACCCCTTCGTCATTCCGAATTCGTCATCCGTCATTTTCCCCACCTGCCCCGCCGATTTCGAGCGGCACTTCGTCGTGTCGAAAGCAGTCACCGGCGTCACGCAATCGCGCGCTTCGCGGAGTGCGCTCTCATTTTCCACCACTCCGAATCCGAGTGGACTAACAATGCCGACCGCCGTCACAGCGACGCGGCGGGCATTGGAATGTGGACTGGAAATTCGAGGCACTGCCGGACGTTACGCGCAGCGGCGTGCACAAGGCAACTGCGGGAGATGTTCAGCGCGAAGTTGGCAAGCGATGAGCAAAGCCCTATGTCCGGCGCGATGGAAAATGAAGACAACCGCGAAACCGACAAGCAGCGCCAGACAGTGCGCCAGCGTTTGCTGTGGTTTTTTGCAGGCGCAGGCGTGAACTACCTGCTCATCGCGACGCCTTTCAAATACCTGAGCAAACACACCGACTGGCCGACGTGGTTGATTTCGGCGTGCAGCGTGGGCGTGAGCACGACTTTTTTCTTTTGCTGGAATTACTTCGTCAATTTCCGCACTGACTCACGCAAGCGCGACGCCTTCGCCCGCTACCTCACGGCGGTCATCGTGCTCGGCCTCATTTCCACGGGTCTGTTGACAGCTTTCAAACATTTCAATGTTCTCAAACTGCAATCCTTCCCGCTGGATCTCGATGTCGTGGTGCTCCAGCTCTGCTTCGGCCCGTTGAAATTTCTCGTCTATCACTACTGGGCGTTTCCCGTGGCCAAAAAATGAACGGGAGTTGTTGCACCTCACGATAAATGATTATGGCTGTCTCCATGTTGCGCACGATCCTTCTCGCCACCGTCCTCGTCTTCACCTCCGAAGCCGCGCCTCTACCACAGGCGCGCGCCAATGCGCTGCGTGATCAATTTCAAAGCCGCCAGCGCGAGACGAAAACGTGGTCGGCAAGTTTTACACAAACCGTCGCGATGCCGGGAATGCGCGAGCCGGTCGTGAGCACTGGCGCGCTGGCGTATCGTGCACCGGAGCAGTTGCGGCTCGATTTTTCAAAGCCTGCGGATGAGTTCGTTCTCGCGCTGGGCGATCAGCTTTTTGTGCAAAAAGCCGGGAAGAAACCCGCGCTCAAGTCGCTGAGCGGCGACAATGCTGGAAAACCCTTTCAATCATTGCTCGGCCTGCTGCGCGGCAAGCCGGTCGAGGAGGAGGCTTTTTATACGCCGGAAGTTTCGCGTGAAGAGGGACGCTACATCGTGGTGCTCACGCGAAAGGCCGATGCTTCAGGCCGGATGCCGAAACGCATCACGAACTCGATTGATGTGGAGTCGCTCGAAGTGCGCGAGGTGATTGTCGAACTACCGAATGGCGGCACGCTCAGCTATCGCTTCGACGAAATCGCGCGCAACCGCCCGCTCGACGCGACCCGTTTCGCAGCACCCGCGATGCGCTGACGCATCCTTGCGCTTGTCACATTCGCGCTGCCGACTACTGTCCACGACCGATAATGAGTCAACGTTCAGACAACATTGGCGCGGTGCCAACCGACAACGACACGATGCAGGTCGCAACGCGCCTGCTCGGGCGAATCCGTAGTGAACTGCTGGAACTCGACGGCACGTTCGGAGTGGATTCGGATCTTTTCGCAGCGGGCCTTGATTCGATGGCCATCATGCAACTCGTCCTCATGCTCGAAGACGAATTCAACGTAAAGCTGCCCGACTGTTCGATCACGCGCACGACTTTCGCCACCGCGCGCCAGATAGCCGAGGCCGTCGCCACGGCCCGCGCGCAATCCTGATGTCCGTGACGCAGGCCGGACGCACGGAGTTGAGCGGTGCTGATTGGTTTCTCGTCAGCGTCGAACAAATGATGCGCGCCGCAGGACAAGGCGAGCACGCCGGACTCACCGTGCTGCGGCTCGGGCCGGGTTTTGAAATTGAGGCACTGCGCTCCGCTGCCGCACGTCTTGCCGAAGCGAGCCCCATCGCCGCAGCACGCCTGCGCAAACCGATCCTCGGCGTCCCGCGCTGGCAGTGGAATGGGAACGCACACGCCATTTTTTCGGTCAGCGAAGAGCGCGGAACGTGGGAAAAAGTGGGCGGTGAATTACTAAATGCGACGCCTGAATCGCCAGTGACATTTGTTATTCTACCTGAAACCGATGGACGCACGACAGTGCTCGTTCGTTGGCGCCACGGCTTACTGGATGGAAAAGGCGTGGAGCTTTTTCTCGCCGAGATCGCGCGACTGGCTGACGAAAAGGCCGAACCATCGCGTGAAAACTCATGGAGCCCGCCTGCACCGCGCACGCAGGGTTGGCGGGCGTTCGCACGTGAGGCAGAGAAATTCAAAGACCACTTTTACGAGCTATCCAAACTCGGCATTCGCTCATTGGGCGGCACAAAGACGAAAGCAGCCAAAGCGCGATTTTTTGTGGAAGAATTTAGCATCGAGGAGACCGCCCGCATCGCCGCTCGTGCGGAACAGGTGACACATGGGGTTTTTCAAATGGGCTGGTTTCTTTCCGCAACGATGCGGATGCACCTCGCCGTGCTGGAGCAACGCGGAGAAACCGCAGAGTCGTTTCAATCCGGCTGCGCAGTGCAGCAGCGCAAACGCGGTGCACGGCATCCGATTTGGCAAAATCAAGTCTCCCAGCTTTTTTTTAACATGCTCCCGGCGGAACTCGCGGACCACGCAAGCGCGGCGCGGCGACTCAATGAACAATTCGGCGAGCAGACACGCCAGCGGCTCGATGCGGCGTTTGCGGCGATGACGCGGCTTTTCCGGCGACTGCCGTCACGCTTGTATCTACGCATGTTGCTGCGCAATTCCGGCGGTCATCTCACTTCGTTTTTCTTTTCGCACACCGGTGAATTTCTGCCGGAGTGCAAGACGTTCTGCGGCGCGCCCGTGGTGGATGGCTGGCACATTCCCTCGGTGAGCCAGCCGCCGGGCACGGGTGTTTTTTTTAGCCAGCGCGGAGGAAAACTCGCCGCCACGATCTCTTGGCGCGAAGGATCGATCAGCAACGAGGAACTGGAACTGATGCGCTCGAAAATGCGCGAGGATTTGCTCGGGATATGAAGTGCGATGTGCTCATTCTTGGCGGCGGCGGCGCAGGTATCGCGGCGGCAGTTTCCGCAGCGCGGGCGGGCGCGCACACGGTGCTCGTCGAACGTCACGGCGCTCTCGGCGGGATGGCGACTGCGGCACTCGTTCATTCGGTCTGCGGACTTTACCTGCTGCGCACAGAGCCGGGCGCACTGCTCGCCAATCGCGGACTGCCGGGGGAATTTGCCACACGACTGGTGCGAGCGGGTGCCTCGGCGGGACCAGTGCGAATGGGCCGGCTCGATGTGCTACCACATTCGCCGCCGGGATTTGCCGCCGTCGGCGATGCACTCACAGCAGAGTGCAAAGAACTCGATGTGCGACTTCACACGGAACTCATCGCTGCGCAGGGAAGCGGTCGTGTGAATTCCGTGGAAACCATCTGTCGCGGCGTGCGCATGACTTTGGAGCCGCACACCGTAGTGGATGCGAGCGGTGATGCCGTGGTCGCAGCGCTCGCGGGCGCGGGCACCGAGCAGGCAGAATCCATACATCTTCAGCGGCCCGCTTTTATTTTCGCTCTACACACGGTGGAGGTCGCAGCGCTAGGCGACGAAGGGCGCATTCATCTCGCGCACCAAATCGCTGAGGCAGTTCGTGATGGTCGGCTGGACCGCGGAGCACTCGGGGCGCAGTTCCGCACGACAGGGAGAGGTTCGGAAATTTATGCAACGGTGGATCTGGCAGGGCCGGAAAACTTCGATCCAAATTCGCCTGCTCATTTATCCGCACTCGAACGCACAGGGCGAAAAATCGCCGTGGAGTTGTTTACTTACCTTCGTGCAAATCACGCGGCGTTTGCCCGCGCAGAGCTGGCAGCTTTTCCAGCGCGTGTCGGAATTCGCGAGAGTCGGCGCGTTTGTGGTGAAATCACAATCACCGCCGACGATGTGCTGCATGGCACCGAAACACCCGATGTGGTCGCACTCGGAACATGGCCAATGGAGTTGCGTGAAAAGGCTACGGGGCCGCGCTGGCGTTTCCCGGATGATAACCGCCCGACGCAAATCCCGCTCGGTGCATTGAAAGCGGCGGGAGTGGATAATTTATGGACGGCGGGACGCTGCATTTCGTGTGTGCACGAAGCGCAGGCTGCGCTGCGGGTGATTGGAACGTGCTTCGCCACGGGGCAGGCAGCAGCCATAGCGGCAGCATGGCAGGCAAAACACGGGCGACCACCAACCGCGACGGATGTGCGGGCACAAATCGAAACTTTGAACGGAGGCGAAACATGGCGTTGAACGTGACGGATCTTGTCGCCGCACGCGCCGCCGAAGAACCCGGTCGCGCAGCTTTGCTTCACGATGGGCAGATGTGGACGTATCGCGATTTGCTCACGCGCGCGGATGCGATTGCAGAACGTCTGGGTGATATGCTTCGCGGTGAACGCGCAGCTCGTGTGGCTCTGTTTTGTCCGAATGGGCCGGATTACGTAACGCTCGCGCTGGGAATCCTGCGTGCGGGGGCCTGCCTCGTGCCAGTGGCATCCGAGCTGGCAGTGCCCGAGCGGACTACTCAAATCGCACTTACCGCTCCGCGACTCATGCTAACTGCCGGAGCGCATCCCTGGCTGCCAGCGGAGGGCGTGAACGAGGAAGTTGCGGGTATTCACTTTTCGTGGTGCGCATTGGCTGAGACTCCGAATTTTCCCGAAGATCGTTTCGTGGCACTAAATCCCGCGTTCGTTCGTTTCAGTTCAGGCACAACGGGAAGCAGCAAGGGCATCGTGCTCAGCCACGAAACGCTGCTCGCGCGCGTGCGCTCGGCCAATCGTCGCCTGCAACTGACGCCGCAGGATCGCGTGTTGTGGACACTGCCAATGGCTCATCATTTCGCCGTTTCGATTATGCTCTATTTGATCGAAGGCGCGACGACTGTGCTCCATGATTCGCATCTCGCGGAGGAGGTGCTCACGACATCGCGTGCGACAGGCGCGACAGTTTTTTACGGCTCGCCTTTTCACCTCGCTCTTTTGGCTGCGGAAAGCTCGGGGCGCGACTGGCCTTCGCTGCGACTGGCAGTCGGCACGGCGGCGGCGGTGTCTGCGACAACTGCGGAAGCTTTTCAAAAACGCTACGGCATCTCTCCAGCGCAGGGCTTTGGGATCATCGAGGCCGGGCTTCCGCTATTGAACACCGATGCCGCTGCCACAAAACCGACAAGCGTCGGACGACCTGATGACATCGCAGTGCGGCTGCGCGATGAGCGAGGTGCGGATGTGCCGCAGGGTGAAATCGGCGAGTTGTGGCTACGCGGGCCGGGGATCTTCGATGCGTATCTTGCTCCGTGGTGCGAGCGAGCGCAGGCAACGGATGATGGGTGGTTTGCGACAGGCGATCTGGCGTGTCAGGATGCAGACGGCCATGTGTTTCTGCGAGGGCGACGGAAGTCGGTGATCAATTTTGGCGGTATGAAATTTTTCCCAGAGGAAGTGGAAGCAGTGCTCAATACTCACCCAGCAGTGCAAGAGAGCCGCGTGACCGGCGAGGCGCACGAACGCTGGGGAATGGTGTCCGTGGCAGATATTGTTCCTCGCGATGCAACTCAGCCGCCGACTGGCGTGGCACTCGGCAAGCACTGCCGCGAACAGCTCGCGAGCTACAAGGTGCCGATGAAATTTCATGTGGTTGCCGAGCTGCCACGAACAGCGAGTGGAAAACTGAAGCGATGAGCACCAGCGACAAGGAAATCGTAAAACATATTTCATCGCTCTTCGCACGACGCTGGATGCGTTTTTATTCGCGGGGAAAATTACGGCACGATCCCGCATTTCCAGCCGCTTTTGAAAGGATCGGTTCTTCCTCACTCCCACTGCTGGACATCGGTTGCGGGGTGGGATTGCTCGCTTTTTACCTGCGTGAACGCGGCTTTGCGCCCCACATCGTGGGTCTGGATGTGGACGGAGAAAAAATCCGCGAAGGTCAGGCTGTTGCGGGAGAACACTATGCAGGTGTTTTTCTCCAAACTGGCGATGTTTCGGCGCTGCCGGAGTTTTCCGGGAATGTGGCGATGCTCGATGTGCTGCACTATTTACCAGCAGAGGTGCAGCAGCGCGCTCTTGAGGATATGGCGAAGAGGGTCGCGACGGGCGGTTGGTGTTTTATACGCACGACGCCGAACGATGGGAGCTGGAGATATCGGTCCACGCAGTTTGAAGAGTGGTTTGCGCGAATGATCTCTTGGAGCGCACGCCCAGTGGTCGTGTATCCCACGCTCGCGCAAATTGAGGCGTGCTTCCCAGCAGCGGAGTTCGAGGCGGAGGTGCGCCCGCTGTGGGGCAACACGCCGTTCAACAGTTGGCTGCTGGCTTTTCGGCGGCGCTAGAAAGCGTCGCGGCAACAGTGCGTGCGGATGCTGCGCCGAGCGCAATGAGATCACGGGCGTAATCGGGCCAGGGCTTCGGCGGTGGCAGCGTGATGGGGATGCCGATACGAGGACGCTGAGAAATTGTTTCTGCTGTGACGACGACCTTTCCGGAGCGACGGGCAAGTTCGAGTTTCCACCGCAGCAATTCATCAGCGGTGAGCTGGTGTCCGGCGAGCATAGCGGCGGCGAAATTGAAGCGGTGAGTGCGCTCGCGTGAGCGGAGCTGCGAATCGTAGATGATGCTATGGGCCACGATGTGGGTGACGGCGGAATCGTCTATCCACTGCTCGACAGGCACGGAGCTGCCAAGGCCGCCGTCCCACAGAAGTTCATCCCCGATTTTTCGCGGAGCGATAATGCCGGGGAGTGCGCAACTCGCGAGCATGGTTTCAATCAGCGGGCCACGGTCGCGGAGTTCGACGCGATTGGTGCGGAGATTGGTGACGGCGATATGAAGACGGGCGGTGGTGCAGTCCTCGATGCGGCGGTCACCGACGAGGTCACGCAGCAACTGCTCCAGATGCACGCCTTTGATCAAAGCGGGAAAACCCGGCAGACCGAGCAGCACAAACGGCCCGCGAAACGGTGTGCGCCATTCGCGGAATTTACCGCGTAGTTTCGGGTGCGTGAAGGCGGCCTCCATTTCGTCGAGACTGAGCCCGGCGGCATAAAGTCCGGCAACAATAGCACCTGCGGATGAGCCTGCGACATACGCTGGGCGATGGTTTGCGGCGATGAGACCGCGCAGAAAGCCAAGATGGGTAGCGAAGCCAAGGAACGAGGAGCCGAGTGCAATGGCGAGACGGGAATCAGTCATGAGTGGTGTCTGTCTTTTGCACGGAGCGAAAGCGAAGAAAAACTGGAACGCCCGCGAATGCCCACGATGCGGCGATGATGAATCCAGTGAGCGAAATGAAAACCGCTGTGGCTGGCGCGATGCCACAGAGCGGAGTGAGTAGGGCTTGCATTGTCGTTTCGCGCAGGCCGAGTCCGGAGATGGTGACGGGCAGCATCGAGACGACATCCATCACAGGCATGACGCTGAAAGCATCGCCCAGCGAAAGATCAGCAGCGAATGCGAGCGCCGAAAAATAGAAGAGCAGGAAGTAGCACGCATGACTTGCGGCGGAGAGAATGAGTGCGGCACATGCGCGTCGGCGGTCAGCGAAAAATGTATCGAAAACGGCGGCTATCTCAATGATGCGGGCGCGGAGCGGAATCCATTGCGGAGTCCTGCGCAATAGTGGAGCGCGGCTGGAGATGAACCACACGAGCAAGGCCCCCGCTGCAATACCGAGAAAGATGAGCACGGCGTGGAAGAGCGCAGCGGTTGCGGGCGTTTTGTGAAACCAATCGCCGCGCCTCATCGCAACGATGAAAGTCCACACGATGATTGAGACAAAACCGCTGAGGCGATCCATGAGCACAGCGAGAACGCCACCCATTTTCCGCTGCGGAAATTGCAGCGCGAGGAATGCTATTTTTACCGCATCGCCGCCGGCCATGCCCGGGAGAAATAGCGAGGTGAAAAGGCCGAGGAAATGCAGCGCAGCAGCGCGGCGAAGCGGCAGCGCAACGCCCGCGAGATGGAGGCAGCACCACCAGCGAAGCAGACTGGCAAGTTCGTTCAGACCCGCAGCGACCCACGCTGGCAAAAGCCACGCGGGCGCTGGCGGCGGCGGGAGGGAAGCGAGTTGTTGGCGTAATGATGGATCGCGCAGCAACCACGCGAATAGGGCGATGGTAAACACGATCCGGATGATGAGCCATAGGTAGCGCTTCATCGTTCCGTATTCAGATGATGGCGGCCGCGGAGGGATCGCCAAGCCATGAGCCATGGCGGGACATGAGTTGCACCAGCCCACGCGAGTAGCGCGAAAGCGTGCTGGCACCCGAGGCCATGCAGGCGATGTTTCGCTCCATGTGGCTCTGCATGAAACGACTGATCGCTCCGGGGTATTTTTTACCGAGCGCGAGGCCGGTGTGATACATCGCGAAGATTCTACCGTCGTAAAAATAACCGATGAGCTCCTGCCATGCACGCAGCCAGTCGTTCATTTGTCGGGCGTATTTGGCAGGTGTCTCGATGTTGTCAGCGAGGATTTCCGCCGAACGCAATGCGAGCATGAGGCCGGGCGAAAGCATCGGATCCACAAAGCCGAATGCGTCGCCGACCATGACCCATCCGGGGCCGTGGCCGCGCTCGGAAATGAGTTGGTAATTCGTGTAGCTCGCCACTTTCGTGAGTCGTTGACGGTTTACGCCGGCTGCGGAAAGCGCGGGGTCGCGTGCGATGGCGGCTTCTAGTCGTTGCTCTGGCGTTTCGCCAAGGCGGGCGGCTTCGTCACGATTGATGACGACGCCAACCGACAGCCGGTCGCGCAGCGGGATGCGCCAACTCCAGCCGACGGCGAGACGCGTGATGACAATTTGCCCGCGTGGCTGCGGCTCCTCGAATCCGGCATAGTGGGCGAAATATGCGGCGTCTTTGCGTGTGCCGACGGTTGCCGGGATTTCTAGCACACGGGCGAAAGTGCGTGCGCGGCCCGTGGCGTCCACAAGCAAATCCGGTTGCTTGCCGCCGAGTGATGGCGCGGCGGCGAGGGATTCAGCGGAGAGTTGAATTGTGTCTGCGCCGGTGCGTTCGACTTTCGCGCGCTGCGCGACCCGTGAGACGCCGAGTTCGATGGCACGCTGTTCGATGATCGAATCGAACTCAGCACGCGGGACGTTGTAGGCGAAAGTCGGAAGCTTGCACTTGGAGACAGACTGGAAATTGAAGGTGATCGTGCTGTCGGGCCCGAAGACGAATGTCGCACCGGGTTTATGCTGGCCGATTTCCGCAACTCGCTCGCGGACGCCGAGGCGATCCAGCATCGGGAGGATGGAGGGGATGAGCGATTCGCCGACGAGGAGGTCGGGTCGCGCACCGTCTTCGAAAAGTGTGACGGAATAACCGCGCTGGATGAGATGACAGGCGAGCGCGGAGCCGGATGGACCGCTGCCCAGAATGGCGACTGTGTGGATGCGTTTTTTCATCGCCAAAAAAACCGAAGTCTACGCGCCAAAAGACAGCGCGTTATCGTCGGCAAAAGCAGGCGTTGCAACAAGAGATGCGGCGGATGAGCCGTGCAATCAGTTGCCACCCGCTCCGGGCATCATCGATCCAAAGGGACCCGTTCCCTCCCAACGCTCGGGCTTATTCCACGGGATCGAAGTGACACGATCGGGATCTTTGTTTTCCTCGGTGCTGGAGCAGCCGCCGAGACCCAGAAGCAAACCGATAAGTGCTGAGAGCACCAGTGCGCGCATGATTAATTAGGAAGCGGAAGCGGAGGATTCGGTGCGACACCTGCAACAGGCGCTGCTTCCTCGATTTTCACTTTATCCTCGCCGGTGTAGATAACTTCATCTCCGGGCTGAACAAACATGCCACGAACAAAAGTGCCGGCCTGAATATCGGCGATGGACTGGTTGGCTTCGACATTGGTGATTTTCACTTTGCCGATGGCCTTGCCGTCCCGTGCGACGATCATGATCTTTCCGTTTGCAGCACCTTGCTTATCGCCAGTGCTGAGGACGCAAAAGCCCCAGCCCGGGTTGACTGCCATGACTTTACCCTTGAGTCCTTTATCAATGATGTTCTTGGAGTATTTATCGATGGTCTTTTTCTTTTGCGCGATTTCCTCTTCGTTCCGCTTCTTGTCAGCGGTGAGGCCGGCGATGATCGTCTCATGCTCAGCACGGATCTTCTCCAATTCCACAATCTTGGCCTCCTGATCCTTGACCTTGGCCGCCATGGTGGCGATTTGCTCCTTGATGGCCGCAATAGCCTGCGTTGGGTCGAGATTGTCACCTTTCGGAATTCCGAGCGCTTCCGCGATCTTTGTCTGCATGTCTTCAAGTGCAGCTTTCTGTGCGTCACGCTCTGCTGTGACGGCTTCCAGCTTGGTCTTGGTGCTGGCGAGTTCGGCCTCGGTGTCGCGGAGCTTGGTTTTGGTTTCGGCGAGTTCAGCCTCGGTCTTCGTCAGCAAGGCCTCCACCTTGTCGTATTCCGACTTGGTTCTCTTTAGCTCCGCCTTAGTAAGCTCGAGGATGTTGTGGGTCCTGAGGCCTGTGTCCTGCAGAGTGACGACTAGCTTGTTGCCCTCGAAGCCCAAATATGCAGCGACTCCGGCAATAATCAGCGTGAGAATGGAAAAAATTTTCGGCGCCATGTTTATTTGAGGTGGTTGGTTTTAAAATTGTAGTTGTTCTGGAGCAGCGTGGGTAGTTGCGCCCTTTCAAAGAGAAGGCCTTTTAAGCCGTGGTCTTTTTAATTGGCAAGGGGTTTCCGCGAAATCTTCCTGACTTTTCATTTTGCATCATTCGCAGAGCCTGCCACTGTCCGCGCTCCGTCAGGGGCCATGGACTGAAGGCTAGCCAACCCCGCCAGGGCCGGAAGGCAGCAACGGCAGCTTGCCCTTCTTTGTCGTGGTTCCCTGACGGACTTTCTTTTTTACCAGGAAAGCATCTGTATTTCGCTCGACGAACGCTGCTCATCGCGGCAAGCAGTGCTCACGATGAAACTGCACCATTTTCTCCCACTGCTCGCCGCACTCGCACTCTCCGCCTGCTCCACCACCCGCAAAGGCCCGGGGGGCGGCGGTGCCGATGGCGACTACGTGAGCGGCACCCCGCTCGGCACTCCCCTGCCCGACAGGCAGGAAGGCGTGTCCTTTCTCGGCTCCAATGTGGATCGCTCGAAATTCCCGCCGGTTTATTTCGGCTTCGACAGCACAAGCCTGAGCGCCGGGGAAAAAGCGAAGCTTCACGGCGTGGCGGAAGCCGCCAAGAGCGGGAGCACGATCATCGTCGCTGGGTTCACAGATGAACGCGGCACACCGGAATACAACCGCGGCCTCGGCGAGCGCCGAGCGCTCACTGTGCGTGAGGAATTGATCGCACTCGGCGCGGGAGCAGGGCGTTTGCAGACAGTGAGCTTCGGCGAGGAAATGCCCGCCGATTCCGGCAGCGGCGATTCCGCATGGGCGAAAAACCGCCGCGCGGAATTCGGCGTGACCCGCTAGCGCCCGCTACTTCTTCGCAGCCGCGTCTTCGTTCAGCCTGGCCTGCACGACGGCGTAAAGTTCCTCGTAGAGCTTCGTATCCGTTTTCAGCAATTCCTTCGCGGCGTCGCGTCCCTGCGCGAGCTGGTTGCCTTTATAGCTAAGCCACGAACCGCGTTTTTCCACGATGCCCTTTTCCAGCGCGAGGTCGAGCAGCGCGCCGGTCGAGGAAATGCCCTCGTTATACATGATGTCGAACTCGCACTCGCAGAATGGCGGCGCGATTTTGTTCTTCACGATTTTCACCTTCGTGCGGTTGCCCGTCACCACGCCGTCGCTCGATTTGATCGCGCCGATGCGGCGGATGTCCACACGCACGCTCGAGTAAAATTTCAGAGCCTTGCCGCCGGGTGTCGTCTCCGGGTTGCCAAACATCACGCCGATCTTCTCGCGGATCTGGTTCGTGAAAACACACACCGTCCGCGCCTTCGAAATCAGCGCCGTCAGCTTGCGCAACGCCGCGCTCATCAGCCGCGCCTGCGCGCCCACCGTGCTGTCGCCGATTTCGCCCTCGAGTTCCTGCTTCGTCACGAGCGCCGCCACCGAGTCGAGCACGATCACGTCAATCGCGTTCGAACGAACCAGCGTCTCCACGATCCGCAGCGCCTCTTCGCCGCTGCTCGGCTGAGACACGAGCAAATCGTCCAGATTCACACCTAGCTTCTTCGCATATTGCGGGTCGAGCGCGTGCTCCACGTCAATGAACGCCGCCAGCCCGCCGCGCTTCTGCGCCTGCGCGATCAGCGTCAGCGTGAGCGTCGTCTTGCCCGACGACTCCGGTCCGAAAACTTCGCACACGCGCCCGCGCGGAAACCCGCCCGCACCCAGCGCACGATCGATGAGAATGTTGCCCGTCGGGATCACCTCCACATCCATGTGCTGTGAATCGCCGAGGCGCATGATGGCCCCTTCGCCGAAATCCTTCGCAATCGTCTGGAGGACAAGATCGAGATTCTTGTTACGTGCTGCGATCACTTTGCTTTCTTTCGTTTCGTCGGTTTCGGAGGCTTTGGCCATGGTATGTGTGGGCTGTGGGTTGGTATGAAATTGAACGCCCCGTGAGTATGGCCCCCACGCCGCCGGGGAAAGCGAAAACATCCGCAACTTCAAATATGGCTGCGACTGCTCTCTGACCAACAAAAGGGCTGGCTAAATCTCCGTTGTTTAGTGGCGACCATACTTTCGTAAAAATTCTAGATCGTAAAAATCGCTCTCTACAGCTTTCCGCGGGAGTTCTCCACTCAGTAATTTCTGGCGCAGTTGCTCATATTTTGAGTCGGCAGCCGGGTATCCTTGGATGAGCAACGCCTGTAGCTCGTTACGTGGAAACCCTTTGCCCTCCTTCACATTTTGGAGTGCCACTTCAAATAGAAGCTCTGTCGCCGCCGGTTCGCGCGTTTTGCCGAGCGCGGCTGCTGCGATCCCACCAATGACACCATTTTCGTTCTTCATTGCGTTAGCGACAACTTCAAACGCGACTTTGTCTTTTGTCGCTGCGAGTCCATCCAAAATGCTCGATAGACTCTGCGTGACCGTATTTGCAGCGAGTTGCGGACGCGCTCGCTCTATTAAATAATCCCGATAGCGAACATCTCCAGTCTGCCTGAAAAGCGCCGACGCCACACCCGCAGCCCTGCTTGCCTCAATAGTGATAGGAGGTCTCTCGTGAAGCTCATCAAAGAGCGTAGTCAGTTTCGCAACAATCTGCGGTGTGACTTTCTTCTCGGCGATCTCCAGTGTATTCGTGAAGCCATACGGATTACTCAATCGCTCCAGCCAATACTCGGTCGGTAGTTCCCGGCCGTGCTTTTCTAAATAATAGCCGTAATCTACTGAGTTCAAATACTTCGCTTCTTCAGCTCTGGTTCGCATCCAAATATCGTAGATCACTCCGTCGAAACTCTTATCTTGAAAGATAGTAATCTCTTTCAGAACCCGCGCCCGAATAAACATATATTCGAATTGCCCGATAGTGATTTCAGAGGCTTTGAAGTTAAAACCCTGTGCAATCCAGTCGCTCATTTTTTTGTGAGCAAACTCGTCACAGTCACCGAGGTTATAGATTGCAAGCACAGCCTCCAATGAAACGGATGGATTTTTATCCTCAGCCAACCTTTCGAGAGTCCATAAATATTTAGCTGCCAGTTCGGTCTTGCCGGCTTTCAAAGCCTTCCGAATCCAAGTGGGAAGTATCTCTACGACGTGCCTTTTGGTGTCTTCATCCTTAAAGCAATTTTCACTATTAAAAAATGGGCCTTCCCAAGGCATATCAACCGGTTGTGGCAGCGAAACCCTAAGATGTGAAAATTCCTGATCGCTCATCCTCGGGTATGCAGACTGAGGCCCTGTGTCGGAACCGAAACTTTCCTTCCGCCATAGGGCTGTAAGAACTGCGATGGTCGAAAACAGAACAACAGCAGTAAGCGCGCGACGATTCATTGCACTCATCCGTATAAGAGAGGGCATGGGACGGGACAAGGAAGCGTTTCCCTCCGCCTAACAACAAAGCCACGAGAGCCCGCCGGACGTCGTGCTAAAGTCCCGCCATGAAACACTGGCTCGCCCCGCTCGTCGTCGCCCTCTTCATCGCCGCAACAGCCGCTCAGGAAGCGCCATCGCTCCAGACTTTGCGCACTGACGCCGCGAAGCTCCAGCCGCTGATGCAAAAGAAAACGCGGCCCGCCGCTGGCGACTGGCTCGCGGAGCATCCCGAGGACGGGCAGACGTTTGATCAATACCTCGCCTCCCGCCCGAACCGCCCGACTGCGGAGCGCACGACACTTTACATCCAGCCCATCGGCGATTTCACCAAAGCGCAGGAGCCGCTCGTGAAAGACACGGCGGAAATCCTGCGCATCCATTTCGGCGTGCCGGTGAAAGTCCTCGATGCCCTGCCAGACGCCGCGATTCCCGACCGCGCACGCCGCACGCATCCCAAGTGGGGCATGAAGCAATTCCTCAGCGCCTACATTTTGGAAAGTGTGCTGCTGCCGCGCCGCCCGAAGGACGCCGTGGCGGTGCTCGGCCTCACGGCAACGGATCTTTTTCCGCAGCCCTCGTGGAATTTCGTCTTCGGCGAGGCATCGCTCGAAGAACGCGTCGGCGTGTGGTCGCTCGCCCGCTACGGCGATGCGGAGAAAGACTACGCCACCGTGCTTCGCCGCACGCTGCAAGTGGCGACGCACGAAACCGGCCACATGTTCGGCATCGAACACTGCACGCTCCACGAATGCGGCATGAACGGCTCCAACAATCTCGCCGAAAGCGACCACGCCCCGATGCCCTTCTGCTCCGTGTGCGATCTGAAACTCTGGTGGGCCTGCCGCCTGGATCCCGCCGCGCGCTACACCTCCCTCGCCGACTTCGCAAAAGCCCACGGCCTCGCAAAAGAGGAAGCCGAATGGAGACGCCGCGCGGAGGTGCTGAAAAAGTAGGACGCTTCCGCAAGGAGCGGCGACATTCCTGTCGCCGTCCAAATTCGCGCGCAGCGCCTGACGTGTTCCGCGTGCCGAATGGAAAGAATGGCGCTTCGCGCAGCGAGGTCGGCGACAGGAATGTCGCCGCTCCTTGTATCAACTCCTCACCGTTTCCCGTCAGCGGCGGGATACAGACTGATCAATACGGGTGGGGTTTTGTCTGCTTCGGCGGCGGTGATGATTTCGCGGAGCTTGGCGATTTGCGGGGTGAGGCCGCTGCCGGTGGCCTCGTCCACGGTCCATGTGCTTCGACTATCCCGATAGGCGGCGCTGCCGCAGAAAGCGGAGCAGGCGCCGTTTTTCCTCGCCACGTTCACCTGTGCCGACATTGATAGCCGCCACTTTTTTAAACCATGTCTGACGAAACCACCGCACACACGCCTGAACCCCTTGCAGATGGCCCCGCGCAAAGCACCGAAACAGCGAGTGCCGCACCCGCCGAGACCAATGAGGCACCGGGCACTGCCGCTGATCTTGCGGCTTTCGCCGAGGCCTCGCTAAAGGGCCGCCTTTCCAACGCCGACGAAGATCGTGCCACACGCATCATGCGCGAACTCATCCTCGCGGGCGATGCCGGCCCGGCGCTCGACGCGATGACGAAGCTGCCGTGGATTCTCGGAGTCCGCGCCGCCGAGCAGGCGTGGCCCACGCTCAGCGACACCGCGCACTCACAACTCATCCAGGGACTCGTGAAACTCGAAGGCGACAATGCCGCGCGCCTCCGCCTCAGCCTCGCGCGTTCGCTCGCAAAAATCGAACTCGCCACCGGCCTCCAACTCGCCGCCATCACATGCCGCGGTCTTTTCGACGCGGAAAAAGGCGCGCTCACGCCCGATCACTCGAAGCTCATCGGCAATGTCTTCATCGGTCGCGGCAAGCCGTGGGTGCTCCAGCTCCCGCTCGACGGACTCGATTCCGACGACGCCGTGCCCATCGCTTCGTGCGTCGTTTTCAGCGCGTTCAACGTCAACAATCCACCGATTACGCAGCTCAGCATCCTGCGCTATTCCGCCGAGCGACTTGGTGCGCTGCACGAAAACCTCATCGCCATGATCGCGAAATCCGTCGCGCGCTGGAACGGCAAATGGCAAAGCTCACTTCGCAGTGAAATCCCCGACCTCCCTCCCGTCATCGTCGCAGCACTGAGCGAGAAAAAGGAATCCGCGCCCGCACCCCGCAACGAGCGTAACGAGCGTGCTCCACGCAAAGAAGCACCGGCGGATGCCGCACACGACGAAGAGCCCGAGCCGCCACTTCCGCCTGAGCTGGAGGAAAAATTAAAAATTGCCACCGAAAGCGGCGACGCCGATCTCGTCGCGCAAGTCTCGCAGGAGATCAACGCATGGCGCGAAGCCCACCGCGCCACGCAACAGCAGTCGGAAGAAAATGAGCAGGAGACCAAGAGCGAGGACGAACAAAACGGACGCCGTTCGCGCGGTCGCGACAAGCGGGATCGCGGCGAAAGAAAAGAGCGCCCCGCCTACGTCTCCCGCGAACAGGAAGCGGCCACGAAACAAGGAGGCAGCTTCAATTTCACCAACGCCGTGCGGCAGTTGGAGAACTACGTGCAGGGTCTCCGCAACGAACTCGCAAGCACGCAGGCCAAACTCAAACGCGGCGAGGGTGGTCGTCGCACGGGGGCCGTTCTTTCCCACGATGAAGCGAGCCTCAGCCCCGAGGAACTCAAGCGCCTCGTCATCCAGCTCGAACAGCGCAATGCCGAACTCAAAGCACGTGTCGAAGAACTTCTAGCCGACAGCGAAACCCGCGCCCTCAGCATGGCCGCAGGCACGGATACTCCACCGCCCGACGCCCTCACACAGCTCCGCAATTTGCTCGCGCTGAAATTGCAGGACGAATACAGCGACTACATCGCACTCGAAAGCCGCTCGACTGATCTCATCGTCCAGCAGCACTATCGCGGACTGATTCGCAGTGTCTTTTCCACGCTGCGCACGGAGGGCATCGCACTCGCCGGCGAACTTCCACCACCGCCGCCCGAACCACCGGCACCACTTCCGCCGCCGCCCGTAGATATCGATGACGAAGAGGATGAGGATGACTTGGACATCGTCGAAGATGCCGACCCAGCCGAAGAATCTGAAACCGCCGAGGTCGAAGAACTCGAAGAGCACACGGGCGAAGTTCCCGATGAGCCCGAGGTTTCCGAAGCCCCCACTAGTAAGGCCGCGGAATCACGCGACGCTCGGGATTCGTAGCGCCCGCTTCGCGATAGATCGGCCCCGGAGTCGATGAGAGAAGCTCCGCGCCCTTCAGCACAAACTCGGGATAGAAGCTGTTGCTCGCCGGCTCATACACCGTGTCGCCGGAGAAATTTCCGACCAGTTTGTATTCGTAGTTATTGTCCGAGCCGAGCTTCCCGCCTTCGCGATCCGGCGCGAACTTCGAGTTCTCATTCATCATCACCATCTTCGCTTTATCCCACGATTCACCGGAGCGCCGCACGTAACCCCAGAATTTGTAGTCCACTTTGTAAAAGCGCCGTCCCACGTAATAAGCTCCAGCAGGTTCCTTCGATATCGCTTCCACCATCGCCTTGCGCGAAGCCGAGTTGCTGGAGAAGCCGCCGGTCGTTTCGCAACTGGTGAAAATGAGCGAGAGCAGCAGGGCAAATGCGGGACGTGTGAGATTCATGGCCAGCGCGTGTAGCGGGTTCCCACGCGTGGCGCAACGACTCAGCGTCGGTAGAGTGCCAGATAGTCATCCACCATCTTGATGTGGCTGAAACGCGACTCCGCGTGAGTGCGCACTTTCGCACGATCCAGCGCGAGCACGGCGGGGACGAGTGCAGCGAGATCGCCGGGTGTTGCGGCGGTGAGGCCGGTGATGCCTTCATCCACCACTTCGCCAACGCTGCCACGACGCACGCCGAGCACGGGACAACCGCACGCCATCGCCTCGATCATCACGAGGCCGAATGGCTCATCCCACGCGATGGGGAAAACGAGCGCAGCGGCGTGCCGGAGCAATTCGGTTTTTTGCGCGTGATTCGCAGGGCCAATCCAGCGGACACGCTCGCCATCAATATGCGGCTGCACTTTCTCCGCGAAGTAATGTTCTTCCGCCGCGTTCTGTGGTTTGCCTGCGAGGACGATGGGCATTCCTGCCGCCTTCGCGATGAGGATGGCGTCGAGCGGGTTTTTCTGCGGCGACATGCGCCCGAGAAAAGCGAGATATTTTCCCGGCGCGAACGACGGCGCGTATGCGGAAAAGTCCACGCCATTATAAATCACCGGAAACTCGCGCCCGAGCCTCACGGCTGTCTGCGCAAATTGCGCGCGGCTGATCGCAGCCACGGGCACCTGCGGATAGCGGCGCAGCGCCCATTCGTCATCCGAGTGCGGGCTGGTGTGGTAGGTGAAAAGACACGGTTTGCCCGCGGCTGCCGCGAGCGGGAGCAGCGTGGGAGAAAGATGGAAGTGCAGCACGTCGAATTCATCCTGTGCAGCGAGCGCATCGGCCATTGCGGCGTTGAGATAGTATTCGTGCATCAGCGCGTCGCCGCGTGCCATGAGTTCGCTGAGATTCGCTGGAATCACTGCGCGAAGCTTCGCTCCTGTGCAGCAGTCACCGCTGGCGAAAAGTGTCACCTCGTGCCCGCGCTCCACCAATTCATCACATAGCAATGCGAGTAAAAGCTCGATGCCGCCATAGGTCGTCGGCGGGACAGGTGTCCAAAGCGGAGCGATTTGTGCGATGCGGAGCTTGTTTCCAGCGGCAGGTTGCATACGTAGAGCGCGTCCATGTTAGCCCGATCCATGTTTGCGCCAATAACGATCACAACACTCACACTCGCCGCGTTCACTTTCGCCGCCGAGCCCGAAAGCGGGCTCACGCCGCAAGAGCCCGCAAAAACCGGCCCGCTTGCAGTGCTGGAGCCCGAACCACAAGCCGCTCGTGCCATCCTCGTGGACCGGCGCGAGTTGAGCGCGCAGCTGCAAATTTTCCTCGACCAGCAGCTATTCTCTCCGGGGATGATTGACGGCAAGGCTGCGAAGTTTGCCGTGATGGCGCTGCGCCGCTGGCAGCGCGCGCACGGTCTGCCGGAGACGGGCGTGGTGGATGAAAACGTGCCGCTCGATACCGTGTATCCCGTCTATACCTTCCACACGATTTCGAAGGACGAATTTAAATGGTGCGGCGACGTGCCAAAAAAGACCAGTGAGCAGGCCAAAAAGAAAACGCTGCCTTACGCGAGCTACACTGAATTTCTCGCGGAGCGCTACCACTGCTCGGTTGAGTTTCTCCAGAAGCTGAACAAAGGCGTGAAGTTCGAGACTATGAAAGCGGGGGACCAGTTGCGCGTGCCGAATGTCGCGCCTTTTAAAATCGAAGAAGTGCCGGACACCGGAAATTTTCCTGAAAATCCGGAGTTCAAAAACCGGCGCATCGTGATCAACCGCAAGGACACAATCCTCGAACTCTACGATGGCGACGCACTCATCGCGAGCGTCCCCATCGCCCCCGGCTCGCCTGCTCATCCCACGCCGCCTGGCAAATGGCGCATCCTCGGCGTCGCCGCCATGCCCACTTTCCGATGGGACGAAGGCGTGCTCAACCGCGGCGTGCGGACGGAAAATTTCTACATGCTGCCCGCCGGGCCGAATAATCCAGTCGGCGTCGGCTGGATCGCACTGAACAAACCCGGTATCGGCATTCACGGAACAAACAACCCCTACAGCATCGGCACATGGGCGAGCCACGGCTGCATGAGATCGGCAAACTGGGACATCGCACGCATCAGCAAGATGGTGACGAAAGGGATGCAGGTCGAAATCAAGTAGGCACCACTACTGTCCGCGGGGCGCGTCGTTAAAGCCTCGTCTCGATGGATTCAGTGGCTTGTTTGCACTTTCGGTCCCATCACTAAAACCCGGGTCCGGCTTGGGCTGTGCTGGCTGCTTTTGTATGACGGGTGCCGGCGGCGGGAAATAGATCGCCTTCAGCAAGCTGTATTGCTCATCCAGATTAGCCGCTTCGTCCATCAACGCGCGGGCCTCGGGGTAAAGCTGAGAAAACATGCAATATACACCTGCATACCATTTGCGGGCTGCGATGCTTTTCTGGGTCTTGGAGGGATTGTTGTAAAAATTCGCCATGGCGAGCACGGACTGCGGGGATAGCTCTGTCCAGGGGACAGGCACCGTCCCATAAGCAAATTGGATTTCGATATTTGCTTCGTTCACCCGGGCAACTCCGCCGATGATCTGCTGGCCGCTCCTGCGCAGAATCGGGGATTTGTAAGTGAGCGAATTCAAATCAAACATGAGCTTCTCTTTGAAAAGCATGAGCCATTCGACCCGGTGCACGATCAAATCGCGTTCCTTCGTCCGCGTGCTCCCCTTCAAAGCGAGACCGTTAATGAGATTGAAAGCCTCCTTGAACAGATATCTGTCACAAAGATTCTTCACCTTGATTTTTGCATCAGAGATCGCCTGCTCATCTCCAGCATCTGCTGCGGCCTTTTTTTGCTCTGCAGCCTTTTTATTCGCAACAAGCATATCGGTGAGCTTCGAACTGATATCGCGCTCTACTTGATTAAGCTGACCGAGCAGCGCGCTGGATTTAATCTTGTCCTTCACTTCCGGCAGTCGCTTGAGTGCGGCAGTGACGAGATCCGGTTCCGTTTCGTATTTCCTCAACGTCTCCACCGTCCTCGAAAAAAGTGAATACTCTTCGAGATACGGTGCGACGAGCGGGCGATACTCGGCGACCCATGATGATTCATTGGCAGGCATCGCGTCCTGGAATTGCCTCATCAACGTAATGCCGTTTTTCAGATCACCAGCCTCCCAGTTCTTTAAGCCGAGGATCAGCAGGGCGATGGACTCATACGACTTGTTGTCGAATTTTCCCGCTACTTCTATGGGTGCAGTTTCGGAGGCTGAGGCAAGTTCACCGAGGCTTGTGAAGAAACCCACGAGCTTCGTATCAAGCCCGATCGCAGCGGGCGAAATTCGTTTTGCAAGATCGCCAAAGATATACCGCGCGGGCACCGGACGCCCGGCGAGCAGCTCGCACAAACCCTCATGGATGGCGCTCCAGCTATTGCGCGGCTCAGGAAGACGCCCGTCCGCATACAGAGTGCGAAATTCAACCGCTGCCGGACGAAAACTACCTTTGATCATCTGGAGACGAGCTTGGTTGTAACGCGACTCGGCATCGTCGGTCTGCGCCGTTTTAGCTGGTGGAGCTGCCGGCGGAGCGACGACAGGCCGGCGGCCCATATGTGAAATCCCAAAATAAACCCCGCAGGCCACCAACGCAGCCATCAATATATAACCGATGCCTATTCCGCCGTGCGGCTCGGGTGCCGCGGGCGCAGCGGTGCGCGCCATCGCTACAGGATTTGGGCGTTTGCGATGCTCGCTCTTTGCGTATTCGAGATTCTGGATGAACTCCTCATAACTCGACCAGCGGTCCTCAGGCTTCACCGAGAGCGCCTTATCAATAACATAGCTGGTCGCTGAAGCCACATGCGGAGCGTAGTGATGCAAATGCGTGGGCTTGCTCTTGATCCGCTTCAGCTCGCTCATCGAATTCGTCTCAGAAATAAACGGAGGACGTCCCGCGATGGCGTGGAAAAGCGTCGCCGCCAGCGAATACATGTCGCTGCGGAAATCCTCCTGCTGCCCATCCAACTTTTCCGGCGAAACGTAAAACGGTGTCGCCCACACTTCGCCCTCTTCCTCGTGCTGCTTCTCGACCAGAATCGCCAGACCGAAGTCCACGATCTTCGCTGTGTTCTCGTCGGAAAACAAAATATTGCCCGGCTTGATGTCGCGGTGAATCAACCCTTTTTCCAGCCCCGCCTGCAGCCCTTTTGCAATTTGGATGCCCACATCCAGCGCGCGATCCTCTGGCACTTTTTTGACCTTTGTCATGAGTGCGTCCAGACTCCCGTTGTCCACCACCTCCATCGCGAGATAGAGCAGGCCCATATCTTCGCCAAAAGAGAACACCTTCACCACGTTCGGGTGGCTCAAACTCGCAGTCACCTTCGCTTCACTTTGGAAGCGCCGCACAAAAATAGGATCCTCGCTATATTCCCGCTTCATCAACTTGATGGCCACGGCGCGGTTTAATTTTTTGTCCACCGCGCGATACACCATCCCCTGCCCGCCCTCGCCCAGAACGCCGATGATCTCATAGTTCGCAAAAAGCTGACGCACGCGCATCGACGTATTGCAGGATGGGCACTCCAACTTGGCATAAGGCTCCTCCTTCGACACATCAATCATCGCGCCGCAAGACGGGCACGTAGCGATATTCGTTATTGCGGAAGATTCCATGCAGGAGGCTTGCAGGAATACACATCCCCACGCTGGAGGGCAAGTGGCTCAAAATCACCGCATCGAATTTTCCACAAGCCCTCTTGCCCCCGCTGCCACCGCCCGATAGCAAAGCGCCATGCCCGCGAAGCGCCGCAAACCTGCTGCCACCAAACGCAAACCCAAAAGCGAACCACGCTTCATCGAGGGCATCCACCACTACTGCGACCGCTGGTGCGAACGGTGCGAATTTTCCCACCGCTGCATCAAATTCACACTCACCGAGGAACTCTGCGGCCCCGGAACTGCCATGCGCGATGGTGCTAGCCAGACGGTTTTCGACGCGCTCAGCCGCGTCTTCACCGAGGCCCGAAGCGAAATCGAACGAGCTGCGAAAAAGAACGCCTTCGACGACGAGGAAACACTCGCTGCCGGCGTCGCAGTGGAAAAGCGCCTGCAACGCCGCGCCCTCCGCTCCGGTTCACGTGAAACCAAGGCAGCGCTCACTTACGCGCACATGGCCGACGAGTGGTTCAATAACGAACTCAAACTCCCGCTCCAACGTGTGCGCGACCTCGAACGCCGCGTCCATCAGGGACTCGTCAGCGTCGCTTTCGCCAAGGGTGAACTCGTCCGCCTGAATGACTGCGTGGAGAGCATCCGCTGGTATCAGCACCTCATCTACGTGAAGCTCTGCCGTGCGTTTAGTTCGCGAGTCGAAGAAACCGAGGACCGTCAGACCGGTGTGCTCGATTCCGATGGCTCCGCCAAAGTCGCACTCATCGCCCTCGACAACACCATCGAGGCATGGACGGCACTTCAGTCGCTCTTCCCGGAAAAAACAGACAGCATTCTGGAAATCCTCGTTCACCTCGACCGCCTGCGCACCGCAACGACAAAGCGTTTCCCAAAAGCCCGGAAATTCAAACGCCCCGGCTTCGACGAAAAACCCCCGCGCAAAACCAAGAAGCACTGACTACGCGCAGCCCATCTCGCGGGCGGCGGACTTCGCTCCTTCGAGCAATCGTGCCCAGTCATCCGATGTCGTTTCCCATCCGGCACTGAATCGGAGTGCGCGCCCGGCGTCGTCCGGCGGGATGTTCATTGCGGTCAGCACGTGCGATGGCTTTTCCTTTCCGCTCGCGCACGCGGAGCCGGTCGAAACTGCAAAGCCGAGGCGATCCATCACGACGACCCAGCGTCTGCGACAATCCGGCTGCTCGGGCATGATGACGGACGATGTATTCCAAAGCCGCGGAGCTTCTGCACCCAGCACTCTTGCGGTCGGCAACGCGGAACAGAGTTCTTTTTCAAAATCATCACGCCACGCAGCGCGCTTGTTGGTCGTGGACATCGCAGCTTCGCGCTCTTCCAGCGCAGCGACCATCGCCAGAATTCCTGCGACGTTCTCCGTCCCGGCCCGACGACCATTTTCCTGCGGCCCGCCTCGCAGCAAGGGCGAGAAATCGCGCGGGCATTTTAAAAATCCAACTCCCTGCGGCCCACCAAATTTGTGCGCGCAACCGCTGACAAAATCGCAAACGCCCAGTCCGCAGGAAGGCAGTTTTCCAATCCACTGAGCGGCATCACAGAAAAATGGAACGCCCGCTTTGTGACAAAACGCGAACATTTCCCGCCAAGGCTGGAGCACGCCAGTCTCATTGTTCGCCGCCATCACGGCGACGAGCGCTGGCCTGCACCCCGATAATTCCGCTCCCAGCCATGCCGCATCCACTACGCCCGACGATGCAACCGGGATTGTCCTCGCCCCATGCGATGGCTCAATCACACATGGATGCTCGATGGCCGACACCAATTTTTCATCAAACTGCGCCAGCACCGTATTCGCTGATTCCGTCGCGCCGCTTGTGAAAACAATCTCCTCCGCTGAGCAGTCGAGTAACTTCGCCAGACGACCACGCGCATCATCCAGAGCGGTTTCCGCTCTTTGTCCGAGCCGGTGTGGCGACGAAGCATTCGCTGGAAATTTCTCCACAGCTTCAAGCCAGACACGCTTTGCCGTGGCGGAGATGGGATGCGTGGCGTTGTGATCAAAATACAGCACCCATGCAGGAAAGCCGTCGTGCCAATGATGGGCAAGCTGCCAGCCAACGTCTTCACAAAATCAATTTGGTTGTTGGATGTCGGGCGCGAGATGTTGGATGTTGTTTGCCACGCGATGAACGCGACCTCTTTTTACAAACGCAGCAACTTCGTCACCCACCTGCCCGTGGAGTGTCTCTACAGCCCTTCGCATTTCTGGCTGGCCAATGTTGGAGGACAAAAATGGCGCGTGGGGTTTACCAAATTCGCTACACGGATGCTTGGCGAGATCGTGGAGGTGCGTTTTGAAAAAACTACAGGGGCTGCGTTGGAGAGCGGCGAGATCGTCGGAAGCATCGAGGGCTTCAAGGCCATCAGCGATCTCTACTCCTGCGCGAACGGAACTTTTTCCGCCGCCAATCCCGCGCTCGCCAGCGCAGTGGAGAAAGTCGGTGAAGACCCGTATGGCAAAGGCTGGCTCTACGAAATCGAAGGCACGCCGGACGAAAAATGCGTGCCCCTCGACGCTTATCGCACGATGCTCGACG
Source organism: Chthoniobacteraceae bacterium (assembly GCA_947476045.1). GTDB lineage: Bacteria > Verrucomicrobiota > Verrucomicrobiia > Chthoniobacterales > Chthoniobacteraceae > SXWH01. The sequence continues at coordinate 61,986 of CANJNZ010000016.1, forward strand.
CGACAATTGACAAAATTCTCGAAAAGCAAAAAGTCGACGAAACACCGTGAGCAATCCGCAATCCGCAATCCCCAATCCGCAATCAAACAAGGCGCGCTACATCATGCTCGGCGGTTTTCTTGGCGCCGGGAAGACGACGGCTGTCGGCGCGCTCGCTAACCATCTCGTCCAGCAAGGACTTCGTGTCGGACTCATCACGAACGACCAAGGGAGCGAGCTAGTGGACACTGCCATGCTGCGAGCGCACGGTTTTCAAACCGAGGAAATCACCGGCGGCTGTTTTTGCTGCCGCTTTGCAACGCTCGCCGATGCTGCACGCAAACTGAGCGCTGCGACACGGCCTGATGTTTTTATCGCGGAACCCGTCGGAAGCTGCACCGATCTCGTCGCCACCGTCACGTATCCGCTGCGACGGCTCTATGGCGATGCGTTTACAGTCGCGCCGCTCAGCGTGCTCGTGGACCCGGTGAGGGCAGAGCGGCTGTTCGGTTTTGCGGAGGGCGGGAAGTTTTCCGACAAGGTCGCCTACATTTACCGCAAGCAACTCGAAGAGGCCGACCTGCTCGTCGTCACGAAGACCGACACACTCGACGCCGCACGACTGGAGCGACTGCGCGCGCGTCTCGCGGAGGAATGTCCGCACGCCGAGGTGCTCGCAGTGAGCATCCGCACGGGCGCGGGTGTTGCGGAGTGGTTTGAGAAAATCACATCGAGCGAGCAGCAGGCGCGCGCGACGATGGCTGTGGACTACGAGCTTTACGCCGAAGGCGAGGCGCTGCTCGGCTGGCTGAATGCAACCATCCAAATCGCGGGCGAACCGGCCTTTGATAGCAAGATGGTGCTGAAATCATTCGCCAGCGAGATTCAGCATTTGCTCGCTGCGCGGGGCGGGGAGATCGCTCATTTGAAAATGACGCTCAGCCCCGACACCGGCCTCGGCGACATCGCGGCGATCAGTCTCGTGCGTTCCGATTTCGTTTCCGAACTTTCGCTCACGCTCGATGCACCAGTTTCCAGCGGCCAACTCATCCTCAACTGCCGCGCCGAAGCCGCGCCCGAGGAAATCCGCGATGTCGTGCGTGCAGCCGTCGCGAATATGAACATCGGCGGCGTCACCGCACAGCTCGAACACCTCGAATTTTTCCGCCCCGGAAAACCCGAGCCGACGCACCGGGACAACGTGTCCGTTTAATATGTCGAAAATTCTCTACTGCCATTGCCAATACGCGCAGGTCGTCCCGAAGGACGTGAAGGAAACCGTGCTGCGCAAGTTGTGCGAGAGCGGCGTGGCGTTTGATGCCGTCGCGGATCTTTGCGAGATGGCCGCGCGCCGCGATCCTGCGCTGGCGCAACTCAGCGCGAGCGGTGAGGTGAAAATCGCTGCGTGTTTTCCCCGCGCGGTGAAGGGACTTTTTCACCAATGCGGCGCGGATCTCGCGGCGGATAAAACGGAGGTGATCAATATGCGGACGCTGACGGCGGAGGAAGTCGTCGCGCGGCTGGCGGCGGAGGATCTGCGGGCGAATGTGCCGGGCAAAAACGCGCAGTTGCCCACGACGCCCAATGACGGCAATGTGAACGCATGAAGACGCTGCAACTCACCGCACTGCTCGAACGCGAGGACGATGGCTACGTGGCGCTCTGCCCGGAGCTGGACGTGGCGAGCCAGGGCGACACGGTGGAAGAGGCGCGTGCGAATTTGAAGGAAGCCGTGGAGTTGTTTCTCGAAACCGCGCCGCGCGAGGAGCTGGAAAGACGTTACCACGCGGAGGTGTTCATCAGCCGCTTCGAGGCCGCGTATGCCTAAGCTCGGCGTCTTTTCCGGTGCGGAGGTGTGCCGGATTTTGGAGGCGGAAGGTTTCCACATCGTCCGCCAGCGCGGCAGCCACATCATCCTGCAACGCACGACGGATGCAGGCGCGGCGACGGTGCCGGTGCCGAATCACCGCGTAGTGCGTATCGGCACATTGCTCTCGATTATTCGCCAAAGCGGTGTGCCCCGTGAGCGGTTCATGCGTTAGCCGCAAACGCCAATTTTCCACAATCCTATGAGCATCAAATCCGAATCCACGCTTCGTGTCGTTCTCTACGAAGGCGATGGCGCTTCCTTGCTCGAACCGTCCGAGAGGTTCGCCGCGATGGCTGCGCTTTTGGAACGCGGCTACGCAGTCACGCGCACCACGAGCGGCGGCAGCGTCGCGCCGCATACGCGCGGCTCGCTGGTGGTGCTCGGCAAATTTTCCGATGGGCGCGCGCCCTCGGCGGAAAGTGCGACCGCCGATGTGAGCGTTCGCTTTCACGACATCGCGGGACAGGACGCAGCGGGCATCACTGCGCTGGTGGAAAAGGAGCGCGACACGACGGGCGCGGCGAAGCACGGCGAGTGGAAGCCGTGGTTTCCGGTAATTGATTACGACCGCTGCACGAACTGTATGCAGTGCCTCTCATTCTGCCTTTTCGGCGTGTATGGCGTGGACGGCGAGAGCCGCATCCAGGTGCAGAACAACGACAACTGCAAAACGAACTGCCCCGCGTGCTCGCGCGTGTGCCCGGAGGCCGCGATCATGTTTCCCAAATACAAGGCCGGCCCGATCAACGGCGACCTGGTGAGCAGCGCCGATCTTCAGCGCGAGAAGATGAAAATAGACATCTCTGCACTGCTCGGCGGCGATGTGTATTCCATGCTTCGTGCGCGGAGCGAAAAGGCGAAGAGCCGTTTCAGTAAGGAACGTGACGAGGGAAAGGCGCTCGCCGAACGGCAGAAGTGCCTCGTGAAACTAGCCGCCGCTGGCGACATTCCCGCCGAGGTTCTCATGTCGCTGCCTTCGCCGGAGGAAATTGCACGCCGTGCCGAGGAGGCGAAAGCCAAGGCCGCAGCAGCGCTCGCAGCGCAGAAGACGCCGTAGCGCGCTATTTTACGCGAGGCGCGCTCGCAGATTGCCGAAGGCCTCCGTTCTTGTCACAAAGGGAGGCATGAATCTCCGCCCTTCCACTGCTGTGATCGAAAATGTGCGTCCTCTCGTGAATAGCGGGCGCTATCCCGTGAAACGAATCGTCGGCGAACGGCTGGAGATTTTCGCGGATGTTTTCAAGGACGGCCACGATGTCCTCTCCGCTGTTTTGAAGTGGCGGCGCGTGGGCGAGAAGAAATGGAGCGAGGCGGCGATGGAATGCGTGGACCCGTGGACCGGCGACCACTGGAAGGGCGCGTGCGTTTTCACCGAGATGGGCGCGCACGAATTCACCATCGAGGCGTGGGGCGACCTTTGGAAATCGTGGCAGCACGAGTGGCACGCGAAGTTTGAAGCGAAGCAGCCGGATTTGCAGAGCGAGACACTGGAGGGAGCGGCGCTCGTAGAAAGTGCCGCCAAACGCGCATCGGCGCACAAAGTGAAGGCGGACGCGGAATGGCTGCGACGCATCGCGAAGGAAATGCGCAGCGAGACGCCGGAGCGCGTGAACGCCATCGCGCATGACGGCGAGCTGTCGCGACTGATGTGGATTTACTCGGATCGTTCGGTGAGCACGGAGTTCGTGTGCTCCTTCGCGGACACGCTCGCAATTTTTCCGCCAAAGGCGAAGAGCGACGCCCGCTATCCGCGTGTGTGGGTGGATCGCGAGCGCGCGGGCTTTGCGTCGTGGTATGAATTTTTTCCGCGCAGTGCGGAGGGAAAGGCGAACAGCGGTTCGACGTTCCGTGGCTGTCTCGGTCGCGTGGACTATGCGAAGGCAATGGGCTTCGACGTGATTTATTTTCCACCGGTGCATCCCGTCGGCGTGACTGCGCGCAAGGGCCGCAACAATTCCGTGTCGTGCCAGCCCGGCGAACCCGGCGTGCCCTACGCGATCGGCAACCGCCATCAGCAATGTCCCAACGGCGGCGGTCACAAGGACGTCGCGCCGGAGCTTGGCACGCTGGAGGATTTCCGCTGGCTCGTGGGAGAAATCCACGAACGCGGGATGGAGGTTGCGCTGGATTTTGCGATCAACTGCTCGCCCGACCACCCGTATGTCGCCGCGCACCCCGAGTGGTTTTTTCAGCGGCCCGACGGCACGATCAAATACGCCGAGAATCCGCCGAAGAAATATCAGGATGTGTATCCGCTGAATTTCCACTGCGCGACTTGGCGCGAACTTTGGGACGAACTCACGAGCGCCATCGAGTTCTGGTGCGAACAGGGCGTGCGCATTTTCCGCGTGGATAATCCGCACACGAAGCCCGTCGCGTTTTGGGAATATCTCATCGGTCGCGTGCAGTCGCGGTGGCCGGATGCGGTGTTCCTCAGCGAGGCGTTCACGCGTCCGAAAATGATGCGCGCGCTTGCGAAAGCAGGCTTCACGCAGAGCTACACGTATTTCACCTGGCGCAACACAAAGCGCGGCCTCACCGATTATCTCTCCGAGCTGACGCAGAGCGAATCCGCCGACTATATGCGCGGAAATTTATGGCCGAATACGCCCGATATTTTGCCGAGCTATTTGCAATTCGGCGGGCGCGCAGCCTTCCTCGTCCGCGCGCTGCTCGCAGCCACACTCGCGCCGGTGTATGGCATCTATTCGGGCTTCGAGTTGTGCGAAAATGCGGGTCTTCAAAAGAACGCGTGGAATGCGGCGGGCAACGTGCGCGGTTTCCTCGAACTGTGCGACGGCGACTATAAACAGCTCGCCCGCGAGGAGTATCTCGACTCGGAGAAATACCAGTTCAAGCAGCGCGATTGGGAGCGCACGCCGGGTAACATCATCGAGTTCATGGCGAAGTTGAATCGCATTCGCCGCGAAAACGCCGCTCTCCAGCAGGCGCGCAATCTCCGTTTCGTCGGCACGGACAACGATCTCATTCTCGCCTACGCAAAAAGCGCGGACGGCAATCATCTTCTCATCGTCGTGAATCTCAACGCATGGAGCGCCGAGCAGGCGACCGTTGAAGTCCCGCTGGAGCAATTCGGCCTTGCTGAGAATGCCAATTTCAAAGTGGAAGACCTGCTCACGGGCGAGCGTTACACATGGAAGGGTCGGCGCAATTTCGTCCGCCTCGTGCCGGGTGAGAAAACAGGGCACGTCCTGCGTGTGGTGTAGCGCATTGAGATGGTGAAGCTCCGCCAGATTGGTTTTTCGATTCTCGCGATGGCGTGCATTTTCGCACACGCGCAGACCGCACCCACAGAGCCACGGAAAAAAGAGGCGATCAGTTCGCTCATCCCCGCGCAGCAGGCACCAGCTACGCAGATCGTCCCACCACCAGCGCCGAAGCCCGTAAGTCCCGAACCAACACGCGCGCCTGCTACATCATCGCTGCGCCCACCGGAGGGAGTTTCGCATCTCCAAAAGCCGACGCCTGAAACGAAAATCACGCCGCCGACTCCGGCTCCTACTCCGGCTCCCACACCCAAACCAACTCCGGAACCCACGCCGGTTCCCACGCCAAAACCGACACCAGTTCCAACGCCCGTCCCCACTCCTCCACCGACTCCCAAGCCCACACCCAAACCAACTCCGGAACCCACGCCGGTCCCCACGCCAAAGCCGACACCCGCTCCAACGCCCGTCCCCACTCCACCGCCGACTCCCAAGCCCACGCCCAAACCAACTCCGGAACCCACGCCGGTCCCCACGCCAAAGCCGACACCCGCTCCAACGCCCGTCCCCAC
>CANJNZ010000017.1 GCA_947476045.1 Chthoniobacteraceae bacterium
GGAACTGCCCATGCGCAACCGAATCCTAGCCGCCCCCACAGTATCAGGGACCGCCCAAACCGTGCAAATGTAGTGCAGAAAAACCGAGCCCGCCGCCTCGGAACCCGCATGAATGCGAGATCAGCCTCCGCGAACTGCGGAACTTGGGCTAGGAGTAAGAATAAGATTACGAATAAGACGGGGAAGATTACGAATAAGACGAGGATGCTATCCGCTTGGTTGCCGGATCACAGGGCCTATGCCAGCGCCCTATCTGCGAAGGCCAGGGGCGTCCCCTCCCGCCGTCTACTGCGTGGCTTTCTCCAAGTAGTCCTTGAGGCTCACGAGCGTGGGTGGGTTGGGGTCTTCTTCGATGATCTTCATCACTTCGAGGAGGCGGGCGTGTTCCTTGCCCATGTTTTTGATTTCGTCGGCGAATTTCTTCAGCTCGGGGAGCGCGGGTTTGGCGGCTCCACGGTATTCTTTGAGAACGTCTATGGAGGTGTTGATGATGTAGCCTTTGCCCCAATCCTGAAGGCGCATCATCATAATCGTGAGCGGGATTCCTTCTTCGATTTTGAGGCGGGACATGGCTTTGATCCCGGCGAGGCGGACTCCTTTGGAGAACATGGTGTTGGCGGGGGCCATTTCTTTGATGCTTTTGACGATGGTGGGGGCGAGGGCTTTGGCGTCGTCGAGGGTGATGATGTCGTAGGTGGAACGCAGGCAGCCGCGCGCGGCGGAGTCGGGGTTCGATGCGATGGAGCGGATGACGGGGTAGAGCGTTTCTTTCGGAATGCCGTCGAGGGATTTGGAGAGGATGCCTTTCGGGCCGTAGGCGCCGCCGGGGTAAAAGAGCGCGTAGGCCAGCGCGCCGACGGCGAATTGCATCTGGTCGGTTTCGTCTTTCACCGTGGCGGCTTTGAGCATCGCGGGAAGGACGGGCTTGGCATCCGCGCCGATGAGGCGGAGTGCTTCGGCGGCTTGCACGCGCAGCCAGCGGTCGTCGTCATTGAGCAGGCCGACGAGGGTATCGAGCGCGGGGACGGCGCGGGCTTTCAAGTGGCCGAGCGTATTCACCGCGCCGATGCGGGCGCGCGGGTCTTTGCCGTTAATCATCGCGAGCAGTTGGGGCATGACGTCGTCTTTGCGCTTGGCGAGCTCTTCCGCCGAGGAGGCGCGCTCGAGCGGCGACCAGCTACCCAAGCCGGCGAGCAGTCTGGCCGTGGTGCGCTTTTCGTGGGCGTTTTCACCGAGCCATCTTTCGGCCTCGATGGCTTCGGCAACGTCCTTGTCGCTGAGCCAGCTCGCGGGCAGCGATTCTTTTCCCGTGATGTAAAGTTTTCTGAGCGGCAGCGCGTAGGCGAGCATGTAGGACGCGGTGGAATTGACGACGCCGTGGTAGCTGCTGGCGACCCCGCCGCCGACTTCGGTGTTCACGAAGCTGCCGTCCCATTTCCGCGCCATGTCGTAATACCAGCGCAGTTCTTTCATGAATGCCGCGAGCGCCTTCGGGCCTCCGAAATGCGCGGCGACAGGCCCCCACACGTAGGAGAAGCCATTGCCGGTGTGTCCCCATTCCCTCGATTCGTAGGAAGCGGTGACCATTTTTGTGAAGAAGGTCGTCTCTTCGCGTTTGCCTTGCAGGGCGAAAGCGACGGCGGTGATGCTGGTCTTGCCGTTATCATCGTGGCCGACGCCGGGGCGATGTTCGCCGTAGGGGACGGTTCCTTTTCCAGAGTAGTAACCGAAGAATTTGTTCGCGCGGGCGATGGCGGGTTTGAGTTCAGGCTCCTCGAAACCGCAGCGGTCCGCGAGGATGATGGAGACGAAGCCCGGAAGGCCGGCCATGTTCACCGGGCCGTAGGGCGGGCACGGTGGATGGAGATTGCCGCTCGCATCCGGGCCGATGATGCCGTGGCCCCACGTGCCGAATTTCGTCTGCCCGCGCGAAAGGCTCGCCGTGTAGGAGCGGATGGCTGGCAGGACGGTCTTGTCGCCCGTCATCAGGAAGTATTCGGTGAGGACGAGGTTATTGTAGCCGAAGCCCCACGTTTTCATGCCGCCGTGATTGGACGACTGCCACAGCGATTCCACGTCGGGAGTCCCCGCCGCGATGGCGAGAGCGCTCTTTTTCGCAATCTCGAAATACTCCGGCTTGCCCGAGGCCAGCATCGCCAGCTCGACAATCTTCATCGAGTTTTCCTTGCCCGGTTCCTTCGCCAGCAAGGCCAGCCCCTGCTCCAAAATCTTCTTCGCCTTCGGGCAATCATACGGCGAAGTCTCGCTGTAAGTCCCCATCACTTTCAGCTTCAGCGAAACCTCCTGAGATTTGCCCGTGCGCCAGATCGTGAGAGGCAAAATGCCGTTCGCTTTTTCCGTCTCCGCCACGCCGATGGCCCGCCCGAAACTCTTCCTCGCGTCCTCGCTAAATGGCTTGCCGAACACGCCGAGAATCACATCGCCCGTCTGCAACACGCCGTCCGCAGGCGAGCCTTTATCAATCACCGTGACGAGAATCTGCCGCGCCTGCTCCGTCATCCCGCCCTCCACAAACATCCACCCCTGCGCCCCCGTCGGCCCGAGGTTGTAGCCCTTGTCCGCCTTCGCCGGCGGAGCCTTCGTCAAATCCGGCGGCGCTGCCGCAAAACCCGGCGCGCTAGTGATGATGAGAATAGCAGCGGCGAGAGCGGAGGAGAGAAGGTGTGGTTTCATCCCACCGGCAAACCGCAAAACCAGCGCGGCTGCAAGGTGCAATGCATCACAAAGTCATGTGTTTGTTCCATGCGCCACGAACAGCCGCCAAATCCGCGTCACTGAGAACACCAAGTCGCCGCAGAAAAACTGTTTTCTCGGCGGTCACAAGACGGTCGAGACGCGCGACCGAAGGCTTGAGCAGTCCGGCTGCCTGCCAGTCGTTCAGTGTGACATCAAGCGCCCCGGTGTGGCTCACTGAGGTGACGCGACAGATGACGGCATCCTGTTGAAGGTCGAACAGCACCAGAGCCGGACGAATCTTGCTTCCTGTTCCCGATGTGAACGGGAACTGACAAATGAAAACCTCACCAAACATCAGCGGCAGGAGTCGTAAATGGCGTCCTCCGGCGAATCATCGCGGAGAAATTGCTGGTAAGCACCCAGCCGCCATTCGGCGTCGCCGGTCAGTTCGTCCGTCAGGACGATGATGCGTGCCCTGCCAGTCTTGGGAAGCTGATCGGCAATCTCCTGCGGGATGGGCAACATCCGTGAGTCGCTCAATTCTGTGGTGAATTCGATGGCGTGCATGATGGGAGAGTATCGCTCAAAAGGAGGCGGGTCAATCAGGCCGTTTTGGCGGGACGCGAGCAACGCATATAGTGGTCATTCACTGCTTGCGCAGGAATTGCAGGAGGCGGGCGGGGTATTCGCTGAAACGGCCACCTGCGCCTTTGCGATGGTCGGGGAGCGTGGCGAGGATGGGGGTGAACGGGGCGGCTTTTTCGCCGAGGGCGGTGATAGCTTGGAGCGCGGCGATGCTGGTGTGGATGTCGTTTTGCGTGCAGTCGGCGGCTTTGCCGAGAAGGGCGATAGCGTGGGGCATGATGTCCACGCCGCCTTTGCGGACGAGGAGTTCGGCGGCGGCGATGCGGACTTCGGGAGCGGGGTCTTCGAGAAGTTTGCCGAGTTTGTAGTGCGGGGGTTTCAGAGCGTCGCCTGCATTTTTGTCGCGTATGAGGAAAGCGATCACGGCCCAGTAGCGGACGCCGCTGTCCGCATCACTGAGTGCGGCGATGAGCGCGGGGGTGTCGCTGTCTTTGTTGATGCTGGCGAGTTGGGCGGCGGCGTAGATGCGCTCGAACGGAAATTTGGCTTCGTCGTGCGCCATGTCGTAGGGCGTGCTGCCCGCGCTGCGGCGGTGCATTTCCCCCTCGGGGAGCAGGCCGACATCGCGGATGCGCGTTTCATTTTCGCGCAGGGCATCGCGGAGTTTTTGGAGCACGACGCTGTGTTCGGGCAATGCGGCGAGGTTGCGGACTTCGTCGCGGTCGGTCTGGAGATCGTAGAGTTCCTCGGCGGGTTTGGGTTTCCAAAATGCGGACTGCGCGTCGTTGAGTTTACCTTCGCGGAACATGCGCTCCCACACGCGCGTCGTGGGCGTCTCCCACATGTAGGCGAGGTGCTGGCCGTAGATGAGGTCGGGGCGGAAATTGCGCGCATAGACGAAGCGCCCGTCGGTCGCGCTGCGCACGCAATCGGTGCGTTCATCCATGCGCCCGCGAAAGCCGAAGAGGAATGGTTGCGCGGGTGCGATGAACTTTCCGAGAAAGGCGTGGTCTTGCAGCCAGTCGGGAGGTTTCACACCTGCGAGACTGCAAAGCGTGGGCGCGAAATCCACGAAGCTCACGAGCCGGTCGGACACGCCGCCGGGCTTCGTGCATTCGGGCGGACGGAGGTCGGCGAATTTCTCCGGGATGTAGATGACGAGCGGCACTTGCAGTCCGCGATTGAGCGGCCAGCGTTTGTTTCCCGGCATCCCGGAGCCGTGGTCGGCGTAGTAGAAAACGATGGTGTCCTCCGCGAGCCCGGCGTCGGCGAGTTCCTTCAAGCGCGCCCCGGCGACGGCGTCGGCAGCGGTCACGCCGTCGTAGTATTGCGCCCAGTCGTGGCGGACTTCCGGCGTGTCGGGATGATAGGCGGGCACGCGCACTTTCGCCGGGTCGTGGACGAGCGTGTGCGGCGTTGCGCGGATTTGGCTCTCGTGGCTTTTCTCGCAATTAAACACCGCCATGAACGGCGCGCCTTCGGGCCGGTTTTTCCAATGCGCCTTCTTCGACGATTCGTCCCACACCTTGCCGGGCGCGGCGATGTTGTAGTCCTCCTTCGCGTTATTCGTGCAGTAGTAGCCCGCCTCGCGCAGCAGTTGCGGAACCATCTTCTTGCCCGCAGGAAAAGGCACCATGCTGCGCATATGCTCCGCGCCCGTGCTGTGCGCATACATCCCGCAGATGAGCGTGGTGCGCGCGGGCGCGCAGACCGGGGCGTTCGACCAGCAATGCGTGTAGCGGATTCCCTTCGCCGCGAGCGCATCGAAAGTCGGCGTGTCCGCGTAGCTGTCGCCGTAGCAACCGACATGCGGCCCGTGGTCTTCATTCACCAGCCAGAGGATGTTCGGCTGCTTCTCCGCAGCGCCGAGCGGCGCAAATGCGGCGAGGAAAAATGCAAAGGCGGAAACAATCGCGAAGCAACGGGTGTTCATGGCGTGGAGCAGCACGATGCGTCACAGCGCAACGCATGTCGAGCGACTCCCCTTCCACGCCCCGCTGCACTTTTTCGCCCGATGTGCAACTATCTGTCTGACACTATTTCCTGCAGCGCATGGTTCGGCGATTCCGGTTGGAGGCTAACGGGCATCATGTGTCGGTGGTAACGTCGTCCCACTCCTGATCCTGCCAGCACGTGAGCCAGTTGTAGGCGTAGTGTCGCTCGACAACCGCTCCAGAGTCATAGCCGTTCGGAACTGGTTTTCCGCGAATCTCAGCGTCTCGGACCTCCCAATGGACATGAAAGATCGGGTCGAGAACGTCATAGATGCTCTGTGGGTCGCGGAGTCGAGCAGAGGCAATGAACTCGGAGGGATCCGAATACAGTTCGGGCATCGCAGCAGTGGTCTGCTGGAGGTTGCACTGCTGGGTCGGAGAAATGAATGTCGGCAGCCGATGCAGTGCCCAGAGAAGTGTGTAAAGCGCCTCTGCACGCCAAGTGGCATCAACAGTCTGGTGCTGAGATGGACTCTCGCTGAGTAGAAAGGCCGCTTCGTTCGGGGTGACAGCGTCCCAAAGGCAATACTGCCTGAGCCAATGGACAATCTCACTACGGGGTTGCTGATGGCCTGCCGCGACAACGCCAAGGAGAACCACGCATCGAATCGCCACCTCCGATGGCTTGCGTAGCTTGTCGAAAGGAAGCTCATCGGTGTCGTTCACAGGAGACGCGAGGAATCGCCGAACTTGTTATTATACGACTAGAAAAACATCCGCAGTCGCATAGCGGGGAGGGTGGAAGTTTGCGGGGGCTTCTGGAAATTGGCGGGGTAGGAGTCATCGGTTTCGATGGAGTTGTCGTATAGCAGTCGGGGTTTTAGGGGCGAGTTATTTGTTGGCGGTTTGGGAAGTTTATCCAGCCGCTACTCGATAAACCGCCAAGCCCCGCGCTGGAGTTGTTTCGCCTTCGCCTCCAACTCTGCCAGTTTTGCCAGATACGCCCGCGAGTCCCTTCCATCATCGAGCGCCGTGCGAGTGTCGTAGATGCGGGCAAGGCCATTCTCGAACCGCAAAATACGAGAGGCAACCCATCGCGATGAGTCCCGGAGGGACTGCCCGAGATTAGCCGGCGGTGAAGCGCAGCGAGAACCGCCGGAATGCCGCACCCAAACGATCCTGCGCCCCGGAGGGGCGCGGGAATACGCCGTCCGCCAAATTCCGCCGCCCCTGCCGGGGCGTTTGCCGTGTGTGACGGGGAACCGGTGGCTGACGCCGACCGGCTTATCAGGCAGTCCCTCCGGGACTCGTTGGTTGCTCGCATTCGGCTCTAGGGAATCGCTGATTAAATCAGAGGACGTTGTTTTCTGTCCGCAGATGGCGCAGATTTTCGCAGAGAGTGTAGACAGGTGTCTTTAAAATCTGCGCAAATCTGCGCAATCTGCGGATAAATCAGTGTTTCCTTGGATGTGAAGGCCTGACCATATTTCTTGTAGAACAGACACCCGCGAAGTTAGCGTGACGCTTTTCGCAGCACTACGCTTCCATGTCTAAACGCTTAAAAATCCTCGGTATTTCCGCCTATTATCACGACAGTGCGGCGGCACTTTTGTGCGACGGAGAAATCGTGGCGGCAGCCCAGGAGGAGCGTTTTACCCGCAAAAAACATGACCCGGGATTCCCTGCGGAGGCTGTCAAATTTTGCCTCGATGCGGCCGGGTGCGGAGTCGGCGACCTCGATGCGATTGCTTTTTTTGACAAGCCGATGCTGAAGTTTGAGCGTCTGCTGGAAACCTATTTCGCCTTCGCGCCGCGCGGCCTCAAGTCGTTCTTCACGGCGATGCCGGTGTGGATTCGGGAAAAGTTGTTTCTCAAAAAGATGCTGCGCGATGAACTCGCCACCATCGCAGGCGGGCGGTTCGACAAAGTGCCCCTGCTCTTTCCCGAGCATCATCTCTCGCATGCCGCCAGCGCGTTTTATCCGTCGCCGTTTGACGATGCGGCGATCCTCACCGTGGACGGCGTGGGCGAGTGGGCGACCGCTTCGCTTTGCCACGGCACGAGCGAGGGCATCACGCGCCTGAGGGAGCTGCGCTTCCCGCATTCGCTCGGGTTGCTTTACTCGGCGTTCACCTACTTCCTCGGGTTCCGTGTGAATTCCGGCGAGTATAAGCTGATGGGCCTCGCGCCCTACGGTGATCCGCTTTCGCCGGATGTAGCCCGATATAAAAAGATCATTTTTGAAACGCTCATCCACGCTGCGGATGACGGCTCGGTCTGGCTGAATCAGGATTACTTCGATTACGCGACAGGTCTGCACATGGTGCCTGCGGCGAAATGGGAACAGTTGTTTGGATTTCCGCTGCGCAAACCGGAGGAGGAACTCGAGGCCAAGCACTGCAATCTCGGTCTCGCCATCCAGCAAGTCACCGAAGAGGTCGTGCTGCGAATGGCTCGCGAGGTGAAACGCCTCACCGGCAGCGCGAATCTCTGTCTCGCTGGCGGCGTCGCGCTCAATTGCGTCTCCAATGGAAAACTCCTTGAGTCGGGGCTTTTCGAGCGAGTCTGGATCCAGCCCGCAGCAGGCGATGCCGGCGGAGCACTCGGTGCAGCCTATGCCGCCGCGCACATTCATTTTGGAACACCGCGCGCGCCTTTAACCGGGATGGACCGGATGCAGGGCTCCTATCTCGGTGATAAGATCGAATCCACCGATGTGGATCGGGTCGTTCGCAAATACGGCGCGGTTGCGGAGACCTATGCCTCCGACGAGCAATTGTTCGCCCGTGTCGCCCAATTGCTCGACGAGGGCAACGTGATTGGGTGGGTGCAGGGACGCATGGAATGGGGCCCGCGCGCACTCGGCGGGCGGACGATTCTCGGCGACCCGCGCAGTTCCGAAATGCAGCGGAAGATGAATGTGAACGTGAAATTTCGTGAAAGCTTCCGTCCGTTTGCCCCCAGCGTGCTCGCAGAGGATGCGGACAAATATTTCAAACTCAACGGCACGCCTTCGCCCTACATGCTGCTCGTGGCCCCCGTGCGCAGCGAAATCCACAAGCCGGAGCCGGCGGGCTACAGCGCGATGAACATCCGTGAGAAGCTCTATCACATGCGCAGCGAGCTGCCGAGCATCACGCACATTGACTACTCGGCGCGCGTGCAGACGGTTCACAAAGAGACCAACCCGCGCTACCACGCACTCATCTCCGAGTTCAAAAAGCGAACCGGATACGGCGTGGTTGTGAACACCAGTTTCAACGTGCGCGGCGAGCCCATCGTCCGCACCCCGGAGGACGCCTACCGCTGCTTCATGCGCACGGAAATTGATGCACTCGTCGTCGAGGGACATCTTTTCCTGAAAACCGCGCAGCCTGAGTGGAAGGAGCCGCGGAAGTGGCAGCAGGACTTCGTGCTCGATTAGCCGGGCACCGCCTTTATGAAATCTCGCATCCGTCGCTACCTGCCAGTGATTCTCGTGAATCTCGCCATCGTGGCGTTGATCGAGTTCGGGTGCGCGATGTTCATCCGCAAACACTTCAAAAAAGCCAACGAAGAGTTTCTTAGCCCCCGCGCAGTCGAGCACCCGTTTGCCATCGCGACCGGTTATGAAATGAAGGCCAACGCCGTCATCGCAGATTCGCGGGGAGTCACGAAAATCAGCACCGATGACAAAGGACACGCCATCGTGCCCGACGCGCTGCCGCATCCTCGCTTCACACTGGCCGTTCTCGGTGGTAGCTCCATGTTTGGCGTAGGCGTGAACAATAATGCCGAAAATGTTCCATCCCAATTGCAGACCATATTACGGAAGGAATATGGAATCGACGTGAACGTGATCAACCTCGCCGCACGCGGATACGTTTCCTTGCAGGAACTGCTCGTTTTAAACAAGTGCCTCGCAGAGCAGCCGCTCGACATGGTTGTGTCCGTCAGCGGTCATAACGATCTCATGCGCTATTTGGGTGGCGATTCCCACCCTTCCTTCATCAAGCGCCCGAACTCCCCGGCCGAGATTCTCGTGCGGAAGGTCGAGGCAGGAAATCTGGTGGTCTCCAATCTCATCCCGGCGCTGCGCCGCATCAGCCGGACAGCAAATCTCTTAGCGCTCGTGATGGAGAGTCGCGCTGAAAAGGCGGCGAAAGCAAAGAAGACGACTAAGGATGTCACCGAGACACCGAAGCCGGAGACACCCAAAAATAAACCGGTAAGTGCGGAAAGCCCCAAGACCGCCGCGCCGAAAAAAGCAGACCGCACTTCCACATTTATCAAAGCGCACCTCGCCAACTACGCAATGATGAAGGCTGTCTGCGACGTTCACCACACGGCTTTCAAACTCTACTTCCAGCCCAACATGTTCACCAAAGCCAGTCTCTCCGACCAGGAGCGGAGTTACATTTTAAACAAGGACTGCTCCGGCTTGCAGGCCAATCTCGATGCTTTGATCTCTGCACATCGTAACTACCGCTCTTCCTTCGATGCCATGCCCATGTCGTTTCCCTACACGGATCTGGCGGGTGCATTTGAAAAGGCTGACACCGTTTTTCTCGATAGCTGTCACTACAACGAAGACGGCGCGACTCAACTGGCGCGCGTCATCGCTGCCGATTTGGCTCCGATTATTCGGTCACAACTGGCGGAACAGAAATCCCAGCCATGATTCACCATCGTATTGCTCCTTTTTTCACGCAGCATCCGGGGCTGCCCGGAAAATCTCTGAATAGTTTTCCTTTCTCTCCGCCTGCTTCCATTCTTTAACTCTCACGATGAGCTTTCTCAAAGACCTTTGGCTTTTTCTCATGCAACGCAAAAAGTGGTGGCTGGCACCAGTCATTCTCGTGCTGCTGATCCTCGGCGCGATTCTGATTTTTGGCGGCGGCTCGGCCCTGGCTCCGTTCATTTACACACTGTTTTAAGAACGTGAAGCTCGACCCGATCAGCAAAGAAAAACGCCTCGAAACACTCTCCGTCCTGGCGGGTTTTTGCATCATCGTCGCCTTGGTGAAACTGCACAACGGCACATCGCCACATAGTCAGAAGCTGTGGATGGAAGCAGGCGTTGCGTTTCTCATCATCGGCCTTTTCATTGCCCCCCTCGCCACGCTGATCTCCCAGCTTTGGCTGAAACTTTCGCATCTTCTCGGCGCCGTGATGTCCCGCGTGCTCATGAGCCTCGTATTTTTCCTCGTGTTGTTGCCGCTCGCGCTTCTCCGCCGCCTGCTCACCCGCAACGACAGCCTTCAACTCAAACGCAAGGCAGACGGTGCGAGCTACTATGCGGTAGAAGTCAAAAAATACACCGCGAGCGACCTCCAGTTCCCTTGGTAGGGTTGATTTTAATAATCCGCCGCATATCGCCTCTTAGGGAAACACTGATTTATCCGCAGATTGCGCAGATTCGCGCAGATTTTGAAGTCACCTATCTGCATCCTCTGCGAAAATCTGCGCCATCTGCGGACAGAAAACAGCGTCTCCTGATTTAATCAGCACCTCTTAGCGGACGGCGTCTGTCTTTTTAGTCGGACTGACAGGCCGGGATATGGCCATTCTTCGTTTCCCTCTCGAAAACCCACTTACCTGCCCCCGAATGCCGTGAAACACTGATTTCAGCCCACCGAGCCCGCTTCAGCCCTGTTTTGCAGGATTCACTATATCTTGTGGTCGAAATTTCTTACCGACCACACGGAATAGTGCTTGCACGGTTTGCGGACGGATTTCATTCTCCGCCGACTTTCCGAAAAAACCACCCATTTCACCATGTATCTCAAAAGCCTCGAAATCTTCGGTTTCAAATCATTCGCACCCAAGACCACCCTCAATTTCGACCGCGGCGTGACTTGCGTCGTCGGGCCGAATGGCTGCGGCAAATCCAACGTCCTCGACAGCATCCGCTGGGTGCTCGGCGAGCAGTCCGCGAAGGCGCTGCGCGGCGGCGAAATGACGGACGTTATTTTCTCCGGCACGGACTCGCGGCCCGCGCTGGGCATGGCGGAAGTCTCGATGACGTTCAGCGAATGCGAGGAGCAGCTCGGGCTGGACTGGCACGAGGTGAAAATCACGCGCCGGGTGTTCCGCGAGGGCGGCAGCGAGTATTTGCTGAATGGCACGCCGTGCCGTTTGAAGGACATCCATTCGCTGTTCATGGACACGGGCATCGGGCGCTCGGCCTACTCGATCATGGAGCAGGGCAAGATTGATCAGATTTTGTCGAGCCGTCCCGAGGACAGGCGCGCGATTTTCGAGGAAGCGGCGGGGATTACGAAATACAAATTCCAACGCAAGGAAGCGCTCCGCAAACTGGAGGCTACCGAGGCAAACTTGCTGCGCTTGGCGGACATCATCAAGGAAGTGAAGCGCCAGATCGGCAGCGTGCAGCGGCAGGCGGCGAAGGCGAAGCGTTACCAAGCGATGCACGAAGATCTCCGCACGCTGGAGACCCACCACGCGAAGCGCCAGTGGGACGAATTGGAAAGCTCACGCGCCTCGAATGCCGAGGAACTCGAAGCACTCTCCGTGCGCCAATACGAACTCGAAGTGCAAGTCTCCGCCGAGGAGGAACAGGCCCACGCCCAGCGTGCGGCGGTGGATGAAATGGAAGCGCGTCTCGCTGCGGCGCGGCAGACCGTGCAGGACTTGCGACAGCGCGTCGCCAATCACGAAAGCCGTCTTTCTTTCAACGCCGAACGCACCACCGAATTTGAATCTCTTCAGGAGCGTTACCGCGCGGACATCGCCGGTGCGCAGGAGAAATTCCAAAACGCAGAAACACAATTGCGCGACACGGACAGCGAACTCGTCCAGATCACCGAACTTCTCGCCAGCGAACTCCGCCGCATGGAGGAAGTGCAGGCGCGCGCCGCTGGATTCACCGCGCAGCGTCAGGAGGCGGATGCACGCATCAGCGCACTGAACAACAACGCCGCGCGTTTGGAGAGCAAAGTCGGCAGCCTGCGCGCGCAGATGTCCACCGCGCTCCAGCAACGCGAAGCCGCAGAGGCCCGCCTCGCCGCTCTGGCAGGTGAAATCAACCAACTGGAATTCGCATTTGCCCGCGCAAACGAACAACTCGCCACCGCGCAAAACGATCTCAACCGCGCAATCCTCGACCACGAAGAACGCACCGTCGCACTCACCTCCGCGGAGGCCGCGCTGCGCGAAACACAAGCGCGCATCGTGGAAATTGATCGCGAACAGCGGGAAGTGCAGCACTCGCTCGCGGAGCGGAATTCCAAGCTCGACGTGCTGTTGCAACTCAACGCAGGCGGCGAAGGCCTGAGCGAAGGCACGCAGGCCGTCCTTCGCGGGCTCGACAACGCCGACTTTTTCAAACCCGCCATCCACGGAGCGCTCGCGCAATTCATCGAAGTGCCCGCCGAATATGTCGCCGCAGTCGAGGCGACACTCGGCGCGAATTTGCAGGCCATCGTCATGAAAGACACGATGGTCGCCGAGTCCGTCGTGAAAACGCTCACCGCGCAGAAACTCGGCAAGGCGTCCCTCGCATTGCGCGAACTGGAGACCGTCTTCGAGCACGTCAGCAACGAAGCCATGAAGCTGCCCGAAGGCGCGATTGACTGGCTCATCCGCAAAATCAAACCGCAGCCCGAAGTCGCCCGCCTCGTCGAGCGCCTCATCAACCACACCGCGCTCGTCCCCGACCTCGCCACCGCGCTCCGCATCTTCCCGCAAATGCGCGGCTCTTCCATCGTCACGCTCGCTGGAGAAGTCATCAACGGCCACGGCATCCTCTACGGCGGCGCCAGCGAAGCCGATGGAAAGAACAGCATCCTCGCGCGAAAGAACCAGATCGCCGAACTCGAAATACAAGTCGCCGAACTCAACGCCCAACTCGCAAACCTCAACGCCCGCCACGCCGAAACATCCGCCGAAATCGAAGCCGCGCAGAGCGCATTGAACGAAGCGCGCGAGGAAAAACAAAACGCCACCGTCCAAGTCTCCACCCTTCGCAACCAGCTCGCCATGATCGAGCGCGACAGCGCCGAGGCGGAAAAGAAAACACAATCCCTCGATTGGGAAAAGCAGGCCGCCGAAGCCCGCCTCAGCGAAGCCAACGCCCGCCACGGCGAACTCGAAGCCGAGGCGCAGGAAGTGATGAACAGCTTTGAAGGCATCATCGCCCAGCGCGGCGAGGCACAGCGCTCCATCGAAATGCTCCGCGCGCAGGAAAGCGAAATTGGCGGCGAACTGAACGAACTCAAAATCAAAGTCGCCACCGAGCGCCAGCGCCACAGCCTCCTCCATCACCAGCGGCAGCCCATGCAGGCCCGCCTTGGCGAACTCGAACAACTCATCGCCGAACGCCAGAACGACATCGCCGGCTACGAAGACCGCGCCGCCGCACTTCAGGCCGAAAACGCCGAAATCTCCAGCAACCTCGAACGCCTCGCCGTCAGCATCCGCGAAGCCGAAAGCGGAGTCACCTCGTTGCAAGAGGAACGCATCGCCATCGTCGCCTCCGCCGAAGAACTCGCCGAGCGCCTGCGCCTCGTCCGCCGCGAACAAAACCAATGCGTCGAGCAACGCGGTGCCATGGAAGTCCGCATCACCCAGCTCGAACTCAAAGCCAGCTCCATCGCCGACCACATCAGCAAGCGATACACCCTCGAACTGCGCGACTTCACCCCCGACAGCTACGCACTCAACGCCTGCCTCCGCGACATCGGCAAGCGCGTCCGCAAATTCGACGTCACCGCCGAAGACAGCGCCGCACCTGCCGAGGAAGAAACCCAAATTTCCGCCGACAGCGAAGCCGCCGAAGAAATCGCACCCGTCGAAACCGTGGACTGGGCCCGCATCGAAAACCTCACCCGCGAACTCGACACCCGCCTCGCCAGCATGGGCCCCGTCAACCTCGACGCCATCGCCGAATTCGAAGAACTCGAACAACGCCACATCTTCCTCGAACAACAAATCACCGATACCACCAATGCGAAGGAGGAACTGCTCGGCGTTATCAATAAAATCAACACCACCACCCGCACGTTGTTCGCCGAGACCTTCGAAAAAATCCGCGTCAACTTCCAGGAGATGTTCAAGGAACTCTTCGGCGGCGGCCAGGCCAACCTAGTCATGACCGACGAAGCCGACCCGCTCGAATGCGGCATCGAAATCATCGCCAAACCGCCCGGCAAACAACTCACCAGCATCACCCTCCTCAGCGGCGGCGAGAAAACCATGACCGCCGTCGCGCTCCTCTTCTCCATCTACATGGTGAAGCCCTCGCCCTTCTGCGTCCTCGACGAAATGGACGCCCCGCTCGACGAATCGAACATCAACCGCTTCATCAAAATCCTCGACCGCTTCGTCGGCCAGAGCCAGTTCGTCGTCATCAGCCACAACAAGCGCACCATCGCCCGCGCCGACGCCCTCTACGGCGTCACCATGGAAGAACACGGCGTCAGCAAACTCGTCGGCGTCAAATTCCGCGCCCGCGAAGAAAGCAATCAGAGCACCGACGTCCTCGGCAACAGCAACGCCAACCCCATCCCGAGCATCGCAGAAAGCTTCGGCAAATCCCCGAACCTCCACAGCGAACAACTCGAAAGCGGAACCGGCACCGCCTAAGCGCAACGGCATAAATTTCGCGCACGGGATTTCAGCGCGATGGCAGCTTCAGTAACTGATGAGAGATTCGATGCGCGTGCCGGGGAGATTTTTCCGTCCGTCTAGGAAAGTGAGTTCCATGAGGAATGCCGCCAAAGCTACTTCTGCTTCGCAAAGGCGGAGGAGCTTTACGGCAGCAGCGGCGGTGCCTCCCGTGGCGAGCACGTCATCGATGATGGCGACTTTTTCTCCGGGACGAATTGCATCTTCGTGGATTTCAACGGTGGCTTCTCCGTATTCGAGGGCGTATTCGGCGGACATGGTTTTCCAAGGCAGTTTACCTTTTTTGCGGATCGGGATGAATCCCAAGCCGAGCAACGCAGCGACGGGTGCTGCGAGGATGAATCCGCGGGCTTCGATGCCGGCGATGTGAGTGACACCAGTGCCCGCAATTTTTTCCGCGAGGAGGCGGATGGTCGTGTGAAAGTGTGCGGGATCGGCCAGAACAGGCGTGATGTCTTTGAATAAAACACCCGGGGTGGGAAAGTCTGGAACGTCACGGATGGCGGAGCGTATGGCGTTGATGTCGGACATGCGCCGGATTCGTAGTGTAGATTAAGGGTGGAAGCAAGGTTCGCTGCCGCAGGCATCCACTCAATCATCAATGAACACGTGCCTGCGTCCTCAAAAAACCAGCACCCGTATTCGTTTCTTGCGCAAGACAGCTTCCCGTCTTGCCAGCGTTTCCGCACATCGCTATTTCTCCGCCGCCGTCAACCATTTCACGGCACGATTCTCAGCGGGGCATTTATGAAAACACTCAGCAATCTCTTTGAAAAAAACCGGGCATGGGCCGAGCGAATCCGGCAGAATGACCCCGAGTTTTTTGAAAAACTCGCGCACCAGCAATCGCCCAGCTACCTGTGGATCGGCTGCTCCGACAGCCGCGTGCCCGCCAACGAAATCGTGGATCTCCTCCCCGGCGAACTCTTCGTCCACCGCAACATCGCCAACATCGTCGTCCACACCGACCTGAACTGCCTCTCCGTCATGCAATTTGCCGTGGATATCCTCAAAGTGCGTCACATCATCGTGTGCGGACACTACGGGTGCAGCGGCGTCCGCGCCGCACTGCGCAACGACCGAATCGGCCTCAGCGACAACTGGCTCCGCCACGTCCAGGACGTGCGCGAAAAACACACCCGCCGCCTCGCCGCCGAGCAGGGCGAAACCGATGCCGCCAACCGCCTTTGCGAACTCAACGTCATCGAACAAGTCGCCAACGTCTGCCAGACCACCATCGCCCGCGACGCATGGGAACGCGGCCAGGAACTCACCGTCCACGGCTGGGTCTATGGTTTGAAAGACGGCCTCCTCCGCGACTTGAAAACCACCATCACCGGCGCAGAAGAACCCGCCAAAGTGCACGAGGCCGCACTCGCTGCGCTGGCTTAAAGCAACCGCACAGTCTGCGGATGCTCGCATTCTCCCGGCATGGGCAGCGCTGTGCTCCCCTTAGTCCAGGCCCATGGACGCCAGCAGCGATTCATTGATGCGCCCTGTGACGGACAGCCCGTTATCCCGCTGATAATCCGCAATGGCACGGCGAGTCGCCGGGCCGATGATTCCATCCGCATAACCGCTGGGATACCCCCTTACCGTCAACCGCCTCTGCACCTGCTGCACAATCGAACTCCCGGAATAATCGGCACGGGAATAGTAAGTCGGCTCGTAGCCCCCATCAATAATCAGCCACCCGCCATCATACCAGCGATAGCGATGGTCTCCCCACACATGCACATTGTTTCGACTCCAATCGCGATGCCTGTCTCCTTGCACCCAAAGCCCGCCGTAATTGTTGCTCCGCGTGTAGGAGCCTTGATTCGAGTAATTATTACTGTCGCGATTCGAGTAACCCGATGAACGGCCCGATGGCGCGTATCTCGAACTCTGCACACTCTGGACATTCTGCGTTTGATTCTGCACGGAACGCACCCGGGCACGCCCCGCATTACTTTGCTGCACTTGCACACTCGGGGAACTCACGGAGTCACGTCGGGAACGTGCGACAGGCGCAGAAGCCCGGCGCTGTTGAACAGCCTGCTCCCGGTTGTCACCGTTACCTTTCCTCCCCTTGCCTTTTTCCTTTTGATCCTTGTCCTCCGCAGATGCGGCCATTGGTTGAAACAAAGCGAGGCCAAAGGCCATCGCCGAGATGATTGTCGTGAGTTTTTTCATAAAAGTCTTTCTTGGTTGTGCCCGCACCCAAGGAATCGCGCCTCCCCACACCTCTGCGCCTAAAATACTTTCCCTTTCACAAAAGCCACAGCCGCCACGCGGAGGATGTCGCGCGCAAACGCCCCACGTGCGTCGTGCTCGGCTGCAAGGACGCCGCGCTCGCGCAACGCCTCCAGCGCGCATTTTCCGCACCGTATTTCCGCGCCTACACGAGCGATGATGTCCCCGGCATCGAACTCGGCGGCGCGCTCAAAAACATCTACGCACTCGCTGCCGGAATGTGCGACGGACTCGGTCTCGGCGACAACGCCAAAGCCGCACTCATTGGCCTGCTCCCCGAAAACTGATCCAGATACTATGAGAGTTTGAGGTGTGAGCCTGTTCCGTGGCTCCTGCAAATACCAGAAAGACGATTACTTTCGCGGAAAACAGCGAGGTTCCCGACTGCGCTGCAAAATCCACGTAATCCGCTAAGGCAATAAAAGCGTGTTTCCTCAAGGGATTGCCTCCGCATCATGCTGGCATCATATTCCATATGGCATTGTTTCCTTGTAAAACAGACGGCCCGCCGGTCGTTTCGCTATATCAAATCACCATGAAAAACCATCATCTCATCATCGCTGCGATTGCGCTCTCACGCTTTGCGTTTTGCGCAGGGGATACTGAGAGACATGGAAAGCGGGAGACCTCGCT
The DNA here is from genome assembly GCA_947476045.1 of Chthoniobacteraceae bacterium. GTDB lineage: Bacteria > Verrucomicrobiota > Verrucomicrobiia > Chthoniobacterales > Chthoniobacteraceae > SXWH01. Next base: position 17,712 of record CANJNZ010000017.1, read on the forward strand.
CGCCGCTTTCGCTAAAGCCATCAATGTCGCCGGGGATGACTCGAAGCTCACCTGACGATGCGCGTGTTGCTCGTCGAAGATTCGCAAACACTCCGCCGCACAATCGCGCGTGCTCTCAAGCACGCTGGTTATGCGGTGGATGCTGCGGGCGACGGAGAGGAGGGCGCGGCACTAGCGGACGTCAATGACTACGACGCCATCGTTCTCGACATCATGCTCCCGAAAATCGACGGGCTCACGGTTCTTCGAGGACTGCGTGCAGCAGGGAAAAATACCCATGTCCTTTTGCTCACAGCACGGGACACGGTGGCGGATCGCGTCGAGGGACTGCGCGTGGGGGCGGACGATTACCTCGTCAAGCCGTTCGCGCTGGAAGAGCTGCTCGCCCGCGTCGCTGCGCTGTGTCGCCGGGCATATGGCGCAAAGGCGGCAGGGATCGAAATCGGCGGATTGAGCATCAATCTAGCCGGCAGGCAGCTTCGGCGCGGCACGACAAAAATCCAACTCACTGCGCGCGAGTGGCGGCTGCTGGAGTATCTCATCATGCGCCGCGGAGACGTCGTCCCGCGCAACGAAATCGAGGCGCACATTTACGATGAAATGGTCGAGCCGATGAGCAATGTCGTAGACACCGCGATTTACGGGCTGCGTCGAAAGGTGGGCAACGGGCTCATTCACACACGGCGCGGACTCGGCTACGTGCTGGAGGAATTACCCGCGTGAACTCGCTGCGCGCCCGCCTAACGCTTCGTGTAATCATTTGCTGTGTTGTCATCCTCGGCGCGATGGGGCTCACACTCTTCTGGCTGCAGCGCTCGGCGCTCACGAAGGAGCTGGACACCACAGTGACGGCGACGATTTTCCCCCTTCTGGAATTCACGGAGTATAAGACGAATGGCCTCAAAATGGAGAGCGAAGGGGCGAAGCTGGCGCAGTTCGAAGTGTCCGGTGGATCTGATGTTTTCGTGCTTGGCGATGGCGAGGGCAGCGAAGTCCAGCGTTCCCGCTCGCTTGGCGAAGCACGACTGGAGGCGCATCCCGGCGCGCTGGATACACCGGTGTTCTTCGATGCGAAGCTGGACGACGGGCGTTCACTGCGTTGCGCCAGCATTCGATACACCCCTGCGAAGTCGAAGAGAGTGCGCGAGCAAAACGGGGCTACTCTCGATGCAATACTTACAATCGGGCGAGATCGCTCCGCACTCGATCGCACAATCGCCCTGCTCAGACTCACGCTCGCGGGCGGCATCACAGCAGCATTGGCCGCATTTGTTTTCCTCATCCGGTGGAGTGTGCGCGGCGGACTCACGCCGCTCAATGAACTTGGCGTCTCTGTTGCTTCGATTGACGCAACCAACCTCACTCGCCGGATTTCGGACGCCAGGTTGCCAGCCGAACTCCGCCCTGTCGCCGACCGGGTGAACGAACTTCTATCGCGCCTCGAAGCATCATTTGCACGCGAGCGTCGTTTCAGTGCAAGTGCGGCCCACGAACTCCGCACGCCGCTCGCAGAGTTGCGGACGCTCGCGGAGTTAAATCTCACGACACCATCCAGCGCCGAAGAATCCGAAGAGTCATGGCGCGACGTGCTCGCGAGCACACTCCGAATGGAATCCCTCTCGGCCAGCTTGCTCGCGCTCGCTGCTGCCACGAACCAAACGATTACGCTCAAACCGCAGCCCATTGTGCTTTGCGACGCATTGCTAAACGCGTGGGCTTCCCGTCGCGAGCGTGCAGCTGAGCGCAAAATTGCGTTGGATCTCGCACCCATCGCACAAAGCATTCACGCGGACAGCGCATTGCTCGACATCGTCATCGGTAACTTGCTCGGCAATGCGATTGAACATTCACCCGGAGGCTCGACTGTCCACGTTTCAGCAACGGATGACGCAAACAGCGTAACCATACATTTCCGAAATCCATCACCTGCTCTCACCGACGAAGACCTGCCGCGAATGTTCGAGCGATTCTGGAAAAAGGACGCCGCACGTGCGGATGGGAAACACCACGGCATCGGCCTCTCTCTCGCTAGTGAAATCTGCGCGCTGCTTCGCGCAACAATTACAGCACGGTTGCACGAAGGTAGCATCGAATTCTCGATCAAATTTCCGCGCTCATAGCAAAATTCTTCCCCCTATTTTCATCCGCCTCCGAGCCGTCATCTCCGCAACATCTCGGTATCACGTTTTCATCAGCGTCGCTGTGCGATGTTCGCAGCAATATGAAAACGCACACACACATCAAATCCCTCGAAACCCTCATCGCACCAACCGGACACGAAGACACTTCGGATGGAAGCGTCCTCCTCCAGACTGCAACCGCTGACCGACGTGACGAATCCAACGACAGCACTCTATCCGCTGCCCATCTTACATTCCGACGCATTGCACTAAGCATGGGGCTCCCTTTGTGCACGGGCTGCCAGACGCAGAATTGAGTGTGAACTCGGCCCAATGCGCAAAGCATCCAGATGGACCTAGTGTCGTTCCGGCTTAGTCGTCGGCAACCTCCTCGGCAAGTCGATCAAGTTTCCGCGCTCGCAGCAAAATTCATCCGCTTTTTTTCACACCTCTCCGTGCCGTCATCTCCGCAACATCTAGGCATCACGTTTACATCAGCGTCGTTGTGCGAATTTCGCAGCAACATGAAAACGCACTCGCACATCGAATCCCTCGAAACCCGCATCGCACCAGCCGGACTCGTCCTCGTAGTCTATAACGCCGAGACTCGCGAACTCACGCTTACCGGCGACGACCTCGACAACAAAGTCTCCGTCTTCCAGACCAGTCCCACCAACTGGCGGGTCGAGGGCCGCGAGACATTCGGGACCGATCCCGTCCTCGAAACTGCAATCAACGTGCTCGGCGAAACGCTGTTCGATGTCGGCATCATCGCGAAGCTCACCGTCGCGACTGCGGGCGGCGACGACCGCGTGGAAATCACCAATCTCTTCAGCCTCAAATCGCTCAACGTGGACATAGGTGCGGGCGCAGACACCTTTAAAACAGAGGAGTTCCGCCTCAAGGGAGACGCCACGATCAACACCGGGCCGGGCGCTGATGTGGTCGAGTTCGACGGCAACATCGGCACGGTCACCGGCAATCTAAATATCACCGACAGCGGCGACGGGCTCGCCTTCACGTTCTCCGCAGAGCACGCACGCGTTGGCGGACAGGTCACGTATGTCGGCAGCGCCGGTGTCGATCTGCTGAACATGAAGACCGACACACAACTGCGCATTGGAAAGGGGATCGACTTCACCGCAAACGGTGGCAACGACCGCATCACGTTCGGCAACGAGGGCACCGTTGCCATCGGGCGCGACACGGAGGGCCGCTCGGTCGTTTACCACGGCGGCGACGGCAACGACCGCATCCTGATCAACAGCAGCATTGTGAAGCTCGCGGGTTCGGTAGAAATGGACGGCGGCCTCGGCAACGACACGCTCGATGTGGACGGAATGCGCGTCTTCATCGGAAAATCCAAAACCGGCACTTCCGTCCGCCTCAATGGCGAAGATGGAAACGACAAGATCGATCTGCAAGGCAGCACGCTCACCGTTGCCGGGCTCATCGATATGGACGGCGGCGCGGGCGAGGATTTGATAGACCTCTCCAGCGTTCACCACCTCCACCTCAACGGTGGCACGCACTTCGTTGGCGGCCTCGCATTCGATGAATTCCGGATCGGAGCGGACGACCTTCACGTCCGCGGCGACATCTTTTTCGATGGCGGCGACGACGGCGACGAGGCCGAGATCGAAGCCAACGGGATCATCAAAGGCGCAATCACGCTCCACCTCGCCGGCGCTGCCACGGGCGATCAAATCGCCGCCATCTACGCACGCAACGGAATGCCCAACAGTCTGAAGATCACAGGTGCTGTGACCGTCGATGCCACCGGCGGCAACATGTCCATCGACGACACCAAGTTCACCAACCTCAAGCTCGGCGGCCCGCTCTCCATCATGCTCGGCGACGGTGAGAGCGTCGTAAACATCGACAACGTCAACGCGCGCGCCGTCACCATCGATACGCGTGGCGGCAACGACGACGTCCATATCGAAGTGGACGGCAACTTTGGCATCGCCACCTTCCGCGGCCCGACGTCGATCCTCCTTGGCGCAGGCGACGATATGCTGACCATCGGCGACGGCTCTGAACACGACCTCATGGTTTTCCGCCGCAACCTGACTGCCGACGGCGGCGAAGGCACCGACACCCGCAACGACCTCGAAGGCGACAATGAATTCGAAGACGGAGCCACCGTCACCGCCATCTCATTTGAAATCATCCCGCCGCCGGATCTATAGTTCGCCATTCAGTCGCCGGGACTACGGACAGATAGTCGTGATTGAAGCGGTCATCTTCCCTGTTTTGCACCGCATGTTTCTCGCAAATATTATTCCTACCGAATGTGACGAGGCTGCTACCGCTTTCCCATGATTTGTGACTGATTATCTACAACTTTAAAAAGTATGGATGAAAAGTCCGCTGCGGAGCTTGGGCTCGAACCATGTGCTTTTGGGCGGCATGATTTGGCCGGCGTCGGCGATGTCCATGAGTTACTGGACGGTGGTGGGGTGCCGGTGAAGGCGCGGGAGACTGCCCTCCGTCACTGCAAGCTTGACCGATACTTTACTCACACTTGACCCAAGATTGACCCATTGGCAGACTGACTGGCATGAGCTACCAGCCACAATTCACCATCACACCGGCGCTGCTGGTGCGGGTGGAGAGCATCGCCGCACTACGGGAGCGCATCTTGGGCGCGGCGGTGCAAGTGCCGTGGATTCCGGCGCTGCAAAAGGACACGCGAGCGCGCAACACCCACAGTTCGACCGCCATCGAGGGCAATCCGCTGACACTGGAGGAAGTCCGCGCGCTGGAGGAAGGCGCGACGGTGTCCGCACCGGTGCGCGCGCGGCGCGAGGTGCTGAATTATTTCGCGGCCCTCCGTCATGTCGAGAAGCAGGCGGCGAAGAAGCGATTGGCGCACGAGGACATTTTCCGCCTGCACGCGATCATCGCGGGCGAAGTGATGGATCAGGGCGAGGCGGGGCGCTACCGGACGATGCGGGTGCGGGTGGGCCAGTTCGTGCCGCCACCGCCGGAGGATGTGTCGGGTTTGATGTTCGAGTTGCTGGAGTGGTGGAACAAGGAAGCGCCTGGACTCTCGCCGGTGTTGAGTTCGGCCATCGTGCATCATCGTTTCGAGACGATTCATCCGTTTGCAGACGGCAACGGGCGGACGGGCCGGGCGCTGGCGTTGTGGGAGCTTTACCGGCGCGGGTTTGATTCGCATCACATTTTCGCGGTGGACGAATTTTACTGGGAGGATCGTCCGCGCTATTACGCGGCACTGGATGCGGTGCGACGCGAGGGCGACGACCTGACTTCGTGGCTGGAGTATTGCTCCGAGGGTCTGCGGCAAACGCTGGAGCGGGTGTGGGAGCGGATGGGGCATCTCTCCGTTTCGGCGGCGCGCGAGAAAGTGATTCTGCGTCCGCGTCAGGAGCAGTTGCTGAAGCTGCTCGGCAAAAGTGGCGGCATGACGCCAGCCGAACTCTGGGCGTCGCTGAAGATTTCCAAGCAGGGCGCGATGGATTTGCTGCGTCCGCTGGTGAAGGCCGGGTTGGTCAAGCGCGTGGGCACATTAAAAACGGGACGTTACGTTTTGAAATGAGCGCCCACGCCTGCGCCGAAGACCAGCTTGTCGAACAGCCTGCCATCAGTTGCTAGAGCCGGTCAGGGTTTGCTTTTCAAAAAGTGTGGATGAAGAGGCCGCTGCGGAGCTTGGGCTCGAACCATGTGCTTTTGGGCGGCATGATTTGGCCGGCGTCGGCGATGTCCATGAGCTGGCCGACGGTGGTGGGGAACATGGAGAAGGCGACGGCGGCTTTGCCGGTGTCCACTAGTTTGACCAGTTCGCCGGGGCCGCGGATGCCGCCGATGAAGTCCACGCGCTTGCTGGTGCGGGGGTCGTCAATGCCGAGCACGGGGGCGAGGAGGCGCTGCTGGAGGCCTTCCACGTCGAGGCGTGCGGAGGGGTCGGCGTCGGGGGCGGGTTGCCAGGAGAGGGCGTGCCATTTTCCGCCGAGATACATGCGGATGTCGCCGGGCCGGGCCGGGGTGTCGGAGGTGGTGGGGGTGACGGTGAAGGCGCGGGCGACTTCGGCGAGGAATTGCTCGGGGGTGTGGCCGTTGAGGTCTTTGACGACGCGGTTGTAGGGCATGATTTGGAGCTGGCTCGCTGGGAAGAGGACGGCGAGGAACCAGTCGGAGTCGGGGGTGGACTGGCCTTTTGCGCGAAGCTCCAGGCCGACGCGGGCGGCGCTGGCGGTGCGGTGGTGGCCATCGGCGACGTAGGCGACGGGGAGCGTGGCGAATTCTTTGACGAGCACGGCGATGATGGCGGGATCATGGATGGCCCAGACGGTGTGCTGGATGCCGTCGGGGGCGGTGAAGTCGTAGGTGGGCGTCTTGGTTTTTTCGTGGCCAATGATGCCGTCTATCTCCGCGCGGTCGCGGTAGGTGAGGAAGACGGGGCCGGTGTCTGCGCGCAGGGTGCCGATGAGGCGGGTGCGGTCGTCCTCTTTGTCCTGCCGGGTGCGCTCGTGTTTTTTGATGATGTCTTTGGCGAGGGGATTCTCGGCGCGTTCGTGGACATAGTCATCCACATGGCAGACGGCGGCAAGGCCGGTCTGGGTGTGCGCGCCCATGCGCTGCTGGTAAAGATAGACGGTGGGCGTGGCTTCGCGGCGGAGTGCGCCGTTGAGCTGGAGGCGCTGGAAGTTTTCGCGCGCGCGCCAATAGACGGCGTCGGAGTAAGGATTGGTGTCGGGAGGGAGTTCGAGTTCGGCGCGGTCCACGCGGAGGAGGGTGTTCGGTTTCCCCTTGGCGAGAGCGCGGGCTTCGTCGGTATTGAGGACATCGTAGGGCACGCAGGCGATGTCGGTGACTTGAGCAGGATCGGGCACGAGGCCCTGGAAAGCACGGATGCGGAGCATAAGGCCGCGCGTGGTAGCGGGCGAAGGGCGGAGGGGCAAGCGGGTTGAATGACGAATGACGAATGACGAATGACGGATGACGGATTTTCTTCGTCATTCGACATCCGTCATTCGTCATTACCCTCCGCCTACAGCGCGTCTTTGAGAATGCGAAATACGTCCGTCTGGTGGAGGAAACCGTGCACTTTCTCCGCACCGAGGCCGCGCCCGATGGCGATGACGTCCTCGGCGGTGTTGAGCGCCGCGGGCGACTGGAATGCGGAGGGCTCGGAGGCTTGCGGGCCTTTGGGGCCGCTGGCCCAGGTGATGGCGGGGTTGCCCTCGGGTGTGGTGCCGAGGAGCGCGGGGCCTTTGTCCTGCCGCAGCGGGTAACCGCTGAGTGCGAAGCCGCCGATGGCGTGGCGACCAACGCCGATGACGAGGGATTTCTCGCCCGCGTATTTCACGGCGGTGGAGAGGGTGCGGTCCAGTTCGAGCGTTTCGCGGATGGTGTTCTCCCCGTCGTTAATTACGGCGGCCTGACCGACGAGCGCTTCGTCCACGATGAGGACGTAGCCGCTGCGGTTCGTCTGCAAACACTGGATGGCGCGGCGCACGAGGTCGCTGAGCGCGGGTTGCGCGACGCCGGAGTCGCGCTGCTTGCTGAATGCGAGCGGGCCGTTGGCGAATAATCCGAACAGCGTGCCGTCGCGATAGGTGGCCGCATTTTCCAACTCCAGCTTCGTGCGCACGATCTCGCGTCCGCCGGACTCCAAAAGATTGCGCGTATCCTTGCGCCGCCCGCCTTTGTCGGCGGAGAGAAACTCATCCGTGCCTCCGCCGAGGAGGACGTTGAATTTCGGCGCGTCCATCAGCATGGCTGCGAGTGTATCGCGGTCGGTGCTGTTGGCGGTGTGGGCGTAAAAAGCGGCGGGCGTCGGGTCAGTCAGGCGGCCATTGGTGACAATACCGACGGCGCGGCCTTCCTTGCGAGCAAGCTCCAGCAGCGATTCAAGAGAGCGGCCTTTGTCATCCACACTCAGCGCGCGATGGCGGGCAGTGTGACCCGTAGCGAGCGCCGTCGCAGCGGATGCGGAATCCGGCACGGAGAATTGCGCGGCGTCATTGCGCACGATGGAGGAAAACGGAAAGTTGCGTTCGATTTCGAGACGACGATCCGCTCCATCGTCGTAGAGACGCGCGGCGGTGAGGTGGCGCGAGACGAGGCCGTCGCTCACCACGAGGATGATGCCGAAGGGCCGCTGCACGACCCAAAACCGCACGTAAAGGCTCCCGAGCGCGAGAAAGGCGACCAGGATGACAAGAGCGAGCAGATGATTGCGAATCCGCATGGAGGCGCGGATTCAACGCAGTGCGCGCTACTTGGCAATGACGGAGTTCCGCTGTGTGATTGTGGCGATGTTTTCATTGGCTCGCGAGGGACAGTGCCACTAGCTTCCGCGCTCCATGCGTTCACGACTGCTTGTCTTCACCGCCTTGCTCTCCGCGATATTCCTTTTCACCGGCTGCGCCACACAGCCGCATGGCCCGCTTTTTGGCCCGAGAAAAAAGAAGCGCACAGAAAACGTGTGGCTGGTCAGCAACGGATTTCATTCCTCCATCGCCATGCGCGCAAAAGACGCGCCGCCGGAGTGCCGTGCCTTCGATGGCAAGGCCCGCTATTTCGTCATCGGCTGGGGCGGGCGCGATATTTACATGATGCGCAATGTGAAGCCGTGGCAGTGGTTCACATCCGTCGCACTGCCCACGCCGAGCGCGATGCACATTATCCCCGTTCGCACGTCGCTGCTGAATGAGTGTCCGTGCAGCGAGATTATCGAATTCGACGTGACGCCGCGTGGTGTCGCTCATTTGCGCAATCGCATCCATAGGGCGTTTGCACGCGATCCTTACGGCCAGCCCGACATCGCCGGACCTGGAAAACGCGAATGCAGCAAATTCTTCACTGGATCAGAAACTTACTATCTGCCGAAAACCTGCAACCTCTGGGCGGCGGCTGGCCTGCGCACAGCGGGCGTTCCGATTTGGGCAAGCGTGGCGATCATCGCCGACAACCTCATCTGGCAGTGCCGTCGTCACGGGCGCGAACTCTCCGTCTGGCGCTATCCACGCGAGCGGTTGTAAAACGCGGAATAGAATGCGCGCTTTGCACTCTCACTCACACACACTATGATTCACCACATGACCCGCAGACTTTTCATCCTCGCAGCAGCACTGCTGACTGCATCCTTCAACACCAACGCCGCCGAAAAAGTGAACACCGAAACCGCCAAACCCACCGCCACCGCCAACCAAAAGATCGTCGTCGGAGGCGGCTGCTATTGGTGCGTCGAAGCCGTCTTCCAGCGCCTCGAAGGTGTGAAGGCGATCAAGTCCGGCTTCTCCGGCGGCCATGTAAAAAATCCCACCTACGAGCAAGTGTGCAACGAGAAGACCGGCCACGCCGAAGTCGTGCAGATCGAATTCGATCCCGCCGTGCTCACGCTCGACAAACTGCTCGACGTGTTCTTCGTCTCGCACGACCCGACCACGCTGAACCGCCAGGGCCGCGATGTCGGCGAGTCCTACCGCTCGGTGATTTATTACGCCAACGACGATCAGAAAAAAGCCGCTGAAGCCGCGAAAGTGCGCGCCAAGTCGGAGTGGAAAGACCCCATCGTCACCGAGATTTCACCCTTCAAGGAATTCTACGCCGCAGAGGACTACCACCAGAATTACTTCAACCTGAACAAGGACAAAAACCCGTATTGCAGCATCATCATCGCACCAAAGCTGAACAAGCTGCTGAAGATGGGCGTGATCAAAGAGAAGCAGTAGCACCGCGGGCGCAGGCGTATTTTTCACAAACCCCGATCCCCGCGTGAGTGCCGCGAGGCTTTGGAGTGCGGCGGCTCGACGCCGCTTTTGGCTCGCACGGGCGGGCGGGAAAGAAGCGTCGAGTGCGGTTCCGCGCTCGATTGGCATTCCACCTTGCTTCTCCGGGCGAAGGAAAAGCGGCGTCGAGCCGCCGCAGTCCAAAGGCTGTCGCCTCGTTCCACCGCCCCTGCCAATCCCCACCTTGCCAAACTCCGCATCCCGCAGCAAAAGGCCCGCGTGAAAGACGTGCACACCACGAAAAGCGAGAGCAGCTTTGGGAAGAAGCTTTGGTGCGTGCTCATCGTCGTCTTCCTCGGCGTCATCGGTTGGCAGATGCGGGAGCTCCACCTTTACAACGCCGCCGTCCGCGAGGCGAAAGAGGCGGGATTTGAGTGGAAGTGCGATGACGCCCTCAGCCTCATCCGGCAGGACTGGCACAATGCGCTCAAAAAGGAAACGTGGGGCGCGCACCCCCGCTTCCTTGATATGAGAGAAGTCCCCGACCTTGGTCGCTACCGTGAAATGCTCCACCATCTCCGCCCCACGGAATTGATTGCTTGGGGATGTAAGGACGAAAAACTGGATGCCCTAAAGGGTCTTGTTGGCCTGCAAACGCTCGACCTCCGCTACTCTCCCGCGCTGCAAAATGTAGATGCCCTCAAGGGCTTCACCGGCCTGCAAAGGCTCTACCTCAGCAGTTGCACCGCACTGCAAAACTTGGACGCCCTCAAGGGTCTCACTGCTCTGCAAACGCTCAACCTCGACGGCTGCCCCGCACTGCAAAACGTGGATGTCCTCAAGGGTCTCACCGCCCTGCAAACGCTCGACCTCGGCGGTTGCGACGCACTGCAAAACGTGGACGCCCTCAAGGGCCTCACTGCCCTGCAAACGCTCAACCTCACCGGCTGCACCGTGCTGCAAAACGTGGACGCCCTCAAGGGTCTCACCGCCCTGCAAACGCTCTACCTCCAAGGCTGCGACGCACTGCAAAATGTGGACGCCCTCAAAGGCCTCACCACCCTGCAAACGCTCTGGCTCGCCGGCTGCACCGCACTGCAAAACGTGGACGGCCTCAAGGGCCTCACCGGCCTGCAAACGCTCGTCCTCTACGAGTGCCCCGCGCTGCAAAACGTGGACATTCTGAAGGGCCTCACCGCCTTGCAATCGATCGAGCTCTACAGCACCAAAATCCCCGCCGCCGCGCTGCGCGAACTGAGCGCCGCCCTGCCGAAGACCGACATCACCTTTTTCAACGGCACCCCGAACCCGCCGCAGTAAGGCGGACATCAAGGAGCGGCGACATTCTTGTCGCCGTCCATAATTGCGCGCAGCGTCTCACTTTCCGGCGTCGCACATGGGGAGAATGGCGCTTCGCGTTGCGTGGTCGGCGACTGGAATGTCGCCGCCCCTTGCGCAAGCGCGCAGTTGGCCCTCCAAGCAGTATCCGAGTTTATTTCTCCCAATCCACCCAGCGCACGAGGGGGGCGAGCACGGGGGCTCCGTCGTGATGCCATGTGAGCGGGGGCTGCTGCATTTTACCGAGTGCGCAGATGCGGGTGACGCCGAGACTGGCGGCGAATTCCGCGTGCTCGTGCGTGGAGGGGCAGATTCCGCACGTGCTGAGATGGGCGCGGACTGGCGCGAGCGTGTCGGCGAGGTCGGCGGGGAGTGGCTTGATGAACAGCACGCGGTTGAGCGGCGATGAGGGAAAGCCGGGCGTGGAATCGGCGATGACTGTCCACGCGGTATGAGCGCTGGCGAAGAGCGCGAGCGGCTCGCCGTTCGCAACGCGGAATGTGGTCTCATCGCGAAGAGTGCGAATGCTGTTCGCCTCGCTGAGCGTGAGCGGGCCGCGCGGGGTGTGTTTTTCAAAAACGGCCATCTCCGCTGCGACTCGCTCCGCGTATGCCCTCGCTGTGAAAGTGCCGCTTTCCCGAACGTAGATGACGTGCGGCGAGAGGCAGCCCTGCTGATCGAAAATAGACGCATCGCGCGCGGCGGCGGCGGCGGCGGCGAAAGCCGGGTCGTCGAAAATGATACCGAAACTGAGCTTGTGGCCGTGGGCGATGAAGGTCTGCCACGGCTGCGCGAGCGCGCGGAAGTGCGCGATGGTTTCGTCGTTGCCGAAGACGATGATCGCATCGGCTCGCGTGAGCCAGTCGCCGGGAAGTTGCCCGGATACTTCGACGAGCGCGCGCAGTTCCGGCGGCAGTGCGGCGAGAAATTGCGCGACCTCCGGCAGGCCGCTGGATGGGAGTTTGCAAAGATTGCGCGATCCGAGGAGCAGACCACGCAGCAACGACTGGAGCGCGGCGGCGGGAGTGTTTCCGCTGAGGATGTGGAGGATGGTCGCGGGCACCACGGCGCGGGATTGATGCGCGCCATGCGGGATAAAGCGGTCGAGCGCGTCGGCGTGGCCAAGCTCTGCGGCGATGAGCGCGCGCAGGGAATCGGCGCTGACTTCGCCGAGAAAAGGAAACCGGTTCGCTGCCGCCGCGAGTGCAACAGAACGCGCCAGTGTATTTCCGTCCGCGAGCGGAGCGCGTTCGGACGCACGCTGAACTACGACCGATGCCGAGAATGCACCGCGCTTTTCATCCGCCTGACGCGAGCAGCCGCGCGGGACAGCGGCGGGATCGCGTCCGTGCAACTCGAAGCCTTCGTCACGCCGCATGGCGAAATCCGCCGTCTGCACCGCGAGCGTGCTGCCGAGATTAGCGAGATCGAAAATGCGCAACACACCCCGCTCACCAACACCAACCTCGCGCCCGGTCTCCGGGGAAACGACCATCGCACGCACCCACGGCCCGCCCGTGTGCGCAGCGCCGAGGCCGCGCGTATAAAACTGCGAGCCGAGTTCGCACATCCCGTATTCATTCCAAATCGCGCCCGCTTTCAGCTCGAAAAACTCGCCCAGCCGCGCGTAAAGTTCGCTCTTTTCAATCTCCCGCCCGCTGCCTTTGAAACCGCCCGTCTCGACGAGAAACGAACCATCGCACAAACGCGGACGCGCACTTCCCCAACCCTCCATCAAATTCAGAAAGCCCAGCGCGGTGCCGAGCAGTGCGACGGGCTGTCCGCTGGAAAAATTCCTTTCCAGCGCAGTCGCTGCGCGTGTGAAGTCGAGCGAGCCGTCGCTTCGAGCGATGAACTGCCCCGCCTCACCCGCGAGCAGACCCATCATGTGCGAGAGCGAAGAATTGGGAGCATCGGCGGGCGATGGCGTCACAATGAGCGGAACCGCTTTCGGCAGCGCAAGCCGACGCCAGCCCGCAAGCACCGCCGCGTCGTAGAGCGTCGTGTTGTGCAAATGATGCGCGCCGCGCGTTTCGCCGGTCGTTCCGCTGGTGAGGAAGGTTTTTTCCACCAGCTCCGGCGGAAAGCACGCGACGCGGAATCGCTTGAACATCGCCTGCGGCACCGCCGGGATCTCACGCCAGTTTTTTGGCGCGGGAAAAGTCGCGCACCAGCGGGCGAGCGGTTCATTCCAGCGAAGCTGAAAAGCGTGAATCTCCAGCGCGAGCACGCCGAACTCCGCCTCGCTCAAATCATCGCACAAAGCCGCAAGCACGCGCTGCTCGATGGCCGCGTATTCGGCGAGGAGTTTGTCTTTTTGAAAGGACTGCACGCATGGAGCGTGTGCAGTTCATCGGCTGGCGGCAAGCGCGTCCGCGCACTTTGAAGTTGCCGCCCTTCGTCCCGCCGCTATGGATGCGCGGACTTTATGAGCAGCAACCGTCGAGTCGTCATCACTGGTATGGGAGCCATCACGCCTTTGGGCCATGATGTGCCGACCCTCTGGAGCAATCTCATCGCAGGCAAAAGCGGCATTGGCCCCATTTCGCTTTTTGACTGTGCGAAATTCGACTGCAGGATCGCGGGCGAGGTGCGCGATTTCGAACCCGTGAAATTTTTCAAAGTGCCGAAAGACGTGCGCCGCAGTGACCGCTTTGTGCATCTCGCCATCGCCGCCGCGAAGGGCGCTATGGCCGACGCTGGCTTTTCCGAGGTGAAAGACCCTGAGCGTTTCGGCTGCATCATCGGCAGCGGAATCGGCGGACTGAAAACCACCGAGGATCAGCACACCAATTACATGGAGAAAGGTCCGGGCCGCATCTCGCCTTTCATGATCCCGATGCTCATTACTAACATGGCAGGTGGCATGGTCGCGATGGAGCACGGCTTGCAAGGCCCGAGCTACGCACCCGTCAGCGCCTGCGCCACGAGCGCGCACTCGGTCGGCGAAGCATGGCGGCTCATCCGCGAAGGCGACGCCGATGTTTTCCTCGCAGGCGGAAGTGAGAGCGCCATCGTCCCGCTCGGTATCGGCGGTTTTGCCGCGATGAAGGCACTCAGCACCCGCAACGACGACCCCACGCGCGCCAGTCGTCCGTGGGACAAGGATCGCGACGGCTTCGTCATGGGCGAAGGCGCGGGCATCGTCGTGTTGGAGGAACTCGAACACGCGAAGGCTCGCGGCGCAAACATCCTCGCGGAAGTCGCCGGCTACGGCATGACGACCGATGCCTACCACATGAGCGCACCGCTGCCGAACCACGAGCAGGCCCAGCGTTCCATGCGCATCGCGATGCACAAAGCAGGCATCAACGTTTCCGAAGTGGACTACATCAATGCACACGGCACATCCACACCGGTTGGCGACGTGGCGGAAGTCCGCGCCGTAAAAGCCGTGATGGGCGACCACGCAAAGCGCGTCCCCGTGAGCAGCACGAAGAGCATGACCGGCCATTTGCTCGGAGCTGCGGGCGTCGTGGAAACCATCGTCTGCGTGAAGAGCATCCAGACCGGAATCATCGCGCCGACCATCAACCTCGATAACCCCGGCGAAGAGTGCGACCTCGACTTTGTCCCGCATACCGCCCGCGAGGCCAAAGTGCGCGTCGCCCTCAACAACAGCTTCGGATTCGGCGGCCACAACGTGACCCTCGCCATCCGCGCCTTCGAGGGATAGCGCACCCGGCGGCTCGACAGCAGCCGCGCATCCGCCAAGACTACGAACCATGCGCACCGCGCTCTACGGAGGCACCTTTGATCCCATCCACCACGGGCACCTGATTCTCGCCCGCGAGGCGATGGAACAGCTTGCCCTGGATCGCGTCGTATTCATCCCCGCCGCGTGTTCACCTTTTAAAAATGCCACGCTCGCATCGCCAGCACTGCGCCTGGAAATGGTGCGCGCGGCCATTGCAGGCGAGCCCCGTTTTGAATGTGACGACTCCGAAGTCCACCGCGCAGGCCCGAGCTACACCGTGGAAACCGTCGAGGCATGGCGGGCACACACGCCGGGCGATGAACTGTTCTATTTCATCGGCCAGGACAATGTGCGCGACCTGCCAGCGTGGCGACGCATCGGGGAACTGCGCACACTCGTAAAGTTCGTCGTTTTCGAGCGCGATGCGGCAAATTCACCGCCCCACGACTTCCCGCGCATCCAGCGTCGTTTCGATATTTCGGCGACCGAAGTGCGCAAGCGGGTTGCCGAAAGGCGAAGCATCCGTTACTTCGTTCCGGAAGCCGTGCGCTCGATCATCGAAGCACATCAACTTTACCAAGGAGAAAACCATTAACTCAGAACAACTCGCGCGTCTCAGCGCACAAATCGCCGCCGACAAAAAAGCCGAGGACATCATCGTCGTGGACCTTCGGGGCATTTCCACATTCACGGATTTCTTCGTCATCTGCACCGGCGCATCCGAGCCACAGCTAAAGGCTATCGCCGGCGAAATCACCGAGACCATGCGGAAGAAACACGGCGTCGGCCCGCTCGGCGTGGACGGCTTCCCGCTCAGCCAGTGGGTCGTCGTGGATTTCGGCAGCGTGATTGTGCACCTCTTCCACCCAAGCAAACGCGAACTCTACCGCCTCGAAGACCTGTGGAATGACGCGCCGCGCTTGAAGCTCAAATAGAGCGTGGATTACATCGTCGAGATCGAAGTCGAGTGCCCGTATTGCGGCGAAGTATTTCCTAGCACCGCCGACACCTCGCAAGGCAGCCACTCCACGGTCGAGGACTGCACCGTCTGCTGCCGCCCCATCGCCCTGCGCATCGAGTGCGACGCCGGAGAAATCATCTCCGTCGAAAGCACCCGAGGCTGATTAGTAGTGAAAGATTCTCGCACCGCGTGCTGGCGCTCGCTCAGAGTGCTCGACGATATGCGCGCGGATTTGCACCTGCACTCGAAACACAGCGGCCCGGCGGCGGAATGGCTTTTCCGGCGTGTCGGTCTGCCTGCGAGCTATGCGGAGCCGGCGGCTCTTTTTGAAAAGGCACGCGAACGTGGAATGGATTTTTTCACGCTCACCGATCGCGACACGCTGGATGGCTGCCTCGCCGTGGCGGGAAAGCCGGGCGTTTTTCTAAGCGAGGAAGTGACGGCGCAATTTCCCGAGGATCGCGCGAAGTTGCATCTGCTCGTGTGGGGTTTGAGCGAGGCGGAGCACCGGGAAATTCAGCGGCTGCGCGAGAACATCTACGACCTTCAGCGATACCTCGTCGAACGCGGACTCGCGCACGGAGTGGCGCATCCACTGCATCTTGGCGATGGACGCATCAGCCCCGCGCACATCGAGAAACTCGTGTTGCTGTTCCGGCATTTCGAGGGCGTGAACGGCACACGCGACGCGCTAACGAGCGAAGTGGCGCGCTTTCTCCTCGCAGGACTGACGCCGGGAAAAATCGAAGAGTTGTCGAACCGACACAACCTCGCGCCGACCCACGATCGAGGGTGGGAGAAAGTGCTCGTCGGCGGCAGTAATGATCGCAGCGGGCTTTTCACAGCATACGCGTGGACGGAGACTGCGAACATCGCGGATGCGTCCGCTTTTCTCGCCGAGATCCGCGAAGGGCGTTGCACGGCAGGCGGCGTGGGCGGCACGCCACTGGCGCATGCGCACGGGCTTTACGGAACGGTGTTTCGCTTTGCATCGGAAAAAGTCTCGGCGCTCAAAGGCGGTGGTCTCGCAGGCAAGGCATTTTCGCGTTTCATGGAGGGGTCGAATCCGACGGAGTTTTCGCTTGGTGAAAAGATGGGGTTCCTCGCGCAGGGAATAATGAACGGCCAAATCTTCGAGATGGCGAAACCGAAGAATGCGAGCATCTGGCGGCAGTTCGCGGCGACTTTTCGCGATAGCGAAGTGAAGACGCTGCTAGCCAAAGCGACCAGCGGTGTGACGGAACCGGAGCGGCGCGCGTTCATCACAGCGTGTATGTTTGCCGACCGTCTGCTCTATCGGTTCTTCACGTCGTTCGTGAAAAAACTGAGCGGCGGAAAGCTCATCGAAGCAATTCAGGATGTCTCAATGCTGGTGCCCGTCGCGCTCTCGATCGCGCCGTATTTTGTCGCGTTCCGCCAGCTCGCGCCGGACCGCGCGTGGCTGGGCGAAATCTGCCGCGCCTTTACCGGCGAAGCCCCACCGATGCTCCAAAACACGAAGCGTGCGTGGTTCACGGACACGCTTGAAGACGTGAACGGCGTGGCAACGACCATTCGCCGCATGACCGCCGCCACCATCGAAAACGGCGAACAACTCACCGTCGTGACAAGCCGGATGGCGAGCACTATCACTGGCATCCCGCTGAAAAACTTCGAGCCTGTCGGTGAGTTCGAGCTGCCGGAATACGAACTGCAAAAGCTGAGCTTTCCGCCGGTCTTGCAAATGCTCGACTACATCCAGCGCGAAGGTTTTACCGAGGTGATCATCAGCACTCCCGGCCCGGTCGGACTCACTGCGCTGCTCGCTGCACGGCTGCTCGGACTGCGCACGGCGGGCATCTACCACACCGACTTCCCGCAATACGTGCGCATCCTCACCGACGACCGCTCGTGGGAAACGCTGGCGTGGACTTTCATGCGCACATTTTACGCGCAGATGGACACGGTATGGGTGAACAGCGAGAGCTATCGCGGGAGCTGGATCAAAAACGGAATCCCTGCGGAGAAACTGCACATCCTCCCGCGCGGCCTGGACACGCAACTCTTCAGCGCGAAACGGCGCGATGTTTCCTTTTGGCAAAAGCGCGGAGCGGCGGAAGGTGCGACGGTTCTGCTGTATGTGGGTCGTGTCTCGAAGGAGAAGGATTTGGATGTGATTGTGGCGGCGTGGGAGCGGATGCAGAATCGAAAATCGCTCGCGCTCGCATTCGTTGGCGACGGCCCATATCTCGCCGAGTTGCGGAGGCTCGCGCCGGATGCGATTTTCACGGGCTATCTCTCCGGCGAGGAACTCGCGTGTGCGTTCGCCAGCGCTGACGTGTTCGTGTTCCCGAGCACGACGGACACTTTTGGAAATGTGGTCATCGAAGCGCAGTCGTGCGGGCTTCCGTGCGTTGTGTCCGATCAAGGCGGGCCCAAGGATTTGGTGGAGCATGGCGTGAGCGGTTTTGTGACGCGTGGAAACGATGTGGAGGATTTTGCAAAAGCGGTGGTGCAACTCGCGGGAGATTCCGATCTGCGCGCACGGATGCGCGAGGCTTCCATCCAGTCGGTTTCGACGCGTGACTGGCGCGACGCCGCCCGCCGCTGGTGGGATACAACGTAGTTCAAGGAGGGGGGCCGTCCCGGCCCCCTGCACCCTGCAAGGGTGCCCCTGCCGGGGCACAAGGGGCCGGGACGGCCCCTCTCCTTGCGCAGGCGACTTTGCGTGCACTGCTCTTTTACAATCGTATCGAGGGGAATCTTGACACGCGAGGCAAGCGTCAGCCCACTTGAGGCGTGGCAATGATTCCGCCGGAAATAATCGAGCAGATCGCCGCGGCGAATGACATCGTCGAGGTGATTGGCTCCTATTTTCCGTTGAAGCGGATGGGGCCTGCCTACAAGGCGCTGTGCCCTTTTCACACGGAGCGCACGCCATCGTTCACGGTGAATCCGCAGCGGCAGATTTTCAAGTGCTTCGGCTGCGGCGCGGGCGGCTCGGTGTTCCGGTTTGTGATGGATTACGAGCACATCGAATTCATCGCGGCGGTGCGCAAGCTGGCGGAGAAGGCGAATATCCAAATCCCCGATGCGCAGATGAGTGGCGAGGATTTGGAGCGTGCGGATTTGCGACGCCGGGTGCTGGCGTTGCACGCGGTCGCGGCGGATTTTTTTCACACGCAACTCATGCGCGGGAAGACGGCGGAGGGCGGTCGGGACTATTTGAAAAAGCGCGGTCTATCGGCGGAAGTAGCGAAGTCGTGGAAGATCGGATTTTCGCCCGAATCGTGGGACGCGCTGCTCGGCCACGCACAGCGCGAGGGATTCAACATGGAGGAATTGGAGGCGAGCGGGCTGTTTGCAAAAAAAGAGGACAGCGGGCGACTGTATGATCGGTTCCGTGGTCGCATCATGTTTCCGATCTGCAACGACACGGGCGAAGTGATCGCTTTCAGCGGGCGCGTGCTGAATGCGGAGCAGAGTCCCGCGAAATATGTGAACTCACCGGAGACGCTGCTTTTCACGAAGGGCGCGGTGCTTTTCGGTCTGAACAAATCCAAGCGCGCGCTCATCGAAAAAAAGCAGGCGATTGTGTGCGAGGGGCAGATTGATTTGATCACGGCATTTGAGAACGGCGTGCAGAATGTGATCGCGCCGCAAGGGACGGCGTTCACGGAGCGGCAGGCGCGGATTTTGAAGCGATATGTGGAGGAGGTGGTGCTGTGCTTCGATGCGGACGCAGCGGGCGAAAAGGCGGCGGAGCGTTCGCTACCGCAGTTACTCGGCGAGGGATTGCTGGTGCGCTGCGCGGAGATGCCGCCGGGCGAGGACCCCGATTCGCTGATCCGAAAGCACGGCGGCGAGGCGTTTGCGGCGCGCATCGGTGATGCGAAGGATTTTTTCGATTTCCAAATCTCGCGACTCAGCCAGCGATCCGATTTTTCCACACCGCGAGGACGCGCGGCGGCTGCGGAGAAACTGACGGGCTATGCGCGAATGCTGAAGGACGGCTTCGTGAAAGAAACGCTCATGAGCCGCATCGCCGATGTGCTGGAAATCGGGCGCACTGAATACGCCCGACTCGTTCACACCGGTGAAAAGAGTCCGACGAAAGAGTTGCCGGAGCAGTTTAAATCTAAAGTGGAAAAGACGTTCGCAGCGCTGTTGAGAGGAATTGTCCGCCCAAAAAATACCGGGGACACCAACGCGGATGGAACAAAGCCGCCGAAGCCCGAGCGCATCGAACTCCCCCCCACGCACCAATGGCTCGTCCTGCTCGCATTGCGGCACGGCGTTTCGCGCGCATGGCTGCAAGCACAGCCTTGGGAGCGCGTGCTCGACGATGCCACGGAAGCCTCCGCGCTGCTGGTAAAAGTCCTCGATGCCGACTTGCGCCCCGACGACAACGCTTCGCTCAACGGCTTTTTCTCCACTCTCGGCACTGCGGAGGAAGCCGCACTTTGCTCCCTGCTCGAACGCCCCGTCCCACCCGGAGCAAAAGTGATGGCCGAGGACTGCTGGCATGAATTGGAGCGCCGCGACCTCACCCGCCGCCGTCAATCACTCGAAACGCGCCTCCACGCCCCCGGCCTCTCCGCCGACGAACAGGCCAACATTCACCAGCAAGTGCTCGAACTTCACCGCCGCCTCTCCGCTCTGCCTGTATCGAGGCCGCCGAAGCCCTTGGAGTAGCGTGGTTTTCACGCGAAAATGGTGATTTCGCAAAAAATCTACGGATTTTCAGAGAAATGACTTGCTCGCGCTCAAGTCGCTCTTGATAGTCCGCGACCTTTTTCCCATTGAGCGGTGCCGTAATGAACGTCCCGAATGAGGAAAGAGGTTTTTTTAACCAGACTTCGCGGAATATGCCAAAGATCAAAAAGAAAGCCCTTCCTAAACCCGCCAAGACCACCAAGAAATCACCAGCTAAAAAAGCCAGCGCAAAGCAGAAACCAGCGACGAAAAAGCCAAGCAAGCCAGCTAAAAAAGCCCCGAAGGCTGAGAAGGTTGCCAAAGCAAAGAACAAGGAGCCGAAGGTTCGCGCCAAAGCCGAGAAGAGGAGCAAAGATCGCTCTTCTTCAAAGAACGGCAAAATCAGCAGCAAACTCGCCGCTTTACTCCAAATACCAGCCAAAACTGCGCTGAAGCCGGGACAAACCATCCTCGACACAGCCGA
Organism: Chthoniobacteraceae bacterium; assembly: GCA_947476045.1. Taxonomy (GTDB): domain Bacteria; phylum Verrucomicrobiota; class Verrucomicrobiia; order Chthoniobacterales; family Chthoniobacteraceae; genus SXWH01. Next base: position 38,689 of record CANJNZ010000017.1, read on the forward strand.
GGGTGCTGAAAAACTCCGCGAACTCGTGAAGCTCGCGAAGGAGCAGGGTTACCTCACTTTCGACGACCTCAACGAACACCTGCCCGATTCCGTCAACGATGCGGACGACATGGAAGCCATCATGGTGCGCATGCGCAGCATGGAAATTGACATCATTGATTCCTCGCAGGTTGATAGCTACAAAATCGGCCCGAAGACGGACGACCCGCAGAACCAAAAGGAGGAGGAGGAGCCGGAGAAGCCGAACGAGAAACTCGACATTCTCGACGACCCGGTGCGGATGTATCTCAAGCAGATGGGGCAGGTTCCCCTGCTCACCCGTGAGCAGGAAGTGGAAATCTCCATGCGCATCGAAGATGCCGAACTCAATGTGCAAAAGCACGTGAATTATTTCGGTTTCATCCCGCGCGCCTTTCTCGAACTCGGACAGAAACTCATGGACGGTCGCGAACGTTTCGACCGCGTGATCCTCGACAAGAAAATCGAGAGCCGTGACAAATACATGAAAGGGCTCCCGCGCTTGATGAAGCAGCTCGAAGACTCAACAAATGACGCTACGAAGGCGTATAAAAACTTCCTCTCACACGGCGGCACTAATAAAGACGGCAAGAGCTATCTCGACTTCGTCAAGGCGCACAACAACGTCCAGAAACACTTCCCGAAGTTCTTCTTTAAACAGAAAGTCACCGAGGATTTCGTGACGCTGTGCGAAAACGAGCACCGGATGATCACCAATCTCCAGCACGAACTGCACAAGCCAAAGCGCGACCAATCCCGCGCGATTGGCGGAGCCAAGGTGGACTACGCCGCCAAGCTCAAGGAAATCCAGACGCGCGTCTGGATGAGCACGGAGGACTTCCTCAAGGAATACCAGGAACTGCGCAAATGGCTCCGCAAGGCCCTCCGCGCAAAAACTGAAATGGTCGAGGCCAACCTACGTCTCGTCATTTCCATCGCTAAAAAATACACGAACCGCGGCCTTTCATTCCTCGACCTCATTCAAGAGGGCAACATGGGTTTGATGAAAGCCGTCGAGAAATTCGAGTATCGCCGCGGCTACAAATTCTCCACCTACGCTACGTGGTGGATTCGCCAGGCCATCACCCGCTCCATCGCCGACCAAGCCCGCACCATCCGCATCCCGGTGCATATGATCGAGACGATCAACAAGCTCATGCGCGTGCAGAAACAGCTCGTGCAGGACTACGGTCGCGAACCCACCCCGGAGGAAGTCGCCGAGGAAATCAACCTCCCCGTCGAGCGCGTCCGTGCCGTCTTGAAAATGGCGCAGCAGCCCATCTCGCTCCAATCGCCCGTGGGCGACAGCGACGACACCAGCTTTGGCGACTTCATCCCCGACCAAACGGCTGAAGACCCAGCGGATGTCACCGCCATTTCGCTGCTCAAAGACAAAATCAAAGACGTGCTCACCTCGCTCACCGAACGCGAGCGGCAGGTGCTGGAGCAGCGCTTCGGCCTCGTGGACGGCTACAGCCGCACGCTCGAAGAAGTCGGCCGCCAGTTCAAAGTCACCCGCGAGCGTATCCGCCAAATCGAAGCAAAAGCCCTTCGCAAAATGCGTCACCCCACGCGCATCCGTCAGCTCGAAGGCTTCCTCGAAGCCACGGACATGAAGCCCTAGTCCTCCGCCCTTTTTGGGGCAGGCTGGTTTTATTTCGGCATAAACCCGGTAACATCGGGAAAATTCTGCAACTTCCGGCGAGAAACGCTGTTCTTTTGTCACAGCCATGAACCACGACGAACAAGACGAGCTTTGGAAATTGCTCGGCAAAGCACGGGAGCCGAAAGTCTCTCCGTTTTTCGCCGGCAAAGTCCTGCGCGCGATCCGGAAGGAGCCGGAGCCCGTCAGCTTGCTCGCATGGCTCCGCAGAAAATGGATCATCCCTGCGACTGCTGCTGCATGCGCGCTTGTTGTCACTTTCGTCGCTATGCGGACCTCCGTCGCTCCAAACAACCAGCTAGCCGCAGCAGATCCACTTTCCGAGCTGGCTACTTACGTCGAAAAATCCGAGGACTCCGCCGAGTCGCTCGACACACTCCTCGCATCCGAGGATCACTCCATATGGCTGCAAGCCGATCCTTCTTCGCTCTACTAATCGCCAGTGCGCTCGGCGCTCCGGCTTTCGCACAGGAACTGCCACCTCCACCACCGGAAGGACAACGCCCTGAGCCGCCGAAGGAGGAGCAGCATCCAAACTTTCAGCGCCGACCGTTTGGGCGCGGCCCGGAAGGCAGGGGCGGGCCTGACTGGAAAGGTGGACCCGGCAGTCCCGGAGGAACGCAACCGGGACCGGATGCTTCTGGAATTCGCGACCGCGCGATGCACGAAATCCAGAAACTTACACCCGAGCAGCGCAGTGAAGTGTGGCGTTGTGTTTGGGCTGTGCTGAACCTGCCTGCGGAAAAGCGCCAGATGCTTTTGGGGCAGGACGAAGATCGCCGGAAAAGGATGCGCGAACAAATCGAGCAGGCGCTCAAGGACAACGGCATCGAAATCAACGACGAAAACAAGAGGCGCTTTTTTCACCGTTACTTTGAGGAGCGCCGGGCGATCGAGGAAAAGCTTCGCAAGGAGGAAAGCGAACGTCGTCAGACGTTGATGCGCGAACTGGGCGAGAAATTAAAAAAAGAATTCAGCTCAGAGGCCGCAACTACGCCAGCTCCCGAAAAAGCGGAGAGCAAGTAACGACTCAGCCCCGCTTTTCGTTTGAAGGCGGCTGCTCGTTTTCCTTCGCGGTGTTTGTGAATCGCCGTGCCAGTTCGCCGAGACGCTGTCCGGCGATTTCCCCGAGGAACGGTTTCGCAATTCCCGCCGCGAACTTCGCCGCACTCCAAACGGCACCCAGCTTTCCCGCCATGCCGAGCTTTTGCCCCGTGCTGCGCTCGACGAAGACCGTCTTTTTGCGCGCTGGCAGTTTGCTCAGTAGCAGCCCGATCAAAGTCGCGCCACCGAGCCATGCCGGTCGGTGTTTTTCAAAACTCTCCTTCGCCCGTGCGGGAACATCGAGCTTCTGCCGGAGCAATTCGCCAGCGTCCTGCAAAGCACGGCCAGTCCGTGCGAGTCGCTCACGTGCGGCGGCAAGCTGGGCAATTAATTCTGCTTTGTCTGATTCTCCAGCCATTGTTGATCCTTTTTCAGTTCTTCCGTCGTGAGCGGGAAAAGTGGTGTGTTGATTTTCGATTTCAGCGCGACTCCCAGCACAAGCGCAGCGACGAAATGCGCACCCGCCATCGCGAGCGAAGCCCAGAGCCACGCGCTTTCTCCACCGAAAATCTTCGCAATGACAAACACTGCGCCGAGACAAAGAAACAACCACGCGAACACCGCGAAAATGAGCGCCACAGCGAGCAGGAGCAAAAGCTTCAGCACATGGCCGGTCGCCTCCCTGCCTTCGAGCGAGACGAGTTTCAGACGCGCCGCTGCGTATTGTGCGCACGCGGCTAGAAAGGCGCGCACCTGGAAAACCACGCCGGCATTTTCCCCCGCAGGCGATGGTTCGTTTGCAGGCATCAGCGACGAAGCACGAGGCCGATGATGAAGCCAACGCCCAGCGCGGCCATCACGCTCTTGGTGGGATTTTCGCGCACGTAGGCTTCCACCTCTTTGTGGATGCCACTCGCCTTGTCCTTCCACTCTCCGGCAAATGACCCTGCGCGTTCCTTCAGTTCGCGTGCGACCTCCGCAGCGGCGTCCCGCATTTCTGCGGCAGCAGCGCGAGCGTGAGCCTTGGAGGTTTCGAGATGATCCTGATTGCCGTTGGGTTGTGTGGTGTCGCTCATTGTTCGCGGAATGTGATACGTGCTTTGCTTAAATCGTAAGGTGACATTTCAAGTTTCACCTTATCGCCGGGTACGATGCGGATGAAATTCTTCCGCATCTTCCCCGAGATATGTGCTAGTAATACGTGTCCGTTGGCAAGTTGCACGCGGAACATTGTCCCCGGCAGCACATCTTTCACGATTCCCGTGGTTTCGATGGAGTCTTTATTGGCCATGCGAGGTTGGAAATTGCCGTTTTTTGGCAAGAAAGCAATCCCGCAGTGTATGCAAAAGCCCGTTTCCGGCAGTATGTTTCAATCTATGGGGAGAAATCTGCGGGTTTGTTTCCGGCTTTAGGCACTTCCTGATGTTTATTGGACTTATGGCTTCCAGCGCGGGCTTTATGCTTAGCCAAAATGTCAGCTATCTCCTGCATGGATTTTTGCTCTCGGCTACCCTGACCGAGCATATTTTTTTTCATCTGATTCACTTTGTCGAACACGGTATTACCTGATGTGTCCTCGGCGTTGATCTTGGCCCCCAAGGACAACAATGCGGCAAGGTTTTCGGAGTTGAGGTTGAGGAATGCGTGCATGAGCGGTGTTTGCCCCTCAGCGTCCCGCTCTTCGATCTTTGCCCCAGCGGCGAGGAGGACTTTGATCGCGGCTGGATTGCCGGATTCGGCTGCAAAGTGAAGCGGGGTTTCGCGCTTCGGGATTCCCGAGTCCGGCGGGCCGCATGGAACTGTGTATCCCAGCGTAAAGGCTTTAATGTCCGCCCCGGCATCAAGGAGTATTTGAAGTGCTTTCACGTTTCCCAAGGCCGCAGCATGGTGAAGCGGCGTTCTGGAATAGCCGTCACGAATGTTCACGCTCACTTTGGATGCGAGAAGGAGTTTGAGGATTTCCAAATGGTTGCCTCTAACGGCCATGTGCAATGTCGGCTCCTCCGCCCACAGGTAGAGCGATGTATTGGGCGAATGGCCTGCCTTCAATAGCAAGGCGGCGAAAGCGGTGTTGTCGCGTTCTATTGCGTAATGGAGAGGTGCCTTGGGCCAGATCAGCTTTTCGTCCACAACTGGCGCACCCGAGGCGATGAGCAGCTTTGCGATTTCGATTTGACCGCCTGCCGCTGCATAATCGAGCGGCATCCGGCTGACTCCATCCGGGCGTGCAGCCCGCGAGGGGTCGGCATCCAATGCCGCACGCACGCGGTCTATTTTGCCGAGTGCGATGTCCGAGTAGTAGTCTTCCGTGGCACCCGCATCGAGGAGGAGTCTGGCATTTTCCGCACAACCATTGAGTAACGCCTCGTGCAATGGTGTGTTGCCGCTTGAGGGCTGGTTCGGATTGGCCTTGTGCGCGAGCAAAAGCTTCAGCATTTCCGGCTTTTCCAGCACCGCAGCCATTTGCAAGGCGGAGCCGACCCCGTGAGTGCTCGCATTGACATCAATCCCCGCTTTGAGAGTCAACTCGGCAACCTCCATGCTTTTGTAGCTAACCGCCTTCATCAGCAGAGTGCGATCCGGTTCGCCTTTCATTCCCCGAATGAGGAAGTGCACGGAGTTGGGCACGGCTTTCAATGTGTCGGCTAGTTTTTTAATCTCTTCGGCATCATACATGTAACCGAATTCATTGATGCCATCGAACCCCGCTTTTTTAAGCATCTCATCGTTTATTTTGTCTTCATCACGGCCTTTCTCCTTCGATGTCCACTTCTCGTTGCCGTCCTTTTCCTTTTTGTTCAACAGCGCTTCGATGGATTGTTCCAAGGTCGGCCCGTCGAACCAACCCTGGCGCGCCGAGACCTTTCCTGTCCTGTCCACGAGGAAGGCGATGTTCGGTGCCGCACCGAAGCCCTTCCATGCACGATTGTCGATGGGATCCACGTAGATGGACGTCGCAATCCGCAAATAGCGTTTGAAGTCGGAAGCCAGTTCAAGGCGATCCTCAAGGGTTTTGGGCTGCTTGCGCAAAATGCCGTCGCGCTGGTTTTCAGGCGTAATGTCTTCCACACCTTTGTAAGGGCAGACACTGCCGACCGGATGCGCTTCGATGACATAGACCACGACAACGTTGAGCTTGTTTTCGTATTTGCCAGCCAACTCCGCCAGTTGCGACCAACGGCTGCGCGACTTTGGGCATGTGAAGGAACTTGTGACAACCAACGCTGGCCCACTATTCCATGCGTCGGAAAGTTTCTGCGGCTCACCCTTGAGCGTCCGCAGACCGAGGGCCGGGAGTTGCTCCCCAACTTGTGGGCCGACTTTGTCGAACTTCAGCTTCGCAGCCATAGCAGTAGATGCCTCCTGCTTTGACGATTCTTGGGAAAAAAGGGACCCGACACTGTCCGACAAAAAGAGTGCGACGGAGATGATGGTCACAAATCCTGGCAAGAATCCTTTGCGTCTGACAGCGGGGCGCATGAAATTACCGTTTCTCGCTTCGCTGATGCAGTCAAGATTTCAGGCTGTTATTTAGTCACTCATTAAAAACTGTTTTAAGCGTAGCGCAGTGATATGTCAGAGGAACAGTGTGTTGAGACAAGGCTCTGGAGTATTGTCGCGCTGGCACTCCTGAGAAATTTGTGCATTGCCATGTGACACACGGCTCTAGTCTCAATCACATATCCATCCGCATGAAGAGCCGCCTCGATCAACTTCTCGTCACTCTCGGTCTCTTCGACAGCCGTGAAAAAGCACGTCGAGCGATCATGGCCGGGCAGGTGCGCGTCGGCGATCAAGTCGTGGACAAAGCGAGCCGCGAATTTCCCGATGACGCACCCGTCGCCGTCGCCACGCCTGACCGCTATGTTGGGCGTGGTGGCCATAAAATCGAAGCCGCCCTTGCTCATTTTGCCGTGAACCCCACCGGCCTCATCTGTCTGGACATCGGCGCAAGCACCGGTGGCTTCACCGATTGCCTGCTCCAGCACGGCGCGACAAAAGTGTGGGCCGTGGATGTCGGCCACAGCCAGCTCGACTGGCGCATCCGCTCCGACTCGCGCGTGGTCGTTCGCGAAAAACTCAACGCCCGCCACATCACACGCGCCGATGTGCCCGACGACATCGCGCTCATCGTGGCCGATGTGTCCTTCATTTCGCTCACGCTCATCCTGCCGCCCGCGCTCGAATTGCTCGTCCCCAGCGGAGCGATGCTCGTGCTCATCAAGCCGCAGTTTGAATTGCGCCGTGAGGAAGTCGCCCGTGGTGGTGTCGTGAAAGACCCCGCACTTCACACCGCCGCCGTGGAGCGCATCCGTGCATTTGTGGAGCAAATGCCTGCATCCGCAGCAGGGTTGCGACTGAAGTGGGATGGCGTGATCGAATCGCCCATCCTCGGCGGCGAGGGAAACAAGGAGTTTCTGGCGTGCTTGCGGGTGGGTGGAAAATGACGGATGACGGATTCCGAATGTCGAATGACGGCGTCATCTGTCATTCGACATTATTTCGTCATTCGTCATTCGGAATCCGTCATCCGTCATTCCTCCGCTTGCCCCCGCCGCAGCAAACGACTATGCGTCGCGCGTGAGCATCACCCGCCACATCGGACTCATTGCAAACGACTCGAAGCCGCAGGCTCGTGATGTCGTGCAATCGCTCGTGCGCGAATTTTCCGGGCACGGCGTCCAGCTTCACCTCGACCATCGGGCCGGACGCCTCATCGGCGCGGAAAACTGTCTCACCGAACCGGAACTGGCGGACACTTGCGAAATGCTCCTCGTCCTCGGCGGCGACGGCACCATCCTCCAAGTCCTCCACGCGCTCGGCAACAAACTCTGCCCGCTGCTCGGCATCAATCTCGGCACGCTTGGATTTCTCACCACCGTCTCCGCAGCAGATCACCTCCGCGCAGTTGAAGCGATCATCTCCCGCAAATACACGCTAAGCGAGCGTGCGTTGCTGAAAGTGGACGTCCACCGCGAAGGTCACGTCAGCAGTTCCCGCATCGCGCTCAATGACGCAGTCGTCAGTCGCGGCAAACTTTCACGCCTCATCCGCCTCGCCGTGCGCATCGGCCCCGACTCACTCACCGAATACAATGCCGACGGTCTCATCGTCGCCACGCCCACGGGCAGCACCGCCTACAGCCTCAGCGCAGGCGGCCCGATCCTTACGCCCGATAGCGATGTCTTCGTCGTGAATCCCATCTGCCCTCATGTCATCACCAACCGCGCCGTGATCGTGAGCGACCACAGCACCATCGAAATCACGCCCGCAGATTTGGAGAGCAGCATCTACCTCACGCTCGACGGACAAACTGCGCAACACATCCAGCCCGGCGAAAGCATTCGCATCAGCAAAGCCCCGCAGCGACTCCCGCTCGCCTCGCTCGAAGGCGTTTCCTATTTTGAAGTGCTCCGCCAAAAGCTGAAGTGGAGCGGCACGGCGGTGTAGCCCGCTCAGTTCGCAAGCACTGCGAGTGCGGCGTCGAGTTCGGCCTCGGTATTGTAAAAGTGCGGACTGAAGCGCAGGTAGTCGCGGCCCTCACGGTCATGACGCAGCGAGCACGTGATGTCCGCTTTTTCCAACTGCGCGAACAACTCCGTGGCGCTGCGCTTCGGGTGAGAAAAAGTCGTGATGCCGCTCGCCATCGGGCCGTCAGCGGGGCCGTTGATTTCAAAGCCGAGCGAGTGCAGGCGCGGGACGAGATACGCTTTGAGTTCCATGATGCGCGCAGCAACGCGGTCGAGTCCGTGGTGGAGGAAAAGCTCGATGGCCGCCTTCATGCCGTAGATGCCTGAGATATTCAGCACGCCGGGTTCGTAGCGTTGCGCGGTGGGCATAAAGCGCACTTCGTCCTGCGCGATGAAGTTTGGAGAAAAAACATTCCACGCGCCGATGAGCGTGGGGCGGCAAAGGTCGAAGTGCTTTCGCTTCACATACACGATGCCGATGGCCATCGGGCCGAGCATCCACTTGTGCGCGTCGGCACTGAGGAAATCCACGTGCTCCACGTTGAGAGGAAATGCACCGAGCGTCTGGATCGCATCGAGCGAAAACAGAACACCGCGCGAGTGGAGCAGCTTTCCAATGGCATCCATATCAATCCGCGCACCGGAGAAAAAATGCGCGCTCGCGAGAGCGACGAGCCGAGTGCGAGGTGTGAGCGCAGCCTCGACGAGCGCAGGCGTGATTTCACCGGGGCGCTCGGGCTGGAGCAATTTTACGACGACGCCTTTGCGACGCAGTTCCAGCCAAGGATACACATTCGCCGGATAGTCCGCCGCGTAGCAGATCACTTCATCGCCGGGTTGCCACGGGATGCCGTTGGCAAAAAGCGAGAGCCCGAGCGAAGTGGGACCGAGCAGAGCGATTTCGTCGGCGTCCGCACCGATAAATTGCGCACACACCTTGCGCGCCTCCTTCACATCGCGAAGCACCTCGGCAAATTCCTGCGGCATCTCCGCCGACTGACGGACGTGCGCGCCCATTGCATCCGCCGCACAAGCAGGGAGTGCACAGACTGCGGCGTGGGCAAAGAACCGCTTGTGCCGAGAAATAGGAAAGAGCCGCTGGCGTTCAGCTTCGTCGGGAAAAAGATTCATTGTTCTGTTCGTGACGGCGGTGGTGGCGGGAGTTTTTTTAAAGTTTCTTCATCAGCGAGCTTGGTCGTCACTTTGAATTCGCGTTCCACTTTCACCTCCCTCCCCTGCTCATCCTGATAGTGGTAGGTGGTCGCGCTGAAGGACGGCTCCGGCGGGCGTTGCGGCAGAGGATCCCCCATGTGTTTCCACGTATCTATGATGTGAAAAATCGCCATGTATGCGACGAACACAGCGAAGGCGACACAGAGGATGAGCTTGAAGTTCATTTCGCCTTCCGTGACTTCGCGCCAGCTTCGATGAGCTTCCAGAAATCATCCCGCTTGCTCAGTTCCTCGTCTTCACCGAGCGAGAGTTTTGAGCGGAAAAGAAAATCGCGGAGCGAGTTTTTGTGCAGCACGCGGTGAACGGTGATGCCCTCTGCGCTACGCTCGAAGTAAAGTCGGTGATCCTTTGCGCGATAGCGGTAGAGCTTTTTGCCATCGCGTTCGAGCGCGCCGAATCTTGCGGGGTCGAGTTCTTCGAGATTATCCGGCAACACTGAAAACTCGGCGAGCAGGTCGAGTTGGAGGTCTTTCGGCAGTGCGGCCATTTCGGCGGCGCTGATTTCGTTGAAAACGATTTGATACATAGATGTTGAAGCTATGTGGAATGAGGCGCGGAGGAAACAGCGGAATCAAAAGGCACCCGTGCGACCCGCGTGCCGATTCCGGTGAAAATGTCCCACGCAATGGTGCCTGCGCGCTCGGCGAGATCGTTGGCGGTGATTTCCTCCGCGCCCTGTTTACCAAGCAAAACGGCCTCTTCGCCCGGCGCGATGTTGCGGAGCGTGGTCACGTCCACCATGATTTGATCCATCGTCACGCGACCCAGCACGGCGCAGCGCTGCCCGCGAATGAGCACGGATGCGCCGCGACCGGAAAGTTGGCGCGGGTAACCGTCGGCGTAGCCCACAGCGAGCGTGGCGATGCGCATTTGCGTGGGCGTTGTGAAAGTGCGCCCGTAACTCACGCCGCAGCCCGCGATGAAATCGCGCACGAGCAGCACGCGCGTTTTCCATGTGAGTGCAGGATGCAATTTCGACTGAAACTCCGCACGCGGCGCGACGCCGTAAATCGCAAGACCCGCGCGCACCAGAGCGCCAGCCTGTTCGGGGAAAGCGATGAAGCCCGCGCTGTTTTCGATGTGGATGAGTGCGTCAGCGGGCATCCCGCGCTCGCGCATCGCAGCCACGAGTGTGTGAAAGCGCGTGAGCTGGTCGCGTGTGAAAGCATCGTCGTCATCGGCGACGGGAAGATGCGAGCAGACGCCTGCGACTTCGATGCCCGGCATCGCAAAGACACGTTCAGCAACAGCGAGCGCGTCACTTTCGCAAACACCCATGCGCCCCATGCCCGTATCCACCACGAGATGCACCCGCACCTTTCCAGCAGTCGAGAGTTTGGAAAAAGCGTCAGCCTCCTCGATGGACGAAACCGCCGGAATAAATCCCTCGTCCACAATATGCGCACGCTCCGAAGGCAGCGCCGCGCCCAGTAGAAAAATCGGCGTGCGTCCGGCGTGATGCGCGGCCTCACGGGCCTCAGCGAGATTCGCCACGCCAAACATTTTCACGCGCCCGGCAAGCGCGCCCACCACGGGAGCGAGTCCGTGGCCGTAGGCGTTTGCCTTCACCACGGCCATGATTCCGACGTTCGGCGAGTGCGCGCGGAGTGCCGAGAGATTGTGCCGCAGCGCAGCGCAATCCACCTCAGCCCAGCAGCGGAATGGTTCAATATTGGAAGAGAGACTGGACAAGCGCCCTTGAAGGAGCACAAAACCAGCGCACTTGCCAACTTCTCGTATGCGAAAGCCACTGGTTATTCTTTTTTCACTCGCCCTCTCCATCGCGCCACTCACCGCGCAAGAGCCCATCCCGCGTGCCCGCGTGGTAGCACCGGCCACGACGGAAAAGCCCAAGCCCACCCCGGCGCCACGCCGCTCACTCGGCGAGGTGCTCTTCGGGAAAAAGGAAACACCAAAAGCGACGCCCACGCCAACAAAGACGCCAACAAAGACGCCAACAAAGACGCCAACACAGACGCCAACACAGACGCCGACACCCACGCCGAAACCGCGCCCGCGTCCCCGCTCAAAAGCCGTGACCGAAGAAACGGCTACTGCGCCGGTTGCCACCTCTCCCGTAGCGAAGCCGGAAGAAAAGCCCGACGCAGAGCCATCGGAAAAATCTGAACCCAAACAGAAACCGGCACTGGTCACCGCGCCCGTGCCAGAAGCAAAACCGGACGCCGAGCCGAATGCAGAAGCCAAAGCCGAGCCTGCTGCGAAACCCGTTTCCGAACCCAAAGCTGAGGCACCAAAGACGGCTAAAGGAACCAAGGGACGCAAACCCAAGCCTGAAAAACCAGCGAAGCCCGACACCGCAGGCATGGACGACGTCACGAAATTCAAAGCCCTCAAAGCTCTCGCGCTTGAAGATGCACAGGTAAAGGAATTGAAAGCCAAGGCTGACAGCGCCGTCAGCGAAGCCGATGCACACCGCGCATCAGTCGCATACAACAAGGCACTCTTCCAAAAAATCCGCGAACTCGATCCCTCCGTCGCGCCCTACTCCGAGAAAATCGAGCAGGCGATGATGAAGCGCCTCAACAGCGAAAAACGCGAGGACTAGAGTGACGAACGACCAGCCCCACGCGCTTCGTCAGTCGGAATCCGTCATTCGTCATCTCTACTTCCACATCCCCTTTTGCCCGAAGCTGTGCCCGTATTGCAGCTTCTACGTCGAGGTCGGCGGGAAAAATAAAAACCGCGCGTTTCTCGATGCGCTGCTGCGCGAAGTGGACAACGCCGCTGCGCACCACACGCTCGCGCCGGAGACGATTTACTTCGGCGGCGGCACGCCGACATCGCTCCTCACCGATCAGCTAGAATACATGCTCGGCGGCCTACGCGAACGGCTCGACCTTTCCGCACTCCGCGAATGGACGCTCGAAGCAAACCCCGCCACCGTCCGCGCGGAAAAAGCCCGCCTGCTCCGCGACATCGGCGTCACGCGCATCAGCCTCGGAGTGCAATCGTGGGACGACGAACTCCTCCGCACACTAGGTCGCGTTCACAATTCCAAGCAGGCTGAGAACACCTATCACATTCTGCGCGACGCCGGATTTCCCAGTGTGAATCTGGACCTCATGTTCGCCGTGCCCGGCCAGACACACGCGCAGTGGCGCACCACGCTGGAAAAAACCATCGCCCTCGCACCGGATCACATTTCTTCCTACTGCCTTACCTACGAAGAGGACACCGACTATTTTCGCAAACTCACCGGCGGCACGTTCCGGCAGGACGACGAGCGCGACGCCCAGCTTTTCGAGTCCACGATGGACACGCTCGCCGCTGCGGGATTCGCGCAATACGAAATCTCCAACTACGCGCGCCCCGGCCACGAATCGCAACACAACCGTGCGTATTGGTTCGGCGCAGATTACCTCGGCTTCGGCCCCAGCGCATTCAGCACCATCGGCAACGAGCGCTGGGAAAATGTGCGCGACACCGCAGCCTACACACAGCGTGTTCTCGCCGGCGAAAGCGCAGGCTCCTTTCGCGAAAAACTCACTCCGGCCCAGCGAGCCGGAGAAATCGCCGCCTTCCGAATGCGCACCGCCGAAGGAATGCCGCGCGCCGAACTCACACCATGGGCCACCGCGATGTTGGAGTTGGAAAAACTCGGCCTGCTCGAAACCAGCGGCGAAAACCTGCGCCTAACACGCCGAGGCAGAATGCTCGCAGACAGCGTCGGCGAAGCGCTGGTGTAGCGTGTCTATCGCAGCGCGGCTTCGCCGACGAACGGGTTGGTTTTTCTTTCGTGTCCGAGTGTGGTCGCGGGACCGTGACCGGGGAGGACTTTCACATCATCGCCGAGCGGCCAGAGTTTTTCGCGGATGCCGTTGAGCAGGAGCGCATGATCGCCGCCGGGCAAATCCGTGCGCCCGATGCTCCCGGCGAAAAGAACGTCGCCGCCAAACAGCAGGCGCTCGTCCTTTTGAAAAAAACAAAGGCTGCCGGGGCAATGGCCGGGGACGAGCAGCACTTGGAAAGCAAGGCCCTCCACATTGAGCGCTGGCGTTTCGCCGATGAGCAAGTCGGGCGTCAGTGTTTCGATTTCCCAATTAAAACCGAGCCGTGTGAAAAACTGGGCGTCGCTCACCATCGGCGCGCAATCGGCGTGGCATAGCACGCGGGCACCGTGTTCACGCTGGATGCGCGCAGCGTCCCACACGTGGTCAATGTGTCCGTGCGTAAGTAGCAAGGTTTTCACGCGATAGCCGCGCTCGCTCAGCCAGTCGGCAGCCTCTTGTGGCGCGTCCACGAGGATGCCGTGCGCGGGAAGAAAAAAGCAGTTCGTGTCGAAAATACCACCGGTGAAAAAATCCATTTCCATATCCGTCCGAACTTCGCTTCTTCCGCGCAAAGTGTCGAGCGCACGCAGCAATTTTCACCACAAAGGCGCGAAGAGCACTAAGGAAACGCTGATTAAATCCGAAGGATGTTCTTGAACCGCTAATCTGCGCTGATTTTCGCTAATCATTGAGAAGCACATCTCCGAGATATCAGCGAAGATGAGTGAAGATTAGCGGTTCAAAAATACAAACCCCGATTAAATCAGCGGTTCCCTAAGGAACACAGGATTGATGTGAATCTTCTCTCCCTTCGTGCTCTTCGTGTCTTCGTGGTTCCATCTGCATCGCCCGGCTTAATCGGTGAAAAGAAAAGGGCGGGAAGCATCTCGCCTCCCGCCCTGTGTAGATTTGAATTTTTGCGAATTAGTTGGCTGGTGCTGGCTTCGCTCCCTCTCCCGGTTTGCCTTCGCCTGGCTTGGCGCCGGGGCCGCCACGACGATGGCCCTCGCCGCCGCCACGCTCCTCGCGCGCCTTCTTCATTTTTTCCTTTTGTTCAGGCGTCAGCACATTTCCGATTTCCTCGAACTGGGCCTTCATCGCATCGCGGAATTTTGTCTTATCCTCTTCGGTCAGGTTATCGCGACCTTTATCATGGAGTGCCTTCAGTTCGCCCTCAGTCTTGGCGAAGATGGCTTTGATTTTGTCCTGTTGCTCCTGCGTGAGGCCGAGATGCTCGGTCATCCTCTTCAGTCGTTCTTCAGCCGAGGGAAAATGACGTTCGCCGCCGGGACCTCCGGGGCCGCGCTTGCGCTCGCCTTCGGGTTTGCCCCCGGCAGGCCCGCCAGCGGGCTTGTCTTCGGCGATAGTGATGTTGGAAAGCAGCGCGAGGGCTGCGACAGTAAGTATGTAGCTTTTCATAGCAGGCAGGAAAACCACGCAGAGCGGCGAGAGTTGCGCGGTTTGTCTTAAAATTTACGCACGCACGCCTAGGCCGATGACTTCGCGGAGGTATTTGAGCGAGCGTTCGAGTTCACCTTTTTGAAAGTCCTGCTCGGCTTTCTTTTTGTCGGGGCCTTCGGCTTTGAAGCCGGGGATGGCGTGGCCGCGTTTGGCCAGCGCTTCGAAGTGCGCGAGGGCCTCGGGGCGTTTGTCGTAGTCCTTCCAAAATCCTTCTTTTTTGTAAGGGAAGTTTTTGGAAAAGCCGCCGATGGTTTCGATCATGATGGGAACTTTCGGGCAGAGTTCCAGCCAGCGGGCGCTGTATTTTTTCCAGTCCATCAAACCATCGCCCGCCGCCGTCCATGCGATGCTCGCGCCGTCGGGCGTCTCCCAAATCATGTTGTCGCGGAGGCTGGAGCAAATGGTGTAGGGGCCGAGGATTTCGAGCACGTCCTGCGGGTCTTCGAGCGTCCATGCTGCGTTGCCACTGTCTATGTTCACGCCGACGAAATCCTTGCCCGCTTCCTCGACTAAATCGCGCAGTTCCCACGAATGCATGTCGCCGGCGTGGTTCTCGACCGCAATTTTGACACCCGCATCGAGCGCTGCGCCGCGACAGGCTTTGAGAACTTTCAACGTGTCGGCGATACGTGCTCGGATGCCGCCCTCCGTCTGGCGATCCTCCATCGCACCGAGCACGACGCGATAGACAGGCGAGCCGAGCGTCTTTGCCACGCGGATGCCGAGCCTCAGATGTTCCTCTGCCGTGCCCCATGTTTTGCGAAAACGCACGCTCGTGGGGCAGATGCTCCAGCCGCCGGTGTAGAGGGCGATGCCGAGGTCGTCCGCTTTTTTGCGCACCTCGCGAAGCGCGGCGTCTTCGAGCGATTCGTAACTTTCGATGTCGCTGATGAAAAGCGTGTCGCACTTGAGTTGCGCGGCGTAGTCGAGCAACTGCGCGGCCTTCCATCCCATCGCGCGCACGGCGAAATTGTCGAAGCCCAACTTGATGCCGAGTTTCTTCGTATCCGCGAAGGCGGGAGCGGCGAGCGCAGCGGTGAGTGTGGCGAGGAAAGTGCGGCGTGTATGCATGGTGGATTTTTCGAGAGAACGAGAGCGATGACGCGGGAAGCGCGGCGAGCCAAGCGCGAAGTCATTGTAAAAGGAAGAAGGCAGGATGCTTGACTTGGCGGGGTCGGCTCCTAGCCTCGCGCGAAATTTCCAAAAAGCTGTGAAGCACTTGTTCCTGATCGCTCTCGCCCTCATTTCCATCCCGCTCGCACGCGTGCAAGCCGCCGACGCCCAGGTGCTCGACGGCGTGGCAGCCGTGGTAAACGATGACGTGGTCACTTTCTCCCAGGTGCGCGAGCTGACAACGGCCATCGAAAACGCGGCAAAGGCGAATTTCACCGGTGCAGCGCTCGCGGAGAAAATCAAGGAAGTGCGCACACGCGCAGTGAACGACCTGATTGACCGCCAGCTCATCATTCAGGAATTTCGCACCATGAAGGCGAGTATCCCGACGCACGTTGTCAATGATCGCATCAACACGATCGTGCGCGAAGAATTCGGCGGCGACCGCACTGCATTTCAGAAAACGATCGTTGCGCAGGGCTACACGATTGACCGCCTGCGCAAAATGGAAGAGGAGAAAATCATCGTTCAGGCGATGCGTTCCCGCGAAGTGAAGAGTGACCCCATCATCCCGGCGGGACGCGTGGAAAGCTACTACCACGAGCATAAACAGGAGTGGACGACCAACGACGAAGTGAAGCTGCGCATGATCAAAATCGCGGGCGGTGCCGAGCCCGAGAAGAAGCTGAAAATGATGAAGGAAATCCGTGGGAAGATTGTCGGCGGCGCGGACTTTGGCGACATGGCGCGCATCTACTCCGACGACTCCACGCAGGACAAAAACGGCGACTGGGGCTGGGTGAAACGCGGCGATCTTTCGCCGGACATGGAGCGCATCGCCTTCTCCCTGCCGTTGGGCAAGACTAGCGAAATCATTACGCTCAACCAGAGCTTTTACCTCATGATCGTGGAGGAGAAAAAGGCGGGCATTTCCAAACCGCTGAAGGATGTTCGCGATGAAATCGAACGCCGCCTCCTGCAAGGCGAGCGCCAGAAATTGCAGCAGGGCTGGATTGATCGCCTTCGGAAAAAAGCGTTCATCAAAATCTACTGATGCCACGGCGTGTCATCGGCATCACGCTGGGCGACGGCGCAGGCATCGGGCCGGAGGTCGTTCGCGGCGCGCTCGCCAGTGGAAAGCTGGACGGCGATTTTGAATATCGCGTCATCGGCGACGCGATCGCAGCAACGCCCGGACAACCAACCACCACGAGCGCGAAAGCCGCACTGGAGGCGCTGGAGGAATCCGCACGCCTCGCGCTGGCCGGAGACATTTGCGCCGTCGTCACCGGCCCGCTCAGCAAAGCGCGGATGCACGAAGTCGGCTTCGCATTTCCGGGACAGACGGAATTTTTCGCCAGCCGCTGGCACACGCCGAACCACGCCATGTGCCTCACGGGTGGCGCGCTCACCGTCGCGCTCGTCACCGCGCACGTGCCGCTGAAAGACGTGCAGTTGACCGTGCCGGAAATCATGCGCACCGGCGAACTGCTCGCGGATTTCCTCACGCTCCGCCTCGGCAGAGCACCGCGCATCGCCGTGGCCGGGCTGAATCCCCACGCGGGCGAAAGCGGCGATCTTGGCCGCGAGGAAATCGAAATCATCCAGCCGGCGCTCGCACTTCTCGGCGGCGATGGATGGAGCGGGCCACATTCGCCAGACACCGTTTTTTGCCGCGCGGTCGCCGGGGAATTCGACGGCGTGCTGTGCATGTATCACGATCAGGGCCTCATCCCGCTGAAGCTCCACGCATTTGATCAGGGCGTGAACGTCACGCTCGGCCTCCCCTTCCCCCGCACCTCTCCCGATCACGGCACCGCGTTTGACATCGCCGGCAAAGGAATCGCCCGCCCCGACAGCATGGTCGCCGCCATCCGCCTCGCAGCCGAACTCGCCCTCAAGCGCACATGACTTTCGCCAAATACGCGAAGGTCTTCGACGTGGGTTTGCAAAACCCCTTCGTCTATCGCTGAAATTTCATCCTGCGCTCCGTCTTCGCCACCACCCGCATCATCCGGCTCGTCGGTTTGAAACATTACAGCAACGCAAATTCGTAGGCTATTAGTTACAGATGAGAAATCCACACATGTGCGCCACCCATCGCAACGACGCCTCACTACTGCGGGTTCTTGGCGCCTGTGGGGAAGGTGATATCGGTCTTCGGCAATGCGACACGCAGTTCGCGTAGGGCCGCCGCAGGGATATCGTAGCATCCGGAGAGGAATAGCTGTTGTAAGCCAGTGATGCCCTTCAGACCGTCCACGTTTCGCAGCGCCGTGCATTCGGCGAGCCAGAGCGTTTGCAAGTCAGTGAGGCCCTTCAGGCAGTCCACATCTTGCAATGAAGTGCATCTGTAGAGATGGAGTTTTTTTAGGCCGGTAAGTCCTTTAATAACGTTCACGTTTTGCAGCGCGGGGGAATCGCCGATATTGAGTTCTTGCAGTCCAGTGAGACCGTCTAGAGCATTCACGTTTAGAAGTGCGGAACATTTGTGAAAAACTAGGCTTTGAAGACTCCCAAGGCCTTTCAAACCTTCCGCCTCTTGAAGTGAAGTGCATTCTTTTAAGTTGAGCACTTTCAGTCCGGTGAGACCCTTCATGCCGTCCACATTTTGCAGCGCAGAACATCTTTCGAGGTAGATTGTTCGCAGTTCAGTGAGACCCTTCAGGCCATCAACGTTTTGCAGCATGGTGCAGTCACGGATATCGAGTTTTTTAAGACTCGAGAGGCCTTTCAAGCCGTCCACATTTAGCAGCGAGGGGCAGTCGCTAATGTCGAGCGTTTGCAGGCCGGTGAGGCCCTTCATGCCGTCCACATTTTGCAGCACGGCACAACTGCCAAAGATGAAATTTTTAAGGCCAGAAAGGCCCATCAGACCATCAACGCTTTTCAACTTGGAGCAATGGTGGAGATGGAGTTCTTTCAGCTCAGCGTGGCCCATCAGTCCGTCCACGTTTTGCAACGTGGGGCAGTAACTGAGGTTGAGCGTTTGCAGGCCATTTAGTTCCTTGAGACCATCCACGTTTTGCAGCGCGGAGCAGCGACTAAGGTCGAGCGTTTGTAGTTCCGTTAATCCCTTCAGGTCATCCACATTTTGCAATTCTTTGCAGAGGCTGAGATTGAGGATTTGTAGTCTAGTGAGTGCCTTCAGGGGGGCCGCGTTTTGCAATGCAGCGCAACCACGGAGGTCGAGATTTCTTAAGCCTGTTAGTCCCTGTAGGCCATCCAAGTTTTTGAGTTCACTACATCCGATGAGGACAAGCTTTTGCAGGCCGACCAGAGCCTTCAGTCCGTCCACGTTTTGCAACACAGCTTTTTGCGATCTATCACTTCCCTTGATGACAAGCGTTTGCAGATCAGTGAGATTCTTTAGGCCATCTAGGTTTTGTAGTTCACTGCATCCGTCAAGGATGAGCGATTGCAGGCCGGTAAGGTTCTTCAGTCCGTCTACATTCTTCAACTTATTGCATTCGCGCAGCTCCAGAATTTGCAGACTAGTGAGATTCTTTAGGCCATCTAGGTTTTGTAGTTCACTGCATCCGTGAAGGATGAGCGTTTGCAGGCCGGTAAGGTTCTTCAGTCCGTCTACATTCTTCAACTTATTGCATTCGCGCAGCTCCAGAATTTGCAGGCCAGTGAGAACCGCCATTCCTTCCAAGCTTTCACATTGCGAAACACTCAACTCCGTGGGACGGAGTTGTTGGAGCATATCCATGTATACTCCTATGTCGCGAACACGCTCCATTCGGAGACTTCTGGCGTGGGCTCCAAGTGTTACTTTTTTCCGAACTAATTCTCCATCCTTCCGAACCTCACTTGTATCATCACAATTCCAGGAAAACCCCTCCACCTTTGCCTTTCGCACGGCTTCTAGATAGTCTTTCTCGCTCCCTTTGGCACAAGGGTAACAGCCTAAAATAATCGCCAATAACCACATCCCCGGAAGCCCACGGGGAAGGCGGTGCTTAACTATAAACTCGTCTTTCATTCACTCCTTTTGCGCGACCCCTCCAAACTTGGCAAGTCGCGATGGCGCGCCCCGCTAGTAAAAGTTCGCGGTCATCCCTACGGCTTAAGCGGAGGGCTCTTGGTTCTGTCAGGGTTTTCAGGTTGGTAAGGCCTTGCAGTCCATCCGTATTTTGTAGCGAAGAGCACTTCCAGAGGCCAAGTTCTTGCAGGCATGTAAGTCCTTTCAAGGCATCCAAGTTTGAGAGTGAGGGACACCAGTTGAGGTGGAGCCTTTGCATACCTGTGAGGCCCTTCAGAGCTTCATTCACATTTTGCGATTTGGACCCAGTCCTTAGATAAAGTTCTCGCAGACCAGTGAGTCCTCTCAGGTCGTCCACGTTTGGCAATGCGTCACAACTGTAAAGCTTAAGCACTTGCAGACCGGTGTGGCCCTTCAGTCCATCCAAGTTTTTCAAGCTGTTGCAACTGTTTAGATAGAGTTCCCGCAGACCAGTAAGTCCCCTGAGTTCATCCACATTTTGCAGTTTATGGCAGTATTCAAAATCGAGAACTTGCAGGCCGGTGAGTTCCTTGAGTAGATCGACGTTTTTCAGAGCGTCGCAAAAGCTGAGGTGGAGATTTTTCAAGCCAGTGAGACCCTTCAGACCATCCAAGTTTTGCAACGCATTGTAACTTGGGCCTGCCTCAATAATCAGCGTTTGCAGACCTGTGAGATTTTTCAAACTGTCCAAATTCTTTAGCGAGGAGCAATGGCGGATCGCGAGCGTTTGCAGGCCAGTGAGTTTCTCTAAGCCATCCATGTTTGGCAGCACGTTGCAATTCCGCAGGCTGAGCGTTTGCAGGCCAGTAAGGTTTTTTAAACCATCAATGCTTTTCAGAGCGCTGCAAGCATCAAAACTGAGCGTTTGCAGACCGGTGAGATCCTTAAGGACATCCACGTTTGGCAGCGCAACACCAACTTGAAGATCGAGTTTTTTCAAGCCCGTCAGACCTTTCAGTCCATCCACATTTTTTAACCCGAGGGATACGCCGAGAGTGAACGTTTCAAGACTCGTGAGTTCCTTCAGACCATTTAAATTTTGCAACGCATCACTATCCTTGATGACGAGTTTTTTCAAGCTGGTAAGGCCATTAAGTCCGTCTAGATTGCTACATCTTGAAACAGTCAACTCCGTAGGACGGAGTCGCTGGAGCATGCCACGATATCTCCTCACGCTTCGAACATTATCCATAACAAGATTGCGACGTCT
Source organism: Chthoniobacteraceae bacterium (assembly GCA_947476045.1). GTDB lineage: Bacteria > Verrucomicrobiota > Verrucomicrobiia > Chthoniobacterales > Chthoniobacteraceae > SXWH01. The sequence goes on from CANJNZ010000017.1 coordinate 59,702, forward strand.
GGCTCCGTTCGCTTCTGCTTTACGCGCGGGCTCACCGCTCCGTGGTTCCTCACCGGTGTCATCACAAATCCATGTAAACCCTGCCCCCGTTGCCTGACGCACGGCGTCTAGATATTCTTGCTCGGGCAAGCTTGTCTGACGCACGGCTTCTTTATAAGAGTTTTCGCGCCACACGCTATAGCCACACACGCATAAAACCAAGGCAAACAACCAGCAAAGATAACAAAGACTGTTCCTGCTCTTCGCTTTTCGCTCTTCTTTCATCCTCCTCCTACTAACTCATTACGCAAATCCTAGCAAGTCGTGAAAGGCACCGCATTCTGACAAGTATACTTTTACCTCAGTTCCTCAGCATTTCGGCGGGAGGCAAGGAACTCCGACATGTGGGTGTTCCGTAAACACGAGCATGGTTTCTACCGCCACCGGCACAGTGGACATCATGCAAAACTAGATTCAGAAAAATTTGCGGTGGGGTGAAAATGCCAATTGACCGGTTTTCCCTGTGCCACGTAGCATCCGGCCCCGTCAACCAAACCACAACCTCACTAAATTGGACTATAAAGAAATCAAAGAGCTCGTCGCTCTCATGAGGAAAAACGACCTCTCCGTCTTCAAAATGGAGAGCGAAGGATTCAAAATCACTCTCAAACGAGGGGCAGAACCCATCATCACCACTGCACCAGTCGGCGCTGCTTACGCGCTGCCGGCAGCGGCACCCGTCGCAACCACGGCCGCTCCGGCGGTAGCTGCAGATGCTCCGGCGCCTGTTGGCGGTGGCGAAAAACTGAAGGAGATCACTTCGCCGATGGTCGGCACTTTCTACGCCGCACCGGCACCAGAGGCGCAACCTTTTGTGAGGGTAGGGCAGAAAGTGGACGAAACCACCGTCGTCTGCATCATCGAAGCGATGAAGGTGATGAACGAAATCAAGGCGGACTGCAAAGGCGAGATCGTGGAGATCGTGGCCGAGGTGGGCAAGCCGGTGCAGTTCGGGCAGGTGATGTTCCGCGTGCGCTAGAGCGTCCCGACCATGTTCAAAAAAGTCCTCATCGCCAACCGTGGCGAAATCGCCCTGCGCGTCATCCGCGCTTGTAAGGAACTCGGCATTAAAACGCTGGCCGTCTATTCGGAGCCGGACGTGGATTCGCTCCACGTGCAACTCGCCGACGAGGCCATCTGCATCGGCCCCGGGCCCAGCAACCAGTCATATTTGAAAATTGACCGCATCATTTCCGCTGCGGAAGTGGGCGATGCGGATGCGATCCATCCCGGCTACGGTTTTCTGAGCGAGAACGCGCATTTCGCGGATGTTTGCACGAGCTGCAACATCAAGTTCATCGGGCCGCCGTCCACGGCGATTCGCTCGATGGGCGACAAAAATACGGCCCGTGCGACGGCGAAGCGCGCCGGAATGCCGGTGACGCCCGGCAGCGACGGGATCGTGGCGGATGAAAAGGCCGCGCTGCAAATCGCGCGCAAGATGGGCTACCCGGTGATGATCAAAGCGACCGCTGGCGGCGGCGGAAAAGGGATGCGCCCTGCGCACAACGACGGCTCGCTCGTCGCGGGCTTCAATGCTGCGAGGGCCGAGGCGGAGAAGGCGTTCGGAAATCCGGCGGTTTACATCGAGAAGCTGATCGAAAATCCCCACCACATCGAATTTCAAATCATGGCCGACACCCACGGCAATGTCGTCCACATCGGCGAGCGCGACTGTTCCATGCAACGGCGCAACCAGAAGATCATCGAGGAGACGCCATCGCCCATCATGACGGACAAAATCCGCGCCCGCATGGGTGCCGATTGCGTGAAGCTCGCCAAGCAGGTCGGCTACGTCGGCGCGGGAACCATCGAGTGCCTCATGGACGACAAGGGCAATTATTACTTCATGGAGATGAACACGCGCATCCAGGTGGAGCATTGCATCACCGAGGAGGCCTACGGCGTGGACCTCGTGAAGGAGCAGATCAAGATCGCCGCCGGCGAGCCGCTTTCGCAATGGATGCGCGATTCAAAGCGGAAATATCACGCCATCGAGTGCCGCATCAACGCCGAGGACCCCTACAACAACTTCCAGCCTTCGCCCGGCAAAATTGACCTCTACTACGCCCCCGGTGGCCGCGGTGTGCGGATAGATTCCCACGCTTACACCGGCTACACCGTGCCGCAGTATTACGACTCGATGATTGCCAAGGTGATCGCCGTCGGAACCACCCGTGAAAATGCCATCCACCGGATGCGCCGTGCTTTGGGCGAATACATCATCCGTGGCATAAAAACGACGATTCCTTTCCAGCAAACCATCATGCACGACCCCGACTTCGTGCGTGGAAAATACCACACCGGCTTCGTGGCCAAGATGATCGAGGCCCGGGGCGGGGAATTTCGAAAATAGGCGCTCATCCCCACCCCCGGCAGGTTGACATCGCGACCAAACCTCCCGCTTTTCCACCGCACCTACAAAGCAGATACAATTTGGTCATTGGATGAATCTTTAGTTGCAGCACGGGGTTTGCTGATAAACATATAGCTGACCACTTCCGTAAATTTACCCAAAACTTCTTTCCCAATAGAAACTATGCCCCGACTACTCCGCCTCCTCTTCCTTCTGGCACTTTTCATCGCCGTGCCGCTCCGGGCGGATGTGACCATCACGGAATTCGTGGCCTCCAACCAGACTGGCCTGCTCGACGAAGACGGTGCCACTTCCGATTGGATCGAACTTTATAACGACGGCACGACCCCCGTGAATATGACCGGCTGGCGGCTCACGGACAGCGCCACCAATCCTACCAAATGGCTTTTCCCCTCAGTCACCATAGACCCCAAGGGATTCCTGATCGTTTTTGCCTCGAATAAAAACCGCGCCGTCGCGACCTCGCAGTTACATACCAATTTCAAGCTCGCCTCCAGCGGCGGCTACCTCGCTTTGCTTCGCTCCGACGCTTCGGTTGCAACAGTTTTCAACCCCTACCCCGCGCAATACGACGACAAACCCTACGGCTTCGCGCAAACGGTGACGACCACCCAACTCCTCGCGTCAAACAGTTCGGTGAAATTTTTCATCCCCACGAGCGCAACACCGAACGACGCAACGTGGACGGCGCGCACTTTTAGCGACGCAAGCTGGACGACCGCGACGGCGGGTATCGGCTTTGATTCCACCAGCGCGAGCGGCTACGCCTCGCTCATCGGCGCGAGCGGAAACGTCCAGACAGCGATGTTGAACAACACCCCCTCGGCCTACGTGCGTTTCTCTTTCAACGTCACAACGCCCGCGTCCGTCACATCGCTCACAATGCCGATCAATTACGACGACGGTTTTGTCGCCTACCTGAACGGCACGGAAGTCGCCCGACGCAATGCCCCAGCCGGCGTGCCGACGAACACCTCGCTCGCCACCGCCAACCACATCGCTTATCAGGCGAAAACTTTCGAAAACATAGACCTCACCCCCTTCGTAAATCTCCTCGTCCCCTCCACCACCGGCCCGAATATTCTCGCCATCCACGGCCTCAACGAAGCCACGACGAACACCGACTTCCTCATCCGCCCGGAACTGAAGCAATACACCGTCACCCCCGGCACGACGGCGAGCTACTACAGCTCGGGCACCCCGGGCGCGTTCAACACGAGCACCATCTACCAACTGCCTTATCCAATCACCCTCTCCCGCCCTTCCGGCCCATTCACGACTACTTTTAATCTCACGCTCACCGGTGGGATTGCCGGAACACAAATCCGCTACCTCATCGTTGACCCCGCGGGCGGTGCAGCCATCGCCGATCCGACCATCTCAAGCACCCTCTACACCGGCCCGATCAGCATCCCATCTTCAAAACTCATCCGTGCCGCCGTATTCGATCCCGTGACCGGAGCAAAAGGCCCCACGCTCACCGCGCAATATCTCCTCCTCGAAACCACAGCCGGCTCGAACAACACCTCCAGTTTCACCTCAAACCTCCCGATCATCGTCATGGATGACAACGGCGGCGGCCAGCCCGTGGACGGCTCCGCCGGCGCTTACAGCACCGGGATGATTCACGCATTCCCCCTCGTAAACGGCACCGCCTCGCTGAACTCGACCCCGGCAAATTTCACCCGCGCGGGCGTGCGTATGCGCGGCTCATCGTCCCAAGGGTTTCCAAAATGGAACCTCGGTGTTGAGTTGTGGGATGAAAACAACGGCGACCTTGCGGCTCCGCTCCTCGGCCTTTCTTCCAACAGCGACTGGGTTCTCAACGGACCGTGGTTGTTCGACAACACTTTCATCCACAACAGCTACATCTACGAACTGAGCCGTCGCATTGGCCAGTGGGCACCGCGCACACAAGCTTGCGAGGTATTCATCAATCACAATGGGGGCAAACTGGATTACGCCGATTATTACGGCGTCTACATGCTCACTGAAAAAATCAAATCCGGGAACAACCGTTTGGATATCGCAACCATTGATCCGGCAGACAACACAGGCGATGCAGTCACCGGTGGTTACATTTTCAAAATCGATCGCAATGACCCCGATGAATACACTTGGAATGCTGGCGGTGCCGGGCTTGTCCTCGTCGAACCGGATCCTCAAGTCGATACCACCCAGCAACAGAACTATATCGTGGGCTATACACAGACCTTCGACACCACGCTCACGGCTGATCGTAATTCGAATTTTGCCACTCGCAACTATCGCAACTACATGGATAGCGCACGATGGATCGATCACCACATCCTCAATTCCCTCGCTTACAACGTAGATGCGCTCCGCCTCAGCGCGTATTTCTACAAAGACCGCCTCGGTAAAATCTGCGCCGGCCCAATCTGGGACTTCGACCGAGCGCTCGGCAGCGACGACGGACGCGACAGCAACCCGACGAGTTGGGCCAACATTGATTACTTTTTCTCGCAAGTCTGGTGGGGGCCGCTCTTTCAGGATCCTGACTTCGTTCAAATGTGGGTGGATCGCTGGCAGCAACTCCGCGCCAACGAATTCTCAACCACAAACCTCATGGCTCTCGCCGATCAAATGGGCGCTGAAATCGGCAACACCGCAGGCGCACGCGATGCAGTCAAATGGCCGGACAACACACCCCAAGGCGGCAATTATTTAGGCGCAATCAGCGCAATGAAAACTTGGCTGACCTCGCGCGCGAACTGGATTGACGGTCAGATGCCCGCCGCGCCCACCGCCAACGTCGCCGCCGGAACCGTCACTGCGGGCACACAAGTCACACTTTCCGGTGCAGGCGGAACCATCCGTTACACGATAGACGGCACCGATCCTCGCCCGGCTGGCGGTGGCACGACGAGCAGCGCGCTCACCTACAGTAGCCCAATCACCATCAATCAGACCACCCTCATCACCTTCCGCCGCCAGCTTTCCTCCACCACACAAGTCTTCGCAGGCATGGCGGCCATCGGGACAAATTGGAGCGGCATCACCAGCCGCCTCTACCTCGTCAATGAATCCTTCCCCATCTCGGGCGACATCGCCATTACCGAAATCAACTACAACCCGCCGGACCTCGGCACTGTATCCGGCGACGAGTTGGAGTTTCTCGAATTGAAAAACGTCAGCGGCCACAACCTCTATCTCGGCGGCTCCACTTTCACCAACGGCATCACCTACACATTCCCCGCCAACACCCACCTCGCCGCCGGCGGCTTTTGTGTATTGGCGCGCGACATCACGAGCGGTCAGACCACCTTTCACACCCGCTATCCCGGCGTGACCGTGAGCGGCATCTACAGCGGCAAACTCGACAACAACGGCGAGACTATCACGCTCGCGAACCCTTCGGGGGTGAACGTTTTTTCCGTCACCTACAACAACGCCATTCCCTGGCCCGTGGCTGCGAATGGAAACGGAAACACGGCTGTTCCAAAGACCACGATCTACAACTCCGACAGCGGACTCAACTGGCGGGCCAGCGCTAACATTTTCGGGTCACCTGGTGCGGATGATCCGGCGGTGACTACGAGTGTCGTCATCAACGAAATCCTCACCAACTCCGGCCCCGGTTTTTTGGATACCATCGAACTTTTCAACCCCACCAACGCCAGCGTGAACGTCGGCTATTGGTGGCTCACTGATAATCCGAACACGCCGAAAAAATACCAAATCCCCGCGAATACGATCATTCCAGCGGGTGGCTACGCTGTGTTTGATGAGACAAATTTCAACACCACGCCGGGTGTAGGCAGTAGTTTCGCGCTCAATTCTGGAGGCGATGATGTGTATCTTTTCTCCGGCGATTCCGCTGGAAATCTCACGGGCTACAGCCACGGCTTTGCATTCTCGGGGGCGGAACAAAATGTTTCCTTTGGTCGCATTGTCACTAGCGCGGGCGATGAATATTTTCCCCGCCAGATCAGTCGCACATTCGGCGCGCAAAATAGCGGGCCGCTCGTGGGGCCGCTGGTGATCAACGAGATCATGTTTCACCCCTACACGGATTACGATGAGTTCGTGGAGATACGCAATATCAGCAACGCCGCCGTTCTGCTTTACGACCCGGCGAACCCCACCAACACATGGAAAGTCAGCGGCCTCGGCTA
>CANJNZ010000018.1 GCA_947476045.1 Chthoniobacteraceae bacterium
CACGCTGCACAGAACTTTGCAACTTCTGAGTGTCCATCCATTTGAGAAAATGCCTCTCCATGAACTACTTGCAAAACATGACTTCAACCCTTTGATACCGCAAGATTGCAACCAATTACTACTGTGGTAGTTACTGCCGGACACTCGTGCTCCTCTTTATGAAAACACACACACGTCCTGAAATCCTCGAAACCCGCATCGCACCCGCCACTTTCCTTGTGAGCGCGGTGGATTTGAAAGTCGTGGACATCGCCACTCCCACCGTGAGCGCGATGAATCTGACGAACGAGATCAACTCTACCACCACCGTCGGTGCGGGCATCGGGTTTCTGGCTGGTGCGACGGACAAAGTTTTTTTCGACGCGAATCGCAACGGAACCTTCGAAGCCAGCGACCTTCTGCTCGTGCAAGTAGATGCTGGAAAGGCGATGGTATTTTTTACCGACCGTGATGGCGATGGTGTGTTTTCGCCCGATGAACTGACCGGCCTCGCGGTGGGTGATGGGTTCAAGGCGAGCATCAAGACGGATGTCGCGGGCAGCATTTCCACGGTGCTGAATGTGAATGACGAGGTGCTGTTCACCGGCGGAAAATACACGCTTGAAATCAACTCCATCGCCAAACTCGACATCGCGGGCGTCGTCACCGGCACCATCTCGGCGGGAAACAGCATCAGCGAAGTAAAAGTTGGTAAGGGCGTGTATGCGCCGTTTCAAAATTCGAGCGTATTCCGCGTATGCACCGGCACTGCGCAAAACGGGAATAACCTCAGCTTTGGCGGAGCCAGCACAGCAATGAACACTTTCACCCCTGCGGGTGCGGGCGGCAGCATCACGAACATCACACTGGCGCGCGGTGCGAATGCGATCACGGCGGGTGCCGGATTGGATGGTTCGGCGGGCGACGGTGCAAATGGCGGTGCGATTACGAATGTCACGATTTCCGATGCCTTTGAAGCGATCTCCATCACCGGTGGCAGGGGCGGACTGGCGAGTGCGACCAACCTTGCCACGGGCGGTGCGGGCGGTGCGGTTTCGGGGATTACGATTGGTGGAAAAGTGATCTCGGGAAATGTTACGGTGAATGGTGGCACAGGTGGCTCATCCACGGGCGCGGCTGGCGGCAATGGCGGTGCTGGCGGAGCACTTTCCGACGTCACGTTTTCGTTTGCGCAGATGTTTGGAGGTATCAACTTCAACAGCGGGGCAGGCGGTGTGGCGCCGATCACTGTCGGCGGCAACGGTGGTGCATCCGGCGCGCTCGGAACGGTGAAGATTACCTCGACGAATCTCCTCGTGGGCAATGTCAGCGTTGTCGCAGGCACTGGAGGAATAGGGGATACAGCGGGCACCGGCGGTAATGGTGGCGCAGTGAGTGCGCTGACTTTTTCCGCAGTGGAAGTGCATGGCTCGGTGACTCTCGGCGCCAATACCAACGGAGGGACGTCCGAGGGTGGCACGTCGGGTTCCGGCTCTGGTGTCAGCGGAGTCACGGTGACCGTGAAAACATTGATGGATGGCAATTTCACAATCCGATCCGGGCAGGGCGGTGCGATTGCAACCAACAACACCGGCTCGACCGGTGGAGGCGGCAACCTCAGTGGAGTGACTGCGACAATCGCACGGCAGATTGGCGATTTCGCTGTGATTGGCGGAAATGGCGGCACCAAGGGCGGTGGCGGCACCGGAACTGGCAGTGGCGGTGCGGGCGGCAATGTCTCGAACATAACGCTCACGCTCACAAACATCCTCGGCAACGTGAGTGTTGATGCGGGAGATGGCATCACCGGACGACAGACCGGCAACGGCGGTAATGGCGGCTTCCTCGACCTCGTAAAAATTACCGCCACAAAAATCACGGGCAATCTCGAACTCTCCGGCGGCAATGGTGGCAATGCAGGCAATACGGCGGGCACGGGCGGCAATGGCGGGGCGCTCACCAATACCACGTTGAAAATCGGCGTTGTGAATGCGGTGGACGCGACGAGCGGCGTCGGCGGTTCCGGCCACGGCACGGGCGCGGGCGGAGCAGGCGGGGCGTTCGATCACTTCACTGCAAACTTCGGCACGGCGGGCGCGATTGGCATTTCGGCGAACAACGGCGGCACTGCGAATAATACTTCGGGTGCGGGCGGTAAAGGCGGCGACTTTACGAACGTCACCGTCGCTGCGACGGGAGTCATCGGCAGTTTCAGCGGCAACGCAGGGAATGGCGGAAATGGCGCAGGCAGCGATGCTGGAGGCGCAGGCGGGCTGTTCACCAATGTGAAACTCACCGCTGCACAAGTGCTCGGCGGTGTTTCCGGTTCTGCGGGCAATGGCGGCAATGGTGCAAGCGGCGGCGCTGGCGGCGCGCTCACGAGTTTCGGAGTGAAGGTGACGAAGACCATCGGCAACTCGACGAGTGCGGCGGCTGGCGACGGCGGCGATGGCACCGCAACGGGAGTGGGCGGTGCAGGTGGCGCGCTCAGCCTCTTCACGCTCACTGCTGCGGGCACTGGATCGATTGATGTGACTTCGGGCGATGGCGGCAGCACCACGTCGGGCACGGCTGGCGTGGGAGGAAAAGGTGGCGACCTCAGCGGTGTCACAGTCACGGTCGCGGGTGCGGCTGGCAGCTTCAACGCGGATGCAGGCGATGGCGGTTTTGCCGATGGCAGTGACGCGGGCGGGGCAGGCGGTGCTTTCACACAGGTAAAATTTAAGGCCGGTGAAGTCGGCGGAAATGTTTCGGTGTTCAGCGGACAGGGCGGCAACGGCGGCGGAACCAACGGCAGTGGCGGCGCTGGGGGCACCAATTCACTTTTCAGCGCCACAGTCCTGCGCGGGATCTCGGGCACGGTGATGGTTAGTGGTGGCGGAGCAGGCGTAGGCAACGGCAGTGGTGCCGGTGGTGCGGGCGGCACGCTCCGCGATGCGATCATCGCAGCGGGAGGAACTGTGGGATCACTCGACGCGAGCGCAGGCGGCGGCGGCAACACGGGTAGTGGTGTGGGTGGAGTTGGCGGCGTGTTTAGCACGGTGAAATTCAGCGCGGGTGTGGTGACAAACGGCATCAGCGCCACGTCCGGCGGCGGTGGAGATGGCGGCTCCGGGGGAGCAGCGGGTTTGCTTTCCAGTTTCACCGCCACGGTGAAGGGCAATATCGGGGATTCGGCGACCATCGTTGGCGGCAATGGTGGTGATGCAAATGCAGGCGCAAGCGGCGCGGGCGGCGCAGTGACCGGCGTGAAAGTCACCGCGGCGAATATTTTCAACGGCGCCAATTTCCTTGCTGGAGATGGCGGCGTGGTGAGCGCAGGCACCGGCGCGAGCGGCGCCGGTGGTGATCTCACGAAGAGCAGCGTTGCAGTTTTGGACACACTCGGTGCCATCAACTTCGCAGCAGGAAATGGCGGCGGTTCGCGCAACGCGAACGCCGGTCGCGGTGGCGACGCACTCATGCTCAGCGTCTCGGCTTTGGAAATCGAAGGAAACGTCGGCATCATCAGCGGAGCAGGGGCGAATGTGAACACGGGCACAGGCGATGGTGGACGCGGAGGAAATCTCGACAGTGTGAAAGTCACCGTGAAACGCCACATTAACGGGCAGGCGAGCTTTGAGGGCAGCCAGGGCGGTAACGCAGCGACGAACGGCGGAGGCGGTGCAGGCGGTGCGCTCGGACACGTTTCACTTTCTGTGCCGGTCGTGGATACCGTGGGTGTATTTTCAGGAGACGGCGGCGCTGCTGGCAGCGCGGGCGGAAATGGCGGCGTCGGCGGGTTGCTCGACACGACCACGCTCACCATCACCAGTGTGCTGAATGGAGATCTGGTCTATGCTGCGGGCGACGGCGGTGGCGCGACTGCAGGCATCGCAGGCAATGCCGGAACGGCGCAGGGACTCATCGCAAAAATCGGCACCGTCACCAATCACGACATCCAAGCGAGAGGCGGTAACGGCGGTAACGGCGTTACCGGCGGCAACGGCGGCGCACTGATCCAACCGAACATCACAGTCGGCCCGCTCGCGCTGGTCAAAGGCACCACATTGAGGGGCGGCGACGGCGGTCTCGGCACCAGCGGCGCTGGTGGAAAAGGAGGGGACCTCACCGGCCTCACATTCCTCAGCAGCGGTGTGCATGGTAACGACATCTTTGCCGAAGCGGGCGATGGCGGTGCCTCCTCCAGCGCATCGGCGGCGGGCGCGGGCGGCATAGCGAGCAACCTCACCTTCACTTTTAACGGCTCGCTGCAACAAGGCTTCTTTGCCAGCGGCGGCAGCGGCGGTGACAATAGCTCCAACGGTGCGGGCGGCGCAGGCGGCGCACTCACTGGCGCAAAGTTCACACTCACAGGAAATGCCTCAGTAGCTGCCGCAGTCTCCTTCGCAGGCGGCGCTGGCGGCGCATCCAATACCGGCGCGGGTGGCAACGCAGGCGATGTCACCAGCGTGCAACTCGCCGACACAAAAACCTACGCAGAATTCATCGCGATTGCGGGCATCGGCGGCAGCAGCACCACCTCAGGCGGCGGTGCCGGAGGAAAAGTTTCCGGCTTATCCCTCGCCGGCCCCAACTCCACACTCAATGTGACCGGCGGCAGCGGCGGCGACGGTGGCAGCAGCGGCGGCACGGGCGGACTCGTGGAAAACGTAACGGGGAAAATGGACATCCTGCGCGCCATCGCGGGCGATGGCGGAGACGGCACCACTGCCGTCGGCAATGGCGGTGCTGGCGGCGACGCGCAGAAGATCAACGCCACCGTCGCGCGCTTCGCGCAAACATTGCGCGGTGGAGCAGGCGGCAACGGCGGTGCATCCGGCATCGGCGGACTCGGCGGCAGCGTGAAGGACAGCAACATTGTGGGCAGCATCGGCAATTTCGGAAAAGGACTGGACGCGCTCGGCGCTTCGCAATTCGGAATCGGCACCGCGCAGATGGGTGGACTCTTCGCAGGCACCGGCGGCACCGGCGGCACGGCGGCTGTCGCTGGCAACATCGTGAACGTCACCGCCACACGTATCGCCGCGATCCTCGCGGTGAATCAAAACACCACCGCGAGCAACCTCACCACCACCAGCGCCGTCACACAGATCAACAATGTCCACGCAGGCGTCTTCGGCGCGGACAATGTCAACGCTGGCATCTACGACTTCACCGACAACACCGGCGCACCGAATCCGAGCAACGGCATCTTTCAACTCGGCGACGGCGACACGGCGATTGACGGCCTCATCATCGTAAAGAGCGGCGGCTTGCTCACCACACTCACGCCCGCTCCACTGAAACTCATCATCGTGTAAAGCACGCCACCTGCACAGAGCCGCATGAAGAGAGAAGTTACAGCAATCATCCTTGTCGTGCTCGCCGCACCATTGATCGGATTTTCCGAGCCCGCCCGTGAGAATGCGGTGCAACCCGCAGAGGCGGGGAAGATCAAATTTCGCCTCGATAACATCCGCGCCGATGGCTTGCGCGGGCCGGCGGATGGATTGGTGGCCGTGAGCTATGAGTTTTGCGTGCCTGCGGACGCCGCGATTTACGCCGAGGTGAAGCGGCGCGATCCGAGCGTCCAAATATCACCGGGTGCTCGCGGTCGTGTCGGGTGCAAGGCAGGAGAGGCGCTTTGCATCGGTAATACGCATCAGGCAGACTGGCGTCGTGTGCTGGTGGGACTTGCTGTGCTGGAATACGTAAAAGAAATCCGCGAGTGTTTTTTTGAGTGACTTCCGCAGATACTCTACGAATCAAACACTGCGTGGCGAAAAGAGGAGCCTACCTAGCATGAGCCAGAAGGACTCTGGCTTGAACGGACATATTTCCTGAGCCTTCCGGTTTTGTGATGTCACGGCGCAATGAATCTTCGTGTTCGATTGTTTTCAGCCCGAAGGTCGCCGCGCGTTCACGAAAAAGCGGCGGCTCGATGAAGAGACTGCATGCACGTTTAGTGAAATTCGCGGCATCCACGACGCGGACGCCTGCATCACCCCGCCCGAAGAAAATGTGGCAGCGACCGTCATGCGCCAGAAGTCGCGCACAGTGACGCAGGTAGTAATCCACTTCTTCGAGCGTGTCGAAATGCTGGAACACGATAAAGCTGTAGATGAAATCGCAGGAGCCGTCGTGCAGTGATGCGAGTTCGTCCCTGTGCAGCAATCGAGTGTTGGGCACTTCCTGGCTGGCAAGAAATTCACGTGTCCGAGTAAATGCCGCATGGATGTCCACGCCCGCCGCCTCGGTAAAATCCTTTGCTGCCTGCGCGACGAGACGCCCGCCGCCGAATCCAATTTCGAGACTGCGGCCTTTGTTCATTTCGCGATAGCCGGAAAATGCGGTGATGCGATCATGCCAGTCGCTCTGCGCTTTGGCGACTGTGGCCTCGACAGATGTGGTCGCATCGAACCAGTTCAGGAAATCCACCATCGTCGCCATTTTCGCCGGTTCCTCCGCCCACGAATCACGAACAGGGACTGAATTTTTGAAAATGCCGAGCAGTTTTTCCAACATGAAATCTAAATAACAACCGTATGATTCATGAGCAAGACATCAGCAACAGAAGTGGCGTAGTCTGGCATATTGAAATCAGATTCAGTTAGTGGTGCATCCACTTGAAATGGGCACCAGTTGCTACATCAAGCGGCATTCGCTTGTGAAAAATTTCACAAATGGAGCTTGCCGCCGTTTTTGGAGTTCGTTTTAGTCTGCCCGCTGTGTCTCGCATGGCTGCCACATTCACTTTAACCATTCTCGCTCCGTTGCTCGCTTTCACGGGCTGTGAGAAGCGTGTCTCGGTGGAAAACATCGAGACAGTGAATCGTCAGCAGGAAGTGGCGGCGAAGCGTGCTGGCCGTGTGGAGCAGGTGCAGGAGGGGCTGTCGATGAAGGAGGTGGAGAGTATTCTTGGTGCGCCTGACAAGGTGGCGCAGGGGAAGATTGGGGTGGAGGTGAAGAAGGATTTCGCTCTGACGACGTGGACTTACAGGCAGGATGGCAAGAAGATCGAACTGAGTTTCATTGATGGAAAGTTGCAGGGGAAGGTGCGGAATTTTGGAGAGAAAGTTGACCCGCAGGCACCGCTGCACATGAAGCCAGACGCGCAACCTGCCGAGCCGAAGAATTGATTTATGGATATTCCCGCACCACTGCTGGCGAAGATTGACGAGGCGATTTCGCACTATCCCGTGTCGAAGCGCTCGGCTTCGCTGCCGCTGCTGCACTTGTGGCAGGAGCATTTTGGCTACGTTTCGGACGATGGCGTGGCGTGGATTGCAAAGAAGCTGGAGCTGCCGCCGATCAACGTGCTGGAGTTGGTGACTTTTTACCCGATGTTCCGTCGTCAGCCAGCGGGTGCGACGCACATCCGCATCTGCCGCACGCTGAGTTGTGCACTGGGCGGCGCGTATGAATTACGCGAGCGGGTGGCGAAAGCGGCGGGGATTGATTTGGAGGCGTTTCTCGAAGGCCAAAAGAAGACGACGGAACACGGACATCCCCATAATCCGGGGCATGGAAACCCGATCGCGGTTTCGCCGGATGGAAAGTTTTCGATGGAGTTCGTAGAATGTCTCGCGAGCTGCGGCAGCGCGCCTGTGGCGATGGTGAATGATAATTTCAAAGAGGCGATTGACCTCGATAAAGCCGCTGAACTTTTGAGCGTGACGAAGAGCGACGCGACGACGCCGAAAGTCCTGCCAGCGCATCCGCGCGAAAAGCGCATCGTTTTCAAAAACATAGACGTGCCGGGATACACGCCGGACGTGGAGTGCTATCTCAAGCACGGCGGCTACGCGGAATTGAAAAAGGCGCTCGCGATGAAGCCGGAGGAGATCGTGAACGAGGTGAAAAAAAGCGGGCTGCGCGGACGTGGCGGCGCTGGCTTCCCGTGCGGTGTGAAGTGGGGATTCATCAAGCGCGGCGGGCCGAAACCGACGTATCTCATCTGCAACGCCGACGAATCGGAGCCAGGCACTTTCAAGGACCGCTATATCATCCACCAAGACCCGCATCAGCTTATCGAGGGGATGATCATCTCGTGCTTCGCCGTGGGTGCGAATCTCGCGTATATCTACATCCGTGGAGAGTTCCCGGAAGGCGCGCAGATTTTGGAAAAGGCGCTCGCAGAAGCACGGGGAAGGGGATTCCTCGGAAAGAATATTTTGGGCAGCGGTTTTGATCTCGAAATCTACGTCCATCGCGGTGCAGGCGCATACATCTGCGGCGAGGAAACCGGACTCATCGAATCGCTCGAAGGCAAGCGCGCTTACCCACGCATCAAGCCTCCGTATTTCCCCGCCGTGCTCGGTCTTTACCAGTGCCCGACCATCGTGAACAACGTCGAGACGCTCTGCGACGTGAAGCACATCCTCGCGATGGGAGGCGGCGCGGAATATGCGAAGCTCGGCAAGCCAAACAACACCGGCACGCGCATCGTGTGCGTGAGCGGCGACGTGCAAAATCCGGGTTACTACGAGATTGAAGTCGGCAGCATGACTTTCGGCGAATTGCTGAACGACGTGTGTGGTGGACCGAAGCCGGGTCGCAAGTTCAAAGCGGTCATCCCCGGTGGATCGTCGGCGAAAGTGCTGCGTTTCGGCGAGCGTTTTAAACTCAAGGATCGCGAACTCGGCGTGGACGATATCCCGCTCGATTTCGACACGCTCGCCGCGTGCGGCTCGATGGCCGGCTCCGGCGGCGTGATGGTCATGGACGACTCTCGCAACATGGTCGAGAGCCTGAACAATCTGAACGAATTCTACGCGCACGAGAGTTGCGGCCAGTGCACGCCATGCCGCGAAGGCGCGCAGTGGATGCGCAAAATCACCGACCGCATCTGCGCCGGTGGCGGCACGGAAAAAGATGCCGAGACTCTTGTTAAAGTCGCGGACAACATCGCAGGAAAAACAATCTGTGCATTCGGCGAAGCGTGCTCATGGCCGGTGCAAAGTTTCGTCGCAAAATTCCCCGAGGAATTTTCCGCGAAGGCGAAAAAATCACTCCCGCCGCCGATGCCGCCGGAATACAACACGACCGAACTGGTCGAAAAAGAAAAGGTTGAGTCCGTGCCTGCACCGCGAGGCAATTCCAAGGAGGTCATGGCGCCCGCCGCCACCCGCTAATTCCGATGAGCACCGCCACCACCAACGCAGTTCAAATGGTCAACGTCCAGATTGACGGCGTCTGGCTGCAATTTCCCAAAGGCACGCGCGTCATCGAGGCGTGTCACCAGGCGAAAAAGCACATCCCTCATTACTGCTACCATCCGAAGCTGTCTTCGCCCGGCAACTGCCGCATGTGTCTCATAGAGATGGGCACGCCAAAAATGACGCCGGATCGCAAACCGATCATCGGCGCGGATGGAAAGCCGGAGATAGGCTGGATTCCGAAGCCGCAAATTTCCTGCGCGCAAGACGTGAGCGAAGGCATGGGCATCCGCACGGATTCACCGATGGTGCGCGAGTGCCGTCAGGGTGTGATGGAGTTTTTGCTCATCAATCACCCGCTCGACTGCCCCATCTGCGATCAAGCCGGCGAGTGCAAGTTGCAGGAATTTTCCGTCGAACACGGCAACTCGGGATCGCGTTTTCTCGAACGCAAAGTGAAGAAGCCAAAGTCGGTCGAACTTGGGCCACGTGTCACGCTCGATGCCGAACGCTGCATTCTATGCACACGTTGCATCCGCTTCATGAAAGAGGTCGCGAACGACGATGTGCTCGGCATCGTGGATCGCGGCACATTCAACAGCATCGCCTGCCACCCGGATCGCATCCTCGACCACAATTACTCGCTCAACACCGTGGACATCTGTCCGGTCGGCGCGCTCACGTCATCGGATTTCCGCTTCAAAATGCGCGTCTGGTTTTTGAAAGAGACCGCAACGATTGATACGAACTGCGGCACCGGTAGCAACATCACCGCCGGCTCGCGCGAAGGAAAAATCTACCGCATCACGCCGCGTGAAAACGACGCAGTGAACGGCCCGTGGATTCCCGACTCACATCGGCTGAATTTCAAATACGTCGCCGATGAACGCCGCATCACAGTGCCGATCGTCCGTCCGCAACTCAGCGAGTTCGCACCGAACTGGCAGCAGACGATCAATCTTGCCGCCGAGCGTTTGAAAAAGAACGCGGGTCGCGTCGCCGTGCTCGCCAGCGCTCGTGCTACGAATGAAGAACTCTTCCTCGTTTCGCGTCTCACGAAAGCGGTTGGCGCAGTTGTCGTGGATGTTCTCCCGCGCACCGGGGAGCCCGACGGGATGCTCATCGCCTCGGATCGCAATCCCAATACCACCGGCGCAAAACTTCTCGGCGTCGCCACCGGTAAACTTGCCGACATCGCCGCAGGTATCCGCGATGGACGGATCACCGCGCTGCTCGCACTTGGTGAAGACGCAACCAAATCCGGACTCACCGCCGACGATCTCGCGAAACTCGACGCAATCGTGGCGATGGACATTTTACCCAACGCGACGACAGCCGCCGCGCATGTCGTCCTTCCCGCTAGCGCACCGTTTGAAAAACGCGGTTCGATGATCAATTTGAAAGGCCGCCTGCAACGACTCAATAAAGTCGTTCCCGCTCCCGGCGACGCCCATGACGATTGGGAAATCCTCCGCGATCTCATCCTCGCCGTCAGCGGCAGCAACGGGCTCCATAGCATTGAGGAAGTTTTCAAAGCCATGTCCGCCGAAGTGCAGGAATTTGCCGGTATCACACTCAGCCGCATCGGCGACCTCGGCTTGGACATCGCCGCGCAGCCGCAAAACACGCCATGATTTCGCTCCTCGCCTCTATACCTTGGGAAATGCTGATTTGGTCATTGGCCAAAGCAGTGTTCGTCATCTTCCTCGTTGTGCTCCCGCTCGTCAGCTACACGGTGTATGCCGAGCGCCGCGTCAGCGCCGCCATTCAGGATCGCGTTGGCCCGAACCGCACGGGATTCCCCACCTCGCTGCTCGGCTTCAAAAAAGATTTGCAGCTTTTCCTCGGCGGACTTGGTCAGCCCGTCGCCGACGCGTTGAAGTTTATTTTGAAAGAGGACTTCACTCCAGGCGGCGTGAAGCAGTTCTATTTCTGGCTCGCGCCGTGCCTCGCGATGCTCCCGCTCGTGTCGCTCGCGTTCATTCCGTTTGGCAGCAGCTTCCTCGGCGAGAAAATGGTCATCGCCGATGTGAATGTGAGCGTCCTCGGCGTCTTCGCAGTCACCGGCTGCGGCGTGTATGCCATCGTGCTCGCGGGCTGGGCGTCGAACTCAAAGTATCCATTCCTAGGCGGCATTCGCAGTAGTTCGCAGATGATCGCCTACGAACTCTCGATGGGCCTCAGCATCATTCCAGTGCTCATGCTTTTTGGCGGAATGAAACTCAGCGACCTTGTGCAATATCAGGCCGATAACGGCTGGCTGCTGCTTCCGCTGTGGGGCGGGGGACTCAGCGCTGAACGCTGGCTCATGCTGCTCCCGCTCGCGATCAGCTTCATCGTGTTCACCATTTCCGTCTTCGCCGAGACGAACCGTCTGCCCTTCGACATGCCGGAGTCTGAGACCGAACTCGTTGCGGGCTATCACACCGAATACAGCTCGATGAAATTCGCGCTGTTCTTCCTCGGCGAATACGCCGCGATGATCGTCGGCAGCTCGCTCATCGTCGTCTTTTTCTTCGGCGGATGGAGCCTTCCATTCATCCCGGACGGTCAGGGCCACGCCGCCGCCTTTTTCCAAAATATCTTTGGCGATTTCTACGCACTGCTTCCCGACTGGCTCTGGGGCATCGCCAACATCACCGTCTTTTTCGGCAAAGTCGCCCTCGTCCTCGTGTTCTTCATCTGGGTCCGCTGGACGCTCCCGCGCTTCCGCTTCGACCAGCTCATGAAGATCGGCTGGCTCTATCTTTTTGAAATCGCCCTCGTGAATATCTTCCTCACCGCCGCGATCCTCGCGTTCACCAAGTAATATGGCATACGTCGTCCAACGTCCTGAACTCACGCTGAAGGAAAAAGCCTACCTTCCGAGCATCGTCAGCGGTCTCAAAATCACCTTCGGGCATTTCAAGAAAATGCTGAAGGGTGAAACGAAGGTCACGATGCAGTATCCCGAGGAAAAGTGGGATGCCGAGCTGCCGGAATACTACCGTGGTGCGCCCACGCTCGTGAAAGACGAGCACGACCGCGAGCGTTGCGTCGCCTGCCAGCTCTGCGAATTCATCTGCCCGCCGCGCGCCATCACCATCACGCCTGAGGAAATCCCCGCTGACAGCCGCTTCGCGAAAGTCGAAAAGCGTCCCGCCGAATTCAAGATTGATATGATCCGCTGCATCTACTGCGGCATGTGCGAGGAGGTCTGCCCCGAGCAGGCGATTTACCTGCGGAAAGATTACGCCATCAACGGAGTCACCCGCGAAGAAATGGTGCACGACAAAAAGAAACTCTACGAGCTGGGTGGCGTGTTCAAGGGGCTCGTTCACAAGTGGAATCCAGAGAAGTAGGGGGCATTTATGATTTACGATTTACGATTTAAGATTTGGAAAAGCTCGCCACGCAAAGCCGCATCCGTCGCATCCGTCGCATCCGTCGCATCCGTCGCATCCTCACGCGTGGTTTTTGCCAAATCCGCAATCCGCAATCCGCAATCCGCAATTTCGTGAACCCGCTCCTCTTCTGGTTTTTCGCCGCTATGATGCTCGCCTTTGGCGTGAGCGTCGTGCTGAACCGCAACCCCGTCGCGAGTGCGCTGAGTCTCGTCGTCAGCTTCCTCTGCCTCGCTGCGCTCTACGTGGGGCTGGATGCTTACTTCATCGGTGCCATTCAGGTCATCGTCTATGCTGGTGCGGTGATGGTGCTGTTTCTTTTCATCATCATGTTGCTTGATCTCGGCGCGGAACAGCGTCGCAAGTTCAACAAAGTCGCACTCGTCGGTGGCTCTGCTGTAGCACTCGGCTTTGCTGCACAACTCGTCGGAGTGCTCGGGAAATTCCCGATGGGAAACAAGCCATTCCCTGAGTTGAAACTTCCGCCCGGCGAGTCGCTCAATGACCTCCAGCACGTCGGCGAGACGCTCTTTTCGGCGCACACGCTGCCATTCCAAGTCATCGGCGTCCTCATCCTCGTCGCCACCATCGGCGTCATCGTAATTTCCAAACGCGAACTGAAATGACCCTGACTCTCAATCATTACCTGCTCGTCAGCGGACTGCTCTTCACTATCGGTTTTGCTGGCGTGATGCTGCGGCGGAATATCATCACCATTTTCATGTGTCTGGAGTTGATGCTGAACGCCGCGAACCTCTCGCTCGTCGCATTCAGCCGCTTCAATGTCGGTCCCGATGGCCTGCCGAATTTCAACGCGCAGGTGCTCGTCTTTTTCATCATCACCGTCGCCGCTGCGGAAGTAGCCGTCGGCCTCGCCATCATCGTTGCCCTCTACCGTGCGCGGCAGACGACGCACGTTGAGGACATCAACTCACTTAAATTCTAGGATGGAAAACGCAAAGCTCATTCCTTGGTTCATCCTCCTGAATCCGCTGATCGCAGCGGCTCTCATCCTTTTTGCTACACGCCGCGATCACGGAGCGAGCACGGTGATTTCGGTGATGTCCGCGTTTTTCGGCCTCGCGGCAAGCGCCGTGGCGATGACCTTGCCGGAAGTCCACAGCTCCGTGTTGTGGCTCAACCTGCCGGGTCTCGAAGTTCCGCTCGGTGTTTCGATTGATCATCTCTCGCGTGTGATGCTGATCGTCGTCACGGGCATCGGCTTCCTCGTGCATCTTTACAGCACGGTTTACATGGAGCACGACGAGTCGAAGGCGCGTTTCTTTGGCCATCTTTCGCTGTTCATGTTCTCGATGCTCGGCATCGTGCTCGCGGACAACTTCGCGATGATGTTCATCTTCTGGGAACTCGTCGGCGTGAGCAGTTATCTGCTCATCGGCCATTGGTTCACGCGCGATGCGGCGGGAAAAGCGGCGAACAAGGCTTTCCTCATGAACCGCATTGGCGACTTCGGTTTCATGCTCGGAATTCTGATGCTTTGGAGCACGGTGGGCACGGTGACTTTTGCCGGTCTCGCCGAGAAAAACGCCGTTGCCACGCTGACCGCGAATCCTTGGTTTCTCTCCGTTGCTCTGCTGTGCATTTTCTGCGGCACGCTTGGGAAAAGCGCGCAGTTCCCGCTTCACACGTGGTTGCCCGACGCGATGGAAGGCCCAACGCCCGTCAGCGCGCTCATCCACGCGGCCACGATGGTTGCTGCGGGTGTGTTCATGCTCGTGCGCGTCGCGTTTCTCATCGGGCTGTCGCCATGCGCAGCGGAAGTGATTTCGTGGGTCGGCGGCATCACTGCGCTGCTCGCCGCGCTCATGGCTACGCAGCAGGACGACATCAAGCGCATCCTCGCCTACAGCACACTCTCGCAACTCGGCTACATGGTCATGGCCATCGGCCTCGCGCCCGACCCGCACGGCGGTGCGGCGATGTTCCATCTTTTCACACACGCATTTTTCAAAGCATTGCTCTTCCTCGGAGCTGGAGCAGTCATCCACGCGCTGCATCACGAGCAGGACATTTGGAACATGGGCGGTTTGCGCAAACACATGCCGAAGACCGCGCTTACCTTCGCCATCGGCACTGCGGCACTCACCGGATTTCCGCTGCTCTCGGGTTTTTGGAGTAAGGACGCCATCCTCGCCGCTGCTTACGATCACAGCAAAGTCCTCTTCGGGCTCGGCCTATTCGTCGCGGTGCTCACTGCGTTCTACATGACACGCCTTTTCGTCGTCGCCTTCCTCGGAAAACCACGCACAGAGGCCGCGCATCACGGACACGATTGCCCGGCACGCATGACGACCCCGCTCATCATCCTCGCAGTGCTCAGCGTCATCGCCGCCTATGGCACCACGCATTGGTTCTTCGCTCACGAGCACGGCATTAATTGGATCGTCGCCACGCTGGCCACGGGCGCATTCGCCGTCGGCACCTTCGCAGGCTACACGATTTACAACGGCAAGGACCGCGAGCCGCTCTCCCTGCCGCTCTTCCGCAACAAGTTTTACTTCGATGAAATCTACGGAGCCATCGTCGCGGGCACGCAGGATGTGCTCGCTTACATCGCCGCCGGAGTGGATGCCCTGATCAGCGGCATGGGTCGCGCCCTCGGCTACGCCGCCTGGGGCGCAGGCTTCACGCTACGGCTGTTGCAATTCGGTAATCTCCAAGGCTACGCCTTCATTTTCGGCCTCGGTGTCGTGGGGCTCATCTACTTCCTGATTTTCCGCTGATATGTCTTCTGGAACCAACTGGCTCAACATCGCACTCATCGGCCTCGTGGTCGTTGCCGTGGTTGGCCTCATCATTCAATTTACCTCGAAGGACTAAATGAGCGCTCTGAATTTAATCGTCCTGCTGCCCATCCTCAACGCCATCGTTGTGATGCTCGGTGCGCCCGCGCGAAAATCCGCACTGCTTTCGTCATGGGCGCAACTCGCGCTCAGCATCCTCGCCCTGCTCAATTACGACCGCACGCTCGGCGGCTACCAATTCAAGACCACACTGCACGTGGCACCCGAGTGGAATCTGAACCTATTCATGGGAGCCGACGGACTCAGCCTCGTGATGCTCTTTCTCACCGCGCTCGTCACCCTCGCCGCAGTGTGGGTCACTCCGAAAATCGAGAAGCGTGAAAACCTTTTCTACGCCTGCGTCCTGCTCATCAGTGGTGGCGCGGCGGGCGCTTTCGCCTCGCTCGACCTGTTCTTCTTTTACGCCTTCCACGAACTCGCGCTCGTCCCCACCTTCCTTCTTATCGGCATCTGGGGCAGCGGCGAGCGGCAGCTAGCGGCGTGGAAAATCACCATCTATCTCGCCATCGGCAGCATCATCCTGCTCGTCGGCCTCACGAAGCTCTACCTCGCGATTCCAGTCGCAGCGCGCACTTTTGACATGACGAAACTGCCCGCACTCGCGAAGGGTATCTCAGCTGCGGATCAGGCGAGCATCTACATCTGGCTGCTCGTCGGCTTCGGCGTGCTCATCTCGCTCTTCCCGTTCCATTCATGGGCTGCGCCAGCCTATGCCAGTGCGCCGACTCCCGCAGCGATGCTCCATGCGGGTGTGCTGAAAAAATTCGGCCTCTACGGTCTCATACGTCTTGCCGTGCCGATGCTCCCAGAGGGCGCAAAGCACTGGGCGACGCTGTTGCTAGTGCTGCTCGTCTGCAACATCCTCTACATCGGCCTCGTCACCATCGCGCAGAAGCGTCTCGACACCATGCTCGGTTATTCGTCCGTCATGCACATGGGCTACATCTTCCTCGGAATCGCTGCCGGAAATGTCATCGGCGTCAGCGGAGCCGCGATGCTCATGCTCGCGCACGGACTCAGCATCGCCGCGCTCTTCGCCATGTGCGGCACACTTCGCCAAAGCTCGCCATCGCTCGCATTCACCAGCATGGGCGGCGTCGCCAAGCACGCGCCTTTCCTCGGCTACGCTTTCGGCATGGCCGCTTTCGCCAGCATCGGGCTGCCCGGTTTCGCAAACTTCGCCAGCGAGATGATGGTCTTCTTCGGCTCGTTCAAAACGGGCGCAACACCCGGCGCGCTCACTTTCTCCGGCCTGCAAATCGCCACCATTTGCGGACTGTGGGGCGTTGTCATCAGCGCCGTCTATATGCTCCGCGCCTATCGTAAAATTTTCCAAGGTGAACCGCTAGTCGGCAGCGAACTCGTCAAGGATCCTTCGTGCTGCGTGCGCTGGCCCGTCATCCTGCTCCTCGCCGCCCTCATGCTGGGCGGTCTGTGGCCGAAGTCTTTCCTCAATTTCATCCAACCCAGCGTGGAGGCTCTAATCGCGAAGTAGGTCATGCAACAAATCCTTCCCGCAATCTCGCTCGAAGTCACCGTTCTCATCCTCGGCGTGCTCATGCTTTTCGCAGAGGCATTCGCCAAAAGTGCGGATCGCTCGCACATGGCGCGCTACGCCATCGCCGTGCTCGCCGCGCTCATCGGCTTTTCGTTTTTCACACAGAGCGCACCGACAGAACTGACCGGCTACTGGAAATTCTACTCCGTGGACGCCACCGCGCTGTTCTTCAAACGCATCGCGCTTGGCACCACCATCGTCGTCCTCGTCATGGCGCTGGAATACCGGCACGTGTTGCAAAAATACATCCCCGGCGTGGAAGCGGGGCAGGGGACCGGTGAGTTTTACAGCCTGCCTGTCTTTATCTGCGCGGGGCTGATGTTCATGGCCTCGGCGGTGGACTTCATCCTCATCTTTGTCGCGCTGGAGCTTGTGACCATCGGCTTCTACGTGCTCGTCGCGTATATGCGCCGCAACATGCAGTCGCTGGAGGCTGGTGTGAAATATCTCATCCTCGGCGCGCTCAGCACCGGTTTCCTCGTGTATGGGATCACGTGGATTTTCGGACTCACTGGAGAGACGCATTTGGACGCCATCAAGCACGCGCTCACCACAGGCTTCACGGCCCCAAGTGCGATTGCAGAAAAAGGACTCGGCGGATTGCAAGGCAACGAAGCAGCGCTCCTCTTTGGAATCGTCCTCATCCTCATCGCACTCGGTTTCAAGATCGCCGCCGCGCCATTCCAACTTTGGGTGCCCGACGTGTATCAAGGCGCGCCCACGCCCGTCACCGCCTTCCTCAGCGTCGGCAGCAAAGCCGCGGGATTCATCGTCCTCGTCCGTGTGCTCGATGTCTTCCTCGCCGTGCCCGCCGTTGCCGGAAAAGTCACCGCGCTCCTCGCCATCATGGCCGCCGCCACGCTGCTCTACGGCAACCTCACCGCGCTCACGCAGGAT
Organism: Chthoniobacteraceae bacterium; assembly: GCA_947476045.1. Classification (GTDB taxonomy): domain Bacteria; phylum Verrucomicrobiota; class Verrucomicrobiia; order Chthoniobacterales; family Chthoniobacteraceae; genus SXWH01. Next base: position 17,783 of record CANJNZ010000018.1, read on the forward strand.
AACCTCAAGCGCCTCTTCGCCTATTCATCCATCGCACACGCCGGCTACCTCCTCATGGCCATCGTCGCCATGAGCGTGCAGCCCGCTCTCGCGAAAGAAGCCGTCTCTTTCTACCTCGCAGGCTACTTGTTGATGACGCTCCTCAGCTTCCTCATCCTCATCATCGTGGCCCGCCACTCGCGCGGCGACGAACTCCACCACTTCAACGGCCTCGCCAAACGCTCCCCGTTCCTCGCATTTGCCATGACGATTGCAATCGCCAGCCTCGCCGGAGTCCCGCTCACCGTCGGCTTCATCGGCAAATTTCTCGTCTTCAAAGCAGCCATCGCCAGCGGACACTGGGCACTCATTTGCATCGCCATCGTCGCCGTCGCAGCGGGCTTCTACTACTACATCCGCGTCATCGCCGCCATGTATTGGCAGCAGCCAAACGAAAGCGCCCCTATCGTCATCGCCCCACTCAGCCGCCTCGCCATCCTCATCCTCGGCGGAGCCATTCTGTTCCTCGGTGTCTATCCAAAGCCGATCCTTTCCCAAATCAAGGAGCCGCCCCAAGCACCCCGTCAGCAATGACGGTTCGATGAGTTCCTGACAGTCTTCGGCTTTTCTATTGATTGCGGTGTTTTGTTGCTCCCTGCTGTGAAGTAGATGAAAGGCCTCGAGATTATTTTCTCCGATAAAACCGGAATCTATTCTGTCCGGAGCGGGGCTGGCTGCCCTTTACAATTCACTGATTTTTCTTTGGGTGAGGGGATGCGTCCTCAATGCGTGTTGCTGGATGGAGGGCGCGGGTGGCGTGCAGTTGTATACGCTCGGTCGAGAGTGTTGCGCGGTAGATTGCTACTTCATCGATGCAGCCGGGGAATGTGTGTTCGGCTTTTGCGCCTAGGGTGGAGCCGATCCAGACTTCGTCGTCGTCCATTACGGGTGGCGTTTTGGTGCGGCGGTCTTTTTCCCATGCGCCTGCGGAAGGTTTGCCGTTTATCCACGCGCTGATGCTGTCCGGCTTTCCGAAATGGTAGCTGATTGCGATGTGATGCCAGTCTTCGCCGGGGGCCAAGGCAGACTCGCTTACCCAGCGGTGCGCGGTGCCTGCGGCGGTGTGAAATGTGAAGCTTGCGTGCGCGAGTTTGCCGTCGCCGAAGAGGCTGAGCGCCCAGTTTTCGTTGTCGTGCGGGAAGCCGGAGTTTTCGGTGCGGCCTTTGCCCACGATGGGTGCGGATTGCTGATCGCGGAGCGGGCGGATGCTTTGCACCCACGCTTCGATGGTGATGGTATCGCCGTTGGTGAAATCGAGCACGCTGCTTTTGCCGGGGTCTTTGACGCGCAAGACGGCATCCTGGCCGGGGACGCTCATTTCTGCGGCGAGATTTTCTGCGGCGAATGCGGGGAAATCCGGCGGGCGAGGGCCGGGGACGATGAGGGAAACGCCAGTGCCGATGCGCGCAATTAAGTCGCCGGTTTTGCTCTCGGAGCAGCAGTCGTGTGCGTCGTCGAATCGCCAGTAGGCGACGGGTTTGTCCTCGGCGATGAGCGCGGGGTAGTCAGCAGGCGCGGGTGCAGTGACTACGGCGAGTGTGGTAATGCTGTAAAAAATGTAGCGCATTGGAGAAGAGGCGCGCGTTTGCACAGTGTTTACTCTGCGACGTTGGAATTACCTTCGTCGAGATAGGTTCGTTCACCGAAGGTGGTGAATTGAAGCCACTGCTTCCATTGCGTGCCGTCGGGCAGGGTGCGGGCGGCCTCGATGCGTTTTGTCACTGGCGCTGGAAAATCCTTCTTCACGCCAGCGGCGAGCGCCTCGACGAGCACACGCCCATCGAGCGGTTGTGGCGGTGTGATGCCGAGGCAGTGGTAGATTGTGGGAGCGACATCTATGTTGCCGCTTGGTAGTTCGCTGCGCAGTCCCGCACGGATGTCGGGTCCGGCAGCGATGAGCATATTGTGAATATCGAATCGGCTCAGCGAAGCGTGGGTGCCGCTGCCTGACGGGCGTCCTTCGGCAGTGAGTGAACCGGGCACACCCACTTTGTTGGGGCGGTCGCTCCACGTGAAGCTGAACGCGATATCCGGTGGTGTTGGCGAGTCCATCCACACGTCGCTCAATTTGAAAGTCCCCGGCGCGCCATCTCGAGTGAAGATGCCGCCGACAAAATCACTTTCCTGCAACCACTCGACGATCTCCGCGATGATCCCAGCATCGTGATTCACGACGTATATTAATGTGCTCCCGCCAACGTTGACGCTGATGACTTCGCCTTGCTTAGGCGTTTGCTTGAATTGACCCACAGCACGAAAGGGCACTTTGGCCTTCATTCCCTGCGCTCTGAATTTTGCAGTGAAATCGAGGGCGCGCTCGACGGTGGAAAAGCCGTGGTCGCTCACGAGGAAAACATCCGTCTTTTCTCGCACGCCGCGCTTTTCCAACTCGGCGAGCATAAGACCAAGATGTGTATCGCTGTCGTGGATTGCCTCGAGCGCGGCAGGACTGCCTGGGAATGTAAGGTGCTGCGTGAAGTCAGGATCGCCGAGCCACATCACACTGTATTTAGGTATACTGTCCTTCCATTCGTGTTCGAGCAACGCACGCGTGGTCCACTTGTTTTGTGCGGTGTTGGGCGCAATGGTCTTCGGATACTCGGGCCACTTGCCGAGTTCCTGAATGAGATTTTTCTCGAACGCGCGCGGATACGCCTGTCCCTCGAAAACGACGGGCGCATTGTCGGATAACATCCGGTCAAATGCACGGTCATGGAGTAGTGCGACGGATTTTGTGCCAGCGACACTAGCTTTGAAGCCTGCCTTACGCACAGTCTCGGCTATGGTCGGCACGCGCAGCCAGTGCCCGTCGTGAACAGCGTCACCGATGCGGACGAACCATGGATACTGCATATCCACAGGCCGGATCAGATTCACCTCGGGTCGGTATTCACGGTTGGCGATGATGCCGTTGTTGCGTGGCAGCATCCCGGTCGCGAGAACGGAGCCGTTGACCTCCGTGCTACTGATGTAAGTGGAGTGGTTCTTTGCGAAAAACGTGCCGCTTTTTGCGAGGGCTGCGGCATTTGGCGTGAGATCTTCGCGGATGAAATCGGGGCGCATTCCGTCCCAGACAACGAGCACGACGTGTTCAGCGCGGGGTTTCGGCACGTCCTGCGCAAGCAAGGGAATGGCGAGGAAAACGAAGAAGAGCTTTCCGGCGGAGATAAGATTACTGCAAAAGGAACGGGTGAATCGCTTGAACGCATTTCTGATCGCCGCTGCATTGTGGGCTGGGATTTTTCTGCCAGGGTTGGGCTCTACAGAATTCAAAGGTGAAGAAGGAAGGCGGGTCATGCCGGCGGTGACGATGTTGGAGGGCGGAAGCTGGCTGGTGCCCTACGTCGGCGGCAAACCCTTTCTCCGCAAACCACCGCTCGTGCAGTGGTGCATCGCGGGGTCGCTGAAAGTTTTTGGTCACAATGCATGGGCTGCGCGACTGCCGAGTGTGCTGAGTGTGTTGGCGCTGGCTGGTGTGATCATTTTTGCCACGCGTGGCTGGCTCATCTCGGAGCAATCACTCGTCGCAGCCATTGTGATGATGGTGCAAGTGGCCACGATTGAAAAATGTCGGCTTGCAGAGTTGGAGGCGATTTACGTGGCGCTCAGCGGCATCGCGATGGTGCTATGGATGAGTTGGTGGTCGCAGGGACGCTCGCCGTGGCTGGTGTGGATTGTGCCGATGGGTTTCAACGCGCTGGCATTACTTGCGAAGGCTCCGCTGCACTTGCTGTTTTTTTATTCGGTCGTCGTAGCGACGCTCGTGGCTGCGGGGGAAATGCGGAGGCTGTGGAGTTTGGCGCATCTTGCAGGTGTGATGATCATGTTGGGTATCGTGGCGGCGTGGGCAGTGCCTTATTTCTACGAGGTAAATGCTGACGAGGCTGGCGCGGTGTGGAAGCGACAATTTGTCGAACGAGTCACAGGTGCTGAAGTGGATTTCTCGAAGTGGCTCATGAACATCCCGCACGCGCTAGTGAATCATTTGCCGTGGGTGCTTTTTGCTCCACTGCTTTGGCGAAAAGACGCGACTCTCGGCCAGCGCACGCGTCCGGCGGCACTGCTGCGTGGCGGTCGATGGGCAATTGCGGGATGTTTCGTTGTCCTGCTGCACATTCCCGGAGTTTTGCCGCGCTATGTGCAGCCCTTGGTCGCGCCGTTCAGTTTGCTGCTTGCGCCGGTTCTGTGGGATTGTCCGAGGCGCGTGCGTCACTGGTGGCGTTACTCAGTTTTCACACTCACACTTGCGGTGTTCACTGGCGCAGTGGCCGCGCCATTTGTCGTGGCAAGCGCTGTCGGGAAGGGAGCGGATGCGATGCATCCCGCCGTTGCCGGGTTTGCCGTGCTGCTAATTTTTAGCGCTGCTCTTCTGCTCATGTCCCTGCGCCGCCGGTTACATCAAACACTTCATCTTGCGCTATGGACCGGGTTCCTTGCCGCTATGGCGATTTTGCTTTATGCAACGACTGCAGTGCCGTGGATGAATCTGAGCGATGACATTCGTCCTTTCGCGCAACGGATAGATGATAAGATGCCCGAACGCTCACGGCTTGTGGCCTACGGACTGGATGACTACGCGCCGCTGCTTGGGACGCTTTTTTATTTGAAGACGCCATTTATCTACGCTGCGGATGCGGAACATGCGCCAGAGGGTGAAGAGTTTTACCTCATTCGAGGAAAGGACCGCGCAAAGTTTGAAAAGCGATTCGCCGTCATTGGATCACCGCTCGCGGCGTGGGATACGAAGGAGGACAAACTGCCGTCAGTCGTCGTGCGTGCAGAACGCAGGCAGCCACGCTAGTATTTAGGCCATGAGCACTACGAACTACACTCCGCTTCACAATCTTCCGCCACTCGCGGGGCTTGCGGATTTCGACTCTGCGCGCCAGCCCGGTTTGTCTGTGGAGGAAAGTGTGCGGCGTCTGAAGCGCTTTCATTATGCGCTCCGTCGCCTGCACGAAATCTTTGTGGCGCGCATTACGGCGGAGCCGATCTACGAATTTAAAATGGGCTTTTCGCTCCACTCCCACTATTGCGCGGAGCACGCGGCAGCGCTGCGCGTTCGAGTGGGCGAAATGCGCGAACCGCCTCTCGGATTGGAAGTGGTGCCTGATGAAATGCTCGCGATCTTTTTCGACGAAATTCTCTCCGCGCCGGAGACTGCACTTTTGTTGGCCGGCATCTATTCAAAAGCCGTCCCGGCCATCATCAATGCGATGGAGAAATACCGTGCGGATGTTAATCCGCTCGCCGATGCGCCAAGCGTGCGCGTGCTCCGCTTCGCGCTATTGGAATTGCAGGACATCGCAGACTACGGTGCCAAGGCTTTGAAGGCGCTTGGCGTCCGGGCTGATGAAACGTGGCTATCTTTACTGGAACAGTGTCTTAGCGCGAGCGGTGGTCTCGATGGCGCCGCAGAGGTCTGCCCCGGTAAAATTGCGCGTAAATTTTCGGCACAGCCGTATCGCTACGATCCCGTGCCCAAGCGCGATGAGCGCTTCCCAGATCCCTATAACATGGGTGTGAATGCGGAGGTGTTCCTGCACGACCCGGCGATGCCCGCGCCGCCGAAGTGTTTGATGATGTATTACCGTCGCATCCGTGAAATTGATGTGCCGGAAATGATGGCCAGCATCATCACTGAGACCCGCGATAAGCCGTGGACTTACTACAAGGACATGACGCGGCAGCTTTGGGACGAGGCCCGTCACGCGATGATGGGTGAAGTCGGCTTCGTGGACATGGGCGTGGACTGGCGTAAGGTGATGATCAATTTCACGTGGTCGCTCGGGCTGAATACGCAACTCAACCCGAAGGAGCGACACGGTGTTCTTTACTACATCGAGCAAGGCCAGATGCCGAAGACTGGCAAGCGATACGAATGGGAGGTCGCGCTCATGGCCGAAAACGCCCTCGCTGCGACTTTTCAGGATTTTGACTGGGCGGACGAGGTGTTGCACGCGCGAGTTGGGCGCGACTGGTATGTTTCGGAATTCACCAGTGCAAAAGAAGCCGTCGAGTGGGGCGACCAGTGCTGGTCTAAGGTGCTCATCGGCTGGCGTGAGTGGCGTGACAAGGGACTCACGACTCATCGTAATTGGTGGCCGGATGTTTATCTGGCTGCGTGCAAAAACTGGAATGCTAAACCGGATGCTGCGGTGCTCGCGTATCACGAAACCTACGAGACAAAGAGGGCTGACCTGAAAGTGATCCCAGCCTCTGCGTAATCGCTGAACTTAGTGGGAGCCGACTCTTGGAGGAGCGATTGGCACTGGCCTTATACGCGGGCGTGAGACACTGTTTTCGCGCTCAGGGAAAACGATTTCGCTTTCGAGAATTTCGATTACCGGAGGAGTTGCTTGATGCGAACGCGGTGAGCGCACTGGCTCGGGCGCTGAGGCTGGCGGAGCGATGCCCAGTTCATCAGTGATGCGTGTAAGGCGACGGGCCAGTTCGTCGCGTTGGCGTGCAAGATTTTCGCGCTCAGCTTGCAGGCTCTCCAGGTCGTGCCTGACTCTGGTGAGTTCCTCTTTCGTCTGGCTAAGATTCTCATTAAGCGCCGATGAATTGCGGCTGAGGTTTTCACGTTCGCGTGCAAATTCGGAAGCCAGGGATTGCTTCTCGCTGGCTAGCGCATCGAGTTGCTGGCGCAGCCCAGATTTATCGATCACTGCGCGCTGTGCGAGTTCATCATAGTCGTTGCGGGCAGCAGCAAAGGCTGCGCGCATTTTTTCCAGTTCGTCAGCTTTCCGCTCATTGCTTTCCATGGCGCTTGCGAGTTTTTGCTCAAGCTCACGGTTATTGCGCTCGTTGGTATTCCGAACTGCGAGAAGTTTTTGTTCAGTTTCCTGGAGTGCTATTTGTATGGCCTTCAACTCATCGCACTTTGCCGCGAGTTCGGCGCTCTTTTTTTCCAGACTGGTAGTGATTTCCTGTTGTGCCTTATGGCTGGCGGCCAGTTCGTTTTTTGCCGCTTCGGCGATTTTCTGATGCCCATCAAGTGCCCGTGCAATCGCGACTGCATCCTTGTTTTGTTTAGCCGTTGCAGTTGCCAGCGCTTCCTCTGCTGCACGCTGCGCCTCGCGTGCCGCGTCTGCTATGGAGTGAATTTCCTCCACGTTATTTTTGAGCTTATCGATTTCAAGCCGGCTTTGCTCTACAAGGGCGGCATTGGCTTTTGAAAGGACGGCAATTTCTTCCCCGGCAGTATGTTTGTGTTCAGCAAATGCTTCCGCCGTTGCGGATATCTCTTTGCGAAGCCGTGCTATTTCGAGATCAGCGTCCTCCTTCACACGTGCGGTGAATTGGCGTTCGCTTTCAAGTTTGGCGATGGCTTGCCCATGTTCCGCGTGCGCGGTTTTCAATTCATCAGAGATCGTATCACGTTGGTTGATAAGTTCGGAAATGGCAGCCCGGTTCTGCTGGTCAGTTTTAGCAAGAGTCTCTTCAAGCTTCTTTTTTTCTTCTACAATTGTCTCGTGTGTTTGCGTCAGGGCTTTGTGCAGTTCGCTCAGTTTTGTGAGTTCGGCCTCCAGCACAGGCAGCTGTCCGCTGATACGGCTGGTATTTTCTTTTTCCGAGGAAAGCTGCACGAGCAGATTTTCTTTTTCGGCGGCCGCATTCCTGTCGCGGATCTGTAATTGTGCGGCATACTCGCTCTGCAATGCTTCCAACTCGCGCTGGAGGCGCTGATTTGCTGCCCGCTCCTCGTTGACTTGCGAAACGATCTGATGCTGGTCAGCAGCCAGTCGCTTTAATGTAACTTCGCTTTCTTGGAGCGCATCCTCCCTCGATTTTGCAGAAATCTGCGCCTGATCACGTTCTCCAAGCGCACTGGCTAGTTTGGCGCTCAGTTCGTTGACTTCTGCCTGCAGGGCGGGGTCGCCAAGCATTGCTGCTCCTGAATTGGCGAAGTTGTCTTTTTCTTTTTCAAGCTCGCGTAGGGCGCGTTCGCTTTCGGCGAGGCGGCGTGTGAGTTCTTCGTTGGCCCGGACTACGGATGTGTGTTCGCGATCCAGTCCGGAGATGAGATCCTCGCGTGCTTCAGATTCGGATTTTATGCGTATAGAAAGAGCATCCTTGTCGCGCTGGAGTTGGTCGCGCTCATGAACGAGGATTGCGAGTTGTTGTTCGAGTGCGATGGCCTGCTCGCGCAAGTTTGCTGCATTCTGGGGTCGCTCCTGCTCGAATGCTTCGCGCTCTTGCTGAAGCCTGTCGGCAAGCTCATTATACTGAGCGCGCATATTCTCCAACTCGGCTTTGGTTTCAGCAAGGACGGGTTCGAGTGTCGCGCGCTTTTCGGACAGAGCCTGTTGCGCAGAGTTGATGGATTGGAGCAGTGAGGACGCACGGCTTTCGTGCGCGGTGCGCTCATCTTCTGCCCGCTGTTGATCGTTCGCCCGTTGTTGTTGCAGGTCCTCCAGCGATGCGGCCTGTTCCTGCTGGAGCTTTCGGATGTCAAGGAGGTCCGATTCCAAATTTGCCTTTTCGCTGAGGAGCTTTTGGATTTCGTCATCTGGCAAAGACGATGCCTTTTCAGCTTCACAGCGGGCGGCATCGCGCTCACGAATAAGGGCCTTCAGCCGGTCGCGGTAATTTTCAATATCACTCTCAAGTTGGGTGACAAGTTGCGCCTGAAACGGGTCCGGTTGTGGTGTCGCCGCAGCACGCGCGGCTTCGAGTTGTGACTGTAGATCTGCCACACGCGCTCGCTCGTTTTCGAGTTCCACAGCTGTCTTGCGCGTCTGGTCGGAAAGTGCGGTGAGTTGATCCTGAAGTTCTTTCTGCGCCTTGCGGGCCTCGTTCTCGCGAAGACGGACGGATACCTCGATTTCCTTCCGCATTTCCGTTTTCGCGCTCTCCATGTGATTGGCACTCTGCTCCTGCAGCTTTTCTGCGGAAGCAAGGAGCTTTTCGGCCTTTGAGCGAAGCTCTTTTTCGCGGGCAATGATATGCGCGTTTTCGCGCTGGCTTGCTTCAAGTGTGCCGATGCGCCGTTGAAGCTCCTCGACTTGTCGCTGAGCCCCCATGCTTGCGCCGCTTCCGATTTCGCCGTGCTTGGATTGTTGGCCACGTTTACTGACTTCGGCGACTTGCATAGAGAGATAGGCTTTTTGCTGTAGGAGTGCGTCCCGTTCGGCAGTCAGTGAACCGACGGCTGATTCATTGTTGAGTTGCGCGATGCGGGCTAGTGTTTCTTCGAGTTCCTTCTGCTTTGCATTGAGTTCATCCTGGATGAACTGCCGCTCTTGAGCTGTCTTCTGTATCAGTTCGCGGCTTGCTGCGGAAACGGTCTTTTCGTCCGTGATTTGAAGTCTGGCCTGTTCGAGTTCTGTGCGGAGTTTATCGAGTTCCAAGGTCTGTTGGTCGCGGGCTTCGGTGGCGATTTTCCGTTGTCTGTCGAGTTCGGCAAGCTGACGTTCGTAGTCGCCTTTGATGACGGCGACACGGCGGGCGATGTCAGCAGGGAGGTCGGCGATGATGACATCGTCCTGACTGGACTTCGTGGACTGGGCAGCGGGTGACTCGTGTGTTGCTAACTTGAGACTGGGCGCAGCTGGCGGCTCTTCGTTCTTCGGTGCCACCAAAGTTGCAGCTTCTACTATAGGTGCGGGGTCTTGCGTGGTTGCAGGATTCGTGAAGGTGTGAGCTTTCTCCAGAGGGCGTTCGAGAGTGGGTTTGCTGAACCACACGGATTCTTTGCCACCAATTCCTGGAAGGACAGAAGGGCTGTGCTGGGATGCAGCAGGGGCGGTGGTGTCGGGCGTATTTTTCTTTTGGCGCAATTTTTGGGCGAGCGCCTCAGCTTGTGACTCAAAAGCTGAGGAGTGCTTGGAGCCTGCGCGCACTGAATTGACGAGGCGCGCAAGCTTCTGCCATGGGAAGCGCACTTCGATATTGTCGGTATCGAGTATCTGGCCCCGAAAAATTTGCGGCAGGCGTTTGTAGATTTCAGCAAGTGAGATGGTGGTCTGGCCCTTGGAGTTCCGATCGGAGAGGTCCTTGATTTCAAAACATATCTCTGTTTTTAGATCGTGCGGTCCGGATTGCAGGAGATGCGCGGGAATGCGGTGGAGGAAATCTCCAAGCTCGAAGCGCAGTTCATCAGGATTAGGCTGTGCTTTTTTCGGCGTAACAGGCTGTTTCGTCTCAGGTGAATGCACGGAATGCGCGGGCTTGTCCTGGGCTGGTGTGGCCACTGGATCAGGCTCGCTGGATTTGCGCCGGAAACGATTAAGAAACTTCATGCTTACTTCTTACTGCGACCGCCTGCCTTGCGTCTGCTAGTGTTTGAAGAACGAGCAGGCGCAGCGTCGTGCGGTTGTTCATCCATCTGCATAAATCGTGCGCAATCACGAGTCAATCTAACGGGAAGGGTGACGGTTAACAAAGTATCTGAACCATCGTAGGAGGTTTCGTGCACTTGCGCTTCGCGATGCAGCCTTGCAATGAGGCCCGCTTCGGTTGCAGGCAGGCGTAGTTTTCTCGTGAGCGTGCCGGGCGATGCAAGTTCGCTCATTTTTTCCAACAAAGCATCCAGCCCCTCGCCGCTTTGCACGGAAATGAAGAGTGCGTCGGGAAAATGTGTGCGCAGACCATGGAGCCTGGCGGGGTCGGATACCTTGTCGATCTTATTGAATACGACGAGCATCGGGCGCTTGTCGGCGCCGAGTTCTGTCAGCACTTTCATGGTGGTGGTATAAAACTCCATGACCTCAGGCGCACTCGCGTCGAGCAGATGAACGAGGAAATCGGCCTGAGCAGCTTCTTCGAGAGTGGCTTTGAAGGCCTCTACTAGGCGGTGGGGAAGTTTGCGGACGAAGCCCACAGTATCCGTGAGCAACAAAGGCTGCTTCGAGGGCAGCGAGACTTTGCGAGTCGTTGTATCAAGCGTGGCGAAGAGTTTGTTTTCGACGAGGACATCGGCTCCTGTAAGGCGGTGAAGCAGCGAGGATTTACCTACGTTCGTATAGCCGACGATTGCGCAATTGGGGACCGGTGTGCGCTGCCGGTCTTTGCGTTGTGTGGCGCGTGCGCTTTTAATCTGTTCTAGTTCGCGTTTAAGGCGATCACTTGCCTTCCACATGCGACGTCGATCTTGTTCGAGCTGGCTCTCGCCTTCGCCCTTGCCGCCGATGCCACCGCCCTGACCACCCAGATGGCTCCATGCGCGTGTGAGGCGGGGGAGCGAGTATTCGATTTGAGCGAGTTCGATTTGAAGGCGCGCCTCACGTGAGCGGGCGCGCTTGCCGAAAATATCGAGAATGACTTTTTGGCGATCGAGCACTGGCACGCCTGAGATCTCCTCCCAATTGCGCTGCTGACTCGGTGTGAGGTCGTGGTCGAAAATCAGCGCTCCCAACTCCTCGGCTTTTACTCGATCTGCAATTTCCTCTGCTTTTCCGCTGCCGAGCAAGTAGCGGGCATGGAGTTCTTTTTGAAAAACGAGCAATTTGTCGGATACGGGAACTCCGAGTGTGCGGACTAGTTCATCCAGTTCTTCTAAAAGGCTGATGGCGTTGTCGCGTTGAGCGGCTTCGGTGTAGTTGCCTATCAATAGTGCGGGACGGGAGATGCGCTGTGCGGTTTCAAACATCAGTTTTTAGCCATCATAGCCCGTGCAAATTTAGGCGCAATCGTCGTGGTGGAATAAATACAGTGGTAAATCGTGGCCCATAGTTTGCTTTCTAAATCTTTGTGCCAGCCAAAGTCCTGCCTAAACCACCTAAGATTCCGCTATCATCGCCTGACAGAAAAAAAGCGCAGATCGCGGATGCTTCACCTTTGTCGGATGCCCGGCGTGAAGACGCGCAAGGTTTTGCAAATTTTAAAAACTGGCGTGTATGGAAAAGGCTGCTGCTTTGCTGCTGCATAATTTTTGTGCCGGTGGCGACTATTGTGGTCGGAGCGGTAGGCGCTGTTTTTGCAGTAATGCCGGGCAGGACGGCTACGATGCTGCTCATCGCCGGGATCGTGGCGCTCGTTATTGGTGCATATTTTGCAGTGAAGATCATTCGCGAGATATGTGAGCGGCTTAGGAAGCTTTCAGAAGAGGCAGCGGGAATATCGGAGGGGCGCAGGGATTCGCTCAGCATCGAAAATCAGCAGGACGAGATAGGCGATTTATCGGATGCGTTTCGCAGAGTGGTCGAGACAAGTAGGCGGGATCGCGATCGGATGTTGAAAAACAATAGCGAGTTGCAGGCGATGAACGAACAGCTTGAAATGGCGAACCAGCAGGTGAAGTCGTTCGCTTTCAAGGCCGGTGAAGCTAATAACGCCAAACGCGAATTTCTTGCAGTGATGAGTCATGAAATCCGCACCCCGGTGAATGGCATCATCGGCATGGCGGAACTGGCATCACAGACAGAGCTCACGGCCGGGCAGCGTGACTACCTCGACACCATTAATTCCTGCGCCGAATCGTTGCTCGTGCTCCTGAACGATGTGCTTGATTTTTCAAAGATTGAGGCCGGGAAACTCGAACTGGAGCGCACAGAATTCAGCCTGCGCGACCTTCTGGGCGAGGCGTTAACCACGCTCGCACCGCGTGCTCATAATAAAGGGCTGGAATTACTCCTGCATATTCGTCCGGAGGTGCCCGATATCATCATCGGCGACCCGCACCGACTGCGCCAAATCGTGGTGAATCTTGTGGGCAATGCTCTCAAGTTTACCGACAAAGGTGAAATTCTTGTGAGGGTGGAAAACTCAAAATGGGTCGAGGGTCAGGCCGAATTGCTTTTTGCAATTGCCGACACCGGCATAGGAATACCAAGCGAGCGTTTGAGCACGATCTTCACTTCGTTTAGTCAGGCAGACTACTCGACGACGCGGCGTTTTGGCGGCACGGGCCTTGGTCTGGCGATCACGCAGCAACTCGTGGCTTTGATGTCTGGCGAGTTGGTGGTGGAGAGCGAACTCGGAAAGGGCAGCGTATTCCGGTTCAGTGCGCGCTTCGGGTATCAGAAGAATGAAGCCACCGAAAGCGATCCGACTCTGGATCGTTTTAAAGGTCTGCGCGCGCTGGTGCTTGATGCTCATCCGAACAGCCTGCGCATCACCACTGAGCTACTCGGTTCATGGCAAATTAAAGCTGAGCCGGTTCGCGATGTAGTCACTGCTCTCAAGGAACTCCGTAGTGCAGCGGCAGCAGGAAAGCCCTACGATCTGTTTATCGCAGACGCTGTGCGTCCGGAGAGTCCCGGTGTGAAGATAGCATCGACGATAGACAGCTACTCGGAACTCGTATCCACACGTGTGGTATTGCTCGTTTCTTCGCCACGCCGGGGTGAAATGGATCGATATCGACACGCGGCGATTCGAGCTACGCTTATCAAGCCGGTAACAACCCGTTCGCTGCGTGTGGCGCTTTCAAAGGCAATGGAGGACACAACCAACAACATCGGGATGTCTGTCCCGAAAAGCGGGATGCCAAAACAGCGGCGACTCTGCGTCCTTGTTGCAGAGGATAATGCGGTCAATCAGAGGCTCGCTAAACTCAATCTGGAAGGGTGGGGACACGAAGTCCTCGTCGCGAATGACGGGCAGGAGGCTGTGGATTTATACAAGCAACGACCTTTCGATATCGTGCTCATGGATCTACAGATGCCGAATCTCAGTGGGTTTGAAGCGACAGCTGTGATTCGTAACTATGAAAAGATGCGCAACAGCAGGCGCACGCCAATTCTGGCGTTGAGCGCCAACGTCCTCAAAGGCATTCGTGATGAGTGCGCAAAGAGTGGAATGGACGGGTATGTTTCCAAGCCGGTCCGCCAGCAGGAGCTTGTCGATGCGATGGCGGGGGTCATATCGGATTTGTTTACAAACTCAGCCACAGGGGCAGTATTTCAAAAGGCCGAAACAGTCAGAAAAGAGTTCATTGCAAGTGGGGATGCGGTGATTGGAAACGCTTCCTTGCCAACTCCGGGACCAGCCATGGACAGCATCCGAAGCGGCCAAGTGGGAATAGCAGAGACACCCGAACCAGAGACCGTCGTCACACCAGAGCCATCAGTGTCCTTGGGCGGGGCCCCTGTTTCAGCATCTCTTTTTGATCAGGAATTGCTGATGTCAAATCTTGCAGGGGATCTCGCCATGCTCGCGGAAGTGGTTTTACTTTGCCGCGATAACGATGCACCGCGTCTTCTGAAGGATCTCGCAGCTGCACTATCGAAAGGAGACTGCACCAGTGCGGCCAAGGCCGCGCACGGTCTGAAAGGAATGGTAGGCGCCTTCAATGCCAATGAGGCTTGGACAGCCGCGAAGCTGCTTGAAGCGAGTGCGCGTCAGGGCCGGGTGGAGCAGCTTCTCGCGGAGTCTGACAGTTTCGTGCGCTCATTGCGTAATTTGCTGATCGAACTCGAAAAGCTGGCCGGCCTGCCGCATCAACATCTCGGGTGGATTTAGCAGCGCGTTAAATTTCCTCCACAAACCATTCGTTTTCCCGTCAATATCGAACACATGAACGATACGCCATCCGGCCAGCTCATCCTTTGGGGTTCACGCGGATCTTCGCCGACGCCGGGCGGGCGTTTTATACGCCATGGTGGTCACACCTCCTGTCTTTCGCTTTCTCATGATGGAGCACAATTCGTCTTCGATGCCGGCAGCGGCATTCGTGAATTGGGTCGCGCGCTCATGGAGGATCCTCCGAAGCAGATGCACCTCTTCATCACGCATACGCACTGGGATCACATTCAGGGCTTCCCGTTTTTTACACCGGCTTACACGCCCGGTTGGGAGATTGAAATTTACGGCGCCAAGCATCTGCGAAAGCCGTTGAAATCTATCTTCAAGGGTCAGCTCGACCGTGATTATTTTCCCGTGCAATTGGAGGATATGCGCGCGCATCTTGAATTTCACCACCTCCATGATGAGCCAGTCACCATTGAGGGCGTGAAAATTTCATGGATCACCGTCCAGCACCCCGGCGTGACGCTCGGCTACAAAATTGAAGTCGAGGGTAAAAAAATCGCGTGGTTTCCGGATAACGAATTTTTGTGCGGGCATCTCGATCCGCTTGATGATCTGACTCGTGAAAGCGAGACGGTTCGAGCCTATCTTCCTGTGGTGGAATTTTTGAGCGGCGTGGATTTGCTCATCCACGAGGCGCAATATACGGATGAGGAATATCCGAACAAAGTGGGATGGGGGCATAGCAGTGTTGGGAATGCTTGCACGCTTGCGCATCTCGCTGGTGTGAAGCGCTGGATCGTCACCCATCACGATCCAACGCACGATGATGCATTTCTGGAAACGAAGCTGAATCTCACGCGGCGATTGCTGGACCGGATGGGAAGCAGCGTTCAGGTGAGCCACGGCTACGACGGCTTGACGGAGTATATCTAGCAGCGAGAGATCACTGTTCCGGTATTTCTCTCTCGGGGCGGAGTGCGAAATCCAGAGCCTTATCGAATTCTAGTTTCTTGATTTCAGCTGCAAAAACCGGTTCGTTTGCCAGAGCGACAATTTTATCGTTTCGCAGCAAACCAAAGAAGCTTTTGCTGGCGAGTAATTCTACAATTTCCGGATCGAGTTTTAATGCTGCGAGTCTGGGATGATTGCTGATTTCTGAGATACCAAGGTAGTTGATGAATCGTTCCACGGCTTCAGTGCGTGAAACCATGATGCCGAGTTTGGTTAGCGTGGCAAATGCGCGTTCAGTCGGCAGTGGATCGTGGCTGCGGAGAAATTGACCAGTGCTGCTGCCTTCGAGTGCAGTTCCGAGTTTTGCTAGACCGGCGACGAGGGAGCTTGGTGTTTCTGCGATGGACGGTCCGGAATTTTCAGTATGAAAGGAATCAACACTCGCCTGAGCGATGGCTCCGAGCATTCGGATCGCACTGCTCGCGACAAAGAATAGCGCGCTTCCAAAGAGCAGGCCGATGAGCGCGCCGAGGATGGCGTAGCTCATGCGTGTCGCACCGGGTTTTTGTTGTGCTGTGCGTTTGCAGACGATGAGTCCCACCGTTCGGATTCCGATGAATGAGGCAAAGCCAGCGACGACACCGCCGACGATGCGCGTGAGTGGTGCGGGGAAATGCAAAAACCAAAACAGCGGAGCGGCGCTTTCGGCCCCAAACCAGCCGACGAAATAGGCGGACACAATGGCTGCGAGCGTGACGAGTTGCCGCATAACACCCTGCCTCCAGCCATTCCACGCGAGGAGCAATACGATGAGAAACGAGACGGCGAAGTAGGCGTTGATCAGCTCGTCTGCGCTCCACTCTTTCATGGCTGGCCACATTGCGCGCGGTGACGCAGCGCGTGGTCGCACAGCACGAGCGCGGCCATCGCTTCCACCATCGGCACGGCGCGTGGGAGCACGCACGGGTCGTGGCGTCCGCGGGCTTTGAGCATGGTGGCCTCGCCTGTCGTGGTTACTGTTTCCTGCTCACGGAAAATGGTCGCGGTTGGCTTGAATGCGACGCGGAAAAAGATTGGCTCGCCGTTGGTGATGCCGCCCTGCACGCCGCCACTGCGATTGGTGCGGGTGTGCACGCGGCCTTCGCTCATCACGAAAGCATCGTTGTGTTCGCTTCCGCGCTGGTGCGTGCCTGCGAACCCGCTGCCGATTTCAAACCCCTTCGTCGCCGGGAGTGAGAGCATCGCCTTCGCAAGCTCAGCCTCGATTTTGTCGAAAACAGGCTCGCCCCAGCCTGCGGGGCAACCGCGCACGACGCACTCGATCACTCCGCCTACGCTGTCTCCCTCGCTACGCACGGCTTTGATGAAATCAATCATCTTCACCGCCATCGCGGCATCCGGGCAGCGAACGATGTTCGCTTCGACTTGCTCAAACTTTACAGCGTCCGCGTCCACCTCGGCAACGAGATCGTGGATGCTTTTCACGTAGGCGACGATCTCTAGCTCCGGCGCGAATTGCGCGAGCACCTTCTTCGCAATTGCAGCCGCTGCTACGCGCCCGATGGTCTCTCGCGCCGAGGCACGTCCGCCGCCCTGCCAGTTACGGATGCCGTATTTTGCCTGATACGTGTAGTCTGCGTGCGAAGGGCGGAACGCCGACTCCATTTCCGAATAGGCTTCGGGGCGCGCGTCTTTATTATACACGACCACTGCGATGGGCGTGCCGATAGTGCGGCCCTCGAAAACGCCGCTCAAAATTTTGCACTGATCCTCTTCTGCGCGCGGCGTAACGATTTCGCTCTGGCCGGGCTTGCGGCGATCTAAGTCGCGCTGGATGTCCGCTTCATTAAGTTCTAAGCGTGGCGGGCAGCCGTCTATGATCACGCCGACTGCTCCGCCGTGAGATTCGCCGAAAGTGGAGATACGAAATGCGAGACCGTGGTGACTGGACATCGCCGCTTTGCCTACTCCGCGAGCGCGCGCCAGTCAACCGGTCACGTGAGCACACCTCGCAATTCAACGACAATTTAATGACAGGTCTTGCCACCGGAGCCTGCGTGGGCGATTTCTCACGCCCGATTATGTGGAAAGGCCGATTCCAAGAACAAACCGCCGAATTGCTCCAAACCTTCAGCGAAAGCATTAGCTTCGACTGGCGGCTCTGGCGGCATGACATCGAAGGGTCCATCGCCCACAGCGCTGCGCTGGAAAAGGCAGGTCTGATTTCTAAAGACGAACGCGCACAGATCGTCGCGGGCCTGCGCGAGATCGGAACTGAAATTGAGGCGGGAAAATTCGAGTTCAAACTCGCGCTCGAAGACATCCACATGAACATCGAGGCCGAGCTGACCCGCCGTATCGGCGACGCTGGCGCGAAACTTCACACGGCCCGCTCGCGCAATGATCAAGTCGCCACCGACATCCGCCTCTACCTGCGCGATGAATGCGATGCGCTCTCCACTTTACTGCGCGGTTTGCAGCGTGCGCTCGTGGAACTCGCCGATCGCGAGAGCGACGTCATCATCCCTGGCTACACACATCTCCAGCGCGCACAGCCTGTCGCCTTTGCTCATCACTTACTTGCCTATGTGGAAATGCTCGCGCGCGACGCCGCCCGCATCGCCGACGCCCGCAAGCGCATGAATGTCCTCCCGCTTGGTAGCGGTGCCATCGCTGGCTCCACCATCGTGCTCGACCGCGAATTCATCGCCAGCAAGCTCGGCTTCGACGGCGTCACGCAAAACTCCATGGACGCCGTCAGCGACCGCGACTTCGCAGTCGAATTACTCGCCGCACTCGCACTCATCGCCACCCACCTTTCGCGTCTCAGCGAGGACGTCATCCTGTGGGCATCGAGCGAATTTCAATACATCACCATCAGCGACGCCTACACGACCGGCAGCTCGCTCATGCCGCAGAAAAAGAACCCCGACGTCGCTGAGCTCACGCGCGGAAAAACCGGGCGCGTCTTCGGCAATCTCGTCTCACTCCTCACCACGCTCAAAGGCCTCCCGATGACCTACAATCGCGACATGCAGGAGGACAAGGAGCCGGTCTTCGACAGCGTGGACACGGTGAAAAATTCCCTCGCCGTCTTCACCGGCATGATGAACGGCATCAAAGTCAACCGCGCCGCCTGCGCCGCAGCCGTCGCCGATCCCATGCTGCTCGCCACCGACCTCGCTGACTATTTGGTGAATCACGGCGTCCCATTCCGGAAAGCGCACGAAGTGATCGGCAAAGCAGTCGCCCTCTGCGCCCAGCGCGCCTGCGCACTCCCCGCGCTCACGCTCGCCGACTACCAGCAATTATCACCCGCGTTCGCCGCCGATGTCTTCGAGTGCTTCGATCTCGCGAAAGCAATGGCCGCTCGCAAAGCCACCGGCGCACCCTCCCCGCAAAACGTAGCGGCCCAGCTCGCACGCTGGAAAGCCGCGCTCGCGGTGTGAGTGCGAGTATCAATCTACGAAAGCACATCGCACGGACAGAATGAAAACATAAAGTTCAGCGTGCGCGTCTGTGCACCCGACGTTCGCTTTTCTCCAGCGCGAAAAAGCAAAAGCGGCGTCAAGCCGCCGCACTCCAAAGGCTGTCGCCACATTCCAGCGGCCTTTGCAAAATCCGACATCAAGGTCGGCGTTTGCTGGATACCGGGATTACTTCTTCGGAGCGGCTTCCTTGGCTGGCGGGTTGTATTTGTTCAGCCACACGGCCATCGGGCTTTTGCCTCGGTTGCCCCAAGCGTAATAGGGGATGGCTTGAATGCTCACGTCCGTGCTGCCGGGGTCATTGGTGAGGAGAGCACGGCAGTTGATGACGGTGACACCGCCGAGGATATCGGGATTGTGAGGGAGGGCAGTGCCGCGTCCAGAATCTATAAAGAGATTGGGAGCCGTTGGGACTTGTTGCTCGATTGCCTCCACACAATAAACGATGGGGCCGCGCATGAGGGCGACTTTGCCTTTGTTTTCGGCGACTTTTTCGTAGGGGTGGATGGGTTCGACTGGCATCGGGAGATTTAACTCGATGGTGTCGCCAGCTTTCCAAGTGCGCTTGAGGTGGACGTAGCCGTCTTTGACGGCTTGTATTTCGACGGACGCGCCGTTGATTTTCAACGTTGGGGAGAGGCACGCTGCCTTTGGAAAATGAATATAAAGACCGCTTGGCACAGGGCGACCTATCGCCCAGCCGGGGATGCGGAGATTGAGGGATAACTCGACTGGCTTTTCCGTGGTGACGGTCAATTTCACGCGACCTTCCCACGGGTATTCGGTTTCTTGTGTCAGTTTAATTGGCGTGCTGCCGTTGAGTTGGATATTCGTCTCGCTCGCTGCGTAGAGATTCACGAAGACCTCGTCCTTTCCGAGCGCATACATGAGGCCGCCGACTTGTGGGATGATGCGAGCGATGTTCGTCGGGCAGCAGGAGAGGCCGATCCACGGTTTGCGCTTGTTGCCCTCCGCGCTGCTGAGGGGATTTTGGTAGCAGAAGAGATCGCCGCTGAGCGACACGCCGGAGAGGACGCCGTTGTAGAGGGCGAGTTCCATCACGTCGGCGTATTTGGCGTCGGCTTTGAGCAGGTTCATGCGGTGCTGCCACAGGACGTGCGCGATGGCGGCGCAGGTTTCGCAATAGGCGCTTTCGTTTGGCAGGAGATACGGGTCGCCGAATCCCTCGTCCTGATTCTGGTCGGTGCCGATGTTGCCGGTGAGATACATTTTGCGCCCGACGACATCGTTCCAAATGCTGTCGAGCGCCTTCTCGTAGCCGGGTGCTTCGCTGAAGCGCACCATGTCCGCCATCGCCGAGTAGAGGTATGCGGCGCGCACGGCATGGCCGACGGCCTCCATCTGCTCGATGATGGGTTTGTGGTCCTGCATCCGGCCATTGCGGCGCATGAGCACGGCGCGGAATTGCGCGCGATGGATTTCCTTGTCGCTGAGCGAAAGATCAATTGGCGGCTCCGGCGGGACGTTTTTTGGATCGAACGGCTTGCGCTCCGTGCCGTGTGCGTAGCCGCGTTCATCGAGGAAAAAGCGTGCGAGTTCGAGGTAACGACGCTCGCCCGTGGCGCGGTAGAGCTTGATGAGCGCCAGTTCCACCTCCTCGTGTCCGTCCACATCGTAGCGTTTCTTTTCGCCGAAAGTGGCGTCCACATTGTCGGCAAAACGCTTCGCAGCAGCGAGAGCGCTGCTTGTGTCGCCGACGAGACGCTGGTGCGCCACCGCTGCCTCGAAGAAATGCCCCGCGTTGTAGAGCTGGTGTTCGAGACGCATGTCCTGCCACCGCTTTTCAAAGTCCTTCACGATGAAATAGGAGATGAGAAAGCCGTCCGCTTTTTGCGCAGCGACCACGCGTGCGAGGATCGCCTCCGCACGCCCGCGCAGCGGTCCCTCGGTGAAATGCTTCACCGAAAGAAACGCGCCCTCCAGCACCTTGTGCAGGTCGGAATCAAACGCATGGTGCCCCTTCAGCGGCCCGTCGAATTTCCCCGCCGCCTTGTCGAAATTCGTCACGTGCCCGTCCTTCTCCAGTTCATCCAGCGCGTGAGGGATGGTCACTTCATTGGCAATCTTCACGCGCGGCCCCCAGAACCCGCCGACAAACTTCACATTCTCATGGCTCACTTCCAAAAGTCCACGCACTGGCGCAGGGGATGCCGCAAACAAATTTGCGCTGCCAGCAATCAGACTCACGACGAGGAAAAGTGAAGGTAAGGATTTTCTCATAGCCGACTAGTGTCAGTTCTCTACGTGGATTCCAATGATTTCCAACAACGACTGAATACGGTCCTAATGCAGCGCTGCGAATTCACGGAATTTGCGCACATGCGCGCAGGTGATTTTCTACTTCGCGCTAAAGCGATAGATGGTGGTGCTGCTGAATATCTGGCCGGGGCGTAGAATCGTAGTGGGAAAGGCAGGGTGGTTGGGAGAGTCGGGGAAGTGTTGTGTTTCGAGGCAGAGGCCGCCGTGTTTTGGGTAGATGCGCCCAGCGCGCCCCGGGAGGTTGTCGAGGTAGTTGCCGGAGTAGAATTGAATGCCGGGTTCGGTGGTGCGGACGGTCATCGTGCGTCCACTGGCCGGGTCGTGCAGTTCGGCAGCGAGGCTGTGTTTTTCCGATGGAGAGCGGTCGATGACCCAGTTGTGGTCGTAGCCGCCGCCGGGTTGGTTTTGGACTGCGGCGATGTCACGACCTATGGGTTTTGCCTTGGTGAAATCCATGGCCCCTTTGGCTGGTGGGAGTTCTCCGGTGGGAATGCTTTCGCTGTCGATGGCGGTGTAGTGTGATGCGTGGAGGGTGAGTTCGTGAGCGAGGATGTGCGGGGTGGGGCCGAGGTTCCAATAGGTGTGGTTGGTGGGGTTGAGGATGGTGGGTTGGTCGGTGGTGGCTTCGTAGTCGAGGCGCAGTTCGTTGTCGTCGGTGAGTGTGTAGATGACGGCGATTTTCAATTTTCCGGGATAGCCCTGATCAACGTCGGGGCTGGTGAGGGTGAGGCGGAGTGCGTTGTTGGAGACGGGGTGGGGGAGCCAGTTTTTTTTGTCGAAACCAACGCTGCCTCCGTGGAGGTGGTTGCGGCCATTGTTCGTGGTGAGCGTGTAGGTTTTACCGTCGAGCTGGAATTTTCCGCAGGCGATGCGGTTTGCGTAGCGCCCGGCTATGACACCGAAGTAGGGGTGCTCCCCGAGCCACGATTCGGGAGCGTCGAAGCCGAGTGTGATTTCAGCGAATTTGCCGTCCCGGTCAGGAGCATGGAATTCTATGAGAGTGCCCCCCCATGTGATGATGCGCGCGACGAGGCCGTTCTTATTAGTGAGGGTGAAGCGCTCGACGTTTTGTCCGTCGCGGGTTGTGGCAAAGTGTTCGCGTTGCATGTGAAATCAGTGCGGCATTTCCTATCTATCGCCGCATGACGAAGGGAAGTCTGATGATGAACACAGCAGATCTACCGGGCGGTTTCGATGGTCGGCTTCGGGGCGGCGGGGGACTCTGGTTGCGGCACGGTTTGCTCGATCGTGTCGCGGACGTATTTCATGTGGAGGACGTCGCCGATGCCGAGTGGGTAATGGACGGAGCGCTCTTCATACTTGGTGTTGATTTTTTCGTCGCTGCGGAATTGCGCGATGACCATCCCGATGACCACCGGGTGCCCGTCGCCGCCGGGAATGAAGACCGGCCCGCCGCTGTCGCCGTCGAACGCCGTGAAGTCCGCGAGAAAGGTGTGCTTTTTGCCGTAAGGCAGCAGCGGGTGGCTGGCGATGATTCCCTGCCGCGCCACGGGGAAGCCCGCTTCGTTTGCCTCGAAGGAAGTGGGGTAAGTGAGCACGAAAAGCTGGCTGGTCACGCCGAGCGCCGCCGCCTTCAGCCGCGCATCGTCGGCGAGTGCGCTCATGGGCACCGTCGCAGCCGGCACCGGGAGCGCGCTCGTGATCCGCAGCACGGCCACATCGTCCTTCGGATGGCGCACCCACAGCGCCTTGCCGGCATTTTTAATCTCCACCTTGTGCTCGCGCTTTTTGTAAGTGCCGTCTTCACGCCGCTCGCGCAGCACAAGCGTCGCCTTGTCCGCCTTCATCCCCTCGAAAACATGCGCCGCCGTGACGAGGTAGATCGCTTCATCCGGCGCATCGCGTTTCACGAGGAAGCAAGTGCCTGTCACCGCCGGGTCCCACACTTTGAAAGTCGCCTCGACCATCTCCGTCGCCGAATCCGCAGACGCCGTGAACGCAAAACCGAAGATGCCGAGCAGTGTTGTGAAAAGAAAAAGTTTCATCCGAGGAAAGTGGGTCGCATGGCGCGCGGAGTAGAGCGCCCCCGTGGCGATGTGAACAGCGGGAAGTGATTGGCGTGATGTATCACCGCTCACCACCCCCGCGCATCTTAGTAATTTTCTGCAAGCACCCCGCTAATAATTACGCCAGAAATACTGGACACCCCCCGTGCACTTCACCAACTTCCCGCGCCCTACTCCCACTGACACACAATCCATGATACAAAACGTCTCCGCAAAAACTTGGCTACTCGCGCTGCCACTCATCGCAGCTCTCCTCGCCACAATGCCCGCCAACGCGCAAGCTCCTGCCGCCGCACCTGCAGCAAAAAAGGACAAAAAGGCCAAGGCCACCCCCGCTGAGAAAGCCGCGAAGGCCGCGAAATCCGAGGCGACACGTGCCGCATTTTTTAAGAGCACGAGCGAAAAAATTCCCACTATCGACATCACCATCGCACCCTCGCCCGGAGCAGTGAAGCCCCTCACGCCGCTCATGACGGAGCCGAAGAAATACGTCAAAGCGTCCATCAAGATCGGGCCCTATAATTTCGCCAACGTCGGCATCCACCTCCGTGGCGGACTCGGCAGCTTCCGCAACGTCAACGACAAGGCCGGATTCACGATCAACATGGGAAAATTCGACGAGAAAAAGGATTTCTTTGGCATGGATAAATGGGCGCTCGTCAACTCCGCACAGGACGGCAGCTATCTCTCACTCTATGTAGCCAACGAAATGCTCCGCGAATCCGGCGTCCCCGCCCCGCGTATCAGCCACGCCATCGTCAACCTCAACGGAATGCCAAAAGGCTTTTACTGCATCCAGGAGGGCTACGACACCAACTACTTCCAGATTCATTTCAAAAACGGAGACGGCAATTTCTACGATCCCGGTTTCAAGAGAGACATTGATCAGCCCTTTGAACTCGTCCGCACCAAGGATGACGTCAAAGACAACGCCGACATCAAAGCCCTCCTCGCCGCCGCCCGCATCGGCGACCCCAACCAGCGCTTTACCGAGATGGCAAAGCTCATGGACATGGATTCCTTCATCAGCGGCTTCTGCATCCAAGCCATCCTCGGCGACTGGGACGGCTACGTTTTCAACCGAAACAACTACCGCGTCTATCACAACCCCGCGACCAACAAAATCTTCATCCTCCCGCACGGACTCGATCAGGAATTCGGCAACGCCGACCAAGGTCCGCTCGTCCCGCCAATGCAATCAATCCTCGGGCCCGCAGTCTTCAACACCCCTGAAGGCAAGGCGCGCTACCTGAAACGCATGGGCGAAATCAACACCACCGTCATGGACACCGACAAATGGCTCAAGCGCCTCGACGCCCTACAAGCCAAACTCCAGCCCGCCATCGCCAGCGTGGACGCCAAAGCTGGAGCCGACTACCCTAACCAGGTCAACCGTCTCCGCGAATTCTTCAAAGTGCGCCCCAAGAGTATAGACCGCCAACTCAAGGCTGCGAAATAAGCGGACAGCGTTTTGTGATTCGTGAATGGTGATACGTCGCAGTGCTGCGACGTATGATCAGTTTGCGCCCTTCAATAAACTCAGCTCGAAAATTTTGAGCGGAGAAAAGACCAAAAGCTACTTAGAGCCGTTATGAGTCATTCCCGCGTATCGACCCGAAACCATGACTGGCAAAAGGTTGGAGGGGGAGCCAGCAGCCGGATTCGAACCGGCGACCTGATGATTACAAATCAACTGCTCTACCAACTGAGCTATGCTGGCGCATCTCACCATGTAGAGTGGAAGCTAGAACGCTGGCAAGGAAGTTTGGAAAGCGATCGCATTTTGCCCCGCCCGGAGGATCGTTTTCCTGCGTCTGTGTGCGTTTGATACGACAGTTCGTTGCAGCGGTTGCCCGGATGTCGGCTTGTGTTTCCATGACCGAGCGTGGAGTTTCGCAGCCCGCTTCATGAAAACCTTCCGCACTTCCTTCGTGCAAATCCTACGAATTGCTCTCTTTGCGCTGCCGGTAATGGCTCTGGCGGCGGTGCCGCGTGATGCGATGCCGTTGGATGCGGCGGAGTTGCCTGCGAACTACCGACTTCATGTTGAATTTTCCGCTCCAACCACAGGCGAGGTGAAGGTTGGCAGTGAGCTTTTCATAAGACTGCCGAAGGGCGCGGAGCATGACATCGCGGTGGAGCATCCGGCGAAGGGTGCGCCAGTGGTGAGATTGTGGACGGATGGCAAAGTGGCGGCGGCGGATGTGAAGAGCGGTGCGAGCGATCAAAAAGGGGCGACGGATTTTCCCGATGCAAAAATTGATCTCGGCACGGAGTTCACGGCGGCGGTGAAGTTTGAAACGCGAGGAGACGGGACGTTGTTTTCCAAATGCTCGCCGAACGGAAAATGGGCGGCAAATGGGAAGGCGCTATTCATTCGCGATGGCCGGCTGGTCTATGATATCGGCTGGCTTGGCGCGATTACGGGTGGCGAAAAGGTGAGCGACGGAAAGCCGCACACGGCTGTTCTCGCTGTGCGCGCCGGCGCGGCGCGGTTGTGGCTCGATGGGAAAGTGGTGGCGGAAAATCCGAAGCTGACCAAGCCGGATGTGGCCGGGGATGTTTTCAAGGTTGGCCGGACTACGGCGGACTTTGGCGGTGACTTTGGAAAAGGTAAAATCGCGAGCGTGCGTGTTTGGGCGCGCGCGCTGCCGGATGAAGAAATCGCACTGCTTTTTAAAGGCAATGGTGTCGGCGCAAACACGCCGGATTTTACGCACATTCCAGCGGCAGGAAGTTCGCGTCCGGTGATTGAGCCCGCAGCGGGCGCGACGGTGCGCGCGGCTTGGGTGCAGGCTTTGGAGCGGAGTGACCACTTTCAAATCGTGAGCGCATGGAATGAGAAGACGCTTGCGGAGGGCTCGCAGATTTATAGCACGCTGTGCGTGGTCTGCCATGGCACGAAGGAGCAGCAAGGCTCGCTGCCGACGGCTCTGCGTTTTGCCGAGGGACAGTTCAAAAACGGTGCAGACCCTTACTCGATGTTCACGACGCTGACGAAGGGCTTTGGGCAAATGGTTGCGCAGCCGCAATACACTACGGCGCAAAAATACACGGTCATCCAATACATCCGCGAGACGTTCCTGCGCCCGCACAACAAGTCGCAGTTTACGGAAATCACGCCCACGTATCTCGCGTCGCTACCGCGCGGCATGACCATCGCTGAGGTGGAAAAAGAGGATCGCTCGCTACCGCAATACAAACGCATGGACTTCGGCCCCGCGCTTTTCTGGACGCTGCAAATTGCGCCGAAGAACATCGCGCAAAAAGCCATCGCCATCCGCCTCGACGATGGCCCCGGTGGCGTGAGCAAAGGTCGCGCGTGGATGATCTACGACCACGACACGATGCGCGTGGCAACGGCGACGACGGGGAGTTTTGTGGACTGGAAAGGCATCGCGTTCGACGGCAGTCACGGCTCGCACACGAGCCTCGCGGGCGAGCGGCAGTTCGTGAATCCGGTCGGCCCCGGCTGGGCGTCGCGGGAGGGCAAGTGGGAGGACCCTCGTCCGTTCAGCCGCGAGAAGCTGCCCTACGGTCCGCTGCCGCGGGAGTGGGCGCATTACGAGGGGCTGTATTTGTCGGGCGGGAAAGCGGTTATCGCACTCACCGTCGGCGGTAGGCCCGTGCTCGAATCACCGGGCTGGCTCGACTACGGCGCGACGCCGGTTTTCACGCGGACCCTGAATGTGAAATTGCTGCCTCTAAGAAAAATGCTTTCGCCGCTTCGTTTGCGCGTCGCGCCGGACACGATCAACGTCGCACTGGCGGGTGAGGGCAAGCTGAGCAAGGACGGCGGGTTCTGGGTCGCGGAATTGCCCAACGGTGCGCAGACACGCCTCTTCATCTCGAATGCCGATCCGGCCTCGCTCGCCGCGCTCGCGAAAACCTTCACCGCCCCGCTCGATCTGGAGCCGCTCACCAAGGGCGGCCCGCGCCGCTGGACGGAGGAAGTCACCACCACCTCCGAGGCCGGCAAAGCCGACGGCCCCTTCATCGCCGACACTTTCCCGCTGCCCATCGAAAATCCGTGGCAGAGCTGGATGCGTCCGGGCGGCTTCGATTTCACGCCCGACGGCAAGGCCGCCATCCTGACCACCTGGAACGGCGACGTGTGGCGCGTGGACGGCCTCATGGCCCCCGCGCCCGCTCCGCTGAAATGGCGGCGGATTGCGAGCGGACTTTTCCAGCCGCTCGGCGTGAAGTTTCGTGGCGACGACCTTTTCATCACATGCCGCGACCAGCTCGTGCGTTTGCGCGATATCAACGGCGACGGCGAAGCAGACTTCATCGAGAACTTCAACAACGACCATCAAGTCACCGAGCATTTCCACGAATTCGCGATGGGCTTGCAGACGGATGCAGCGGGCAATTTCTACTACGCAAAGTCCGCCCGCCACGCGCTGCCTGCGCTCGTCCCGCATCACGGCACGTTGCTCCGCGTGAGTGCCGATGGGAAAAAGACCGACATCATCGCGAACGGCTTCCGCGCTGCGAATGGCGTGTGCATCAATGACGACGGCACGTTTTTCGTCACCGACCAGGAAGGCCACTGGACGCCGAAGAACCGCATCAACCGCGTGAAGCCCGGCGGATTCTACGGCAACATTTTCGGCTACACTGATGTGACCGACACTGCCGATTCCGCGATGCAGCAGCCGATGGTGTGGATCACCAACGCCAAGGATCGCAGCCCTGCCGAACTGCTCTGGGTGCCAAAGAACGATTGGGGCACGCTCGGCGGATCGCTGCTCAATCTCAGCTACGGCATGGGCCGCGCGTTCATCGTGCCGAACGAGGAAGTCGCCGGCCAGTGGCAGGGCGCTGTGTGCGAGCTGCCGATGCCCGGCTTTGCCACCGGCATCATGCGCGGACGCTTCGGCAGCGACGGTGCGCTCTACACGAGCGGCATGTTTGCGTGGGCGGGAAATGCGGGCGCGCCCGGTGGATTCCACCGCATCCGCCGCAACGAAAATCCCGCGAATCTCCCGCTAACCGTCCACGCCGCGAAGGGCACGCTCACCGTCACCTTCAGCGACCCGCTCGATCCAGCTAGCGTGAAGCCCGATGCGTTCGCTCTCAAAGTCTGGTCGCTGAAACGCAGCGCCAACTACGGCTCCAACCACGTCGGCGAACACCCACTCGCCATCACAGCCGCGCGCATCGCCAGCGACGCCCGCGCCGTCACCCTCGAAATCTCCGAACTCGCTCCGACGCAGTGCTACGAACTCATCGTCAAACTCCGAGCCCCCGACGGCGCACCCATCGAGCGAAACCTGCACGGCACCATCCACGCGCTGGCGGAATAGCAGGCTATCTTCATCCTTCCCTGTTCCCCCACCCAAAGCATCGTCGGGTGTTAAAGTCTTTCCTGAACACGTGAAGGGAAATGCTTTGAAATTTCATCTAACAATCACTCCAGAACCTTATGATAACAACCTACACAATGAAACCCTCTTCCACCCGAGCCTTGTCGCTCATTTCGCTGATCGTATTTAGCTTCGTCCTGCCAGTTGGCGCTTTCGAGCGACTAGGAACCGGAAACAAGAGTTTACTGGGCGGAGACCTGACCGACCCGGAGGACACGCTCGTGGATCGCGAAGTTTACAACGCTGACTTACCGGAGGAAAAACTGCGTCCGCAAAACGCCACCTGGGTGAATATGTATAGCGAGCCTGTGAGCGATCCGCGAATGCAAGCGCACCAGCGACACGCATACCAGAGCTGGCAGAACTCCCCGGCTTGCGCGATTTTTCTGAACAAGCCCGAACAGCGCGGGTGGTATCTTGACTACAAGGACGGCGGCAATGGTGGAGCCACGGAGAAGGAGCCATTTTATTGCGCAGTGGAACTGAAAGATGCCTTCGTGCTGACGCATTTTACGATCACCACGACCACTCACCCGGCTGATCGCGATCCGTTGAAGTGGGCCATTCAGGGGTCGAACACCGGAGCTGACGACGACTGGCACGACATTTACCGCTGCGACTCTACCAATCGGGAGACCAGCCCGCTGCGCGCGACACGAGTGGAGACTACTCTATTTACTTCGTTCGACTCGGAGGCGATGCCGAAATCGGTGGACGAAAAGAACCTCAAAAAACTCGAGGCGAAGTTGACCGATGCGAAGATTGCGAAGATCGCCAAGGCCGATTTTGCCCGGCCCGCGAAAGCCTACACGTGGTTTCGCATCGTCATTACGCAGTGTTTTCTCAAAGACACTTGGGCGGCAATGGAAGCGGGGCAGCAGGCATCGTTCGCGTTGGGGCAGGTTGAATTTTTCGGCGTTCCCGGTGCGAAGGAGAACGTCGCATCCAAGCCCAGAAAGCCGAAGACCGATCCCATCAATTATCCCGTCAAATTGATCCCGATGCCAAAGACCTTCAAATTTAACGAAGGCGAAATGGCGCTTACCGCCGAGAGCCGCATCGTGGCCACGGACACAAAGCTCAAGCCACTGGCTGAAATTTTGGCGAATGAAATTCTCACGCTCACTAAAGTCCGGCTCGCTCCGGCGGAAGGAGAAGCCAAGCCCGGCGATATCGTGCTGAAAGTGAATCCTGCACTCCGCGCCGATGCGGATATTTGGGCCTGTCAGAATCGCAACATTGTCCAGACCCGCGACTATGCCCATACGATCTCCGTGACCGACAAGGCAGTGGTCGAGGGATGGGACTACCGCGCAGTCTGCGAAGGCACTGCGACGATCCTGCAAGCTCTGAAGATTGAAGGCGCAAAAGTTTCGCTGCCGAAAATGGACATCAAAGACTGGCCGCACGCTGATTTCACCGGGATCATGATTGATTGTGCCCGGCAAGACATGCCGATCACGGCTCTCAAGGACGCAGTGATGGCTGCACGCTTCTGGAAGGTGCGCTATTTGCACCTGCATTTCTTGGAGGACAGCGCCTTTGTTTTTCCAATGAAGGCATTCAAGTCAGGCACGTCCAACGGTGCCTGTTTCAATGGAGATACTCCGATGGTCTGGGACTTGGAAGAGTTGAAGAATCTGGTGACCTTCGCCGATGCGCGCGGCGTCACGCTCGTGCCCGAGATTGAGACACCGGGTCATGCCAGCGCACTCATGCGCGACGTGCCGGCGATTTCAGGCGGGCGGCTGATTGACCTCATCAAGCCCGAGGTCGATCCGGTTCTCGACAAGGTCATCGGCGAGGTCTGCGAAGTTTTCAAAAGCTCGCCCTTTTTTCACATCGGTGGCGACGAGATTCAGTTCGAAGGCCGGCCCAATATATTGGCGTATGTGAAGGAGCACGGCTTGGGCGATGGCACCACCGTCGAGCCACAAAACATCAAGGACGCGCTATTGAAACAGTTTTTCCTTCGTATGAATGAGATGGTGAAGAAGCGCGGAAAAAAGAGCATCTTCTGGGGTGGGTGGCAGGGCCCTCCGCAGATTCCGGAACTGAATGACTGCATTATTTATTCATGGTTCCGCGGCGCGCGACAGGCGCAGGACGCAGGCTTCGCCACGATCACTGTGCCGTGGGACATCAACGACACCTTTCCCAACTGGAACATTTACAGTTCGAACGAGGCGAAACTCAAACCGACTGACCGCGTGCTTGGTGGTTCCCGCATGATGTGGGAGCAAAGCGCCGAGACGATTGTCAATCGCTGGCTGCCTGTAATGGCGGAACGTCAGGAACGGACATGGGGGCCCAACACCGTCGTATTCGAACCAGAATTCCGTGGTCGCATGAAAATCTGCCAAGAGCGGATGAACAAACTCATCCGTCCGGTTCAGATCAAAGAGGAGGTAAAGGTTATCGATAAAGTCGGCGAACGATCCTACTACAGCGAGCCCGCCACGGTAACGATGAGCGCAGACCTCCCGCATGGCTGTTCGATCCGCTGGACGCTCGACGGCAGCGAGCCCAAGGCCACTTCAAAAAAATACGAGTCGCCGCTGACGCTGAATGGTAAACTGCGAATCCGCGCCGCTGTATTCGATGAATCAGGCACCAGAGTTGGCGGAATCACCTTCGGTGAAAAATACGACCAAATCATTTCCCAAAAAAATCTAACCACGGGCAAACCCGTGACTGCCTCCAGCGTGGAGGCAAAGGGAACCAAGGAAGCTTTGCTGGCGGAATACGCAGCGGACGGTTTCGTCGGCAGAATCGCAGCCATACCGGATGGCACCATCCCGATGGTTTGGGCTGCTTTGAAACCACCGCAATGGTGGCAGGTGGACTTGCAGGACGTCGTGAAGATTGACCGCATCGAAGTAATCCCATGGCCGGAGGGCGGGCGTTCCTTCCAATACACCGTCGAGGTCACCACCGACCAAAAGACATGGACCAAAGTCGTGGACGATAGCGCCAACACCAAGCCTGAAACCGGAGAAGGCCACATACACAAGATCGAGCCGGTCAACGCCCGTTTCGTTCGAGTCAACATGCTCAAAAACAGCGTAGCTGACAACGTCCAGTTGGACGAAGTGCGCGTTTTTGAAGCCGGCAAGCCCTGAGAAGGTGCGTATTCCAGTTGTCGCTGCCAGGATAATGTTGCTGCCAATCGAACGGACAGTGTGTTGATTCGGAGCGTGGACACTTTTCCGCATATGGCGAAATCGTTGCTCTCTATCGTCTCGATGGGGCTCGTGATTTTTGTCACCTCGGCGCAGGCAGCGTCGGACGCTGAGGGGCTGGCTTTTTTTGAAAATAGAATCCGTCCAGTGCTGGTGGAGAATTGCTATGAATGCCACAGTGCTACGGCGAAGAAGGTGAAGGGTGCGCTCAAGCTGGATACGCGGGAGGATTTTTTGAAGGGCGGCACGGATGGGGAGATTGTCGTGGCTGGTGAGCCGGAGAAGAGCCGACTCATTCACGCGGTGCGCTACGAGGATGAAGATACGCGGATGCCGCCGAGCAAGGACGGCAGCAAGAAACTGCCTGATGCGATCATCGCCGATCTCACGGCGTGGGTGAAGATGGGCGCGCCGTATCCCGAGACGCCTGCTGCTTTGCTCGCGAAGAAGACGGGTGCGCGTCCGTGGGCTTTTGAGTCGGTGAAAAATCCGCCAGCGCCGGTCGTGAAGAATACGACTTGGCCTGCGACTTCGGTGGATTCTTTCATCCTATCGAAAATGGAGGAGCACGGCGCTCAGCCCTCCGCGCCTGCGGAGAAGCGCACGCTGATCCGCCGCGCGACTTACGATCTCACGGGCTTGCCGCCGACGCCGGGGGAGGTGGACGCTTTTCTCGCCGACGAAACACCGAACGCCTACGCGGCGCTGGTGGAACGTCTGCTCGCATCGCCGCCTTATGGCGAGCGTTGGGGGCGTCACTGGCTCGATGTCGTGCGCTACGCCGACACGGCGGGGGACACGGCGGATTATCCAGCGGGCCTCGCGTGGCGTTACCGGAATTATGTGATTGATGCGTTCAACGCCGACAAACCCTATGACGAATTTTTGCGCGAGCAGATCGCCGGCGACATCCTCGCGGAGCAGGGGCCGCGCGAGCGTTTCGCCGAGCGGATGATTGCGACGGGCTTCCTCGCGATTACGCGGCGATTCGGCTTCGACTCGGAGAAGTATCAGCACCTCATGATTCAGGACACGATTGATACGCTCGGGCAGAGCGTGATGGGCCTGAGCCTGGGTTGCGCGCGCTGTCACGATCACAAATTTGATCCCGTCTCGATGCAGGATTACTACGCGCTCTACGGTATCTTCGACAGCACGCGCTACGCGTTTCCTGGCTCGGAGCAAAAGAACAAATCGCGTGCGCTGGTCCCCCTGTTGCCACCGGACGAGGCGCAGCGGCAGTGGCGCGAATACGACAGACTCGTCGCTACGAAAGTGGCTAAGCAAAAACAATCCGCGCCTCCTGCGGTGCTGCGCTCGCTCCGCGAACCGGACGGCGATTTTGAAATGCAGAAGGACGCAGCGGGCGGAAGCTACGGCGTGCTCGTGACTCCATGGATGTGGGAGGGAAAAATCAGCGTGACGCGGGAAGCGCAGAGTCCGTTCAAGAATATTTACCCCTTCGGAAATTTCGGAGCGAGCATCGCGGGCGGTGAAGTGGACTATCGGCTGGGTCAGGCGCTTCATGTGATGCGCGCCGGGGATAAGAATCGGAAGCTTTACGTGAACCTCGATTTCCGCGCGCAGCCCGGCGCGTCTGGGATGCATCGTTTCTGGCTCGGGGCGCAGTCGGGGGCGGCAGCTGTTGAGGTGTTCATTTCCGGCGGCTCCATCACTCTCCGCTCCGGCGATGGGATGAGAGTGCTCACGGAGTTGAAACCGAAAGCATGGGTGAATTTGCAACTGGAGATTGATTTCGGGACACGCACTTTTGGCGGGAAAGTGGATATGCCGGAAAGGGGATCGGCATTTTCCGGCGTGCCGTTCACAGCAGGTTGGGTGGGCTCGATTGACTACGTCGGTTTAGATTCCACGGCGCGTGCGGGCGCTGCGCTGCCGGGATTGGAGATTGATAATTTCGCCATCCAAAAAGAGCCCATCGCGCCTGAATCAACGACACCGCCGGCTGTCGCTGACGATGCGCCGGGAATGGACCGCTCGCTCACTTCGCTGATCGAAGATGGACCGGACGACCTTGCCTACGCAGTCGTCGAGGGCACGCCCCATGATGTGCGCGTGCAGTTGCGCGGCGAGCCGGAGCGACCCGGCGCGGAGACGGTGCGCGGCTTTATCGCATCGCTCGGCGGCGGGCCGCTGCCTGCAGGGACGAAGGGCAGCGGGCGTCTCGAACTCGCCAACTGGCTCACGCGCCCGGACAATCCGCTCACGGCGCGCGTGATGGTGAATCGCATCTGGCAATATCATTTCGGGCGCGGACTCGTGGCGACGCCGAACGACTTCGGCACACGTGGTCAGCTTCCGACGCATCCCGAATTGCTCGATCACCTCGCGACGAAATTCATCGAGAGCGGTTGGTCGGTGAAAGCGATGCACCGCTTGATCATGCTCAGCGCGACGTATCGGCAGGCGTCACAAGTCGCGGAGAAAAATGGAACGACCGCTCCGGCGGAAAGCTACGCCGCATTTCCACGGCGCAGACTCAGCGCGGAGGAACTACGCGATTCCATCCTCGCCATCAGCGGCGAACTCGACCTCGTGCCGGGGCGCGGACATCCATTTCCGTCGGCCATCAAATCCGCATTCACGCAGCACGCCCCGTTCAGCGCGGTGTATGAACACAACAAGCGCAGCGTGTATCTCATGACGCAGCGCAACAAACGTCACCCGTTCCTCGCGCTCTTCGACGGCCCCGATCCCAACGCCAGCACCGCCGACCGCCGCACTACCACCGTGCCGACACAGGCGCTGTATTTTCTGAACGCACCGTTCGTCCACGAAAAGGCGCGCAGTTGCGCGGAGCGGCTCATCGCTGCGCAACCGGATGAAGCGGAGCGCATCCGCTTCGCGTGGCGTCTTACCACCGGGCGCGCGCCAAGCGAGACCGAGCTTGTCGAAGCCGCCACATTCCTCGCCGCCTATCGCGCCGAACTCAAAAGTGCGGGCGAGAAGGATGTGGAAGCAACTGCGCTCGCCGCCTATGTTCGCACGCTGTTTGCCAGCAACGAATTTCTCCACCTCGACTAAACCTTGATGAAACCCGACACGTATTTCTGCCCTACCCGCCGCGGATTTCTCCGCTCGATGGTGGGTGGCTCCATGTTGTTCCCCAATCTCGTTTCGCAACTGCTCGGCAGCGACGCCGCACCTGCCGATCCTCTCTCGCCGCGCGCCTCGCATTTTCCGCCGAGGGCCAAGCGCGTCATCTTCCTCTACATGAGCGGCGGTGTGTCGCACGTCGATTCGTGGGACCCGAAGCCGCGGCTCTTCGCCGATGTGGGGAAGACGACTTCCATCAACGAATACCAGGGCAGGAAAGGGGACTACCAAATGTTCCTCAAGCGCCCGCAGTTTGACTTCCAGCCCCACGGTAAATCCGGCACGGAGGTCAGCTCGCTCTTTCCACACATCGCGAAATGCGTGGACGACCTGTGCGTCATCCGCTCGATGAAGTCCGACCACACGAACCACTACGAAGCCACGCTCGGCATCCACACCGGCTCGTTCACCTTCGCGCGGCCCAGCATCGGCTCGTGGGTCAGCTACGGCCTCGGCACGGAAAACAACAACCTCCCGTCCTTCGTCGTCATCGCGCCGAAATCGCCCTACGCAGGCGGGCAGGTCTGGGGCAGCGACTTCCTGCCCGGCGCGCATCAAGGCACGCTCGTCGTCCCCGGCAGCGAACCCATCGCCAACGTCCAGCGCCGCACCACCAGCCGCTTGCAGGAGATGGAGCTGGAGGAAATGCGCCGCATGAACCAGCGCCACATCGCCACCCGCGCAGGCGACCCGCTCCTCGACGCCCGCATCCGCTCCTTCGAAACCGCGTTCGGCATGCAGATGGAAGTGCCGCACGTCTTCGACCTCTCGCAGGAAAGCGACGCCACCCTCGCGCTCTACGGATTGCAGCGCGGGCAGACCACCGGCTTCGGCTGGCAATGCCTCATCGCACGCCGCCTCGCCGAGCACGGCGTCCGCTTCGTCGAGTTGATAGACAGCGGCTCCTCCGCAAACTGGGACGCCCACGGCGACATGAAAGACCACGTCCCCCTTGCAAAAAACGTGGACCAGCCCATCGCCGGCCTGCTCATGGATTTGAAACAGCGCGGAATGTTGGACGACACCCTCGTCGTCTGGACCACCGAGTTTGGCCGCACGCCCTTCGTCGAAAAAGCCGACGCCAAAGGCCGCGAACACCACCACTGGGTTTATTCCTCGTGGCTCGCCGGCGCGGGCGTGAATGCAGGCAGCGTCTATGGCGCATCCGACGACTACGGCATCAACGTCGCCAAAGACCCCGTCCACGTGCACGACTTCCACGCCACCATCCTCCACCTCCTCGGCCTCGACCACGAACGCCTCACCTACCGCCACACCGGCCGCGACTACCGCCTCACGGACGTGTATGGCAAAGTCGTCAAAGGCATCCTCGCCTGAGCCAGCGCCCCCTCGCGCCTTGTCAATGATCGCCGCGTGGGGCAGAAGGCGGGACCTTGTAGTGCGGTGGCAAGCGAAGCGCGACACCGCCTTGGAAGCGCCCCGTCCGGGTAAAAGGCGCGCGAGGTTTTGCAAGGAAAGGCCGATGAGGGACCCGCTCCGTTGCCCTGCTTGCGAAGGCGGCGTGGCGCTATCGCTTCCCGCCGCACTACAAGGTCGCAACTTGCCAAAGATCACCGCACGCGGCAGAAGGCGGGTGTGAAAGACGGGCACACCACGCATGGCGAGAGCAGCTTTGGGAAAAAGCTTTGGTGCGTGCTCATCGTCGTCTTCCTCGGCGGCATCGGCTGGCAGATGTGGAAGCTCAACGCCTACAACAACGCCGTCCGCGAGGCGAAAGAGGCGGGGTTTGAGTGGAAGTGCGACGACACCCTCAGCCTCATCTGGCAGGACTGGCACAATGCGCTCAAAAAGGAGACATGGGGCGAGCACCAACGCATGCTTGTGATGGGAGAAGTCCCCGACCTTGGCCGCTACCGCGAAATGCTCCGCCATCTCCGCCCCACGGAATTGTATGCTAGGGGATGTCAGAATGAAAACGTGGACGCCCTCAAGGGCCTCACCGGCCTGCAATCGCTCGACCTCAACGGCTGCACCGCACTGCAAAACGTGGACGGCCTTAAGGGCCTCACCGCTCTGCAAGAACTCAACCTCGTCGGCTGCACCGCCCTCCAAAACGTGGACACCCTCAAGGGCCTCAGCGCACTGCAATGGCTCAACCTCTGCAACTGCACCGCGCTGCAAAACGTGGACGGACTCAAGGGCCTCACCGCCCTGCAATGGCTCAACCTCAACGGCTGCGACAAAATCCCCGCCGCCGCGCTGCGCGAACTGCGCACCGCCCTGCCGAACACCGACATCACCTTCCCCGACGGCACCAAGAACCCGCCGCAGTAAGGCGGTATTCAGCAATCCCGTTCGCGCCTTGTCATCGTTCGCAGCGTGGGGCAGAAGGCTGGCGTGAAAGACGGGCACACCACGAAAAGCGAGAGCAGCTTTGGGAAGAAGCTCTGGTGCGTGCTCATCGTCGTCTTCCTCGGCGGCATCGGCTGGCAGGTGTGGAAGCTCCACCTTTACAACAACGCCGTCCGCGAGGCGAAGGAGGCGGGAATGCATTGGGATTGCGATGATACGTTCAGCCTGATCCGGCAGGACTGGCGCAATGCGCTGAAAAAGGAAACATGGGGCGCACACGAACGCAGGCTTACCCTTGGAAGTGTGCCCGACCTTGCCCGTTATCGCGACTTGTTCCATCGCCTCCGGCCTACGGTATTACAGGCCAATGATTTTATAGACGAAAGTCTGGACGCCATCAAGAACCTCACCAGCCTACAAGAACTCCACCTCAGCCGGTGTCCCGCTCTGCAAAACCTGAATGCCCTCGATGGCCTCAAGAGCCTGCATGAACTCGACCTCTACGCTTGCGACGCCTTGCAAAACGTGGACGGCATTAAAGGACTCACCGGTCTGCGCGCACTCGGCCTCAGCCATTGCCCCATTTTGCAAGATGTGAGCAGCATCAAGGGACTGACCAGTCTCCAAGTGCTCGATCTCAGTGAAGGCACCGCTCTCAAGAACCTGAAGGTCATCAAGGAACTCACGAACATCCACGAACTCGTCCTCTTCCGTTGCGCCGCCCTGCAAAACCTGAACGGCCTCAAGAACCTCGCGACCCTGCAAGAGATCGACCTCTGCGCTTGCAACGCACTGCAAAACGTGGATGGCCTCAAGGGTCTCACCGGCTTGCAAACGCTCGACCTCAGCGGTTGCGATAAAATCCCCGCCGCCGCGCTGCGCGAACTGCGCGCCGCCCTGCCGAACACCGACATCACCTTCCCCGACGGCAGCAATAACCCGCCGCAGTTAGAGAGCGCACCTTAGCTACGGAAGTAGCTTACTTTTTCCACCAACGAAGTCGCAGGTGCGGCTTGTGTGCGGGAGTCGGGACGGGCAAGGATGCTGGAGATCATGAAACATTTCCGCCTCTCGCTTTTCGCCGTCCTTGTCGCCGTGTCGCCCGCTTGGGCGGAGGAGCCTCTCAATGGGAAGGCCGAGCCTTTCAAGGGGAAGGCGGAGCATGTGGTGCTGGTGGTTTGGGACGGGATGCGGCCCGATTTTGTCCGCGCGGATACGACGCCTGTGCTGGATGCGCTGGCCAAGCGGGGGACTTTTTTTGCGGACCAGCATTCGGTTTATGTGACTTCGACGGAGGTGAACGGCACGGCCATCGCGACGGGCTGCTACCCGATGCACAACGGCATCCTGGCCAATGTGGAGTTCCGCCCGGACATCCAGCCCTACCACCCGGTGGCGATGGAGTCTGCCGAGACTTGCAAGAAGGGCGACGCGGTGCGCGAGGGGAAATACATCCGCGTGCCGACGCTGGCGGAAATCATCCAGCAGGCGGGCCAGCGCACGGTGGTCGCGGGGACAAAATCCGTGGCGTTGCTCCACGACCGCTCGCCGAATCGCCCGGAGCAGAATGCCTCGACCATTCTCTTTGCGGGAAAGGCTTATCCCGCATCGGCGCTGGAGCCCATCGTCGCGTCGCTCGGCAAATTTCCGCCGCCTCCCGGCGTTGCGCAGCCAAAGGCCCCCGCGATGGAGAAGGCTGCGGGCGATGTTCCTGCCGGTGCGCCCGCAGTTCCCGCAGCCGCTGCGGAGAAAATCGTGAGCGCTGTGCCGACGCCGGTTCGCGGTGTGCCGCCTTCTCCGAATACTGCGCAAAACGCATGGACGACGCGCGCGCTCGTGGAGGAGCTGTGGCGCGAGGGCATCCCGCGTTTCACGACGCTGTGGCTCGGCGATCCGGATTTCAGCCAGCACATGACGCAGCCCGGCTCGCCCGTCGCGCTCGCGGCGATTCGCGACAGTGACAACGAACTGGGCATGGTCATCGCCGCGCTGCAAAAAAAGGGCGTGCTCGATAAGACCGATATTTTCGTCGTGTCCGACCACGGTTTCTCCACCACGGACGGCGGGATGGATCTCGGCACGCGGCTGAACAAGGCGGGATTTCACATCGTGCGCGGCTACCACAAGACGCCGATGCCGGGCGAAATCCTGCAAGTCTCGCTCGGCGGGAGCATCCAGTTCTACGTGCCAAATCACGACGCGGAGTGGGTGCAGAAGCTGGTGGCTTTCCTGCAAGCGAGCGATTTCGCCGGCCCCATTTTTACGCGCAGCGAATTGCCGGGGACTTTCCCGCTGAGCGCCGCGCGCATCGAAACGCCCGACTCGCCGGACGTGCTTTTTTCCGTCCGCTGGACCAACGCGAAGAACATCAACGGCACGCGCGGGACCTTTAAGTCCGAAGGTCAGGTCGGGGGAAACGGCGTGCACGCGTCGCTCAGCCGCTACGACATCCACAACACGCTCGTCGCCGCCGGGCCGGACATCCGCGCCGGTTTCCGCGACACGCTCCCCACGGCAAACGTGGACGTGGCGCCCACGATTCTCCATCTGCTCGGCATCCCCGGAGGCGACAAGATGGACGGTCGCGTTCTCCTCGAAGCGCTGCCCGCCGTGGATTTCCACGCACCCAAGCCCGAGACGAAAACCATCGAAGCCCGCGCGGGCAAGTGGCGGCAGTATTTGAAAATCACCACGCTCGGCGACCGGACGTATCTCGACGAAGGCAACGCCGGCACGCCGACGAAGTAAAAGAAACACGCAGGGTAAATCGCAGGCGCGGCTTGTGTGCGAGAGCCGGGCTGTGCATGGATGCGTGCAACTATGAAACACATCTTCATCACGCTGCTGTCGCTCTTTTCCATCCACGCATTTGCAGAGGAGAAGGCGGGCATTCCGAAGGCACACACCACGCGCAACATCGAGGGATGGACGGTGCGTGTGGATGATCGGCTTTTGAAAGGCGAAGGTGCGGCGACGGGGGAGCGTGCGCTGAAGCTGCTGAATGCGCGGCTGGTGGCGATCACGTTTGTGGTGCCGGAGAAGGCGCTGGAGAAGTTGCGGGCGATTGTCATCGAGTTGGATCTGAACTACGCTGACTTGCGTTCTGCGCAGTATCATCCGGCTCCTGACTGGCTGAAGGAGCACGGTTACAGCGAGTCGCTGGCGAAGTGCGTTCACATCCCCGAGGCGGAGGATTTTTTGTCGCCGTTTGAAAACCACCGGATGCCATGGATGGTGTTGCATGAGCTGGCGCACGGTTTTCACGATCAGGTGATCGGTTTCAATGACGCGCGGGTGAAGGCGGTGTGGGAGAAATTTCGCGACAGCGGGAAATACAAGTCGGTGCTGACGAGCCCGGGTGGAATGCGCGAGCACTACGGGCAGACAAATGAGAGGGAATTTTTTGCGGAGATGACGGAGAGCTATTTCGGCTCGAATGATTTTTACCCATTCGTGACGGGTGAACTGAAGCAGGCGGAGCCGGAGATTTTCGCGCTGATGGAGGAAATCTGGGGCCCGCTGCCCGGTCGCTCAAAGCCGAAGGCAGGGAAGTAGGAGTTGCTTCTTTGCGTGATGCGAACACGTAAGGCAATTGACAAGAAAGCGCAGACAAAGCAGTTGGATTCCGTGATTTTCGCCGCCGCCAGATTTGGCAGACTGCTCGTGGTGCTCGCACTTGTGGCGAGCATCGGAGGGCATTGGGCGCTGCTGCAATCGGTGGCTTGGACGCAGATGCTGGTGGAGCGGACGCAGGCGGCGTCCTTCGGCGAGGCAGTGAAGACGACGTTTGACGGCGCTCATCCGTGCGCGATGTGCAAGCGCATCTCCGATGGAAAGCAGAAGGAGCAGCAGCCGTCGCAGGAGTTGTCGAAAGTGAAGCTGGATGTGATTTGCGAACGCGCAGTGGTGATGGTTTTTCCGCCGAAGGTGGATGGAGAGTATGCGCGCATCGCGATGAGTGGCGAGGCCCGCGCGGAGCGTCCTCCGTTGCTGCCGCCGAGAGTGGCGTAGCGCACTTTCACGGCTCACCGGCTGGCGTCTCGCTGGCGGTCGGCGGTGCATGTCGTGAGATCGCGCCCGTTTGCGGGCGCTTAAAAAATCGGAGCCTGCTCCGCGTGCGCATTTCGTCTGCCGGCGTTTCCACATCCGTCCGCCATTTCGGCGGCAACTCACACCAAATCTAATCTCATGAATACCAAACTCATTCTTTCCACCATCATCCTCACCACTTCCCTCACAGCGGGCGTTTCCGCGTGCGACCTCTGCGCGTGCGACCTCCCGCTCATCCGCCTCGATAATCGCTCCGGCTGGCACGCCGGCGTGAGCGAGCAATACACGAGCTACGAAAGCCTGCGTCTCGACGGGCGCAACATCAACAGTCCCGCAGGGCAGTATCTCCACAGCAGCATCACTCAAATGCAGCTCGGCTATGATTTCGACCGGCGATTCGGCGTGCAACTGAGTGTGCCGCTCATCGCCCGCACTTACCGACGAGTGGAGGAGGGGAGCGTGGAAAATGGCAGTATTTCCGGCCTCGGGGATATATCGCTGATAGCGCACTACACTCCCGTGCGTGTTGAGCGCGGTGATTTCTTTTTTACGGCGCGTTTACTCGGCGGCATCAAATTCCCCACCGGTGACAGTGACCGTTTGAAAGAAGAGGCGGCCCACGGCCATGACTCCGAAGGAGAGGGGCACGCGGCGGATGCTTCACACGAGGAGGAGGCGACTGCGGCACCTGAACACGATGCACATGAACCAGCGGAGCATGAACACGAGGCGGAGACTCATGCGGACGAAGAATCAAGCGGGGTGCATGGGCACGATCTCACGCTCGGCACTGGCAGCGTGGATTTCATCGTAGGCGGCGATATGCACCTGCAATGGAAGCGTCTTTTTGTAAATGCCGGGGTGCAGGTAACCGTGCGTGGGAAAGGGCGGCACGACTATGATTTCGCAGACGACGTTGCGTGGCATGCCGGGTTGGGCGCTGTTGTTTACAAAGGGAAGGAACTCGCGGTGGCGCTGGAGGCGCGCTTTGCCGGGGAGAGCAAAGGAGAAGATAAATTCCAAGGGCAGAGGCTCGATGATACTGCGGCGACGAATGTGTATTTCGGCCCTCACGCGGTGGTGACTTGGAATGACAGGCTCAGTGTGGATGCGGGGTTTGGATTTCCCATCCGGCGCGAAAATACGGGAACGCAAGTAACACCCGACATCCGCTTTCAGGCCGCTGTGAGCTGGCAGTTTTAGTAATTCTCCAAACACGGTCGCGGAGCGTTTGGTGATGTTCATAGAACTCCGCGACTTGGTGGAAACCAAAGGGCCAGTCATCAGCAAAGGTGACTGGCCCTCGTCCCTCCCATCTTCTGTGGTGCATCACATTTCCCTTTGCCCTTCACGCTCGTGCCGCCTAAAACCCGCGGCCCTATGTTTGCAGGAACTTATACGGCGCTCGTAACGCCATTTCGCAATGACCGTGTGGATGAAGCCGCGTTTGCCGCGCTCATCGAGGCGCAAGTCGCCGGTGGAGTCGCTGGCATCGTGCCCGTGGGCACGACTGGCGAGTCGCCCACACTTGATCACGATGAACATCTCCGCGTCATCGAACTCGCCGTTCAATTTGCGAAGGGGCGCGTGAAAGTGATGGCCGGCACCGGCTCGAACTGCACGAGCGAGGCCGTGGAATACACCGTGGCGGCGGAAAAACTCGGTGCGGATGCGGCACTCATCGTTGCTCCGTATTACAACAAGCCGACGCAGGAGGGGCTTTATCGTCACTATCGCGCCATCGCAGCGGCTACGAAACTTCCCATCATGCTCTACAGCATCCCCGGTCGTTGCGGCATCGAGA
Organism: Chthoniobacteraceae bacterium; assembly: GCA_947476045.1. Classification (GTDB taxonomy): domain Bacteria; phylum Verrucomicrobiota; class Verrucomicrobiia; order Chthoniobacterales; family Chthoniobacteraceae; genus SXWH01. The sequence goes on from CANJNZ010000018.1 coordinate 60,821, forward strand.
TTGCCGTGGACACCTGCGTGCGCCTCGCGAAGGACTGCGCAAACATCGTCGCCATCAAGGAAGCGGGCGGCAAAGTGGAGCGCGTCGTGGCTTTGAAAAAGGCGGTGCCTGCGTCGTTCGAGATTCTTTCCGGCGACGACGGACTCACGCTGTCTTTCATCAAGGAGGGCGCAATCGGCGTGGTCAGCGTCGCATCGAATATCATCCCTCGCGAAGTCTGCGACCTCACCAACGCCGCGCTGGCTGGCCGCTTTGATGAAGCTCAGAAATTGCACGATCAACTCGCTGGGATTTTCTCCGACTTGTTCGTCGAGAGCAACCCGACGCCCATCAAACAGGCGCTCGCCTGGCAGGGCCGCATGACCGCCGCCGTGCGACTACCGCTCTGCGAACTCACCGAAGCCTCGAAGGTAAAACTGCGCGCGACGCTCGCTGCGCTCAAACTCGTCTAAGCCATGCCGCTCATCCTTCACATCAACGGCTCAAAGGGGCGCATGGGCGAAGCGCTCATCACCTGTGCGAAAGAATCCGCCGACCTCGCAGTTGGCGCGGCCACGGACATGGGCGATGATTTCGCCGCCGCGCTCGCGAAGTGCGATGCGTGCATAGATTTCAGCCATCACGCGGCGCTGGAGAGTGTTCTCGCCGCATGCATCGCTGGGAAGAAGACGCTCGTCATTGGCACTACGGGTATCAACGACGCAGGAGTGGCGCGCATCCGCGAAGCCTCGCGCAGCATTCCGATTGTGTATTCCGGCAATTACTCGACCGGCGTGAATACGCTGCTGTGGCTCACGCGGAAGGCCGCCGAGATTCTTGGCCCGGGTTTCGATCTCGAAGTCGTGGAGATGCATCACCGCATGAAAAAGGATGCGCCAAGCGGCACCGCAAAGATGCTAGCCGAGACGCTCGCCGATGTTCGCTCGCTGCAATACAACAGCGACGTGCGTCACGGACGCTTCGGCGATGTGGGCGCGCGCACTTCCGCCGAGATCGGGATGCACGCAATCCGCGGTGGCGATGTTGTCGGCGATCACACGGTCATTTTCGCAACTCCCGGCGAGCGTGTGGAACTGACGCACAAGGCAAGCAGCCGCGAGATTTTTGCACGCGGTGCGCTTCGTGCCGCGCAATGGGCGCACGGGAAGCCCGCCGGCCTTTACGACATGAGGGACGTGCTTGGCTTGAAGTAGCCGACATCTGCACGGGCGCAGCTAAGAATGAAAACCGGCATTGCACTCGGATCGAATCTCGGTGACCGGCTCGCGAATCTCCGTTCAGGGCGCGATGCCTTGCTGCGTCTGCCGGGAGTGACGGGAGAGGCGCGCAGTTCGCGAGTCTATGAGACCGAGCCAGTCGGGAGTGGTGCCGATGCCGGTGCGTTTCTGAATGCAGTGGTCGAAGTGGATTTCGAGGGGCAGGCGATGACGCTGCTCGATGGTTTGCAGTCCATCGAGGCGGCGATGGGACGCCCGTCGAAACGTCCGCGAAACGCACCACGCACGCTCGACCTGGACATTCTTTACGTGGGAAACATCGCGCTTTCCAACGACGAAATCGCCATCCCGCACCCGCGTCTGCACCAGCGTCGCTTCGTGCTCACCCCGCTGCACGACATTCGCCCGGAGCTTTTGCTTCCCGGCCAGCAAAAGACAGTCGCTGAATTACTGGCATCGCTCGCCGACCCTGCTGCGGTGGAGCTTTTCGCCGCCGGGTGGTGATGCTACGAAACTGACCGCATGAACGAACGCATCGCAAATTTCCAAGCCGCCAAGTCGCGCGGCGAACGCATCGCGGTGCTCACGGCTTACGATTATCCTACCGCGCGTCTGCTCGATGAAAGCGGTGTGGATGTGCTGCTCGTTGGCGATTCGCTCGGCATGGTCGTGCTCGGTCACTCGGATACGACGTTCGTCACGATGGCCGACATGATTCATCACACCCGCGCCGTCGCCCGGGGCACACAGCGTGCGCTCATCATCGCCGACCTTCCATTTGGCAGTGCCGAGACGCCGGAGTTGGCGCTCGCGAATGCGAAGCAACTCATCGAGGCGGGCGCGCACGCAGTGAAAATCGAAGGTGGCGCATCGCACGCCGCTCACATTGCACTGCTTGCCAGCGCGGGCGTTCCAGTCATGGCGCATATCGGGATGCAGCCGCAGCGCGTGCGCATTGAGGGCGGCTACCGTGTGAAAGGAAAAACCGAGGAACAGGCGGACGCATTGCTCGCCGACGCAGCCGCTGTGGAAGCAGCAGGCGCGTTTGGTCTTCTCCTCGAACTCGTGGTGCCCGCTGTCGCAAAGGCGATCACGGAAAGCGTGAAAATCCCGACCATCGGCATCGGCTCAGGCCCGGATTGCGACGGTCAAGTGCTTGTGCTGCATGACGTCATCGGACTTTTCCCATGGTTCAAACCCAAGTTCGCCACGCAGCGCGCAGACGTGGCGGGAGAGATTCGTCGAGCAGCAGGATATTTTGTCCGCTCTGTGAAAGACTAGTGGATTTGTTCTATTCCGAAAACCTCCACGCTCACTCCAGAAGAGGCAATAGCGTGCGCAGGTGATTTGCTGAATTTCGGAAATCCCGAAGGCATGAGTTCGGTAAAATCGTAATCTCCCAGCGCTACGTCTGATACCACATTCCACAAACAAGCTGACAAAGTATTGGAAAAGAGATAAAAGGGAGGGATGGGAGGAAACACACTTAAACTGGGCAGGCCGGATGCGGCTGCACGAATTGATGAACGCTATGCGAGGGAGCCGGATGGATGGCGCAA
>CANJNZ010000019.1 GCA_947476045.1 Chthoniobacteraceae bacterium
ACTGCCCATGCGCAACCGAATCCTAGCCGCCCCCACAGTATCAGGGACCGCCCAAACCGTGCAAATGTAGTGCAGAAAAACCGAGCCCGCCGCCTCGGAACCCGCATGAATGCGAGATCAGCCTCCGCGAACTGCGGAACTTGGGTTAAACCGCGCCGCGCTGCCCGTGCCATCCGAGCTGCCCGAGTTTCCTGCGGAACCCGCGAGCGTGGTCACATCTCCGCCTGGCGTCACTTTGCGGATTGTGCAGCTATAGGTGTCTGCCGCATAAACGTTCCCGTCACTATCCACTGCTATGCCAATGGGCGCGCCAAACTGCGCTGCGCTTCCAGTGCCATCCGCACTGCCGCTGACTGCGCTACCCGCCAAGCTGGTTACCACTCCAGCGGGCGTCACTTTGCGTATCTTGTGGTTGGTAGTGTCCGCTACATAGATGTTCCCGCTGCTGTCCACCGCCAAGCCTTTCGGAAAGCTGAACTGCGCTGCGCTGAAACTTGACGGACACAATCGTCTCTTCGTCATCACTCCACATAAACACGCAGATTTCCACCCGTCGGGACGACACGGTTGCCAGCGCCCTCCGGCGCTGCCCTGCGGGCTGCCTGCGGCAGGCGATATCGCTCCGCTCCATTCCCGCCTCCCGACACTCGACACTCTCACGGGGCGCGCTCTGTTTGTTTGCAGGGGGGAAGTGTCGAGTGGCGAGAGGAGAGTGGCGTGTCTGCTCGTGATTCGAGAAGCGAATGAGCAAGCCATGTCTCTTCGTCATCACTCCACATAAACACGCAGATTCCCACCCGTCGGGACGACACGCCACTCGCCTCCCGACATTGCCAGCGCCCTCCGGCGCTGCCCTGCAGGCTGCCTGCGGCAGGCTTTCTCGCTCCGCTCGAATCGCCACTTTGAAGGGCGCGTTCCGTTGTTTGTCAACGCGGCTCGTCTGCGACGCTCGCTGGTTCAGTTGAGCAGGAACAATTTTCCTTCGCCGGCTTCGAGGGTGACTTCGAGGACTTTGCCGGGGGCGGGTGTGGCGGGGAGGAGTGCTCCGGTTTCCTGCGATACTTCGGCGGTGGTGGCGAATTTGCCGCCCAAGGTCAGCTTGGCGGTGATTTTTGCGCCGGTGTGGTTGTTGGCTGGCAGGATGTAAACTTTGCCCGCAGCGTCTTTGAAGCAGCCGAGCACGACATTGCCGCCTTCGATTTTTGCGATCGGGGCTTCGGGCAGGAGCGGGACGGTGCCGACGGTGGGATTGGTGTGATAGACGCCGGTGGAGGTGAGTTTCACGAGCGTGGGGGCGAGCTTGGCGATGTGGCGGTTGATCGTCTGAACGTAGGTATATTTCCGGTCGCGCGTCATGTTCTTGGCCAGCAAGCCGGGTGAGTCGCCGGTGGCCATTCCGGGCACGTGGACGTAGGTGAAGTATTGAATGCCGCGCGAGCCGTAGGCCAGCGATGTCCACACCTGCCAGCGCAGATCGCCTTCGCTGCACTCGCGGTAGCCCATGTGCGCCAGCGAGACGATGATTTGGTTGAACGGTGTTTTGGCCTTCAGGCAGTTGCGGCGCACGGTCTCGAGGTTGTCGAAGTAATAGCGCGGTTCATTGTCTTCATGCATCTGCCAGTAGGCGTCCCAACTGAACAGCGCGGGCTTGACCACTTTCAAATAATCCTTGGTGAGGCGGTCGTAGCCCGGGGGAGTATTGGCGTAGTTGGGCAGCAGGTTGTAATACGGGACGTGCGTGGGGTCTTTCTTCAGCAGATACTGGGTGACGAAGCCGAGCCGGGGGTGTGCATCGGTGCCCATTTCATCTCCGAGGACGAATCCCATGAGAGCGGGGTGCTTGGAATACGCTGCGATCATCGCGTCGAGGTCCTTCTGAATCCCGGGAATGTCTGATTGCTGGAATTTCTCCCAATGGCCGTTGGTGACCACACGACCGTCATAGATGAAGGCTTTGATGCCAGCCTGCTGGCAGAGGTCGAGGAACTTCAAGTTGAACGCCTGTTGTGCAGCATCATGTGGCTCCCACAAGTTGGGTGACTGGGCGACGTTGAACCCGCACTCGGCGACTTCTTTCATGCGCTCGAGATTGGTCTGCTCCTTGGTTGGGCCGCACCAGTAGGAAATGATGAACGGTGCATCCAGCGGGGGAGGCGTGACGGGTGCCTCGACTTTCGGTGCCTTGACAATTTTTTCCTTCGCTCCCGGCACGCCGAACAATTCGAGCTGGCCGAGGTAAAAGCTGTTTTGAGTGCGGTAGATCCAGTTGACCGCGCTTGGATTGAAGCACGAGTAAATGGCGACGCGGAAGTGGGTGAATGCTTTTGCAGGGCGGGCGAAGTCCGCTTTCACGAGTTTCTTTCCGGCGAGTTTGGTTTCGAGTTTTTTGGCGTCGGCGGGAGTGACGGATTTGGCGAGGCTGGCTGAATCGAACGACGTGAAGAGGAATGTCTCGAAGCGTCCGCCTGCCTGGAATGCGGTGCCGCTGCGATCCTCGGCCTTGCAGTGGTAGATGTCCGTCCAGTCGTCTTCCTCGCCGGTGTTGGAGCCCTGGATGGCCCAATCCTTCGGATCGCGATCCGGCACATCGGGGCCACCGGTCGTGATGGTAAAATGAGTCAGCGTGAACGCGTCCTTCAACTCGATGGCGCAGTAATAAGGGTCCGCCTTCGAAGGGCCGCCGTAGCCGCTCTCGCGGAAAGCCACATACCACTTTGTCTTCTCGGGCTTGTTCATGAAAATGCCCGCAGCCGGCGAGCCCACCCAGCTTTGATACGCGTGACGCTGATGCGGCATCGAGTATGGCCCGCTGGAAGGCCAGTGAGTCATCTTCACCCACGTGGCGTTCTTCGGCTTCATCTCCTCCTCCGTTTTTCCTTCACCGGGATTCATCGCCAGCTCGACGGTGTCCGTCGGGTCCGACAAATCGCCGCCGATCAAACTGGCGTTGCCTTTTCCGAGGCTCTCGAATGCAGAGGCAGAGTGGGGGATGAGAAAAATGCCGGTGAGGGCGGAGAGGAAGAGGGACTTCGTGGTGGTATTCATGCTCATGATGGTAGGTCGGTGTTTGATAATCCGGGCGGGCGTTTCTTAGAGGGTGTTTGAAGCAGGACGCGATGTTTTATCACATTCTGTGACGCGGAGCGGGTTTCATTGAGCCCATTATACAAACAGCACGATCATCAGTCCGGGGGCCAGAATTGCGATACAGCGCTGAGTGATTATGTAGAAATTTGCTCCGCCCCTCTATTGCGCCTCAGCATTTCGAGGATCACGAGCACGATGAGGATTCCGCCGAGCACTGCGGATGAGCCCTTGGTGCCGAAGTCGAGGCCGCCGTTTTCCTTCGATTTGGTGAGAACGTCTCCGAGCGTTGCGCCGAAGGGGCGCGTGAGCACGAAGGCCAGCCAGAACAAGAACACCCGCGAGATGCGCGTGAAATACGCCGCAGCAGCGACGATGGCGATCAGGCTGCCGATGAGGACTGCGCCTCCGGCGAAGCCGAGTCCCGAGTCATCCGCGAGGAAATCCCCCAGCGCGGTGCCGAGTGTGTTGGAAAACAGGATCGCCACCCAATAAAGCGTCTCCAGTTTGCGCGAATGAATTTTCTCCACCGAGAGCGACTGCCCCGTGGAGCGCCAGTAGGTAAATATCGCGAGCAGAATTCCGAGCAGGATGGCGCTGCCGGTCGCGTAGCCGAGCTTCAGTGTGCGGTCCATGTAGTCGGACAGCGTCGTGCCCGCCGTGCTCGTGGAAAGGATGACCGCCCAATACAGAAACGGGTGATATTTCTTCGAGGCCAGTTGCGCCACGACAGTGACCAAAAACACGCTGAGCAAAATCACCGTGCTCACCGCGTAGCCGACGTTCAAAGTCATGGAGACAAGATCGCCCGCCGTCTCCCCGAGCGTCGTCGCGCAGATTTTCATCACCCAAAAGGCGAATGTGATGTGCGGGAGTTTGTTCATTGGTGGAATGTTCGGTGAGCTGTTTCGACTAGGAGCGGAAAAAATACCAATCCATGAAGCTGGCAGGGTCTATGAAGACAAGAGCAAGGGCGGCGCACCAAGGAATTAGCAGGACGAAAAAACGACGTGAAGAAAGGACTCCAGGGGAAGTGAGTGCGTAGCCGCTTGATCCCACGATCCACGATACGAAGAAAAGCGGGAGAAGGAAGGCTCCGCTCGTGACGAGTAACTCGTGAAAATGAAAATGGAAAGAATGGCGGTCGAAAACGGCAGATGAATCTGGCCAAACTCCAGCACTCAATCTGACACGGACAATGAAACTATAGAAAGCGATGAGCCAAAGCAGCGGCAACGCGCCACCGATATAAACGAACCATGTCGCGATGCGCCGAAATACACGAAGCCATCTGCCGGTATGACGCTCTGGGTTAGTGAGCATATCTGCGCTCACAAGCATCACTCACAAGTGGGAGTTTGTTCATTGGTGAAACGCCTACTCCAGCCGCTTGAGCGTCGGGATGCGGTATTGCATTTGCACCATGCGCTCGATTTTTTCGGACTCGGCGGCGTCGAGGTAGATGGTGCCGGGATCGTCGTCGAATTCGATTTTGTGCAGGCCCTTCTCGGCTTTTTCGAGGGCCTTGGGCACGTCGTCGAGGCTTTGGAGTTCGACGCCGTTGATTTTGGTGACGCGGAGGCTGTTGAGGTCTTCGTAGCCGACGGTCGTGGGCGTGGGGAGGACGCGCGTGAGGAAGACGACTTTGCGCGGACTGTCGGGGTAGAGTTCGCTTTGGTAGCGGTCCTGGTAGATGGCGCGTTCGGGGGCGCGGCGCACCCATTCGGGGCCGAAACTTTTCAGAAATTCGCGGGAGAGTTCCTGGAGGATGAGTCCGCCGACGATGTAGAAGCGGGGGGCTTTGTCTATGATGTAAGGATCGCTGACGTAGGTGGCGGGGTCGCGGTGGGCGAGGGTGATTGTGAGGTCCGTTTTTTCCCCGGCACGCAAGACGTGGAAGGTGAGTTTGTCGCCGACGAAATGACGGGCGTTGATCAGATGGCCGAGCGGGATTTTTCCATAAGCGGCGTCTTCGTAGTTGCCGTCTTGATCCACGGCTGCGTCGTCCACACCGAGGAGCACATCGCCTTTTTTCAAATCACCCTTCGCTGCGGGGCTGTCCTTGAGGACCTCGGTGATGTAGATGCCGCCCTTGGTGTCGGCGGGGATTTTTGCGAAGCGACGCAGCGCGGGGTCGCGCATGGGGCTGAATGCGTAGCCTGCACGCGGGAAGCCGTCGTATTTCGCATCGGCGGCGTCTTTCAGGAAATGATGGATGATGGGCGCGGGGATGATGTTAGCGTTGTTGCTCTGCGCTTCGTAGCTCATGAGGATGCCGGCGAGCTTGCCGCCTTTCACGACGGGCATGGTGAAGCTGCTGTCGCGGTTCTGCATTTGCACGGTCATGCGGTAGATGAGAAATGCGCCGTCCACGGGGTAGGGGGCGACTTCGGCGGTGGTCATGGGGCCGTTGGTGACGAGGAGGCGTCCGCTGTTTTCGAGCTGCCAGACGGAGAGCTGGTCGCCGGTGGTGGCTTCGGCAATTTCGATGGGCGCGATGTCTTTGAGGAAATCGGCATCGTCGGTTTTCAAAAGAGCGAGGTTTGCCTCGTAGTCCACGAACTCGACGCTGGCGGGGACTTTCCTGCCACCGGCAGTGGCTTCAAGTTCGAGGTAGGTGGAGTTGGCGACGAGTTCACCGGCGACGAGCACGCGATTGCCCTCGATGACTGCACCGATGGCGCGTCGTGTGACCGGCTGGCGCTTGCCCCACGGGCGGAGAAAATCCCAGCCCTGCGTGGTGACGTTCACACGCACGACGGGTGTGGGCTTTTCCTGAGCGAAGGCGCTGGTGGCGGCTGCGAGGAGCAGCAGCGCGAGTGTCGAGAGGCGGGTGGCAGGTGGCGAGTGTCGAGAGGCGAGTGGCGTGTCTGCCCGACGGGTGAGCGGTTGAGTGTTTGCGGTAATCATTGTTGGTGAAGAAAGTTACTTTTGAGTGCTGGAAAGTTTATGGCGGAGGCGGGGAATGGTGCGGGTGAGGATGCCGATGATTTCATCGCACAGCGATTGCGCGCGAGTGACGGCTTCCGGCGGAAGCCAGTGACGGAGCCGGTGATGCCGTCCCCGCACTTCGCGGCAGGATGCGCGGGCGATTGCGAGAAACTGGATCAACTCGCGGGTGCCTTCGCGACCAAAGCCTTCCTCGATATTGGCGCAGATGGAGTCCGCCGCAGCGATCTGCTGGCTGATGAGTTTCCAGCATTCCGGCAACTTTCGCAGCGGCATCATATCCTCCACCACCAAGTCGAACAATTCGTCCGCCTTTTGGTAAGCTCCAAACTTTTCCAGTTCTTGCTGACTCATATTTCAGTAGCAGGCACGACACTCGCCTCTCGCCACTCGTCACTTGCCCTCCCCGAGGAACTGCTCCTGCAGGACGTTGTAGCGTTTGCGGATGCGGTCGCGGGCGGCGCTTACTTCGGCGCGATTGAGAACTAGCGGGCGGCCTAGTCCGTCGAATTCCACGAGCATTTCTTCCTTTTCCTCGTCGGCGAGAGCGGCGGCGAGTTCACGCAGGTTGCGGATTTTCTTGCCGTTCACTTTGTCCACGATGCCTTCGCGGAATTCATCGAGATAAGTATTCAGCGGATCGGGGAGCAACGCGGTGAGCACGATGATTTCGTCGCGCTCTTTATACATCTCGTCCTGAATGAAGTGCGTGTAGATGTGCATCAGACGCATGGACGCGAACTGATAGGCCATCAGCAAATTTCTATTGAGCGGCTGAAAGAGCAGCCCGGCGTGAACGATGTAGCGCGCGGGGTCGTAGCTGTTCGCCTGGTAGGTGAAAGGCCACGCCTCCGTGAAAGTCACCTCCGCTGTGGTCGGCTTGCCGTCGCGCAGCAACTCGAACTTCACAGTGTCGCCTTTGAACTTCCGCTCGGCGATCTCCGCCATCATCACGCGCTCGCCTTCGAGTTGCACCATGCCATCGCTCTCGATGTCCACGCCGTCAATTTTCAGCAGCACATCGCCGACGTTCAGTTTACCAAACGCCACACTTGCAGCCGGCACCGTCGTCACCACGACGCCGTGGTCATCATCCGGCAGGCCGAGCGCCTTGCGGTGCGTTGGGTTTTGCAGGGGGAAGGTCGTGATGCTCAAATCCATGTAGCGGTCGTAGTTCCCGTCCGACACGTCCTTGAGGAAATGCTTCACCACCGGAGTCGGGATCATGTAGCCGACGTTTTGAGCGTCCGCACCTGAGAGTCCCTGAAACGCGACGCCCACCACTTTACCTGCTTGCAGCACGGGGCCGCCGGAGTTGCCGGGATTGATCGCCGCATCAATCTGAATACACAAATGCGAATCCATCACCGAATGCGCATACGGGCGGAAATCAATGCGCGACACGATCCCTTGCGTCACACTCATCCGCTCGCCGCCGATGGGGTAGCCATACACCGACACACTGCTCTCGATTTCCGGCACACCGCCGACATCCAGCACCTTCGTATCTTTCCAGAAATCTTTGTCCTCCACCTTGAGCAGCGCGAGGTCGCAGTCGTGCGCGATGAACTCCACCGTCGCCACATACTTCTTGGGATCGTTCTCTTTCTCCACCGTGAGCAGCTTCGCATTGCTGACGACGTGCGCGTTCGTCATCAGCCTGTCCTTGGCGACCACCCAGCCCGTCCCGCTCCCGCCGCCGATCTGCCCAGGCAGCCACGGCACCCGGTAATTAAACTCCTGCGCCGTGTTGTTGATTCGCGCGAGCGACTTGCGGATTTCGTTGGGCTGCGCCACCGCCACCGCAGTGAGCAAAGGAATAAGGAGCCAATGGAACTTCATGGAGCGCGGAAGATGCACAGCAAGGAATGGCTTGTCCATGAAAGGTGAGTGACTGGGGAAGAGCAAAGGTTGCCCGCGATGCGTTCCCTGCCTCTGGTTACTAAAGACTTTGCGCACCGTGCAGTGTCCTCGTATCGTAAAGATGAACTGTCGGCGTAGTGCTCTCGCTTTCTAATGAAAAAATTTCTCCTGCTTGTGTTGCTGGCTGCCCTCGCGGGAGGCGCGTGGTATTTTTATAAAGGCGGGGAAGGGGAAGCGCCGCAGTATCAGACGGCGGCTATTGCGCGCGGCGATCTTACGCAGGTGGTGACGGCGACGGGGACTTTGAATCCGGTGCTGAACGTGCAAGTGGGCTGTCAAATCTCAGGGAACATACAGAAACTGCTGGTGGACTTTAACAGTGAAGTGAAAGCGGGGCAGATCGTGGCGCAACTCGACCCGGCAACTTACGAGGCTGCGGTGAGTCTGGCTGAGGGGGACCTCGCCAATGCGAAGGCGGGGCTCGCGCTTGCAGAGGTCAATGCGCGGCGGGATGCGGAGCTTTTTAAAAACAAGCTGACGCCACAAGCCGACCACGATGCGGTGCTGGCTGCGCTGGCACAGGCGGGGGCGCTGGTGAGGATGAAGGAGGCGTCGCTGAAGAAGGCGACGGTGGATTTGGCGCGCTGCACGATTGTTTCGCCGATTGATGGGATTGTGATTTCGCGCGATGTGGATGTGGGGCAGACGGTGGCAGCGACGATGAATGCGCTGGTGCTTTTCAAAATCGCAAACGACCTTCGCAAAATGCAGATAAATGCAGCAGTGGCAGAGGCGGACATCGGCAATCTGGAGGTCGGGCAGAATGTTGAATTCACAGTGGATGCCTTCCCGTTACGAACGTTTCACGGGCAGGTGGTGCAAGTGCGCAATGCTGCCACGACGGTGCAGAATGTGGTGACTTACGACACGGTGATTTCGGTCTCGAATGACGATATGAAATTGAAGCCCGGCATGACGGCGAACGTCTCCGCCATCATCGCACAGCGGCAGGGCGTGCTGAAAATCCCGAACGCCGCGCTGCGTTTTCGTCCGCCCGAGTCGGCGACGGTCCAGACGCCAGCGACTAGTGTCGAAGCGAGTGGTGGAGGCGCGCGTCCAGCTAGACAGGGCGGCGGAGGTCGTCCACATGAGAAGCGCCAGACGAGCAGGACTGTGCAGCTTTTTGTTGGCGGAAAACTTCAACCTGCGCAGTTGAAGGTCGGTATCAGCGACGGCGTGAATACGGAGTTGCTCGAAGGCGCGAAGGAGGGCGACACGGTGGTGACGGGGTTGATTCAGAAAGCTTCGGCTCCACCTACGGCAGGAGCGAGCAGTCCACTTGGAGGCGGGCGTCGGCCATTCTAGTCACACGAGGCCAAATGAAGCCCGTCATTCAACTGGAGAATCTGGAAAAGACTTACCAAAGCGGCGAGGTGGAGGTGCGCGCTGTGCGTGGCGTTTCCCTCACCGTGGAGGCAGGGGAATTTGTCGCGGTGATGGGTGCGAGCGGCTCGGGGAAATCCACGATGATGAACACCATCGGCTGTCTGGATCGCCCGACAGGTGGACGCTACCTTCTCGATGGCGTGGATGTTTCCGTGCTCGACCGCGACCGCCTCGCAGACATCCGCAACGAAAAGATCGGCTTCGTATTCCAGGGCTTCAATCTCCTCTCGCGCACCTCCGCTGTGGAGAATGTCGAGCTGCCGATGCTCTATTCGCGCAGTGGGAAAAGTCCCGCCGACATCCGTGCGAGGGCGCTTGCCGCATTGGCCACCGTGGGTCTCGCCGACCGCGCGGGCCATTTTCCAAATCAACTTTCCGGCGGTCAGCAGCAGCGCGTGGCCATCGCGCGTGCGCTTTGCAACGACCCCGCGCTCATCCTTGCCGACGAGCCCACGGGCAATCTCGATACGCGCACCAGCGTCGAGATCATGGGTGTCTTTCAAAAGCTCAACGACAGCGGAATCACGATCATGATGGTCACGCACGAGCCGGACATCGCGGCTTTCACCAAGCGCAACATCGTGATGCGCGACGTAGTCATCGTCACTGACAAGCTGGTCGAGCACCGGCATTTCGCCGCCGCCGAATTGAACCAGCCCGGCGCACCGCAAAGCACCGTGACTGCGGCCTGAACCATCCCGACCGTGAAACACACCGCCACCATTCGCATCGCTCTGCGCGCACTCCGCCGCAACAAACTGCGCACCGCGCTCACGATGCTGGGAATCATCATCGGCGTTGGCGCGGTCGTGGCGATGGTCGGCATCGGCGCGGGCGCGAAAGCGCAAGTCGAAGCGCAGATCGCCACGCTCGGACAGAATGTGATCCTCGTCATGTCGGGCACCACCACCGCGAGCGGGATTCGCACGGGGTGGGGGAGCGCTGGCACTTTGAAAGTAGAGGACGCAGACGCCATCGCCCGCGAAATCTCCGGCGTCGCAGCAGTCAGCCCGGAGGTTCGCTCAGCCATGCAAGTGGCTGCCGGCAACCAGAACGCAATGACGCAGATTCTCGGCGAGGGTGCCGACTATTTCACCATCCGGCAGTGGCCTTTCAAAAGTGGAGGTTCATTCACCGAGCAGGACGTGCGCGGTGCTAACAAAGTCTGCGTGATCGGCCAGACGACTGCACGCACGCTCTTCGGCGATGCCGATCCCGTGGGCGAGATCATCCGCATCAAACAAGTGCCTTTCATCATCACCGGCGTGTTGACGCCAAAGGGAATGTCCATGATGGGAAGCGACCAGGACGACGTCGTAATTCTCCCCTACACCAGCGCGATGAAGCGCGTCATGGGGCAGACGATGTTGCGCGGGATGAACATTCAGGCGGCGAGTGCCGACGTGCTGCTGCAAGTGCAGGATCAAATCACCACATTGCTCCGGCAAAGGCACCGCATCCAGCCGGGCCGGGACGACGACTTCACCGTGCGCGGGCAGCAGGACATCGCCACAATGGCCACCGAGCAATCCAAGACCATGACCATCCTCCTCGCCGCCGTGGCAGGCGTATCCCTCGTCGTCGGCGGCATCGGCATTATGAACATCATGCTCGTGAGCGTCACCGAGCGCACCCGCGAAATCGGCATCCGCATGGCCGTCGGTGCGCACGGCAGCGACATCCTTCTTCAATTCCTCATCGAAAGCATCACCCTCAGCTCCCTCGGCGGGCTTATCGGCATCCTGCTCGGAATCCTCTCCTCCTACCTGCTCTCCACCATCGCCCACTGGCCGACGATGGTTTCCCCCGCATCCATCGTCGTGGCATTTCTCTTCAGCGCCGGCGTCGGCATCTTCTTCGGCTACTACCCCGCGCAAAAAGCCGCTGCTCTCGATCCGATAGATGCCCTTCGCTACGAGTGAGCGGATGCTTTTTTCATCGAGCAACTTCTCCGGTGCAACTGCTGCCTGCTCCGGCGGTGCAGGCGAGGCAGTGGTTGCCGGTGAGAATTCCGCGGTTTTCCAAATACTCGGGTGTGACATCCCAAAGGTAGAGCGGCTTGCCGTTGCGAAGCTGCATATTGAGCATCTGGTTGAAGTCGCAGTCATAGACTTCGCCGCGCCAGCCGACGTTGATGGTGCTGCGGCACATGAGGCCGTCCACGGTCGTTGGATTAAATGAGTTGGCGAGGAGTTCGAGGTATTCGTCCCATTTTCCCTGCTCGCGGAGGTCGCCGGCAAAGCGGGCGATGGGCTGGTTGGTGATGGTGAAGAGGCGGGTGAAGACGATGCCGAATTCGCGGGAGAGGGCTTCTTTGTAGTCGGCCTCCAGTTCGGCCTGCGGGCCGGGGAGGTTTGCGCCGAGAGGATTATAAACTAGGGAAAGCGGAAGGCGGGTGCCGTAGCCGACGGCGTTGAGCTTGCGCAGGGCGCTGATGCTTTTTTCGAAGACACCTTCGCCGCGCTGGGCGTTGACGTTCTCGGCGGAGTAGCACGGGAGGGAGGCGACGACTTCGACTTGATGCGAGGCGAGGTATTCGGGGAGGTCGGCGTAGGGCTTGGTCTCGATGATGGTGAGGTTGTTCCGATCAATGACGTGCGAGCCGACGCTGCGGGAGGTTTCGACGAAATAGCGGAAGTGCTCGCTCAGCTCGGGTGCGCCGCCGGTGATGTCCACAATCTCCGGGCGGTGCTGCTCGATCCATGCACCGACTTTTTTAGCATCGGCCTCGGTGATCATTTCAGTGCGCCACGGCGCGGCGTCCACGTGGCAGTGGCGGCAGGTCTGGTTGCACTTGCGCCCGACGTTGATTTGCAAGGTGCGGAATTTTCCACGGCGTAGCGTGAGTCCGTGGTCGGCGAGTTGCTGTTCAAAGCGGTTCATGGCAAGCACGGGAGTAGTGGATGCGGGGATGCTTGGGAAGCGGGGATATTTGAACTCCGCTTGCCCTCGACGACCATGTGCCTTACCAAGCGGGAATGCGCACGGCTCTTACAATCCTACTCATCGGAAGTGCATTTGCGTTCGCCGCAGGCCCAGCTCGCCGCACTGCCAAGGTGAGTCGGCGAACCCCGAACGTCGCCAGCGCGCCAATTGTGAGCCAGACTCCGGTCGTGCCGGCGGGATCACGCTTTGTGATGTCGCATTTCAAGTCGAACAATCATGGCGGTGACGAGCGGCTTTATATTTCCGTGTCGCCGGATGCTCTCAACTGGACGGCGCTCAACGGTGGCAATCCCGTATGGCAGCCGGTGGGCTGGGCGGGCTTTGAAAATGTCGTGCGCGACCCGGCGATTATCTTCAACTCCGGCTACTACTGGGTTGCCTACACTTCCGGCAACTACGGCAGGCACGCTTCGTTCGGGCTGGTGAAGTCCACGGATTTGCTGAACTGGACGCTCGTGGGTGAAATCGCGTGCGTTCTGCCGGGGCGACCGGGCAGCTTACTTGGAATCCGTGTTTCTTTCGCGATGGCGATGGATCGGTTCACATCCTCATCGCCATCAGCCCCGATGGCGCGCCGTCCATTTCCCCCATACCGAACTTGCGCGCACACGAGATACACCCGACGAGCGCCGACTGGACCCAATGGAGCACGCCCGTCCCGCTGGCATTGCCGAGCACGAACACCAACGAGTTTTTTGCATGGCGGGAGGGCACGACCTACCACGGAATCTATGTGGATTTTCAGCAGAATGCGCGGTGGATTCATGTCACTTCGAACAACCTGATTACAGGATGGGGCGGTGCAACATCTCTCTACCACGATAGCTGGGAAGGCGGCCAAATGCTGAAGAAGCCCACAGGCGGCTACCGGCTGTTCATTGAGCCCGGCGACAACGACCGGTTTGTGGGCGGCGGTTATCGCTATGTGGAGGGAAGCAGCACATTCACCGGCTTCGACAACCGAATCCCGAGAAATGAGCAGGTGCTCATGCGCAATGGAAAGATGACTGCCATCGAAGGTGTCGCCACATTTACCCAATGGCAGGCCGCAAAGCTCAATGCACTACCAGCAGCACAACAAAGCCCGCTTGCGGATCCCGACGGCGATGGGCTGACGAATCTCATGGAGTGCGCCCTTGATTTGAATCCGCTCGTTTCAGACTCCATCGCTGCGACTCCTGTTTTCCTCACACAATCCGCCGGTCAGGACTACGCAACGCTCCGCTATCGCCGTCTTCGGCAACTCGCAGGCGTGAGCTATGTGGTTGAATGTTCGGGTGATTTAGTCACTTGGAACTCAGATCAGGAAATCTCGGCCACACTCATGACCGATGGCACTGAATTGGTGGAGGCGCGGGACACGGTGCCAGCGTTCAACGGCTCACGCTTTCTTCGTCTGCGTGTCATTCTCCAACCGTAGAGCAATCATGCCGCTGCTTTCAACTCGGCGAAAAAGAGGCGGCCTGAACTGGTTTGCAGCACGCTGCTGACGGTGACGGTGGTGACTTTGCCGAGGAGTGGGCGGGCGTGGTTGACGACGATCATGGTGCCGTCGCCGAGGTAGCCGACGGCTTGATGAGCATCGCGGCCTTCGCGGGTGAGGGAGAGTTCTACATCGTCGCCGACGCTGAGCGCGGGGCGGAGGGCTTTGTTGAGTTCGTTGAGGTTGAGGGCGGTGATGCCTTGCAAGCGTGCGATGCTGCAAAGATTGCCGTCGTTGGAGAGGAGGCGGGCATTCAGGATTTTGGCGAGTTGGACGAGCTTGGTGTCCACAGCGCCAAATGTGTCCACGGTGCCTTCGTGGATGGTGAGGTTGAGGGCCGGGTTGCGTTGCATTTCCTGCAAGCGGGCAAGGGCGATGCGGCCTTTGTCGCGCTTGGCGGAGTCGCTGGAGTCGGCGAGGACTTGCAGTTCATCGAGCACGAAGCTGGGGACGACGAAGGAGCCGCGCAGGAAGCCGGTGGCGACGAGTTCGGGGAGACGCCCGTCGAGGATAATGTTGGAATCCACGAGGACAGGGACTTCGGGTTCGCGCTCGGCGCGAAAGCGGACGAAGGGGATGATGATTGCGAATTCGTCGCGGTTGCTGCGGACGGCGAGCATCATGCCGAGATAGCTGAAGGTCGCGTGGACGCCGAGGCCGACGAGCCAGCGAACATTCGGGTCGTTTTGCTTTAACATCTCGGAACCGAGCAGGAGACGCGATGCGATGAACCCGAGCAGCAGACCAAAGGTGGCGCAGGAAAACATGCGCAGGGTGAAGCCCTTGAGGAGGCGATCAGCAAGAACCACCGAAAGACCGAAGACAACCCCTCCGCAGATGCCCAGCTTTGAGGCGTTCCAAAAGTAAAAGCCGATTTCATTGCCGAGAAACGCGCCGAAGATGACGAAGAGCGATCGGAGCAGATTGATGGTTGGGCCGTTGTTCATGAATTGGCTTCTAATGAGCAATGGTCAGGCCATTGCCGCAAGGGAGTTTCTACGCAGCCGCGCCTACTTCTCCTTGTTTTTATACCAAAGGACGCCGTGCTCGCGGAGATTGCGGATGAGTGTTTTGAGATCCGC
The DNA here is from genome assembly GCA_947476045.1 of Chthoniobacteraceae bacterium. Taxonomy (GTDB): domain Bacteria; phylum Verrucomicrobiota; class Verrucomicrobiia; order Chthoniobacterales; family Chthoniobacteraceae; genus SXWH01. The sequence continues at coordinate 14,854 of CANJNZ010000019.1, forward strand.
CGCCGTCTCCTGATCGGAAATGAGCATCCCCAATGTGCCCTTGCCGCTGCTGGCTTTGTTGATGAGGACTTTTGCGGAGTCGAAGGTCTTTGTCGCGGTGTCGGCTGTCTTGCGAATGTCGCCGATGGCACCTTTAATGTCCGCCGCAGCGTCGTCCACTTTGCCCATGGCTCCCTTGGCGGCATCCATCGCTTCCTTGAGTGTGCCGACTGCGTCCTTGGCCTTGGCGACGACGACGTCGAGTCCCTTGGAGGTTTCCTTCAAATTGACGGTGGTCTCGCGAAAATTGGTGATGCTCTCCTCGAGATTCTTGAGGTTTTTCGGCCCAAGTAGTTCTTCGCGCACGTCCTTGATGGGCTTCTCCAGTTCCTGCAGCCGCTTTTTCATCTCCTCGATCACGCCACCGCTTTCTGCCGTGAGTTCGGCGATACCCTTGAGGCGCGTGCCGACCACACTGTCGCCGTCCTGGAGCAGTGTGTTCATGTCCGGGTTTGGCGGCATCTCGATGGAGACGTAGGCGTCGCCCATCATGCCCGAGGAGCCGATGATGAAGATGGCTCCCTTGGGGATTTTCACGCCCTCGCGGATGCGCAGCGGGACGGTGACGGCGTAGCGCCCCTCGACGAGCGCGGGTGCCAGTTCCGTAAAACCGATGCGTGCGCCGAACATCAACACATCGCCGCCCTTGAGCAGGCCGCTGGCGTTGGGGAATTCGGCATTGAGCGTGTAGAATTTTTCAAGCCCCTGGCCGAGCTTGCCAAATTTGACGGAGAGAAATGCGATGAGGCCGATGCCAATGAGGATGAAAAGCCCCACTTTCCATTCGGTGCCGCGATATTGTTCGTTCATGGTTTTAGGTGTCGGTGTCGCCGCTGCGGCCTTCGATGAAGTCCGTGATTTCCTTGTCCTTGCTCGCGCGCATTTCATCCGGGGTGCCGGAAAAATGGACGCGCCCCTCGTGGATGAAGGCAATGTGGTCGGCGCAGTGAAAGGCGGTCTTCATGTCGTGGGTGACGACTATGGAAGTGACACCAAGCCTGCGCTGCAAGCGGCGAATCATGTGGTTGATGCTGTCGCTGGTGACGGGATCGAGCCCGGTGGTGGGCTCGTCGTAGAGGATGCAGCGCGGTTTGCCGATGATGGTGCGGGCAAGCCCCACGCGCTTCCTCATGCCGCCGCTGAGCGCGCTCGGAGCCTTTTTCTGCTCGCCGGGAAGATCCACCATTTCGAGCGCCTCGGCGATGCGCTCGTTGATGATTTTCATGTCGCGGATGCCCTGCTCCTGCAACGGGAAGGCGAGGTTTTCTTCGACGCTCATCGAGTCGAAGAGCGCGGCACTTTGAAAAAGCATTCCGATCTTGCGGCGGACATCGGTGAGCTTGCGCTCGGGCAGGCCGGTGATGGATTCGCCGTCCACGAGCACTTCGCCGGAGTCCGGTTTCAGGAGGCCGATGAGGTGCTTGAGAACCACGCTCTTGCCGCAGCCCGAGCGCCCGAGCACGACGAGCGTCTGGCCCTCCTGCACCGTGAGGCTGACGCCGCACAGGACGGCCTTGCTGCCGAAGCTTTTGGTGAGGTCGCGTGTTTCGATCATTAGCCGGCGGGAAAAAAGATGTTCAGTGCGAAGGTGAGGATGAAATTCAAGCCGAGGATTCCCAGCGAAGCGATGACGACCGCCTCCGTGGGCGCGCGGCCAACTCCTGCGGCACCGTTCTCGGCCTTCAACCCCTGATGGCAGGCAACGATGACGATGACAATTCCGAAAAAATAGCCTTTAATCAGCGACATGATCACATCGCGTCCGGTTGTCCAATTGATGAGATTTTTCAGATAACCGGCCTCGGGGATTCCGAATACCGGGACTGCGACAAGATAGGACGCGAGGATGCCAAACGCGCAGCACTCCGCGACCAGTAGCGGCATGGAAATCATCATCGCCAGCACCCGGGGGGTGACGAGGTAGTCCACCGGATGCACGCCGAGTGAACGCAGCGCGTCCACCTGCTCGGTCACTTTCATCGTGCCAATCTCCGCAGCGATGGATGCGCCGACGCGTCCCGCGACCATGAGCCCGGAGAGCGCCGGCCCCAATTCGCGGAAAAGCGAGACGCTCACCACGCTGCCCACCGCCGAGTCCATGCCGAAGCGGTGGAATTGAAAAAATGTCTGCGCCGCAAATACAGCGCCCGTGAACGCGCCCGTCACGAGCACCACAAGCTGGGAACGCGCGCCCATTTCCACGACTTGCCGCATCGCCAGACGCCAGCGCACGGGCGCACCGAAGAGCGATCTCAGTGCCTCGACGACTAGCTGCGCGAGTTCGCCAAAATAATTGAGCAGCAAAAAAAGAGAGCGACCGATTTGGGTAAGCATATTTGCGTAGCGCGCCAGCCTTCACCTCGCAGTCGCCGCCTTATGCCGGCAGCGTGATGGGCTGGGTTTTTGATTTCTTGGGATTTAACTCCTGCGGAATCGTGCCCACGATTTTCGCGGAAAGTCCGAGCTTGGTGAAAATGCTTTTCAACTCCGTAAGCGTGAACGTGGGCGAATCGAACTCCATGTAGACGATGTCGTGATTGCTATCCACTTTGTAGTGCAATCCGGGGATGGTTTCGAGTTCGTGATCCAGCTCCAGAATTTTCTCCAGATTGCGGACACCTGCTGCATAGACCTCAAGTTCAATCATGGTGTTGGGTGTGTTTTCGTGAACTCTAAGCAGCGGCCTATGCGCTGGCAAAATTAATTTACACATCTCATGCAGACTGCGCGGCTTGCTTGTCGTCCTCGTAGCTGGCATTTTCCGCGCACACCGCGTGACGACTCCCAACAAAATCACCATCGCCCGCATCTGCCTCATCCCGGTCTTCGTGATGATGGCTTTGTATTACGGGCGCAGCGTGGCGCACGGCGCACCCGATGAAACGATGCGCTGGACGGCGATTGTCGTTTTCCTGATCGCAGCGGCGAGCGATGGCGTGGATGGCTACATCGCACGACGATATAATCAAATGAGTAAGCTGGGCGTGATACTCGATCCCATCGCAGACAAAGGTTTACTGCTCGCAGGCATCATCACGCTCAGCGTGAGCAACTGGCAGTATGAATTCCCCGTGTGGTTCCCGGTGTTGGTGATTGCGCGCGACACAGTAATCGTTATCGGGGCTGTGGTGTTCCGGGTGCTCAACGAGGAGTTCAAAATCAAGCCAAGCTGGATGGGCAAAACCGCGACCGTGGCGCAGATGGTGGCAATTGGTTTTGCGATGCTGCTTACCACGAACACATGGCATGCGCGCGTAGTCGGCGTGGAGGTTGCCTTCATCGATCTGCCGGTGGTAGTTGCGGGTTTTTTCACTCTGGTGAGCGGGCTCGGCTACGTGCGCAGCGGACTTGCGCAGATGCACGCGAAAGGTCACGGCGAACCACAAAGTCCCGACGGGTTTTTGTGAGTGGCAGCTTGTGAGGGCACGATGTGACTGTTAGTCATTCATTCCATGTCACTGCGCATCGTCTTCATCGCTCTCATCATTGCTTTCACCACAAACACACACGCCGCAGTGCGACTCGGCATTGACGTGCTGGAAGCGAGAGGGTTCGCGCCGCTGGCGGGAAAACGCGTGGGACTGGTGACGAATCAAACCGGTGTGAACTCGGCGGGGACGAAGACGCGCGTGGTGCTGAAGAAAAACGTGAAGCTCGTGATGTTGTTTTCGCCGGAGCACGGCATAGATGGAACGGTGCTTGCAGGAAAATATGTGGCCACCCGGCGTGATTCGGTGACGGGCTTGGAAGTGTGCTCTTTATACGGCCCAACTCGGAAACCGACTGCTGAGATGCTCAAGGGCGTGGACGTGCTGGTATATGACATGCAGGACATCGGCGTGCGCAGCTATACTTACATTTCTACGATGGCAAAATGCATGGAGGCGTGTGGCGAAAACGGCGTGGAGTTTGTTGTGCTGGATCGTCCGAACCCTCTCGGCGGCTTGCGCGTGGAGGGGCCGGGAATCGAGGAACGCTGGCGGAGTTTTGTCGGACAACTCCCCGTGCCGTATCTGCACGGGATGACAGCGGGCGAACTGGCAAAAATGGCGAACGCGAAAGGCTGGTGCGGCGCGCGCTGCAAGCTCACGGTGGTGCCGATGGAAGGATGGTCGCGCGAACAAACATGGAGCGACACGGGGCTGCGCTGGGTGCAAACTTCGCCGAATATCCCGCGCGCGCAGTCGGTGGCGTATTACGCGGCGACTAGTATTTTCGGATCGCTGGAGGGCTCCGGGCTCGATGTGGGAATCGGCACCGGCGAGCCGTTCCAAATGGCAGGCATGTGCCGGTGTAATGGCGCAGACTTCACTGCACGGCTTCGTGATGCCGGCATCTCTGCATCGCCCTATGCGCGGGAGGAATTCGCAGGCGCGCGGCTCAATCTCGGCGCGAAGATCGATGTGAATCTTACTGGGGTGAATGTGCATCTACTCGCCGCAGCGCAGCACGCACGGAGCGGGAGCATCTTCGCGCGCTACCATGATTCGGATGACATATTTTGGAAAATCTACGGGAGCACGAGCATCCGCACTGCCATCGAGAAAAATGTAAATCCGAGCGCAATCATCGCGAGCTGGAAATCCGGTGTGGAAAAGTTCCGCGCAGCACGTGCCGGTTATTTGTTGTATTGAAACCCGACGCATCACTGCCGAATCTCCGCCCGTGTTTCGCCTCATCCTGCTCCTGACAAAAGGAATCATCCGCGACCCTCATGCACGGAGGAAGCTGATGTTTTGGGTGATGATGGCCGCGATGCTGATGCTCTTTTGCGGTTCGGCATTCATCAGCGACCGATGGGGCCGCGAACACCCGTGGCTCTTTCTGATTTATTGGTTCGTGTGCGCCTGGCTCACGCTCGCCGGGATGCTGCTCGCGTTGCTAGATCTGCTCATCATCCGCGCAACACACCGCATCGCACGGCGGAAAATCGAACAGGAAATCTTGAAGAAGGGAGCCGGCGATGATTCGCACAAAGGCTGAACTCGAAGCGCAGGAGCGCACGACTCTCGCGCCGTGGGCACAAAAAAGTGGCGACTCCGCAGGACGCTCGCACCCGGAGCCTTCGCACCCGAACCGCACGGAATACCAACGTGACCGCGCGAGGATCATTCACAGTCGCGCATTTCGTCGCTTGGAATACAAGACACAGGTTTTCCTCAACGGCACCGGCGATCATCTACGCACACGACTCACGCACACCTTTGAGGTCGCCAACATCACGCGCACCATCGCCCGCTCGCTCGCGTTGAATGAAGACCTCGCCGAGACCATCGCGCTCGCACACGACCTCGGTCATCCGCCCTTTGGACACACCGGGGAGGAAACGCTCGATGCGCTCATGCGCGCGCATGGCGGATTTGATCACAACGCGCAGAGCTTGCGCATCGTGGACGTGGTGGAGACGCGCTACCCGAAATTCCCCGGCCTCAATCTCAGTCACGAAGTGCGCGAAGGCCTGCAAAAGCACGCAAAGTTTTACCAAGGCACGAAAGGCGCAGCGCATCCGCAGCCTTCGATCGAGGCACAAATTGCGAATCTTGCCGACGAGATCACCTACTACAGCCATGACCTAGACGATGGCCTAGATTTCGAACTGCTGGAACCAATGCAACTCGCGGAACTCGTCGTGTGGAAGGAGAGCGAGGCCGACGTGCGCCGCGATTTTCCACGGCTGAAAGGACGCGAGTTCCGAGCGTATGTGATCCGCTGCATCATTGATCGTCAGGTCGCGGATGTGGTGCAGACGAGCGCCGCGCTGATCGAAAAATCCGGCGTCCAAAGCGCCGACGATGTGCGCCGCTACCCGCGCCCGCTTATCGCCTACAGCAAGCCGCTCTTGAAGGCGAACCAGCAACTCCGCCGTTTCCTCTACGCGAATCTCTACTATCACCCGCGCGTCGCCGGAGCGAACACCCGCGCGTGCGAACGACTAGGCGATGTTTTCAAGGCGTATTTGAAAAAGCCGTCGCTGCTCGGTGGCGCGACCTCGCGCCGCATCAAGGCAGACGGTTTGCATCGCACTGTGTGCGATTACATTTCAGGCATGACCGACCGCTACCTGCTCGATGAGCACGAGCGACTGTTTCCCTCCGTTTAGTGCGAGGTGGCCTTCTCCGCGCCGAGGCCGGTTTGCGAACGGACGCTGAGTTCGGCGAACTTTGCTTCCGCCTCCATATCGCGGGCGCTGAAAAGCGTCCCAAGCCAAGCGGCCAGAAAACCAAGCGGGATGCTCACAATACCGGGATTTTTCAGAGGAAACAAAGGGGCGCCCTGAATCATTGCCGCTGGATCAGTGCCCATCACGCTCGGACTGACGAGAATTAATGCGATGGAACTGCCGAGGCCGACGGCGAGGCCGGTGACTGCGCCAGTGGTGTTGAAGCGCTTCCAGAATACGGAGAAGACGATGACTGGTAAATTCGCTGAAGCTGCCACGGCAAATGCGAGACCGACGAGGAATGCGACGTTTAGTGAACGCAGCTTGATTGCCAGGAAGATGGACACTGCGCCAACGACGAACGCCGTAATACGCGCAACGCGCACTTCCTGGCCGGGGCGATGTTCTTTTCCGTGGTGGATGACGTTGGTGTAAAAGTCATGCGCGAACGATGTGCTGGCGCTCATCGTAAGTCCGGCGACGACGGCGAGGATCGTAGCAAAGGCGACTGCGCTGATGAATGCGAAGAACCATTCTCCGCCGAGTGTCTTCGCAAGAATTGGCGCAACCATATTGCCGTCCGGCCTGCCCGCTGCGTCGAGAGGAAGTGCGCTGAGCTTTAGGATCGTTGCCGCACCAAAGCCGAAGAACGTCGTGAGGATGTAAAAGACGCCGATGATCGCGGTTGCCCACACGACGGAGACGCGCGCCGTCTTTGCATCCGGCACGGTGTAAAAGCGGACGAGGATATGCGGCAGGCCTGCAGTGCCGAGCACGAGGCCGAGCGCTAGGGAAAGGAAGTCCACAGCGCCCCACGGATTCTTTTCCGTAGCGCCGTAGGCGAGGCCGGGATCGAGGAGATTCACCGGAGGTTTACTGCCGCCGTAGGTGGCGGTGGAGACGCTGTCGAAGAACTGCCCGAGGCTGTATCCATGCTGACCGAGCACCATCCAACTGAGCGCAAACGCGCCGCACATCAATAGGATCGCTTTGATGATCTGCACCCACGTTGTCGCGAGCATCCCGCCAAAGACGACATAGACGAGCATCAGAACTCCCACGCCGATCACTGCGGGCACGAATTCCACGCCGATGAGCACTTTAATAATCCCACCCGCGCCGACCATCTGTGCGATCATGTAGAAAGTGGAAACTGTGAGCGTGGAAAGCGAGGCCATCGCGCGGACGGGCCGCGGTTTCAGCCTATACGCGAGCAAGTCCGCCATCGTGTATTTGCCCGCATTGCGCAGAGGCTCGGCGACGATGAGTAGCACGGTGAGATAGGCGACGAGGAAACCTACCGAATACATAAAGCCGTCGTAGCCCTTGAGACAGATGATGCCGCTAATGCCGAGAAAGCTCGCGGCGCTCATGTAGTCGCCAGCGACAGCTAGGCCGTTTTGCCAGCCCTTGATGCTGCGACCTGCGGCGAAATATGCAGCGCTTCCCGTGGCTTTACGCGCACTGAAATATGTGATGACAAGCGTGACGCCGACGAACGCGAGGAACATCTTGAGCGCCGGGGTAAATTGAAAACCTGTGGCGGCGGGCGCAGTCGCGGCTGCGGCTTGTGCGAGAAAAGAGAACATTTTTTAGTGGCCGAGTTTTGCGAGTAGAGCGGCGTTCATTATATCCCAGCGCCGCGCGGCGCGGACGTAGAGCCAGCAGACCACCCACGTCATAATGAACTGCGAGAGCGCGAAGAGATAGGCCCAGTTCACCTTGCCGATGACGGGTGTTTTCATCAGCGCAGGCCAGAAACCGATGAGCACCGGCAGCGCCATATAGTAGAGGAGAAAAAACACCGTTGCAGGGATGATGAAGCGGCGCTTTGCACGCTGGAGTGCGTGAAAATCCGGATCGTTTGCAATGCGGTTCCAATCGGGTTGGTTCATGGGGCGCGGACGCTAGGATGCGACGCTGCGATGGGCAATGATGAATGTGTGACGCAGTCCTCGCCGCTCTGTTTAGGAAATTAACACAGCGGAAACTGGACTCACGCAGTGCAGATGGGCACAGTGCGTGCATTCATGCTGGCAACGCTCCATCACTCAACCAGAGCGCGCCCGCAAAATACGAAGACACCCATGTTCATCGCACGCATCATCCCCTGGCTTTTCATCGCTACCACGGCACTGGCGCAGCTTCCTCCTTCCGCGCTCATAGTATCGAGGGACAGGCAGCTTCCTTCACTGGTGCCGTCGCGCACGCACGTTCCGCAAGCGCCGGATGTCCAGCCTGCGCCACCCCTCACCACGCCCGCTGAGGAAAAGCCGATGCCGTCTTCTCCAAAGCCCGAGCCCGCTCCACGTGTTACGAAGCCCGCGCCGGAACCCGCTCCCGAGCCCGAGCCGATGGATGAACCGGAGCCCACACAGCCGAGCGATGCAAATGCCAACAAACTCAGCGCAGATGAAAAAGAACAGGGCTGGCGTCTTCTTTTCGATGGTAAAAATCTCACCGGCCTCAAAGGAGTGCGAAGCGCTTCGCCTCTATCGGCCGGATGGAAAGTCATAGGCGATGAACTCAAGCTGCCAAAAAGTATCATGCAAATGGACAAGGTCACCGGCGGTGATCTCATCACCACCGAGTCTTATTTGGATTTTGAATTCCGCTTTCAATGGAAGCTCTCCACTTCCTCCAACAGCGGGGTGCGCTACCTCGTCACGAGTTCCTTTGGCCAGTCACCTTCCGGCCTCGAATATCAAATCATCGATGACGTCCACAACACCATCGGCCTCAAAGGTGGACGTCTTCGCCGCAGCGGTGCGCTTGATAACGTTCTTCCCGTCGGAGCGAATGCACACCTCAACAGTGCCGACCCACTGAATAAGCAAGCCACGCCATGGAATGAAGGCCGCATCCTAGTCCAGGGCAACCACGTCGAACATTGGATGAATGGCCTTAAAGTCCTCGAATTCGAACTCGGTCCGCAACTTCGCGCTGCAGCGACAAAGAGCGGAGCCCGCGTTGGCCCCGGCTTCGGCGTCAAGGCGCGCACGCAAATCGTCCTCCTCGACGAAGGAACCTCCGTCAGTTTCCGTAATCTTAAAATCCGCCCAATCACCGTGCAGCCAGTTGCACCAATCGAGCCGGAAAATCCCACCCCAACTCCTCCCACTCAGTAAAACGGCTTATCCGTATAAATTTATTTATAGCTCTCAGCGCAAGCTTGATATGCTGTATGCATGAAGAAAATATTTTAACTTCAAGCGCCTCATAGGATTTACCCCTTCTGCTCCGTCACTACTTTCCGATTGAGATGAGCTGGGAATAGGTGCGGACGTAGAGGTGGCCGCCGCTGACGGCGGGGGTGGCGAAGCTGTTGCGCTCGCCGAGGGGGTAGCGCTGGATGAGGCGGAATTTCTCGTCGGCGGCGATGACGACGAGTTCGCCGGCGCGGGTGATGTTGTAGAGGCGTCCGCCTTTTCCGCCGATGCAAATGGGGGAGGCGTAGTAGGGGCCTTCGACGCGCTCGCTCCAAAGTTGTTCGTTAGTCGCGGCGCGGAGGCAGGTGACGAAGCCGTTTTCCTTCCACAAAAAAAGCAGGTCGCCGACGACGATGGGCGTGGGCACGTAGCCGCCGGTGCGGATGACTTCGTAGGCTTTCTCGGGTTTCGCGCCGGGCTTTACGACTTCGACGAGGCTGTTGGCTGAGCCTTCGCCGCACTGGCCGACGATGAGGCCGCCGTCGGTGATGATGGGGGATGCGACGCAGCGCAGGGTGAAAAGATCGGGGAGTTCCCACGCGCGTTTGCCGGTCTTGGCGTCGAGGGCGACGAGGCCGTTGGCGAAGGTGGTGGCGATGATTTGCGGACCGTCTTTTGCGGAAAGGATGCACGGGGTGGCGATGGTGTGCTTGCCGCTTTTCATGTCTGCCTTCCAGCGCGTCGCGCCGCTCTTTGCATCAAACGCCTGCACGAATGAGCCGGGGCCGTCTTGATCGCTGGCGAGCACGACTGCGTCATCGAGCACGAAGGGCGAAGTGCCGGAGCCGTGCTGCGATTGAAAGGGGCCGAGTTCGCGCTGCCAGATTTCTTTTCCATCGGCCTGTGCCATCGCGACGAGGATGCTTTTTTCCGGCCCTGCGGCCCAAAAATAAACGCGCTCGGCATCCACGGCGCAGGACGGAGAGGCGAAGCTGTTGTCGGAATGTTTGCGATACGCGCCGGTGGAAAATTCGCGCTGCCACAAAATCTTGCCGTCCTTTGCGCCGATGCAGACGACGATGCGGCGGGCGTCGGCATCCGTGGCTGCGCTGGGAGTGCTAGTGAGGAAAACTCTGTCGCCCCAAATCACGGGCGAGGAATGTCCGGTGCCGGGAAGAGCCGAGCGCCAGAGGATGTTTTTGTCGGTGATTTGCTCCGGGAGATCGGCCTTGCCAGCGCCGGAGCCGTTGGGCCCGCGAAAGCGCGTCCACTCCTGCGCGCCGGCGCTCAATGTGAAAACGAGAAGGGAGAGAGCAGCGAAGGAGAAACGCATAAGGCGACCACTCAGCCGCAAGTCTGCGGTGCGGAAAAGGAGAAACTCATTTCGAGATCGCACCAGCGGGCGGGGATGATCCAATGTGCAACCATGCTCCGCGTTTCCTTCCTCGCCTTTGTCGTTTTTGCCGCCACCAGCTTTGCGCACGGGCCGGGGAAGGAGAATGATTTCGCCGGGAGGCGTGTGCTGCTCATCGGCATTGATGGCTGTCGCCCGGATGCGCTTCGCAAAATGGTGGAGAGCGGTCGCGCTCCAAACATCGCCGCTCTTATTTCCACCGGCACTGTCGCGTTGAACGCCTACACGGGCGGCGAGCCAATTTCCGCCACCCCGCAGGAAACTAGCAGCGGCCCCGGCTGGACGACGATTCTCACGGGCGTGTGGCGCGACAAACATGGCGTGACGGATAATCGTTTCCGCCTGCACCGCATCGCTGAGCACCCGCACGTCTTTCGCAGAATCAAAGACGCGTTTCCGAGCGCATGGGTAGCTTCGTTTTGCGACTGGCCGGAGATTCACGGATACATCGTGGGCGCATCGGAAAAACCGGGTGTGGGCTTTCTCGACTATCACCATACCCTCGTGCCCGACCCCGCGCGCAAAGGCACCGACTACGCGGAGAACGATGCGAAGCTGACGGAGATCGCTGCGGAAAAAATCCGCACTGAAAATCCCGATGCGATCTTCATGTATTTCGGCAACGTGGATGAGACCGGTCACGGCGTGGCTCACAAGGAGGGTCGCTTTTCCCCAACGAATGAGCCGTATCTCGCATCCATCGCCGAGGTGGATCAACACGTGGGTAAATTGCTCGCAGCCATTCGCGCGCGTCCACGATTTGCGGAGGAGAACTGGCTGATTCTCGGGGTGACGGATCACGGCGGCGTGGACAAAGGGCATGGCAAGCAGAGCGCGGAGGAGAGAACGATCTGGATGTTTGCCAATGGAGGTCTGGCTCTTCGCGGAAAAGTCGTGGAGGCCGCGATCCCGCAGACTGCCATCGCGCCGACGATCTTCCGCCATCTCGGTATGCCGCCGCAGGCAGAGTGGGGGATGCCTTTCGCCGTGCAGGAGAAATAGCGTGCGGATCTACGGCCTGCGGAAATGTGTCTTTGTAGTTAGCGCCCGTAATTTAGATTGAGCAAAATGCGGGACGGTGTTGTCTTCCTGACCGTGCCACGCCACACGCCCATCATCAGGCTGCTTGCCGCGTTAGTTTTTCTCGCAATGGGGGCGGCGCAGCTTTTTGGGATGCACCGCGGCTACCTTTGTGAGTGCGATGGTGAAACGAGGATGGTGAACACGCCTTATTGCATCACGCCGCATGAGGATGACGTCCGCGACGAAGGTCGGGCTTCGGAGACGGAACAAGAGCATCACGGTGACGAAGAACGGAAGAGCCACGATGCGGTGCGTGATGTTTTGCAAAGCAGCCCGGCGCCCGTGGTCGCGGTTTCGGTGCCGCCTCCCGTGATGCTTTTCACCCTCCCTGATTTTTTATTTTTACCAACTCCAGTCGTGCTCTCCGCGACGCAGTATCACGCCGACGTGAGCTGTGCTCCGCCGCCGGGCGTTGTGTTGGAGCGGACAGTCGTCCTTTTGATTTGAATCACCAGCAGCCGTCGTCGCGGCTGCATCCGTCCTTTTGCGTTCATGCGCGCTCTTTGGCGCATCTGTGTGTCTCAAACTTTCATCCACTCCAAACAATCAAACCATGATTCTAAAAACCATTTTCATCACCAGCATCGCCCTCGCAAGCGCCACTCGCGCGGAGGAGCTTTCTCTCACCGTGGAGGGCGCGGCCAGTTACGCGGTGAGCCACAACCCCGCGCTCTCGGCAGCACGCCTGCGCATCGAGGAGGCGCGCGGTCGTCTCGATGCTGCGGGGCTGCGCTCCAATCCCGAGGTGGAGTTTGAATTTCGCCAGAATCCCCGTGCGCCGGAGCGGAGTTTCGCCTTGGCGTGGATGCAGAAATTTCCCGTCACGGCGCGGCTGCATTTTGAAAAAGCCATCTCGCGCGCGGAACTCGCCGCCGCCGAGTCCGAGGTGCGCGACACCGGGCGCAAACTCGCGGGCGAGGTGCGCGTTGCTGCGATTTCGCTGCTGGCACTTTCAAAGGAACGCGAGCTGCGCAAACTGCAAATCGCCAATAGCGAGGAGCTGGTGAAGCTGGCGTCGGGGCGCGTGAAATCAGGCGAGGCTTCCGCAGTGGATGCAGCGCTGGTGGAACTCGAATCCAAGCAACTCGGCACGCAGCTATTTCAACTCGATGCAAAAAGGGCAGCGCTGCTCGGCGAACTCCGTCCGCTGCTCGGCGTGGGTGCGGGTGCGGAGTTGGAAATCAGCGGCACGCTCGACAAGCCGGAGGATTTGCCAGCGAAAGGAACGAGTCCCGGCGCACGTGGCGATTATCTCGCAGCGCAGGCCACAGCGGAGGCTGCCAAGCAAAGCGTTGACCTCGCAAAAGCAAACAAGTGGGCGGACTTTAGCGCGGGATTCAGCGCCGAACACTCGCGCACCGAGGATATGCCGGATGGTTTGAAGAACGACATGATGCTCGGGTTGAAATTTAGCCTGCCACTTCCAATCTGGAACAACAACGATGGTCGCGTTCGTGAGGCCGCCGCCACTGCGGCACGCACGGAAAAGGAGGTTCACGCGCTGGCCATGCAGATTTCCTCCGAGGCCGCCGCCGCACGCGCCGAGATGGCCGCACTTTCCCGCGTCGTTGCGGATATTGACGAAAAACTCATCCCGCTCGCCAAGCAGATCGAGGAACAACTTCGCGCTGGCTACGCATCAGGCCAGACACCGCTTGCGGAAGTCATCCGCGCGCGCGGTAAGCGTTTTGAATTCGAGGCCCAGCGCCTCGATGCACTGCGCGACTACCATCTCGCTCGCGCGAAATACCAAACAGCCATCGGCGACTCGACGGCGGCAAAGAAAACCAAATCACGAAAATGAAAACGCGCCTACGACTCGCACTCCTCGCATTCCTTTTTTCAGTCGCACCGTTGCGCGCCGCGATCCCACCGGAGGAGGCCGCGAATACGATCATCCTGAACGATGTTGGTGTAAAAAATCTCCGCATCGAAACCGTCGAAGCCGAAGAGGCTGACTTCGAGGAAACGGTTTTTGCCTTGGGTCGTATCAACGTCGCACCGGGCAAGCGCTCCATCGTCAGCAGCCGCGTTCCCGGACGTGTCGTGAGCATCGAAGCACACATTGATACGCGCATCCGAATGGCATCCGAGGCACTCACCGTCGAGGCGCGCCAGCTCGGCGATCCACCACCGCGCATCCGACTGCCCGCGCTTATCAGTGGAATTGTCAGCGCCGTGAACGTCGTCGAAGGGCAACCGGTGGAGCCTTCGCAATCGCTCGTGGAAATCGTGGATCTCTCCACCGTTCACGCAACAGCCTCGGTGCCGGAGCATCTCGTGTCGAAGCTGACAGCCGGAATGAAAGCGCGCATCCACGTTCTCGCGCTGCCGGGAAAGGAATTTACCGCCGAACTAGCGCACATCGGTGCAGCAGTGGACGGAAAGAACGGAACCATCGAAGCAGCGTTCCATATTCCCAACGAAGAATACGAACTGCGTCCCGGAATGCGGGCCGAGTTTTCAATCATCACGAGCAAACGCGAAGGAGTGATGAGCATACCGCGCGAAGCATTGCAGGGGGATACGCAGAATCGCTGCGTGTATCGCAAGCACTACGACACTTCATTAAAAAACACGTTCGTCCGCGTGCCGGTGGTTGTCGGTGCGATGAATGATCGCTTTGCAGAAATCACAAGTGGCCTCGTAGCTGGCGACGAAATCGTAACGACAGGCGCCTACTCGCTCGGCTTCGCAGGGAAGGGGAGTGTGAGCTTGAAGGAAGCCCTCGATGCCGCGCACGGCCACGAACACAACGAAGATGGTAGTGAAATGACTCCCGCGCAAAAAGCCGCACGCGACGCAGCGAAAAGCGGAGAGAAGGGTGACGGCAGCAAGTTTTCGACGCTCACCATTTTCTCCCTCGCCTCGAATGGCCTGCTGCTTGTTCTTCTCGTCGTGGCAATGCTGCGGAAACCGAAGGCGGAGACAATCTGAGTCATGCTGAATAAACTCATCCGTCTTGCCCTCAATAATCGCGCGGTCGTCATCACGCTGGCGCTGCTTGTCATCGTCATGGGTGTGAAGACGACGCGGGAATTGCCGGTCGAAGTGCTGCCGGACCTTACGAAACCAACGGTCATCGTTCTCACCGAATCACCGGGCCTCGCGCCGGAGGAGGTGGAAACCAACGTCACGCAGCCTATCGAGCGTGCTCTGCTCGGCGTGGCGGGACTCACGCGACTGCGCTCCAATTCTGACGTATCGCTCTCGCTTGTGTATGCGGAGTTTGCGTGGGGCACGGACATCTACAAAGCGCGGCAATTCGTGCAGGAACGACTCGCTGGCGTGCGGGGAACTTTACCGCAAGGCGTCGAACCATTCCTCACTCCTGCTGCCTCATTGATGGGGGAAATCATGCTCATTGGCGTGAGCAGCCGCGATGGGAAAATGCTGCCGCGCGACGTGAGAACGCTGGCCGACTGGAGCATCCGGCCTCGCATGCAAAGCATCCCCGGCATCGCAGAGGTGCTGAACATGGGAGGCGGCATCAAGCAGGTGCAAGTGCTTCCAGAGCCAAATCGCATGGCTGCGCACGAAGTCACACTTCAAGAACTCGAAACGGCAGTCCGGGAGGCCGCAGGGAACTCAACAGGTGGATTCATCAATAGCAGCACGACGGAAATCATGGTGCGTAATCTCAGTATGACTGTCCGGCTCGAAGACATCGCGCAGACTGTGGTGAAACGTATCGGTGATAGGAGCGTGATTCTTGCCGATGTGGCGAAGGTCGAGTGGGGGGTGGAACCGATGCGTGGCGATGGCAGTGTGAATGGCAAGCGGGGCGTAGTGATGAGCATCACAAAAGCGCCGGGCTTCGACACGCTCTCGCTCACTGCAAAAATCGAAGACGCACTCGTGGAACTGCAAAAGACGCTGCCCGCAGGAGTCGAGGCTATCGTGCTTTTCCGACAGGGCGACTTTATCGAACACGCCGTCGGCAACTTGAAAGAAGCAATCCGCGACGGTGCGATCATGGTGACCATCGTCATCTTCCTTTTTCTGCTCAATTTCCGCACGACGTTCATCACGCTCATGGCGATGCCGCTGTCGTTTGCCATCACGATGCTCGTATTCAAATGGTTCGATATTTCCGTGAACTCAATGACGCTCGGTGGCCTCGCCGTGGCAATCGGCATGGTTGTGGATGACGCCATAGTGGATGTGGAAAACGTCTTTCGCCGTTTGCGCGAAAATGCCGCGCTCCTAAAACCGCACTCGCGTTTCGATGTCATCGCAAAAGCGTCCGGCGAAGTGCGAAACTCCATCCTCTACGCCACGGTGCTGATTATTTTCGTCTTTCTGCCGTTGCTGGGTCTGACCGGTGTGGAAGGCCGACTCTTTTCTCCCATCGCCATTGCCACCATTGTTTCGATGATCGCGTCGTTCGTCGTTTCACTAACGGTCATACCGGTGCTTTGCACGTTTCTGCTGCGCCCGAAGGAGGGTGCCACGCACCAAGATGGCATCATTACGCGAGGCATGAAATGGTTGCTCGAAAACATACTGCTGCGCTTCGGGCTTTCGCAACCGTTCCTACTGCTCGGCATCGTGGGCATGATGGTTGTCGGCGCGTTTCTATTGTATCCGCAAATGGGCAAAGACTTCCTGCCATCATTCCGCGAAGAGACGGCGCTCATTTCCACGACTTCCGCTCCGGGCACTTCGTTGGAGGAGATGAATAATATTTCTGACGTCATCGAGCAACAGATCCTCAGCATCCCCGAAGTGAAGAAAGTCGGGCGTCGTCTCGGTCGGGCGGAGCGGGGTGACCATGTCGTGCCAGTGAGCACGGCGGAGTTCGACGTGGATTTCCGCGATGAAAAGAACACTCGCACCCGCGCCGAAATCCTCGCCGACGTGCGCAAGAAAGTGCAGAGCGTCCCCGGCACATTCAGCGTGGTGATGGGGCCGCTCGCCGACCGCATTGGCCACATGCTCAGCGGAGTGAGCGCGCCTGTGGCCATCAAGGTTTTCGGCCCTGACCTGGATAAGTTGCGGCAGCTCGGCATCGAGATTCAAAGTGTGGCGAAGACGATTTCTGGCTTCGAGGACTGCAAGCTCGATCAACAGTCCGTAATCCCACAGCTACGCATTGAGGCGAATCGCGAGCGTTGCGCAGCCTACGGAATCACACCCGGCAAGCTGAACGCCACGCTCTCCACTTTGATCGGTGGCGAAAACGTCGCCGCGCTCCGCGATGGTCAGCGCGAAGTGGATCTTGTCGTTCGTCTGCCGCTGGAGTGGCGGGAGACGCCTGACAAACTCGCTGAGTTGCCGATAGAAGTCTCCGATGGTGCAGGTGGTATCCAGCGCATCCCGCTCCGCCTCATCGCCGATGTGCGCGAAGCGAAGGGCCCCAACGTCATTTTCCGCGAAAATGCTCAGCGCAGATTCGCGCTCGCCATTAAACCGACAGTGCGCGACGTGAGCACGCTCGTTGCTGATTTACAAAAGCGCGTTGCCGAAAAAGTGAAGATACCCGAGGGCTACTTCGTGAGTTATGAAGGTGAATTCCTCGCGCAGCGCCAAGCCTCGCAGCGTATCGCCATTCTGAGCGCAGTCGTTTTCTTCATCATCGCATTCCTGCTCTACGGTTACTTCCGCACGCCGTTCTTCGCGTTTCAGGTTCTTTTCGACATCCCTCTAGCGCTCGTTGGCGGGCTGATCTTCACGTATTTCAAGCTGAACAACATTTCCATCGCCACGCTTGTCGGCTTCATCGCCGTCGCTGGCGTCGCTGCGCGAAACAGCATCATGCTTCTTTCTCACTACCTGCATCTCATGCAGCACGAGGGTGAAAATTTCACCAAGGCAATGGTCATCCGCGGCACGAAGGAACGGCTCGTCCCCGTGCTCATGACCGCGCTCGCAGCGGGCATCGGCCTCATCCCGCTCGTCCTCGCCGCCGATCAACCGGGCAAGGAAATCCTGCATCCCGTCGCCGTCGTCATCGTCGGCGGCCTCATCACCAGCACGCTGCTCGGCCTCGGTGTCACGCCCACGGTTTTCTACACCTTCGGCAGAAAGGCCGCGCAACGCGCCATCGAAAACGAAGCCCCCGCCTCGCACTGAAACTTTCCCCGGAACGACAAACACAAACACACACCACATGAAAAAACACATCCTCGCGCTGCTCAGCAGCGTCGCAATCACCGTCAGCGCACTCGCTCACGGCGGCGTCGAACTCGGACCCAACGGCGGGCGCATCCTCGAGTTCTCTAAAAACGAAACCATGCATGGCGAAGTCACCGTTAAGGACGGCAAGTTCGTCATCGCACTGCTCGACAAAGATATGAAGCCCGTCGCGCTCGCAGACCAGACGCTCACTGCTAGCGGTGGCCCCAGTGGAAAAGCCGAAAAGCTGAGTGTCGAAAAAGCCGACGGCAAATTTGTAGTTCCTGTCGTTAAGGCGGGGGAATGGCTCATCGTGCAGTTCAAGGCTGACGCAGCAGCCAAGGCCATCACAGCACGACTGCAATATGACACTGCCGAGTGTGAGAAATGCAAAGCGCCCGAGTGGATTTGCAAATGCACGCAGGCAAAAGAAAAGAAGTAGCGCGATGTGACGGCGCACTCCGTGATTTTGAAAGTTGCGGAGTGCGCTTCACGGGAACACCGAGATTTCTTGGCGATACGAGATGTCCATGCTCAGTTTCGTGGCAATGCTACGAAACATCTTATCCGCCGCGCTGATCGCGCTTCCTTTCACATCCATCGCCGAGGACAAACCGGAGGAGTTTCGCTTTCAGGTTGAGAAACTACTTGGCGGGATGGCGCAGCCGATGGCTGTGCGGATCGCGCCGGATGGAAGGATATTTTTCAACGAATACCGGGGCGCGCTGAAGATTTATCACCCGGATACCAAGCAGGTCGCGGAGGCCGGGAAATTGACGGTGTGGGCGGACCAGGAGAATGGATTCCTCGGTTTCACACTCGACCCGAAGTTTGCGGAGAACGGATGGATCTACTGCCTCTACTCGCCGCCGGGATTCAACGGGCAGTATCTGTCGCGCTTTACCATGCGCGGCGACACGCTGGACATGGCGAGCGAGAAGATGCTTTTGAAATACGAGGAGCAGCGAAAGCAGTGCTGTCACCACGGCGGCTCCGTGCAGTTCGCACCGGACGGATGTTTACTTTGGAGCGCGGGGGACAACACGCATCCCCACGCGGACTCGAACGGATACGCGCCGCTGGATGAACGGCCCGGCAGGGAGCCGTGGGATTCGCAGAAGTCGGCATCGAACACCAACAGCCTCGTGGGCAAGGTGTGCAGAATCCGTCCGCTTGCCGACGGGACGTATGAAATCCCCGAGGAAAATCTTTTTCCAAAAGGAATGGAGAAGACGCGACCGGAGATTTTCGCGATGGGATGCAGGAATCCATGGCGCATGAATGTGGATGCGAAGACGGGCTATGTGTATTGGGGTGAGGTGGGCCCGGATGCAAATGGCGATGGCCCGCGCGGGCCGCGAGGATACGATGAGATCAATCAGGCGAAGAAGGCGGGAAATTTCGGGTGGCCGTATTTCATCGGGGATAATTTCGCCTACACGGAATACGATTACACCACGAGGAAGCTCGGCAAGCCGTTCGATCCGCAGCATCCAGTGAACAACAGCGTGAACAACACGGGCCTTCGCGATCTCCCGACCGCAGTCCCGGCATTCATCTACTGGCCCTATCACACTCCGAATAAATGGAAGGAGCTTGGCGAGGGCGGGCGCACGGCCTGCGCGGGACCGGTTTATTACAGCGCTGCGGATGTGGAGAAGACGAACGGCTTTCCGCAGCATTTTTCGCGGTGCCTTTTGTTTTGGGATTGGGAGCGTCCGATGATGAAATGGGCACGCCTCGATGCAGACTCGAATCTCGTGGGCTTGGAGCCTTTCACCAATGCAATCGTTTTGGCAAACAAGCGCGACCAGATTGAAAAAGTGAAACCGCAGGTGGCTGCAGGAGCAACGCTGGTGAAGCGTCCGGTGGACGCGGTGTTTGGCAAGGACGGGAGTCTCTTCTTGTTGGATTATGGCGAGACGTGGGGAGCCAATGCGGACTCCCAGCTTTTGAAAATCACCTACGTGCGGGGAAATCTCCCGCCTGTCGCGCGTCTTGCAGCGACGGATGTGAAGCTGGATGACGCGTCCTTGAGCGGGACTTTTTCCGCCGAGGCATCGAGTGACCGCGACGGAGATGCGCTGTCTTTCCAATGGACTTTGAAACCCGGCGACAAGCCGCTGGGCAACACTCCGAAGGTCAACGTGAAGATTCAGGAACGCGGGAATTTCATCGTGGAAGTTCGCGTGACGGACGCACACGGAGCGAGTGCGACGGCCAGCACCCGATACATCGTGGGCAATGCCGAGCCGAAGGTGAAATTTGTTCAGCCGCTGGACGGTGATTTTTTCACACCGGGACAGCCGGTGAAATATCGCGTTTCCGTGAGCGACAGCGAGGATGGCGAGTCTTCGGCGAAGCCTGCGGAGTTTGGTACGCGCACGTTGGTGAGCGGGGCATTTCTGCGCACCGATGGAAAAGAGGAGGCGCTCGATCCCGGAATGACGCGGATGAAGCAGAGCGATTGCTTCAATTGCCACGCAGCCGAGCAGACAGTCGTGGGGCCTTCGCTCGTGGACATCGCCGCGAAGTATCGCGGGCAGCCGGGAGCAATGGATTTGCTGACGAAGAAAATACGTGAAGGCGGCAACGGAGTGTGGGGGCAGATTCCCATGCTGCCGCACCCGCAGCACACGGAGGACGAAGTGGCAATCATGCTCCGTTGGTTGTTGAGTCTCGAAAAAGGGAAGGGCGGACCGGTGCTGCTACGCGGCATCGAAGGGGAAGTCGTCGCGCCGAAGAGCGATAAGCCGGGACGCTATGTGCTGGAGGCAACTTACACCGACCTCGGCCACGCACCCGCTGGCGAATTGAGCGGAAAGACCACCGTTGCACTCCAACCGCGCCGCATTGAAGCGGAGAGCGGCGTGCTTGCAGGGCCAAAGGTGAGAGGCGCAGCGGTAACGGACATTGATCACGGACACACGATCCAATTCGGCCCGTTCAGCCTCGCCGATAGCACGAGCGTGACATGCTCCGTCACAAGCGGCGAGCCGGGAGGAAAAATCGAACTCCACGCAGACAAGCCCGACGGCGAATTGCTCGCGACTTTGGATGTCGCTCCGTCGGGCGGTAGGGGAAATTGGAAGGAGATGACCGCGCCACTCAAAGCCCCTGCTGCGAGAGGCGTGGTGTTCGCCGTCTTTGTGAATCCCGAAAAGAAGGGGCTAATGAATTTGGACTGGATTCAGTTCAACCCGTAGCCGCTACTTCGCCTTCGGCTTCGGCTCATTCTTCTCCACGACCTTTGGCGCCGGCGCAGGTTTTGGTTTTGGCTTGGAGCCTTTGCCGATGATTCGGAAGAATATGAAGAGCACGAAAACTGCGCCGCTCGCGAATAGGGCGATGCGTTTGTAGTCGGGTTCATCGGTTTCTTCTGCAGGACTTGGACTATCGGTTGTTGTCGCAGGTTTCGGAGGCTCTGGCTTTTTGTCGGAAGGCTTGTCTTTTTTTGCCGGAGCCGCGACCGGGGCGGGCTTGGCTGCGGCTACCTGTATTTGCGGGAGGAGGCGGAAACTCGCAGCGGCTTGTTGCAATTCTGCATCCTGAGTTGGTTCTTTTCCGCCGCCTGCAAGTAGTGAGACCGCATAGATGCGACCGTTGGCCGAGGTAAAGCGCAGGATGCCCTTTGCATTCAATCCTCCGCTCGTCGAGGTGACTGGATATTGCAACCAGCTCGTCGCGCCGATTTGCACAGTGGACCGACCGAAGAATTGGTAGGTGAGTCCGCGCATCAATTGCTCGATGGCCTTCACTGTGGCGTCATCACTTAAGTTTAGACTCGGCGGATTGTTCAGCACATTTACGCCGAATACCACCTGACGAACTGTGTTTTGCATCGCTATGAGCACTGTGGTTCCCGGCACCTCCGCCACTCGAATCGGAACCCACCCGGGGCCATCGGGGAGATTGGCAGCGCAGGCATACACATCGTCGCGCCACTCCACGGCACGAAGCGACAAGACGAGGGAAAACAGAAAAAAGGCGATGGCTTTACGCATAGATGGAGCGAATCAGAACAACGCTGCGAGGGACAAGCACCAACACGAACACAGATCAATACTGCCGCCGCGTGCGATAATACATTCCGAAGAATGCCGTCATGAGCACAAACATCAAGACAGCGCAGGTGCTATATCCGATACGATAGAAACGCATGAACGGCGATGGCGTGCTGGCTACGGCATTTTCCTCACCATCCAGAAAGCGAAAGGTCTTCATCACTCGCATGAATCGCTCATCCTCCAGGCGGCTTTCATCACCGCGTCCGTAGGTGCTCACGAGGAAAGCAGTTTTGTCTTTAATCGTCGCGCGAGTCACCGAAACGAGCTCGCCGGTGGCATCCTTCAGCCTTCGTCCGACAATTTGTATGTAGGCAAGTCCGTTCCATTCGAGGGGTGTTTTTTTGACCACCTCGAAACCTTGCGCTGCAATTGACTCAGTAAAGCGGGCGATGCTCGCTGAACTGCCAACGTTATTGGTGGGAAAATCAGGAATCACAACCAAGGTCACAGCCTGCCTGTTATCCATGTTCGATGCGCTGAAAATCATTTCGCCGGAAGGAAGTCGAACGGCGTTGCCTTTTTGCCATGGCTCGCTGTCTGGCAGGGTAATGGCGCAACGCTGTGCATCAGAACGCCATTCCTCCGCGCGTGCACTGGCGAGAAAGAGTAGCGGCAGAATGAGTATGGAGAGACGCTTCATCATCAGTGATTAAATCAAAGCCGTGTTCACTTGGCGAGCGCGTCGTTGTTTTCATTCAACAAAAACTCGCTTGCACTGCTGCGTTTACGCCACGTTGCCAGCGCATGCGAATCGCATACGATTCATTTTTAAAAAATGCCGCTCAACTTGCGGTTGCGCTCATTGTCCTCACTGGCTGCACGATTCGCTCCACGCATGTTTCGCCGTCCGTGGAAAAGCGCCTCAAAGCCCGCAGTGTCTCGGCGGAAAAAATCGGCCTACACATTCTGGATGCATCAGGTCGCTACAATATGGAGGTTTTTAGCGGCGACTTCGCACCCCATCCAGTCGAAATAACGATGTTGAAAAGCTATGGCGGGCTTCCAGCTTTGAGCATCCGTCTGAATCAAGGCTCTTCATTTCGAATGATCGCCGATACGGGAGCCCAACTCTGCGTGGTGGAACCCAGACGCGCACTAGACGCAAAGGCGCTAGTCTATGCTTCTGAAGAAATCCCAATTCGCGTGACCGGTATCGGCGGCGAGGAGAAAGCGTGGCTCGCTCGCTTTGAACACGCGCACATCGGGCCACTTAAGCTCAGCGGGCTCGTTGCTGTTCTTCGCAGGGAAAAGACGGAGTTGCAATGGGCGGGTCTGCCCATGGGGGAATACGAAGTGAATTTGATCGGCAGTCCGGTCATCGGGGGCTTCCGCTATGTCACTTTCGATTATGCAGGCGCCCGCTTTGTCTTTTCTCCGGCAACCTCCTACGTGCCAGGAAGGGGCGCGCAGCGAATACCACTCACGGTGCGCGACAATTTATTCTACGTTCCGCTTCGTATCGGAACTCATACCATCCCGGCGTTGGTGGATACCGGCGCAAAAGATCAAATTTTCCTGAACGAGAAACTTCTGCGGTCATGGGGTCTCGAAGCCACCGCCAAAAACGGGACGACCTATCGGGCCGTGGGGCTCGGCGGCATCAATCAAGGACGCACATTCAAAGTCCCGCTCGTATTTATCGGCGACACACCGGTGCGCGATGTGTCTGTGGATACCAGTTCCGGTGCATGGCAGGCGCGCATTGGCACCGATTTACTGAAAAATTGGCGCGTCACTTTCGACTTTGAACACCGCGCGCTGTGGCTCGAAGGAAAGAGATAACGATCCAAGCTATTTAATAGAGCGCGGGAAGAGGGAGGCGGAGCGATTCATGAAACTATCGCTGGACGAAATAACGGAACCTCGGAAGGTCAGATCGGAGCGGGTGCCCTGTCCCCAAAGTGCTAAAAAGAGCCGATTGGCTCCCCCCTGAAGCACTTCTTACAAGGCCCCCGCTCCCTTCGTAGCGCCCTGCCTTGCGACATCGCACTACTGCATCTGATGCTTGCCGGTCATGGTACCCACCACGGTCCGGGGTATCAAAATCTTGCGGTGAACGAACGTAGAATGTGAAGTTTCACTAAAATAAGCACGAATATTTTTTTGAAATTGAGATAAACATATAACTCATTTCTTAAAAATCCGAGCCTCAGAGGCGTTGACGTTGGCGTGGTCGCAGCTTTTGCTCGCGCTGTGTTTTCTCAGCCCATTTATCACACCGTCTTCGCGCTATTTACTTTCGTTTTAGGCACAGCTGTCGGCTCTTTCCTGAATGTCTGCATCTATCGGATGCCGCTCGGCCTTTCAGTGAATGAACCGAAGCGATCGTTCTGCCCGAACTGTAAATATCAAATTCCGTGGTGGTCGAATCTCCCGATCATCACGTGGATCGCGCAACGTGGAAAGTGCGCCAACTGCGGCGGCGGCATCGCATTTCGTTACGTGCTGGTGGAGTTGCTCACCGGACTGCTCTTTCTCGGCGTGTGGTGGCGGGTTGCCTATGTGGGGGAATTTCCGGGAATGTGGGCGAATTTCTTCCCCCTCGTAGTATTCGTATCGCTGCTCATCGTGGCGACGTTCATTGATTTCGAGCACTTGATAATCCCCGATGAGATCACATGGGGCGGAGCTGCTGCGGGTATCGTATTCAGCCTGGGCATCCCCATGCTGCATGGAGAAAAATGGGGCGACCTCACTTCACACCTGATGGGCGGAGCATGGGCATTGATAGGCGCCGCACTGGGCTTTGCCTTGCTCTGGCTGGTATCGGTTCTTGGTAAAATGGCGTTTGGAAAAAAGACGCTGGAGTTTACGAAGCCCGAGCCGTTCACATGGATGCTCGAAGGCGATCGCGCAAAGCTGGTGGCGGGGTCTCAGGCGCATTGGTGGGACGAACTGTTTGGCAACGAGAAGGATTTTCTTGTGATGAGTTGTGGAAGCTTCGAGTTTGAAGGCACCACCCTCCATGAAACAGAAGTGCGATTTCAATACGAGCACCTGCATCTGGACGGGAAGGAGCACGACTTGAACAATGTAAAATCGTTCAGCGGCACCGTGCGGAAGATTTCCTTCAAACGCGATGCGATGGGCTTTGGAGATGTGAAGTTCATCGCTTGCATCGGCGCCTTCCTCGGATGGAAGGCCGTGCTTTTCACTGTCATGTCCGCTTCGATGTTTGGCGCTGTAATTGGGGGGCTGCCTCTGCTCATTGGCAAGCGCGAGTGGTCCGCAAAAATTCCCTTCGGACCCTACCTTTCACTCGGCGCGTTGCTATGGCTCTTCCGCGGGCCGGAACTCGTTGAGTGGTATATGAATTTTACCGCACCAATACCGCTGTAATGGTATCGAGAAGCGAGCAAGCTTCTAACACTGAGGTCGCTGATATCAAAGCGCACGAATAGCTGATGGCAAACCAGGGTGGCTTTGACGCGTCGCGCCTTACTGTCGAATTCGCTCTTTGACCGCAGGTCCTATGAATTCCAAAAGACGCCCGGCGATCAGTCTGTGTCCGGAGGCATTCGGGTGAATACGTTCTCCGAAAAGCTCTATATTTGTCGGCCAAGATTGCTCGGTGAGTTCCATGATTTCTAGCGCCGGAATCTTTTGTGCAGACGCCGCAGATCGCAGTTGGTTTCGATACTGAGTCATGCGTTCACCCTCGGCGGGATTGCCGATGTTGTTTTGCTCCTCGGGATAATCGCCGGATGTATTTGGATCGCGATAGACGGGGAGGATGATTCCAAACCACGCTCCATGCTCGCGGCAGAGTGCAGACATTCCCGCGAAATGTGCCGCGTATTCCTCCGCAGAGCTGCGCGGCTCGGACTTGAGAATAGGCGGGGTTGTCTTTGCCTTCGCTGACTGTGCGATTTGAAGGAGCAGTTGACTGCGGCTCATCAAAGAGCGGATGCGAACCTGCGAGGCAGTCCCTGGCATGGTGTCGCGATCAGGCGCCCCGGCTGCGCGCACATCGTTCCAGCCGAAGCACGCTGTGACGATGTCGGGGCGCAATTCGGCTATGTCGCGGCGGAGCCACGCAAGCCCTTGCCCGCTCGTATAGCCGGGGCAGGCGAGGGGAATTACTTCGATCTCGTGGCCGGGAAATTTTTCGCGAAGCATTTCTTCGAGTAATTGCGGATACGCCTTTTCCTCCGCATCAAATTCCTCCGGCTTCTCCTTTTCCATCGCGGCGGGCACACGGTAGCCAAACGTCACTGAATCGCCGAGTGTGATGATGTGCAGGCCACGCTTTGTTGCTGGCTCGCCTTTCATGCGAATATGAATGCTGTTCGTGCTCACCGACGTGTAGTCCCACCACACGTTGCGAAGATTCGGGCGAAGCCGCCACGTGAGGAGCGGATCAAATTCAAACAGCCCGCTCGTCTTTTCACCCTGCGTATCCATACGAAGTTGCGGAGAACTGACGAAAACCGAGAGCGGTTCGACATGCCGCCCGAAGATGCGTGTGCTGATTTCCGCAATCGCGATCAAGAGCGCCGGAATTACCAGCGTGATGCAGAAAAGTGTGAGTATTGCGCGCAGCCGGGATTTGGGCATCGCCTACGAAGCGGAACCCGGCAGGCTGAGCACACCGGCATTCCAGAAATCGATAATATCGAGCGACTGGAAACGGAATACGATGAGCAGGGCATCGCCAAGCGGGATGCCGATATTTTGCGAGATCGCCTGCAGTGTGTCGGTGCCATTGATCGCCGTGGCGAATCGTGCCTCCACGTCATTCAACCTAAGGCGCTGGATGAGGTCGTAACCACGGCGTGTGTATGCGGGCGAGCCGTTGGGATCAGGTCGCTGGGAAGGTGCGAGTTGTTCGAAGCGCACATGGCGAAGCGCACCTAGAATCCAGTTGTCTGCGTCTTCGTTCGCTGGAGGGAAGTTGGCAGCGAAATCCGGGAAGCGCTCGGTTTCTTCAAACTCAAACGTCAGGCGTCCGGCTGTGAAAAGCTGACTGAACAGCCGCTGTCCATGCTCGCGTGTGATTTGCACCACATCATCGTGCGGCAGTCCGTTTCGCACACTGAGAAAAAGAAAAATAGGACAGCCGGTGTGCTGCTGATTGGCCTGGGCTTCGAGGATCAGACCGAGGCTTGTCGCCGAGAGAATCACAGGGGATCCCGTGCAATAGAGTTGGAAATTTCGCGTGGTTGCGAAGAGGAACCGTCCGCCATTCATCCACAATTCAACAGTATGCCGCCCGAGCGGAAAACGCAGCACGCCGGTGAGCCGGTCGCCCTGTGCCATTTGCATTGCCTGACGCACCGAGATGAAACCGGTGTGTCCGCTGAAAACGATGCCGCCGCGCGACTGGAGCATGCGCCGCGCGCCCGGCCGGCTCCTGAGCAGTTCGCCAAGTGCATTCAGCAATGCTTCGCCGGAGACCGGTTTCGTAAGCACGCGGGACAGATTTTGAAATTGGCCGTTGTAGTTCCCGACGCTTCCCGGCTCGGAAAACAAGACCACTGGCGTCTGCGCAAAGAGAGGATCTGCGCCTAGTCTTGCGAGCACGGTTGCGCCGTCCATGTCTGGAAGAATGTCGTTTAAAACGATGATGTCCGGGGCGGCGACATTCAGCCTATCGAAGGCATCGGCACCACGGGCGGAACTGAGCACATCGCAGCCGGGGAAGTGCTGCGCCAGCACGTTTTCAGTGAGTTGCGCGGCGGCGGGCGAGTCGTCTATGACGAGAATTTTCTGAGCCATGGAATAATTCAGTGAAGGGTGGCGGCGGAATTAGCGAAGTCAATTCCCGAGGCGCTCCTCAGCAAAGAATGCCACTAACGGAGCATCCGCAACGCGTTGAGCTTGGCAAGCGCACCACCACTTTCGATGGCGTTTCGCGCCCTGGAAATGCCCGCCGTCATGTCGTCAGCGATGCCGCAGACGACGAGCGCGGCGGCTGTGTTCAATAGCACCATGTCCCGCTTTACCCCGCGTTCGCTGCCATCGAGGATGCCCATGAGAATCTTCGCATTTTCCACACGATCTCCGCCGCGCAGTTCTGCGGGGGCACAGCGGCTGAGGCCCAGTTCCTCGGGCGAGATGGTGAAATTGGACACGCCCCCAGCCTCGACAGCATGGACTTGCGTGGAGCCGGTGAGCGTTAATTCATCGGTGCCATCTCCATGAACGGCCCATGCGCGCTTACGACCGAGAGTGCGGAGAGCCTCGGCGTATTTGGGCAGCAGTTCGGCGTCGAAGATGCCTGTGAGTTGAAAGTCCGGCTGTGCAGGATTCAGCAGCGGGCCAAGCATATTGAAAATGGTGGATAGCCCTTGCGCTGCAAGCACCTTGCGGACTGGCGCAATGACTTTGAGCAAAGGATGGAAGGCAGGCGCGAAGATGAATGCGACACCGTGTTGTTCCAACGATGCGCGCAATTCACCGGGTGTGACTTCGATTTTCACTCCCAGTTCCTCTAGCACATCGGCGGCACCGGTCTTGGAAGTCACTGAGCGATTGCCATGCTTCATCACACAGGCTCCTGCGGCTGACGCGACAAACATGACTGCGGTTGAGACATTGAAGTATCCCAGTTTGTCGCCCCCGGTGCCGCAGACATCGAGGGTCGGGCCGGGGAGTCTGGCCCGATCCAATTCCGGGTGCACCGCACGGGTGAGCAGGGATTTTGCAAAGCTGGTGATCTCGATGGCTGTCTCGCCCTTGCTTCGCATCGCCTTGAGAAAAGACATTTTCTCGCCATCGGAAACCTCATCCGAGAGGAGCAAGGTCACTGACTGTTCGCACTGCGCCGGGCTGAAATTGATGCCGTTTTCAAGAAGGTCGATGAACGTTTGCATGGCGCTGGTTAGTGGGTGAAATTTAAATCAAGAATTCGCGAAGGTGTCTGGTCGGGTTGTGTGTCGGGCTTGCTGCGCAGGCTGCCTGCCAGCAAAAGCAGGGTCGCCACCACGCTCAGGATCGCAAGCACAAGCAGCACGATTTTGATCCAGCTCTTCGGGTAGCGTCCAGCGATGGCGCCGGTGTAGCCGTTCACGACGACCTGATAGCTCTGCGAGCCGTAGGTGTATGCGAGCAGCCAGACCGGCACGAGCACGTGCTTGAATGTCTGCTGCGAAAAATCCGCATTCACTTCCAGATCACGATGCGTGTCGCCGGGCACTTGCTGCGAGCAGAGCTGCTGCGTTTTGGTCTCCATCGTTTGGCGCGCGTGCTGCGCGGCGGCGATGAGGTCGATCTGATATTGCTCCACGGTCCAGCCGCTCAAAAATCCGGGGTCATAGGGCTTGAGGTCGGTCGTGGTGGGGAAGGGCTCGATTTTATTTAGCAGTTCAATCTCAACACCGCGCGTGGCGGGGACGTGTTCATCATCAAAAAAATGATCGAGATGGCCGCTCGATGGATACCATCGAATTTTTCTTTCACTACGAGTCTGCCGGTTGCCGTTGGAGTCAATGTAGGATTCATCCTCGTAGTAGTAATCGCCCGACATCGCGCTCCAGTCTGCGCTGACCTGCGAATCAAACGTCCAATACGGAATGTAGATGCCATGCACTGTGTCGGTGAGTGCGCGGGTGCCGAGTTTGTTTGGCGCAAACCACCGCGCTCCATACCACGCCCGGATGGCCTCGCGCACGTCTGTCTCTGCAAGCTTGAATTCCAGCAGCGACTCGGGGCGGATAGGGCGCATTTGCTCTTCGACGGGGATGATCGCGGCGGAGCCGCAAAAGTCGCATCGCTGGGCTGCGCGCGTCGGCTCGAAAACCGTGATCGCCTGGCAGCTCTGGCACTTCACGCTCGCGCGCGTCGTGTCCCAACCACGCTGGTCATCGCCGATGGCCCCCAGCGCCGCCACGAGGTCATGCTCGATTCCCGTAGTCGGCGAATCCGGTGGCTGCATCGGCGCGATGGTTCCGCAATAGCCGCAGACGAGGGATTGCTTCGCCGGGTCCCAAGTCGCCTCCGCACCGCAGCTCGGGCAGTTGAATTTCTGTTGGGCGAAAACTTCGTCGCTCATGCGCTACAGCAGTTTTCGTTTGTCGTTCAGCGCGTCAATCACGCGATAGCCTGCCGTGGCGAGATGGCGTGCATCGAGTTCGAGTCCCACGCAGCGCCGGCCCGTGGTGGCGCAGGCGGCGGCGGTGGTGCCGCTGCCGAGGAAAGGATCGAGCACCAGCGCGCCCTCATTTGTGCTCGCGAGGATACAGCGTTCCACCAGCGAGAGCGGCTTTTGCGTCGGGTGCCTGCCATGTCGTTTCTCGCTTTTCGTAGGAGCTTTCATTTTCCAGACGCTCTTCATTTGCTTCCCGGCATTCTGCTCGCGCATGGATGCGTAGTTAAATGTGTGCCTGCTCTTCGCATCGCGCGCCGCCCAAAGCACCGTCTCGGTCGAGTGCGTGAAAAAGCGGCACGACAGATTCGGCGGCGGATTCGGTTTCTCCCACGTAATGTTGTTCAGCAGTTTGAAGCCGAGTTGCTGCATCGCATGGCCCACGCTGAAAATCACGTGCTGCGTGCCCGTCACCCAAATCGTCCCGTTCGGACGCAGCACGCGCTGGCAGCGGCGCAGCCACTCGATGTTGAATTCGTGATTCGCATCGGCGCCCCGCGATTTGTCCCACTCACCTTTGTCCACCTTCGCGCGCTTTCCATTTTTGCACGTCGTGCCGCCATTGCTCAGGAAATACGGAGGGTCGGCGAATACCGCGTCGAACACTCCGCCGGGATACTGTTCCGCGATGGCATCGAGAAATGCGAGGCAGTCTGCTTCGTAGAGATAGATGCCCGTCGCGTCATCGCGAAAGAATGGCGGGGGATTGCCGGGTGCAAATGCAATCTCAGTGAGCGGAGCGGCTTTACGGCGTGGTTTCTTAGCTTTTGCCATACAAAATTACGGCAGCGGCACAGCGGTGAGATTCAGTGGAATCTTCACGAGGGATTTTTCAGTTAGCAGGTAAATCTTCGCCACGGCATCGGCGGGAGGCTTTTCGCGGAAAGAGATCGTGTAGCTCTTGTTGCCAGCGCCGCCGGATGACATGCGCCCGCCGGTTTCCAGCACCTTTCCGTCGGCGGAGCAAAACTCCACCGCTGCGACCACGCCTTTTGGGTCGTTCAGTTTATAGCCGAGTTCGTCGTCGTCCACTCCGCCGCCGCCGCCAAATCCGAAGATGCCGCCGCTTTTCGCTGCTCCACTTGTGGCTTTGGTGAGTAGTGTGATTTCAGCGCCGAGCGCTTTGAGAACGGGTGATTCGAGTGGCTTGCCGCCGTCTTTCGCTGGCGAAGCGGTAATGACACTTTTCGGATCGTTCTTCGGCACGAGCAACTCCACGATACCCGTGATGCTCTTCACGGTCTTCGCAGCGCGCATCGGGTTGTCGAGTTCCAGCTTCAGCTCGAAAGCATCCGCGTCCTTCTTTTCAAAACCGCCAAATGGTTTCCGCAGCGGCTCGAAGTCCTCGGCGAACGGGCGACCTTCCTTTTTCAGCAAAGCCTTTCCTGTGTCGTCCGTCGCGGCGTCCACTTTCACGCGCATCCCCTTCGCATCAGCGAGTTCAGAGCCGCTGAGGGAGAGCGCGATTTCGAGACCGGCGAAAAATTTGCCGTTTGTGCGTTTGTCGCTGACTTCCCCGACGTTCACTTTCACCTCCGCGTGGAGGAGTGATGCACTGGCGAGAAGAATGGTGAGTGTGCGTTTCATGGCGTGCTATTTCAAATAGGCTGCGAGCGCGTCGGCGGTGATGCGCCATTGCGTGCCGATCTTTTTGCCTTTGAGGTCGCCGGCTTCGAGCGTGGCGAGCACGTCGGCTTCGCTGACACCGAGTTGCTGGGCGACTTGTGCGGGCGTGAGCAAGGCGGGAGTTGCTGCGGCTTGCACGGGCGCGCCGCCTGCGGGTTGCGTGGTCTGGCCGGTGAGCATTCCCTGATTGATCATCTGGTTCGCCATGCCGAAGCCCATCGCGATTTCCGCCGCTGCGCCGCCGGGGCCGCCGCCGCCATGTTCGAGGCCCTGCGCCATCTGGAACTTCACGTAGTCGTTCAAATTTCCGACCGCTGCCATGCTGCTGCGCTTGTCAATCGCCGCCTCGACTTCCGGCGGCACGCTCACGTTTTCGAGGATGAATGTCGCGAACTCGATTCCGTATTTCGGCACGGTTGCCGCGTTGAGCAGCGGGAGAATGGCCGCACCCACTTCGCTGTAGCGCGATGCGAGATCGAGCACGGGGATGTTCGCTTTCGCGATGGCCTCGCTGAAAAGGCTCACGATACGCGAGCGCATCGTGTCCTGAAATTCATCGAGCCGGAAATTCTGATCGCTGCCCGCCACTTCTTTGAGGAAAACCTTTGAGTCCACGATGCGAAAATCGAACGTGCCGAATGCGCGCGCACGCACGATTCCGAAGTCCTTGTCGCGCATCATCACCGGGTTGCTCGTTCCCCATTTGATGCCGGTGAAAAGGCGCGTGTTGAGATAGTAAACGTCGGCTTTGAACGGCGAGTTGAAGCCGTATTTCCAGCCCTGAAGCCGCGAGAGGACGGGGATGTTGTCCGTCGTCAGCGAGTGTTTGCCGGGGTTGAACGTGTCGCCGAACTGTCCGACGTAAATAAACTGCACCTGCTGCGACTCGCGCACGATGAGCTGCGCGCCGTTTTTGATTTCCTTGTCATCGTCCGGCCAGCGGAACGACAGCGTGTCGCGTGAATCGTCCGTCCATTCGATGATTTCGATGAACTGTCCCTTGATGAAATCCATGAGGCCCATAGTTGTGTTCTTTCGTGTGTGTTGTTGTTGTGAGTGAGAGCGCGCAGGCTAGCGAGCAGCGCGCGGCGGGAAAGCGAATTTCAGCGGCTACTCGAAGCGGATGCTCGCGCTGCGACCATGGGCATCCAGCCCCTCGATGCGGCTGAACTGCTCGATGGTCGCCACGCTTTTGCGCAGCGAGCGCGCGTCGAGTCGGACGATGCTCGTGCGGCGCTGAAACATATCCGCCATGAGGCCGGGGAACGATTTCCCCGCGCCGCCCGTCGGCAGCGTGTGGCTGGGGCCTGCGAGAAAATCCCCCGCAGCGACCGGCGACCATCCGCCGAGGAAAATCGCGCCGCTCGTGTGGATGCGCTTTGCCAGCGCGTCCTCATTTTTCGCCACGATGGAAATGTGCTCGGGCGCGAAGTCATTCGCGATGGCCACGCCGTCGGTGAGCGACTTCACGAGCACGAGCGCGGCGTTTTGGTCGAGCACCTCGGTGAGGTATTCGCGGCGCGAAAGTTTCGCAGCCTGCGCGCGCACTTCGCTCTCCACGGCGGCGAGGAGTTTTGTGCTGTCCGTCACGAAAAGGATGCTGCTGCCGTGGCCGTGCTCGGCTTGCGCGAGGAGATCGGCGGCGACCCACGCGGCGTTGGCGCTCGCATCGGCGAGCACGAGGATTTCCGAAGGGCCGGGCAGCAAATCAATCGCGCACTGGCCGAACACCTGCCGCTTCGCCTCGACGACCCACGGGCTGCCGGGGCCGAAAATCTTTTGCACGGGGCGGATCGTCTTTGTGCCGTAGGCGAGCGCCGCGATGGCCTGCGCGCCGCCCACGCGATAAATCTCCGTCGCCCCCGCGTGCCGCAGCGCGTGGAGAAGCGCGGGGTTCACCGCGCCGGTTTTGTCGCACGGCGTCACGGCCACGATCTCCGGGCAACCGGCGGCGGCGGCGAGCGTCACCGTCATCACCGCAGTCGAGACGAGCGGCGCGGTGCCGCCGGGCACATACACGCCGACGCGTTGAAAAGGATCGAAGCGCTCGCCGACGAGCGCGCCCTGCGCGTTGCGGGTGCTCCACGTTTTGCGCAGGCTCTTTTTGGCAAAGGCAAAAACGTTCTTGTGCGCGGTGGCGATGGCGCGGCGCGTGGCGGCGTCCACTTTCGCGGGCCCGGTCACGCGGAGTTGCGCCTGGCGCAGCGTGGCACTTCCAAATTTCGCCGCGTAGCTCAGCAACGCCGCGTCGCCGTGCTCGCGGATGCCGGCGATGATCGCGGCGACGGTATTGCGCACCTGCTCATCCGGCTCCGCGCTGCGCTGAAGTGCGGCGACGGCCTTGGAAAACCCGGGTTTGTTGTAACGAAGAATCTTCATGCGGACGCAGCTCTATAGATTCCCAACCGCGCGATGGGAAGGATGGAGCGCGTAGTAAGTGGCGAGTGGCGGGAGGCGGGTGACGTGTCGGCTCGTGGGGAGAATGCTGGTGTGCTTGGTGACTTATCGAGGAGGGTTCTTGGTGCCGTCGGGAAAGGTGATGTCGGTGTTCGGCAGGGCGGCGCGCAGTTCGCGCAGCGCGGCGGCGGGGATTATGGTCCAGCCGAGGAGGGTGAGCGATTGCAAGCTGGTGAGGCCCTTGAGGCCGTCCACGTTTTGCAGCGCGGTGCAGTTGTTGAGGACGAGCGATTGCAGGGCGGTGAGGCCCTTCAGGCCGTCCACGTTTTGGAGCGCGGGGCAGCCGAAGAGGAGGAGCGTTTGCAGGCCGGTGAGGCCCTTGAGTGCGTCCACGTTTTCGTCCTGACATCCGTAAACATACAAATCCGTCGGGCGGAGCTGGTGAAGCATTTCGCGGTAGCGGCCAAGGTCGGGGACTTCTTTCATCCAAAGCACGCGCTTGTGCTCGCCCCATGTCTTCTTTTTGAGCGCATTGTGCCAGTCTTGCCGAATGAGGCTGATGGCGTCATCGCACGTCCACCCGAACCGCGCCTCCTTCGCTTGGCGGACGGCGTTGTTGTAGGCGTTGAGCTTCCACACCTGCCAGCCGATGCCGCCGAGGAAGACGACGATGAGCACGCACCAAATCTTCTTCCCAAAGCTGCTCTCGCTTTTCGTGGTGTGCCCGTCTTTCACGCGGGCCTTTTGCTCCGGGATGCGGAGTTTGGCAAGGCGGGGATGGGCAGGGGCGGTGGATCGTGGCGACAGCCTTTGGACTGCGGCGGCGGGGGTGTTGGCAACGGCCCCCATCGCAGCCGGGGCGACGTCTTTCTCTGTCCGGGTGGCGTCCTTCTCTGTTGGAGAGCCTGTTTCCTCTGTTGGTAGGTCGTCATTCCGCCGTCCAATGACTTCATTCCGTCGTCCAGTGACTTCATTCCGTCGTCCAGTGACTTCATTCCGCCGTTCAATGACTTCATTCCGTCGTCCAGTGACTTCATTCCGCCGTTCAATGACTTCATTCCGCCGTCCAATGACTTCATTCCGCCGTCCAATGACTTCATTCCGTCGTCCAATGACTTCATTCCGCCGTCCAATGACTTCATTCCGTCGTCCAATGACTTCATTCCATCGTCCGGTAACGTTACTCCGCCGTCCGGTAACGCTACTCCGCCGTCTGGGATGCATACCATTTCCCAGAGTAACGATACCGAGAGGCGCGGTATGCCTACCATTGACGCCGGTAGTCATACCGCCGCGTCCGGGATTTATCCCAAGGGATACAGGGGTCGTCCCGCGACTCCCGGGATAAATCCCATTGCTCGAAATGACGATACCACGGCTTCCGGGATGAATCCCATGGGTCGCGGTGGCAATACCATGAACGTCGGTATGGATACCGCGCGTTCCGGGATGAATCCCACGAGGCGGAATCACGATACCGCGCCGTCCGGTATGGCTACCATGGCGCGGAATAACCATCCCATGCCTCGCAATGACGATACCATGTGCGCCGGTATGGATACCATTGTCTGCGGGGGAAGCGCCATTTCTCTCAGAGAAGCTCCTCTGTAGCACGATGGAGCGGGCGGCGGCGCTTTACCGGGGTGGGCGGGTTTGGAGGATGATGTCGTAGGTGGGGCGGGTGGTGCCGTCTTGGAAGGTGACGCCGTTGGGGGAAAAGGGGATGCCGGTTTCGTGCTGCTGGCTGCGGGTGCTGAGGGCGGTGATGCCGTGGGAGGTGACGGGGCGGACTTCGCCGGGATCGGAGATGCCGTTGGCGTTGGCGTCGCGCCAGAGGGCGAGGCCGTCGAGTTCGTGGCCGGTGAGGGTGCCGTCGCGGTTGTCGTCGAGGAGGGAGAGGGCTTGGTAGCCGTCGGGGCAGAAGAGGAGGAAGGTGCGGTTGCCAAACATCTGGATGGCGGAGGTGATTTTGCCGGTGTGCTGCGGGTCGAAGACGAGCCATGCGGCGTCGGGGGTGATCCACTGCCATTCGAGCTGGCGCCCGGTGCCGTCGAGGTCGAAGCGGACGCGGGCGTCGCGGTTGATGAGCGGGGCGAGGGCGGTGTGTTCGGCGAGGGGGATGATGATGGGGGAGATGGCGTGAGGGAGGCGCTGGAGTTTCTCTTTTCTTTCCCTGAGCACTGCGATTTCGGCGGCATCTTTCGTGGGGTCGAGGAGAGGGATGAGATAGCCTGCGGTCTCGACATAGAGGAAATCTCCGAGCCCCCCGCTCTGGCTTTTGCCCTCTATTTTCCACGCGGCTGCGGCGACTTCACGATAGAGAGCGATGGCGGTAGCCTTTTCCCTAAACTGCTCCTGACACCATGCGAGGCCGAGTTTGATGGTGTTGTCGTCGGGCTTGATGGCGAGGGCCTTCTTGTAGGTCTCAATGGCGGTAGCGAGGTGCGCTTTGGCTGTCTCCACCCGCTTTTCGTTCGCCGCTTTGGCGATCTTAGCGTAAGGCACATAAGGAATCTCGTGCCCGAACCAAAGCTCCTCCTCGGGACCATTTTTGCCACTTACGTTCCACGTTTTCACCAAACCAAATTCCCCGATATTGCCCGCGTAGGCCATGGCGTGGGTGCGTGCGAGCTGGTGGAGGGCTTCACTATTTGCGGGTTCCGCTTTCACGCGCTCGGCGATGTTGGTGATGAGGCGTTTGAGCGGGATGTCTTTGATCTCCGGCTCGATATACAAGCCATGCGCCGGAATGCAGGCGGAGATGGCGATGAGGAGGATGGCGAGTGTTTTGTTCATGGGATGGATTTTTGCGGGATGGAACTACTGGCCGCAGTATTTGAAAAGGAACATCTCGGCGTCGCCGCCGGGGAGGTAGAAGCGGATGGCTCCGTCGTGGCCGATGATGTCGGTTTTCACGGCGCAGCTTGCGCGGCGGCTGTGGATTTGGTGAAGGCCGAGGTGGCCCTGCCGGTAGAGTTCGCCCCAGGCTTCGATGCGGAGGGCGGCGTGGCCCTTTTCGATGAGGAGTTGGGCGAGGGTGGCGTGCTCGTAGTGTTCGTAGGTGAGGGGGAATTGGGCTTCGATGATGGCGTAGTCGAGGCCGGTGTGTTCTTCGATGAGCGGCTCGGGTTTTTCCGCGTAGCGGGTGCGGAGGATGGCGACGCGGATGCGGGCGTCGAACCCTGCGAGGAGGTTGAAACGGGAGAGGGTGTTGACGGAGATGAGGATGGGGCCGCACGGGGGAATCTGCACGGTGAACCAGACGTGGTCCACGCGCTCGGGGTCGTCGGCGACTTCGAGCCGGGTGTGGTAGGGGATGCCGATGACGCGGGCGTAATGCGGCGCGCGGGCATCGAAGACGCGACACTGCCACTCGTCGCGCGGGGTGCGCTTTGGAGAGTGGCGGTGTGGCATGGGCGTGGGCTAGTCGCGCTTGGTGCCGGTGACGCTGCGTCCGCTGCGGCCCTTCACGGCTTTCTTCGGTTTCTTCTTTTTGTCGAGGTCGGTGCGGTGTTCGATCTTCGCGACGCGGCCGTGTTTGAAATACATCTCGCGCACTTTCGCGAGCATCGCGTCGCGGCGGTCGTAGAGGCGCTTGAGCTTGCGCGGCTTCACCTTCGTGAGCGCGTAGGCGGTGATGATGGGGAGGGTGATGGTCGAGTCCGCGTAGCACACCACGCAGTCGGGGAGATTGTCGGGGTCAATCTTGCCCCAACTCACCGCTTCGGCGGGCGTCGCTCCGCTGAGGCCGCCGGTGTCGGGGCGCGCGTCGGTGCATTGCAGGAAGTAATCGTGCCCGCGCTCTTCGATGCCCATGACTTCCTGAATCTGCGGCTCGGTCTGCAGCATGAAATTTTTCGGCGACCCGCCGCCGAGGATGAAGACGCTGCTCATTTCGCCGGAGGACTTCGCGGCATAGACGATGGCGGCGGTCTGGTTCACGTCGCGGTTCACGTCCATGAGCAGCTTCGAGTCGCGCAGCGCCATCGCGGCGACATTCATGCCGATGCTGCTGTCACCGGGCGACGAGGTGAAAATCGGCACGCCGTAGTGATACGCCGCCGCGAGCACGCTCGTTTCTTTGATGCCTAGTTTTTTCTCCCGCGCTGCGACGTATTTTCCGAGCAGGTAGTGAAATTCATCCGTCGCCATCGTGCGCTGGAACTCGGGCCCTTGGATCACTTCGCGCACAAACGCGTCAGTATCCAGCAGCACGTCGTAGTCGAACAGAACATCGTAAATGCGGATGATGCCTTCCTTGCGCAGTGTGACGTCATCGAGGAACGGCGAGCCCGCATACAGTTCCATGCCCAGACCGTAGTGCAGATCATGGTAGAGGTTCGCGCCCGTCGAGATGATCCAGTCCACGAAGCCCGCCTTCATCAGCGGAATGATCGCCGCTTTGCCCAGACCCGCCGGCGTGAGCGCGCCCGTGAGCGACATGCCCACGGTGCCGTTGCCCGCGACCATTTTCTGCGTGAAAAGCCGGCACGCCTCGGCGAGACGCCCACCGTTGTAGGCCTTGAAGGAATTGTCCACGAGGTCGGTGACCTTCCAACCTTTGCCAATGGACGATGGGAGCAGACGCGGAAATTTTTTATTCAGTGACATGCCTCGGGATGTAGAAGCGCGGAGCAAAAGAGGGAAGTGAAAACGAAAGACGGATGCGTGCTGATTATGGCGGAGAAACAATGACTTTGCCTGTTGCGAGTGTGGCACGCTTCGCTATGTAGAGAGATATAGAGTTACTCATTATTTCAGCGCCTCCTTATCTTTCCAATGAAACCAATTTTTCTCCGGCGTCACGCACGTGCCATTCGTATTTGTGCGGTTCCGTTTGCAGCTTTGTTTGCGGTGGGCGCATCGGCGGCGAACATTTCGTGGACGGGTGCGACGGATGCGGTGTGGAGCACGGGCGGAAATTGGGTAGGCGGAGTTGCGCCTGCACCGGCTGACACGGCGGTGTTTGATGCGGGTTCGCTGGCAAATTTGACGACATCGTTAGGGACGAACTTTTCTGTGCTCGGTTTGAAAGTGACGTCACCAGCGGGAGCGGTGACGATTGCGGGCGGAAATACGCTGACGCTTGCGGGCGGTGGTATTGATATGAGTGCGGCGTCGCAGGATTTGACGGTGAGTGCGCTGGTGGCGCTGGCGGCGAATCAATCTTGGGATGTGGCTGCCGGACGGACGTTGACGGCGAGTGGCGCAGTCAGCGGCGCGGTTAATCTGACGAAAATCGGCGCCGGTAAGCTGGTGCTGTCGGGCACGAATACTTTCACGGGAGGAGTGATTGTATCGGCGGGCACGTTGCGGGCGCAGGGGAATGCGAATGCGCTGGGAACGGGCGTGGCGACTTTGAGTATATCCGGCGGACGGCTGGAACTGGCGAATGACAACGCGCTTGGTTTTAACCGCAATACGACAATTTCCGGGAATGCGACGATTGTTTCGGATCGCGTCAATGCAGGGGCGGGCGTGACGCATACGTTGGGGACGTTATCTATCGGTGGAAATACGTTGAGCACTGCGATGGGTGCGAATGTGAACAGCGGGACGGCGGGCGTGACGTTCGGCGCGACGTCGCTGACGGGCGCGGCGGTTTTCAATGTTGGCTTCGGGACGCAACTGACGCTGGGGGCGGTTGCGGACAATGGTAATACGGCGACGCTACGCGGTGGGGGAAATTTCACACAATCAGGAGCATGGGGGAATGGGGCGGGCGGGTTGACTTTGGAAACCGACTACACGGGTGTTGCGACGCTAAATCAGGCGAATACTTTCACTGGCACGGTCACGGTTAAAAACGGCGTTCTGGTGGCGAATACGAACGCGGGTGCACTGGGCCTTGGTCTGCTGGATTTGCGTGGGGGCGTTCTGGATTTCAACAATGCGTCCGATTTGGCATTTAACATAGCCACGATTCTGAACGGAAACGGTCTAATCGTTTCGGAGAAGAACGCCGCGGGCGCGGGCGGGAGCTACACACTCGGCGCGCTGAATGTGAACGGCGCATAC
Source organism: Chthoniobacteraceae bacterium (assembly GCA_947476045.1). Taxonomy (GTDB): domain Bacteria; phylum Verrucomicrobiota; class Verrucomicrobiia; order Chthoniobacterales; family Chthoniobacteraceae; genus SXWH01. The sequence goes on from CANJNZ010000019.1 coordinate 55,010, forward strand.
ACGCTCACGATTCGTGCAGGCAATGTGAACAGCGGCACGGCGGGGCTCGTTTTCGGTGCGACGACGTTCAACGGCGATGCGACCGTTGACACATGGAACCCCACGATCATCAACAGCAGTAACGCCGGTCCCGGCAGTGTGCAGGTGACTTTCGGCCCGGTGACGGGAAACGGATTTTCGCTGACGAAAGTCGGCTCGGGCACGCTGCTGAGCACACAGTCGAGCGGCACACCGTTTGGAAATGGCAACGTCGTCCTTCACGGCGGCAGACTTTCCATCGCGCCATCGAGTGCGGGTGCCAATGCGGTGAACGGCGTCAACGCGGCGGCGGGCAGCACTTTCACCTACCGTGCGGGCACGTTGCAGTTGACCAGCAACGGCACCAGCCTCGCCTATACCATCGGCAATGCAGGCGCGGCGCCCGATAGCGTGCTAGCGCGCGTGGCGAGCACGAGGGGGACATTGAGCATCGGCGTCACTTCGCTTGCGAATCTGCAAACGAGCGAGCAATTCATCGTGAACGGGCAGACCACGGCATCGAATAAAAACGGCGCTGCGAATGGCGCAGGGATCTATGATGCATCGGTCGTGGCGCAGGACGGCACGGGCGGAAGTTTCGTCGTTGCGGACACAGCGGCAAATGGAGGTTTCAAGCAGGCAGTCTACACGACTGCAGTTGCGGCCAGCGCGATCCCGGCGAACACGATTTCCGATGTCACCAGTTCGATTGCGATCAATGACACCAGCAATCCCTACGCGCTGCGCGTGGGCGCATTCACGCTCACCAACAGCGGCACGACGACGGTGAACGGAGGCGCGGCCAGCTCGACGAACAGCGGCCTCGGCGGTGTCATACTTAATCCGACGGCGACGGTTTCTTCGATCACCGGTGGCACGCTGGCTTTTGGCTCATCCGAGGGTGTCGTGTATGTCGGTTCCGGCGCGAGCAACGGCTCGATTGCAAGCATCATCACCGGCACTGGTGGGCTCACGAAATTCGGTCCCGGCACACTGACGCTGACTAGTGCGAACAACAGCTACAGCGGCGGCACCACGATCAACGGCGGCACGCTTTGGATTACCAATGAGGCTCAGTTGGGCACGGCCGCCAGCATCAACATCAATGGCGGTGGCACGCTGCTTTTGGGAGACGCTGCCAACAATCCTTCGCTGGCCGCTGCACGAAACATCGTGCTTGGCCCTGGAATTCAGAACATCGTGAAATGGACCCGCAGATCGGCAACCATCAACGGCGTCATCAGTGGCAGCGGCGGATTGAATTTTGGAGATAATACCGCGTGGGGCGGTGATGGCGGCGGCGGCGGGCGGTTCACCTTGAATGCCGCGAATACCTACACAGGAGACACAATCCTAACCTATGCCGGGATCAAAGATCCCGGGATTGTTGTGGGTAACACGCTCGCACTTCAGTTCACCACGGTGGATTACAATACCACCGACATTCCGAACGGTATCAACGCCGGAAGCATGATCATATGGGGTGTCGCCAACCCCATTGTCGGCGGTTTCAAAGGCAATCGTGACTGGAATATGTCCTACCAGAGCAATCCCGCGACGATGAACATCGGGAACAACAATCAGGACACGATTTACAGCGGTGTTCTGAGTTCAACGAACACTTCCACCAAGCTGGTCAAAATTGGAACCGGAACGCTGACTCTTAAAGGGGCCAATACCTACGCGGGAGGAACGGAAATCCAAAACGGCACGCTCGTGCTCTCCGGGGCAAACACTGGTGCAGGGAATACTTTGATTTCCGGCGGCACTCTGCGTCTGGCAAACAACCTCGCCCTGCAAAACAGCGCGTATGACACCGCCAGCACCGGCACTCTTTCCTTCGCCACGGGCATTGATACGCCGACGTTCGGCGGATTGATCGGCAGTGGAAATCTGACGCTGCCAGCGAATGTCACGGGGCTGACTCTCAATCCGCCGGCACTCAAAACGTATTCCGGCCTGTTGAACGGCGCGACGCCAAGCATGACCGTCACAAAAATTGGCGCTAACGTCCAAGTCTTCACCGGGGCGAATACCTATATCGGCAGCACCATACTCACCGGCGCGGGTGCCATGCAGATTGGCGTTGATCCCGTGGGAACCGTCGGCTCCATCACGAGCAGCGCCCTCGGCGTGGGCACGCTCATCTTTAACGGCGGAACACTGGCCTCGAATAGCACCACGGCCCGCACGATTTTGAACCCCGTCGCATTCACCGGCAACGCCACGCTCGGCGATGTCACGAACACCGGCAAACTGACATTCAGCGCCAACGTGGATTTAGGAGGCGCGGTTCGCACCATCACCGTCAACAGCACCGCGCAGTTTGATGGAAATTTCGGCGGCAACGGCGGCGGAATCACGAAGGCGGGCACTGGCCTTTTGATTTTGAACGGCGCTGCAAACAGCAACAGCGGAGCCACGACCATCAGCACTGGCGCAATCCAATTTACCGGCGCGGGCTCCATCTCAGGCACCGGGAGAAATGTCACTGTTACGTCGCCCGGCGCGGTGGTCTTCGGACCATCGTTCGACACCCATGCCGGGGCCGACATTGCGGCGGCGCTCTTGAACCGCATCGTCGCAACTTCCACGGGCGCGATTGCAGCGGACAACTATGCCGGCACGAATTTCAACTTCAACAGCGCAGGACTTACCGCCGCTTCGCTCGGTGCTGTCGGCAACGTGACCTACACCGGCACGCTCACTCCAAACGGCACGGCCTATCGTATCGGCGGCGGCGGCGGCACGATTACGATGGCGAACACGAACACGATCACCGGCGTTGGAAATACGCTGACTGTGAATGGTAGCGCCATCCTCGGAGCGGCGAATGATTTCAACGGCACAACAACGATCAACAGTGGTGCAGCGCTCACGCTCGGCACAGGCATCACCGGCCAGAACGGTTCCATCGGCAGTGCGAGTGTCGTGGATAATGGAACGCTCGTCTTCAACAACGCCGACACTCAAATCTTCGGCGCGGTGATCAGCGGCACCGGCGGCCTGACAAAAAATGGCGTGGGCAATTTGATCCTCAATGCGCTGGAGACCTACGCAGGCACGACTACCCTCAATGCGGGCACACTTACGCTGAATGGCGGCAATAACACACTGGCGGCGAACAAAGCCATGGTCGTGAATGGCGGAACACTCGACCTCGGCTCCAACAGTCAATACGTCAGCGCGCTGAGCGGAACGGGCGGAGTGATTACCGGGAATGGCGGAACTCTCACCTCAAATACAACGTCTGCCAGCACCTACGCTGGTTCGCTCCAAGGCTCTCTTAATTTCGCCAGAGTTGGCGCAAACACCAACATTCTGACACTGACAGGTGACAGCACCACCACGGGAGCTTTCTCCGTGATTGGCGGCGATCAGCCGCAATCGCAGGGGCCGGTTTTCGGCGGTGTGACGCTCAAGGACGGCGGACGCCTCTCTGGCATCACTGCGCTGAAGATCAGCAACGGGAGTCTCTTCATTGATAACTCGGGAACAGCAAACGACAATACGCGCATCAACGATTCGGCTACAGTCACACTGGATGGTGGTAGGATCATTTATACCGGACGAGCTTCCACCGCTTCGACCGAAGCCTTCGGAGCGATCACGGCTAGCACCGGAATGAGCAGCATTTCGGCAACGTCGGGAGGTTCAGGCAGCGCGCAATTAACACTGGCGAGTCTGACCCGAAACTCAGGCGCAATGCTCAGACTGGAAGGCACGAGCCTTGGACAGTCTGGAAACAGCAGCCGCATCATCGTTACAGGCGGGCTCAGCGGGAATCTTGCTCTCATCAACGGTGTCGTCCCGGGCGTTTTCGTCGGGTCGGGCGGCGGGCCTGTGGATTTGGCAGGCTACAATGCGAATGGCTTTGGTGCAATTGGCACGGCTGGCTTCCCCGCCTACGTAGCACTCGCTGGTGCTGGTCCGACTTCCAATGTTTCCGGCGGCGGCACTGTCACAGCCGGCGGTCAGACCATCAATGGCATGACCAACGGAAGCATTGCCTTCGTAAACAATGATGATCTGCTGACGCTGACGAGCGGGATGATTGTCCGGGGCTCGGAGGCTTCTAGCATCGGCACCACCGCCATTCGCGGACGAATGACCTCGGGCACAAGCGAGTTGTTCATCGTGAAAACCAACGAAGGCAGCGGCGGTGGTCAGGCCGCCAACCTCAATTGCGTCTTCACTGATAACGGTGCGACACTCGTCAAACTCATCCTGAACAATTTCAACCGGACAAATTTGCTGAATCAGACTTTCAATTTCACCTCCAACAACACGCACACCGGTGGCACCGTCGTATCCGGTGGAAATGAATTGTTTCTTCAGGCATCCACAGCCGGCTGGACGACGATCCCTGCTGCGAATGATCCGACTCAGGGTCTGATTATCAACAACAGCACCGTCACGATGCAAACCAACGCGCAGCAGATCGCCGCAACGAACGTTGTGACTCTGAACGGGAGTTCAAAGCTGAATTTGTTTGGTGCAAACACACTCGCCAGCCTTGTTTTCAACAGCAACGGCGGAATCAATGCAGGCGGTTCGGTTCCTACGGTCACAGGCGGCACAACATTGACTATTGTCGGAGCAATAACTTCGAATCCAACAGAACCCACAGTTACGCCAACGATCAGCGTTCCGACTCTTGACCTAAACGCACAGGTCGCGGCGAGCATCAGCGTGAGCGCTTTGCCACAAGGCAATGTCATCAACAGCAACGGGACGCTGACGGCGTTGAATGGGTTATTGATCAGCTCCGTCGTCCAGAACGGTGGGATCACAAAGTCCGGCACTGGTGTTTTGAACCTCACAGGTGCGAACACATTCACCGGGGATCTAGTGATTGAAAACGGCGTGGTGAACATTTCCACCTTCAACGAAAAAACCGCGGCAGGGCCGTTGGGACAGAGTGTGAATACAATCCGCCTCGGAAAGAGCGGCGGGCAGACCGGGATGATCGAATACACGGGCACCAGCGTGACGAGCACGAGGCCTTTTACGATGGCGACGGGCGGGACGGGCGGGTTTCAGGTGGATGTGGGGACGCCGACGACGACGCTGACGCTACAGGGTTTGATTGATGGCGGCGGTGGTCTGGTGAAAGCTGGGCTTGGCACGCTGAAACTCAACGGAGCTGTGTCGAATACCTACGGCGGACTGACCACGGTGTCTGCGGGTGAATTGAACTTAAGCAGGACGGCGGCGGCCAACCTCATCCCGGGCGACATTCTCGTGGCGAGCGGGGCGACGCTCAGCGAGTCCAGTAACCCCAACCAGATTGCGGACACCTCGGCGCTCACGCTCGCTGGCAGCTATCTTCTCAACAGCCAGAACGAGACAATCGGCTCGCTGACGATCAATGGCGGGAGCGTGACGACGGGCAGCGGTGTTTTGACGCTGGGCAATGCGGGGAACCAACTCACCATGACCGGCGGCACCTTTCTGCTGGGAACTGCGGGCACTGCCGGAAAGCTCAATCTCAACGGGAATGTGGTCGTCAACAGTTCCTCGACCATCGCTGCCATCAACACGCAGAGCAGCACGCCCAGCACGGTGGATTTGAACGGCGGAATCCGGACATTTGACGTAGCCGCGGGCACCGGTGCGGCGGCTGGATCAGAAATGACGATCGCTGCACCGCTCACAAGCCCAAGCCCCGTGGGCGGCGGCATCATCAAGGCAGGCTCAGGAGCTTTGCTGCTTTCCGGAGCGGGCACCTACAGCGGGCCGACGACTGTGAATGCAGGCACGCTCGCCTATGGTGCGAACGATGTGATTGGCGCTGGCACCGTGACCGTCAATGGAGCCACTGCCATTCTCGCGCTGGGAACGAACCACAACGACAGCGTTGGAACGGTGACGCTCGATGGCGGTGGCAGCATCACCGGCAGCGGCACTTCCACGCTCACAAGCACCGGCAGTTTTGAAATGAAGAGCGGCTCGGTCAGCGCGGCACTCTCGGGCGGCGGCATCCCGCTCAACAAAACCACGAGCAGCACCGTCACGCTCACCGGCGCGAATACCTACAGCGGAGCGACCAATGTCAATGCAGGCACGCTCGCGTTGATGGGCAGTGGTTCGTTGGGAAACACGGCCATCACCGTCGCTGGCGGCGCTACTTTTGCAGTGAAGCCGGGCAGCACCATCTCCGCCGGCACCACGGGTGCGGGCACGGCCGGCGCGTCGCTCACGCTCAATGCGGGCAGCGCGTTCACGATGGCGGACAACGGCATCGGGACATTCAATCTTCAGCAGAACGATTCCTTCGCATCAGCCGGCCTGGTAGCCAGCGTCGCCAGCGGAACCGCACCGACGCTCACTTTTGATCTCGGCAACGGCACGATTGATTTGCTCAACGTGACGAAAGCCGCGAACACCAGCCTCGCCGTGAAGGGGCAGGTCAATTTCACGACGTTGACCGGACTCAGCAGTCTTACACTCGGCAGCTATCCTTTTATCAATGCACTAGGCGGCGGTCTCGGGGCATCAGCATTCACGCTCAGCAACCCGCTCATCGTGGTTGGCTCCAGCGCCTATAGTTTGTCGCTCGCCGACTCGTCGCCCACGCAGGAAGTTCTGACCATCACTGCCTATTCCGGGGGCGCTGCGATTCAAAAATTTGACCGCACAGCGCCTGCGAGCCTAATCAACGTGCGACCCGGTGCGACGCTGAGTATGTCCGGCACCCTGGCGAACATTGGCAACGGTAATCTCAACGTCAGCCTCGCCAGCACAGGTGCGCTGAGCGTGACGGGCTTGAATTCGGACATCAATCCAGTGACGGGCACGCCCGCCAATATCACTGGCACAATCAACGCCGGTTCGACCGCCGGCTCCCTCGGCTGGCAGGTCACCAATACCGACAATGGCGCAGCCAACCCGACAGCAAGCATTAGCGGAACCGTCAACGTCTATGACATAGCTAACGCAACATACACCGGCGGCACGTTGGTGCTTGGTAACGTTCACAAGTTGGCGACCAGCAGTCAGGCGGTGGCCTTCGGAAACCGGGCTGTGACCGATTCGAACTATCAGGATTTACTGAACGTCTCGGCGACGACGAACAATGCAAAAGTAACGGCAACCGGCTTCACCGGCCTGGCCGCAAGCACCGGCGGCAGCACCACGGGCAATCTCACATTTTCCGCCAACACGAGCGCAGTTGGCAGTCTCGCTAGCACGGTGACGCTGGCTTTGACGAGCAACGCCAACGGACTTGCCGGGCTGAGCAACGGAACGGCGAACGTGGTCGCATCACCATCGCCGATCACGATCACCGGACAAGTCTATTCGGGCTTGATGGTTTGGAACGGCGCGTCCGGCGGAAACTGGAACACCGACGCAAACTGGAACGACTCGCAGGATGCCATTATCCATGCGGCACCGGGACTGGACGCTGCGTTCACCAACGTGGACACCGCAACCTTCGGCAACACCGCAGGTAATGTGAGTATCAACATGGGCGGCGCGGCACCAAGCCTCAACGCGATCACTTTCAACAGCACCGGCAGCTACACGATCACCGGTGCGAGCGCGATCACGATGGCGGGCACGACGCCGACTATCACGGTCACTGGCACACACACCATCAGCGCGCCAGTCACCTTGGCTAGCAGTCTAGGAATCACGACGGGCACAGCGGGCGACACACTGACCATCGGCGGCATCATCTCCGGCACAGGCTTCGGCCTGACAAAATCCGGGGCAGGGGCACTCGTGCTCAGCGGTGCAAACACCTACAGCGGAGCCACGACGCTGAACGCGGGCACTTTGAGCCTGGGCAGCAGCACGGCACTTGGAAGCGGCACGCTCGTCATCACCGGCGGCACGCTCGACAGCGCGACGGCCAATTTGATCAACACGGCAAACAACGCTCAGAACTGGAATGGCAACTTCGCCTTCGCCGGAACCAACAGTCTGAACCTCGGCAGCGGCATAGTGACGATGAACGCCACGCGCACTGTAACAGTGAGCGACAAGACGCTGACCATAGGCGGCATCATCTCCGGCAACGGCCTCGGCCTGACGAAATCCGGCGCAGGCAAACTTGTGCTCGGCGGAACGAACACCTTCACTGGTGCGACGACGCTGAGCGCGGGCACACTGAGCGTTGGAGCGGACGGCAATCTCGGAAGCGCCAACGCACTCGTCTTCAACGGCGGCACCTTGCAAGTCACTGGCACGGCATTGACCTCGTATGCGGCGGGAGTCATTGGCAGCCATGCGGTCACGTTGACGCCGAATGCGACCGTCGGCTTCGACATCGCGAATGTGGGGAACACAT
>CANJNZ010000020.1 GCA_947476045.1 Chthoniobacteraceae bacterium
CGATGCCTCCCTCCTCCGCCTCGTCTCCGCTCTCCTCGCCGAAACTTCCGACGATTGGGAATCCTCTAAAACTTACCTCAATATGCATCCATCCATCCCACCCTCCGCCTGACACTCGCCTCTTTTACAGAAAATTACTTGCTCGGCCTCGTCGTCTGGGCGTTGGTCCTCCTATTTTAATACAATATCCTATTGAGGAAGCGTGAGCATCACCTATAGGAGCAATCTGTCTGGCGCTTGAATTGCAGTGGATGAGCATGGGCTCGGGAAACCTTTAGCCAGATAGCGATAACTCCAAAACTACATTCAACTATGAAAACACACGTTCGTTCCTTCTCGTCACAGCGTCTATCAGCTCGAGCCGCTGTTCTTTTAAGCATCCTTTGCTCATGGGTGCTTCAGCCATTCGCCCATGCGGCTGCGTCGACTTTCGCCAGTCCTCAGTTTCCGAGCACAGTGCATCATGTGGATAACATGGTGACGGGGGATTTTGACAAAGACGGCAACGTGGATGTGGCGGTGCTGGATGCGACGACGGGCTACGTGGAGGTGCAGTTTGGAGATGGGGCTGGTGGCTTTCGGAGTCCGGTGTCGAACTTCACGATTACCACGAGCAACAGCCAATATCGTGGGATTGCAGTGGGTGATCTCGATGGCGATGGAAAGGCGGAACTGGTCTTTGCAGCAGGGGACTCCGTGCAGGTGTATGACTGGCAGAACAGCGGGAGTTTCACGAAGACGCATACGATTGATCTCACGACGAGCACGATTGACGCGACTAAAGTGGCGGTGGGCGATCTCACAGCGGCGGGCAGTCAGGACTGAAGGTGAAGAATGCGGACTACAGTATTACTGAGCCTCCGCAACAATCGCAGACCATCGTGTTCGCGGCGGGCGAGTATCAAAAAAATATCCACATCGTCGCAAGCGCTGCAAAAACTGCTGAGTCGGAACAGACGATTATTCTCAAGCTATTCAGCCCAATCGGTGACGTAGAGGCTATAGATGCGGTGAACCCGCCGACAAATGCCACGGCGATTGTGACAATCGAGGATACGAAGCCAGCCGGATTGCCGAAAGCGGGCGGACTCACAGTAAAGCCCTCAAATCTCGTGAAGCCCATCCCCGCAAATATCGCCAAGGATGTAAAAGTCGCCGGGCGCACCGGTTCGGATTGGACGTTCTCCGTCAGCCAGCCTCTCCCCGCCGATGCCTATAATCCATCGGTGAAAGTGCAATACACCTTCCTGCCCGTCGCTCTGAATCAATGGACGGACTACATCACGTTGCAGCACGGCAAAGGTTCAAAATGGAGTGCGGTGGATCGGCATCCATTTGTTTGCAGCAAACTCTTCTTCCGCACTGTCGCTAGCGCTGAAGGTTACCCTGATCAATTCGGAGCGCCTACACAGCCTTTTGCTGTCATCGGAGGGCCTGAGCTTGCGCTAAATTTGAGCGCTATTTCGGATAGCGACGCCTCTGGCGATACCGCGCACTTAGATGAAGTCATCACCTACCATTTTACCGCTGCGAATGTGAGTCACGATGCTGCTGCGACTCCTGCCGTGCTCACGGTGCCGATTCCAGAGCACACGACCTTTCTCAGTGCGACCAATCATAATGCAACAGCCACACAGATTAAGAACAAGAAAGGCGTGACCACAGCGGTCGTTTGGAACTTCGCCTCACTCGCAAAGAGCACAAACGTTACCGAGGATCTACTCGTGCAAATAGACGTCGCTTCGATGTTCTCGGCAAAGGAGCAGAAGAAACACCCGAACGGCTTCGGCACCATCCTCACGATGAAGGGGCATACGCTTTCGGCTCCTACGCAGGGCATCAAAGCCGCGCCGCTTCTGCGCGATACTTTCGAGACGGAAATCCTCGGCCCGATCAAACTTTCCGTCTCGCGGCCCAGTCTGTCTGACACTGTGAAGGGCGGCGACCTCATCACCTACACACTCACTGCGAAAAACACTTCGGCGAATTCCGTGAATCAAGTCGTGGTGCGCGACCGTATCCCACTCGGGACAATCCTCGACAGTGTTTATGTGCCGGATGCGAACGGGAACTCGACGAATACCGTTCTCCCAAACCCCAGTGCAGTGTCCAACCCGGCTCTCGTTTATGTGCTGCTCACCGATGCAAAATTCCTCGGCAAGAAAAAGGGAGCCGAGGTGGACATCTCCATCCTCGATACCGACACGGTCAATAAACTGGTGGACGCCCACCAGATCGCAGAGGAAGTGAAGTGGCCTATCGGATTGATCGCCGCAAACTCACAAGTGGAGGTGAAATTCACCGTCCGCGTGCTCTATGACATCGCAGACCCTAACGCGAGCATCACCGCGCAGCCCACACAGATCGTCAATGACGACTATGACTTCACAATCTCCGGCGGCATCTCCGCACTTTACGGAAATCCTCCCAGCACCAGCGGTCTCACCAGCACAGTGACCGCCGCGCCTCCCGTGACGAAGCCCGTCGTCGGCCTCGGAAAAATTGCGGTGGGCTCACACGATCTGAATAATTCAATCGTCCACGGCAACGGCTCCCAGCAGATCGCCGGACTCGGCGAAGTCACCACCGTCGTGCAGAATCACGACTCCATGCAGGATCACGGCTTTGACTACGAGATTTTCTACATCAATAGTGGAAATGCCACAGCGCATCACGTCGTGTTGCATGATGTCATCCCAGAAGGTGCGCAGTTGCTCGGTTTTTTCTCGCAGTCCGTGAATGGTGCTGCAGCCGCAGAAATGGATGCGCAACAGTTCAAGTATTACGACGCGGCTGGAAATGTGATGGCAAACGTGAATTCCACGAACATCACCTCGGTGCATTCCATGGATATTCGGTTGAGTAAGTTTGATAACCTCACGCCACTGCCTGCCGGCGAATACGGCGTGATACGATATACCGTCAAATCCACTGTTGCTCCGGCCCCCCGTGGCAAGCCTGCAACTTTCATCCATGCGCTGGGCGGATTTAATCCCAAGCTTCGTCGAAGCGATCCGGAGCAGGGGGCCTACATCACTTGCGCCGACCTCTTGCGCGTTGTCCCCGCAACGCCGGACGACACGTTGGTAAAAGTCGTATCGGAAGCTTTCTGGAATATTACCCACACAGCGAAGGTTTTTGGTGCGCAGCCCGGTGACATCGTGCCCTTTGATTTCACCTTCACTCAGAACGGGGACATTGCCGCAGCGAATTGCTATATGGATCTCGTCATTCCAGTCGGCACCACCCTGGTTACCTCCGGGCAAAATGCGCCCGCCTTCACCGACGGCGCCGGAGGAACGATTCTGACGAGCGTTAATAATAGTGCTGCCCGTCTTACCTTCGGCACGAGTGCAGCGCAGGAAACCCGCAAGCTGCGCGTTAATCTCCAAGTGAACACGCCGCTGGATCCCGTGCTCGCAGAAAAGAAGTTTATATTTTTTGAAACCGACCCCGTCATCAAAGGGACGCCTGTGTTTCCAACACTTCTGGCTCTCCGCGGGCGCGTTCGTCTCGTCACACCATTGTCAGTGGCCACGTCCACTGACACAGAGAAGCAGGCGGTGCCCCTCAGAGACCCGTTTTCGCCCACTCTTTTCCTCGCCCGTAGCGCTCCTTACACCGTGCAGAAAGGCGGCGAGTTCACTTACACCATCGCCTTTGCAAATTCCGGCGACTTCGCTGCAACGAACGTCACCGTGGGAATGCAGATTCCCTACTTCACGCAGTTCGTCTCCGCCACGAATGGTATCATCAACGCCTTCAATGGCCTCACCGTGGTTCCTACGCCAAATCTCACACCCTACACCACCACGCCACGCAGCGCGGCGCAGGTGAAAGTCACCGGTGCCGGGCCGGATATTATCACATGGAAATTCGCCTCGCTGCCTGCCCACTCCGCAGGTGCGATTGTTTTGAAAGTAAAGATCAGCGGCAACTTTGCCGATAACTGTGTGAAAGATCACTCTCTCTACATCAGCGCTGACAACGCCGCCTCAGCCGTGCTCGCACCGAATCCCATCGGCACTTGGGTTATCGGTAAACCATTCGACACCTCAAAATGGGAAGTCCTAGGTTGTTTCTGCGAACATCTGAACATTCCCATGACCGAGAACAATCATGATATATTTACGGATTACGTCAATCAACTCACAGGCGGTTCTCAAGTCCGTGTCGTCGGTGCCGGTGACGGCGTTCACCTCGAGAATGGAGTATCGGTTTTGCAGCTCGGCAGAGAGCAAGTCCTTGTCTTGGGTGCAGAGATCGTGGCCTCAGGAGGTGGGAATATCGTTGCAACGGGTGGTGGAAATATTGTGGCAACCGGCGGTGGAAATATCGTTGCGAGCGGTGCCGGTAACGCCATCTCTGTAACAAATGCCGCCGGTCTCGGCACGCTGACCGCCAGCTCTATTCTCGATCAACAGGCGCAAATCGTCGCAACGGGTGGCGGAAATATCGTAGCCACAGGTGGGGGAAATATGATTAGGCAAGTTGGAGGTAGTTTTTCACAGCTCAGCAACCATGTCGGAGGGGCATCAATCGGAATCTCTACCATCACTGCCAATATCGTGGCCACAGGTGGTGGAAATATCGTGGCCACGGGTGGTGGAAATGTGGTGGCCACGGGTGGTGGAAATGTGGTGGCTGCCGGCGGCGGGAATATCGTCGCAACAGGTGGAGGAAATGCCGTCCCGCAGAGCGGATTAAACGGTCACGATGGTGCGTCCTATCTCGGCCATAATCCAGCGGGCATTATCAGCGTTAGCTCCGGCAAACTTGTCTCTCACGACGGTGGTTCCATCGTCGCGACAGGAGGTGGCAACATCGTAGCTACAGGCGGCGGAAACTGAGCATGGAATTTCGCCTTGAGCGAAGATGCTTTGTTTAAGCTGTAACTGACTGTTGATTGGCGGTTGTCAATGTATGGGCGGTCGCCGAGAATCGCTCCGTGCCGGATGATGAGCTGCCAGCAACACCCCTCGCTGAAGTGGGCCGCTACGCGCGGCTCGCGGATGCGCGTGAGCGTGGATTAGTCGTGGCTGCGATGGAATTGCCGCACTGGGTCGTGAGGGACGGAAAAGAATACACATTGAGCGTGGAGGAGGTGGCGCGTGAGCGTGTGTTCGCGGCGCTCGCGGAGTATGAGGCCGACGAGCGCTCGCGCCCTTCTGGACGTGAATTGGAACCGCTAAAAATCCCGAAGTTTGCACTGATGATTCTGCTGTTGGTGATGGCTGCGTGCTACCGCGTGCAGGCGGGGCTGGCGCGGGAATTCATAGAGCGAGGCGTGGCGGATGATACAGCCATCCGCGATGGGGAATGGTGGCGCACTTTCACCGCGCTCACGTTGCATGGAAACACGGAGCATCTCGTGGCGAATCTTTCGCTCGCCGTGTTTGTGTTTGCGTTTGTGCTGTGGCGATTCGGCGTCGGCTGTGGGCTGCTTGGTATCGTGCTCGGAGGTGCACTCGGCAATGGGCTGAATGTCTTCGCGCATCTTTCGCATCCGCATTCGAGTCTTGGCTCGTCCACTGCGCTGTTCGCGGGATTGGGTTTGCTCGCTGGTGCCGAAATTTTTGCACGGATTGCGCATCGTGGTCCGCAGTCTGGATGGCGAATCATTGTCCCCATCGGCGCAGGGCTTGCCTTTCTCTCTATCTACGGCGGGGGCGGGGCAAAGCCCGACGGCACCACGATACTCGATGCAGGCAATGTGGATGTGCTGGCGCATCTTTTCGGGCTGCTTGCGGGCGTGGTGCTGGGCGCAGTCTTTTTTTCGGCTGGGTGGAAAGGCGGCATCCCGGCGCAGAGGCAGATCGCATTTGGAGCGAGCGCGGTGATGCTACTCATCATCTCGTGGGCGTGCGCCGCGTTGCGCTGAGGGTTCTATTTTTGCCAAGGCTGACTGCTTGCGCTAAAAGCCCGCGCCCGCTAACGCTCGCTGCCGTTCAAACTATCCCAATAACCATGAGCCGAATTCTATTTGCGAAAAGCACACTACTTTTTCTTACAACTGCAGCCGCTTTCAGCCTTGTGGGCTGCAAGGATGCAAACACAGCGGGCGATATTATCGTCGGTGAATACGCATCGCTGACCGGCAAGGAGGCTACTTTTGGCACGTCCTCTCACGAAGGAACGATGCTCGCAGTCGAGGAACTGAATGCGGCGGGCGGTGTGCTCGGTAAGAAGATCAAGCTTATCACCGAGGACAACCAGTCGAAGGCTGGCGAGTCTGCTACGGTCGTGAACAAGCTCATCTCGAAGGACGGCGCAGGTGCAATTCTTGGTGAAGTCGCCAGCTCACGCTCGCTCGAAGCCGCGCCGATTTGCCAGAGCAACAGCATCCCGATGATCTCGCCCAGTTCGACGAATCCCAAGGTGACTGAAACAGGCAGCTTCATTTTCCGTGTGTGTTTCATCGATCCATTCCAAGGCACGGTGATGGCGAATTTCGCGACGAATACGCTCAAGGCGAAAAAGGTCGCAGTATTCACGGATGTGAAAAGCGACTACTCGAAAGGTCTGGCTAAGTTTTTCAAAGAGGGCTTCGTGAAAGCAGGCGGGCAGATTGTTTCGGAGCTGGATTTCAATGGCGGGGACAAGGATTTCAAAGGCCAACTCACGACGATCAAAGGGGCTGCGCCGGACGCGGTTTTTGTGCCGGGCTACTACACGGATGCGGCGTTGATTTGCATTCAGGCGAAGGAAATCGGACTGAATGTGCCATTGTTTGGCGGTGATGGATGGGAGTCCGAAAAGCTGACGGAGATTGGCAAGGACGCGGTGGAGGGGACGTATTTTTCCACGCACTACGCATCGGATGTGGCGAGCGATTTGAGCAAGAAATTCGTCGCAGCCTACAAGGCTCGCTTTAACGGCAAGCTGCCTGATGCGATGGCAGCGCTCGGCTATGATTCCGCGATGATGCTGGCTGATGGAATGAAGCGCGCCGGTTCCACCGATGGCGCGAAAGTGCGCGATGCTCTTGCGGCAACGAAGGACTTGGATGCTGTGACCGGCAAGCTGACGATCAACGAAAAGCGCGATGCGGTGAAATCCGCCGTCATTCTCAAGGTCGAGGGCGGTAAGTTTAAATTCGTCGAGACGGTCAACCCGTAACGCCGCGTGGAGATACTCCAGCAACTCACAAACGGCCTCGCCCTCGGGAGCATCTACGCGCTCATCGCGCTGGGCTACACGATGGTCTATGGCGTTCTGCGGTTCATCAATTTCGCGCACAGTGACGTGCTGATGCTCGGTGCGTATTCGGCCTTCTTCCTTGCTCCGGTTGCGGAGCGGTTGTTTGGCCCGCAAACCATCGCGGGTGCGCTCTTCATCATCGTTATCGCCGCTGCGATTTGTGCAGTTATCGGTGTGTTGATTGAGTTTCTCGCATATCGCCCGCTGCGTTCACGCCCGAAGCTCACGGTGCTCATCACTGCCATCGGCGTGTCGCTGTTCATCGAGTTCACCTGCCAGCATAAATCGGTTTTCGGAGCGGACACAAAGTCCTTTCCAAAATTACTCGCCTCTCGCGACGTGGCGATTGGCGGACTGCATTTCAGCAGCAATGATCTCATTGTGCTTGTGCTCACTGCCGCATTGCTCGCTGGTATGTGGTTTCTCGTGCAGCGCACGAAAATGGGAATGGCGATTCGTGCGGTGTCATTCAACGAAAAGGCCGCTGCGCTCATGGGCGTGAACGTCAATCGAGTCATCTCCTACACGTTTGCGATTGGCTCCGCGCTCGCGGCGATAGCGGGCATCTTTTATTCGATGCGCGCGCCCGGAATTGATCCGCTCATGGGCGTCCAGCCGGGCTTGCGAGCATTCATCGCCGCAGTCGTCGGCGGGATTGGCAATCTCCCCGGTGCAGCGCTCGGTGGCTTGCTGCTCGGTGTGATCGAGACGGTGGCCGGCGGCATCCCCGGAGTTTCAAATTACCGCGATGGGATCGCGTTCGCGATTTTGATTCTCGTCCTGCTCTTTCGTCCGGCGGGGCTGCTTGGAAAATCCATGGTGGAAAAAGTATGATGCACACCGGAGCCAAACGCAGTCTGCTCGTCGCGATCTTCATCGCCATCGCGGTTTCGTTTTTTTCCGCACACTTCAACCGCTACTACCGCGATGTGGCGATTGATGTGGCGATCAGTATTGTTCTCGCCGTCAGTCTGAACCTCATCAACGGACACACCGGTCAGTTTTCACTCGGGCATGCGGGATTCATGGCGGTTGGCGGCTACATAGCCGCCAAAATCACGCTGGTCTTCGGTGTCACAGCTGTCGCGTGGGCGCAGCCTTTTATTTTTCTGGGTGCGCTGATTGTCGGCGGCGTAGTCGCAGCTCTTGCGGGCCTGATGGTTGGCGTGCCGTCGTTGCGATTGCGTGGAGACTATCTCGCAATTGTTACGCTCGGCTTTGGCGAAATCATTCGCGTCATTTTCCAGACGAGCGAAACTTTCGGCGCAGCTACTGGTCTCGTAGCGATTCCAAAATGGACGACGATCGGATGGGGGTTCGGCATCGCGGCGATCACAGTTTACGTCGTCGGCTGTCTCGTGAATTCCACCTACGGGCGCGGCTTCCTCGCTGTTCACGACGATGAGATCGCCGCCGGGGCCATGGGTATCAACCCCGTGCGCTACAAAGTCACCGCATTCGTCATCGGCGCATTTTTTGCAGGCGTCGCGGGCGGACTCTACGCACATCACAAGACCACGCTCGCACCCACCGGTTTTGATTTTATGAAGTCCATAGACATCGTCGTCATGGTCATTCTCGGCGGCATGGGTAACACCGCTGGCGTCATCGTCGCCGCCGTGCTTCTCACCGCTGTGCAGGAGCCGCTGCGTGCACTTGGTCCGTTGCGCATGGTCGTCTTCGCGCTCATTATCATCGCCCTGATGATGCTCCGTCCGCAGGGCCTCTTCAGCTTCGGAAAAAAGAAAGGAGCCAAAGCGTGAGTGCGCCTTTGCTGGAGATGAAAAAGGCGACCATCCGCTTCGGTGGCCTTACCGCTGTCGGCGATCTCGATCTTCAAATCCGCGAGCGAGAACTCGTCGGCCTCATCGGGCCCAACGGCGCTGGAAAAACCACAGCCTTCAACCTCATCACCTGCGTCTACCAGCCCACGGAAGGCGACATCACTTTTCTCGGACGCCCTACGAGTCGGCTCAGACCGCATCACCTCGCCAAGCGCGGCATCGCGCGCACTTTTCAAAACATCCGGCTCTTCGGATCGATGAGCGTTTTCGACAATGTGCGTGCGGCCGTTCAGGTCCATCGCTCCCACGGGATTCGCGACGCGCTTTTCCGCATGGGAGGTTTTCGTCGCGGTGAGGCGGATGTGGAGAAGCAAGTGATGGAACTGCTTGAAATTTTCAGCCTCCACGAGCAGCGCGATGAAAACGCAAAGTCGCTCCCATACGGAGATCAGCGTCGGCTGGAAATCGTCCGCGCTCTGGCGACTAAACCGAAACTGCTACTACTCGACGAACCTGCTGCCGGGATGAATCCGACGGAGAAGGTTGAACTCATGAAGTTGATCCGCTTTGTGCAGGAGAAATTCTCTCTCGCGGTGCTGCTGGTTGAGCACGACATGAAAGTCGTCATGGGTATCTGCGAGCGCATCGTGGTGCTAGATTACGGTATCAAGATCGCCGAGGGCACACCTGCGGAAATCCGCACGAACCCCAAGGTGATCGCGGCCTATTTGGGAAAGGAGGCGGACGATGCTTGAGTTGCACGAACTCACAGTCGCCTATGGCGGCATCACTGCGCTGCACGGCATTTCGCTGCGCGTGGAGCAGGGGAGCATCGTCACGCTCGTGGGCGGGAATGGTGCCGGGAAGACGACTACGCTGCGCACGATC
This sequence comes from Chthoniobacteraceae bacterium, assembly GCA_947476045.1. GTDB lineage: Bacteria > Verrucomicrobiota > Verrucomicrobiia > Chthoniobacterales > Chthoniobacteraceae > SXWH01. The sequence continues at coordinate 9,873 of CANJNZ010000020.1, forward strand.
AGCGGCTTGGTGAAGCCGAAGAGCGGGCGCATTTCCTACGACGGTGCGGAAATTTCCGGCCTGCCCGCACACCAGATCGTCGCCCGGGGGATCGCGCAATCGCCCGAGGGGCGGATGGTTTTCGCCAATCTTAGCGTGCTTGAAAATCTGCGCATGGGAGCCTATTTGCGAAATGATAAGGCGGGCATCACGAAGGATCTCGATTACGTATTTAGCGTATTTCCCCGTCTCAAAGAACGCGTGAAGCAGACCGCCGGCACACTGAGCGGTGGCGAGCAGCAGATGCTCGCGATCGGTCGCGCGCTGATGAGCAAGCCGAAGTTGCTGTTGCTCGATGAGCCGTCGCTCGGTATCGCGCCCTTGCTCACCAAGACCATTTTCGAGCAAATCGTGGCGATTAACCGTGAGTTGAAGCTGACCATTCTGCTTGTGGAGCAAAACGCCAACCTCGCTCTGGAAGTGAGCAATTACGGCTACGTGCTGGAGACAGGGCGCATCCTATTGCAGGACACCGCTGCGGCATTGCGGGAAAATCCCAAGGTGCGCGAGGCGTATTTAGGCGGCTGATTTTCTCATTGGACGAGGGGAGTAAAAGCGTCTAGTTGTTTCACCAACCTGAACACACCATGAACAAATCTCTGATCACCTTTTCACTTCTCGTTGTTTTTTCCCAACTTGCTCAGTCCCAAGACCAAAATAGAGCGTTCACTGACGAGCGCTCCTATGGCACCAATTTGTATCAGCCAATACCACAAACTCAGCCGGATCCAAATGAGAAATCCCGTTGGTGGGTTACAGTGACGAAGCCGACACAGTATTACTACACGAAGAAGGGCATTGTGGCTTACAGATACGCGCAAAGCCGCGAAAGAGTTGGCAGCGTTTTGGAAGGCTACATGGGACCGCGTTCCGCTGCTGTTATTTCGCAGGGTGACAATCTAACAAATACCGGATCGAGCATCAGGAGCTACGCCAGTGTGAGTAACCGCAACCAGCAGGGTGTGCCAATGGCTCCCCGCACAGAGATGCCTGCAAAATCTGTGGAAAAGACAAAGAGGAGCGTCAAGAACGCCGAAACTACTGTCCAATTGGTCCAGCAGCGCTGAGTTTTCAAAGATATTCAAATTTCCAGCGAGAAATCCCTTGTCATACCAAGGGCACTGTGACACTTTCCGCGCCCTTTTCCAAAAATAGATATGTCATACGCAATTTTCAAAACAGGCGGTAAGCAATACCGCGTCGGCACGGGTGAAGTCCTTACAGTCGAAAAACTCGAAGGTGAACCCGGTTCAAAGGTTACTTTTAATGAGATACTTCTCGTTGGCGAAGGTGCTGGCGTGCGCGTCGCGGGCGAACTCAAGGGTGCGTCTATCGTTGGCGAAATTCTGGCGCAGACAAAAGGTGACAAGGTCCTTTCTTACAAATATCGCCGTCGCAAGGGTTATCATCGGACTGTCGGTCATCGTCAAAAGCTCACCAAAGTAAAGGTGACTGAAATCAACGCATAATTTTCAACCAACTCACTCAATATGGCTCATAAGAAAGGTCAAGGCAGCGTCAAAAACGGTCGTGATAGCGTCAGCAAAAGGCTCGGCGTAAAAAAATTCGGCAGCGAAGTAGTCGTTGCTGGTAATATCATCATTCGCCAGCGCGGCACCAAGTTCACTCCAGGAAAAAACGTGGGGCTTGGTCGTGATTACACCATTTTCGCACTTGTAGATGGACGGGTGCAGTTCGACCGCGATGGTCGTCGCGTCAACGTCGTGCCAGTTGCGTCTGCAAACTAAACGGCAGAACTCATTCCTTCTAAAAAGCCCCGTCCGAATCTGGACGGGGCTTTTTATTTTTTGACGGAATACCAATAGATCCCTTCTTCGATACGTTCGTATTTTATGGAACCAGGAGTAGGAGGTCGTGTGATTCCGAGTGGTTGGACGTGCAGACCAGTTTCAAGGATCGAGTCGTCAGTGAGTGCTATGGCAAATCCGTCACGGTAACAGCTGACCCTGATTGGCTTGAGTGCATTAAAGTTTTCCGGCCAGAGCGTTTGCTTCAGAATCAAAAAGTCTGCTCCAGGTGTTGCGTATATTTGTTTATAAAGTTTTGCGGCATCCATGCGGAGCGCCTGTTTGTCCACGCCTTTCAAGCGATTCTTTGCATGCGTAATCGGATCCGTGCACGAGGCTAGAATCGCGAAAGCGAAGATTAAAAAATAGCGGAGCATCAGCGGAGAACGGAATTGCAACTGGCGAAGCTGCATGAGTCGAGCAAGCGTTGATCATTTATCCGCTGCTTTTGGCGGAGTCGCTACCAGCGATGACTACGACAATTTCCCCCTTGGGTGGGTGTGATGTGTAGTGCGAGAGTAAATCAACTGCGACGCCACGTCGGTATTCCTCGAAGGTTTTTGTTAATTCACGCGCTACGCAAATAGGGCGCTCAGCGAGAAGGGTGGCTGCTGCACTAAGTGTTTTGATCAAGCGATGCGGTGATTCAAAAAATACACTTGTCACATTTCGTTCTGCGGCACCGCGTATCTCGCGTTCGCGTCCGCCGCTTTTTACAGGGAGGAAGCCGCCGTAGTAAAAGCGGTCTGCATCAAATCCGGATCCAATGAGTGCAGTGAGCACGGCGCTGGGACCAGGCAGGACGGTGTAGGGCACACCACGTTGCTGGCATGCGCGAAGCAAGCGATGGCCGGGATCGCTAATGCCGGGCAGTCCGGCATCGCTGATGACGGCGATTTTTTTCCCGGCCACGAGTTGTTCGATAAGCTCCGAAGTCCGCCGGGCTTCGTTGTGTTCGTGATAACTCACGAGGGGCTTATGAATATCAAAATGCCGTAGGAGATTCCCGCTATGGCGTGTGTCTTCGCAAGCGATGGCATCCACGCTGCGGAGGACATCCAGCGCACGATGTGTGATGTCGCTAAGATTTCCGATTGGCGTGGGAACCAGAAAAAGCATGGGCTGGTTACCAGCCTTCGCTGACCAGACTGACAATGCGCGCAGCGAGGTCTTCTGCGGCGATGGGCAGTGCCTGACGTTCGTCCTGGTTTGAGTCGGCTGTGAGCAGATTTTTTCCGGTGACGAAGAAGCTCGTGTTGGAATTCACGTTTCTATTATCAAGCAGCACTCCGGTATTCACCTGGGTGACGGTGTAGTGCGCGCGCAACGTGAGAAGGTATTCGCGGGTTTGGAGGACGTTTCCACGCAGCGAGCGGGAGGGGCGTCGTTGGATTTGTTCGAGTTTGCCTGCAAGTATCGCATCCGCGTGTGCTTCGTCAGTGATTTCATAGGTCCCGTCCTGCTGCATCAGCCTGATTACGGAATTTGCAAGCAGGGCACTTACGCGTGGCTCCAGTGTGTCGTTTTTAAAATTCTTAACACAGATGCGACGAACTTGTTTCATCGGTCTGGGTTTGATGGGGCCAACCGTGTAGCCAGCGCAGCCGCTGAGCATGAAAGTCAGAACGGTGAGAAAGAGGGAGAAGATGAGCCTCATTTGCTTTTTGGCGTCTGGGTTTTGTCGGCGTCCGATGGCACAGAGTCAGGCTTTGGGGCATCGGCTGGCTTTGCTCCTTCGGCGGGTGGGGGCGGAAGCGTGGGTGGAATCAGTGGTTCGGAACCACTGGGTGCTGCAGGCTGGGAGCCGGGTGCACTCTGGAGCGGGTCACCCGTTGGGAGCGCGGGTTCGATAATTGGGCCGAGCGGAGTGGTGCGCATTGATGGGCGTCCATTCAGAGTGGGGTATGGATAGCTGATCGGCGGGCCGTTGAAATCCGGGCGGCTTGCCACGTCCACGAGTGCCTGTGCACGGCGGCGGGCGAGTGCGGTGTCTCCGCTTTGCGCACGCTCGGGACCGGAGCGAAGTGCGTCCACTCCGACAAGGCTTTTCAGTTCATCAATCCGCTTTCTTGCCAGACCGCTCTCGGTGCTGCCGGGCGCGTTACGAATGACTTCGTTGTAGTAAACCGCAGCAGCCTTGTAGTTCTTCGTCTTGTCGTAAAAGAGTGCGACTTCGAGCGTGCCTTTCACGTCGCCGCCGCTGAGCGCCTGGATGTTCTGTCTGGCCTGCGCGACTTTTTCGCTTGTCGGGTAACGGTTCACGAAATCCTCAAAGGACTCGCGCGCTTTAAGTTTGGCGGATTGATCGTAGCTCCCGTCCTGCGCCTCGTGAAATTGCACGTAGCCCATTTGATATTGGGCGTCGTCGGCGATGGCGTCGCCGGGGTAGCGAGTGATGACTTCCTGATACGCGCCGAGTGCTTCCGATGGCTTGCCAGCTTTTTCCAGCGCCTGTCCTACGTTGAATTGCGCTAGTGGTGCGAGCTTGTGAAAGGGTGCGCGTTTCACGATTTCCTCGAACATATCCTTCGCCTTTTCGTAGTCGGTGCTGATTGGCACACCCAGCAGCTTTTTCTTCTGCCCGCCAAGATACAGCTTCGCGATTTCAAATTGTGCCTTAATTACCACGTCAAATTCCCCGCCGCGCGGATATTTTGCCGTGTAGTCCGAGTAAGCCGCGAATGCGTCTTTGTAGCTGCCCTGTCGTTCGAGGATGCGACCGATGCGGGCCTGTGCCTTGGGTGCGGCTGCTGTGAGGCCGTTCGTTTTGACGATACCACGATAGACCTTCACCGCATCGCCAACATTGCCGTTGATTTCGAGCGCTTCGCCCCGGCGTAGTTCTTCGGCGGCAGTGCCTTCTTCCGTGCTGGATGGTGCAGTGCTCGCGGTTTTTTCGTCAGAGCCGAAGGGCTTCCAACCGAAAATATCGAGTGCGCTCGCAGGTAACGGCGCGAGCACGAGCGCGGAGATCGAGAGGGTTAAAAGAAACGCTGGCTTTCGCATAGGGCGCGCAGGGTAGGGGCGGAGTGGAATGAGTCAAGCCGACTGCTTAAATGTGTCACAGCAATGGCGAAATCGAAGAGTTGGCTAAGGCTTCGCTGAAACTGCTGCCGTAAGTTGGGCGACGGTTTCGGTGAATTTCTTTGCGTCGAAAAGAGCGGGGGAGCGAATCGAGAGATCGAGCGAGACGAGTGAGTCTTTTGCTCTCGGCATCGCTTTCGGATCAAGGCCCAGCACCAATGCCCGGAGCGCAGGAACGAGAGCCTCAGCCTGTGCAAAATCTTTAACCTGTCCTCCGAGTTCGGCGGTGCGGTCGAATTGCACGCGCGTTTTTTCGGCCGTCCATTTTGTTTTGCTTGCTGACTTTGCCAGCTTGTCGGCGGCGGTGTGGAGCGCTGCGGGCGCTGGATCGGCTGGCAGAAGTTCTGCGCCGCTGGCTGTTTCGCGAAGCACCCATTGAAGGGCGGCGATTCGCTCGGGCTGCGCGTTTCCTTTTTCGGAAAGCCAGCACAGTTCGCGGAGCAATGCGGCCTGGCTGGTGAGCCATGCTTTTGCGGATTGTCCTGCGTCGAAATTTTCCCAGTGCGCTGGCATCTCCACGAGTTGGCGGGCGAGTTCAAATCGCAGAGTGGGGTGGCCCGCTTTGGCTAGTCCCGCTGGCAAATTGCCGTGGCATCCTACGCAGGTGTTCGATTGCTGGTAGGCGGTGTCGAGGTCGCGCATTCCGGCGGCGACACGCTGCGTGTGCGTGATGTCTTTGCGTGTATGGAAGCGAATCCAGTTTTCCGCCGGGCCGTGGCACGCTTCGCAGGAGACCCCATGGTTCGGATTTTTTAAAGCATCCGCAATTTTTGCAGTGGCTGCGCTTTCCATGGGCGAATGGCAGACGGTGCATTGGTTGCTCTTCGCCGCTTCGCCCACGCCGAGAGCCTCGGCGATTCGTTTGCTGCGTTCGGAAATGAGTGTGCCGTAAGCGCGTGAGTGGGCGTCGGATTTTTGCCAGACGAGCACTTGGTCGTCACCCTTGCCACCGCCGTGACATCCGGAGGAAGCGCAGCTTTGCCAGCCGAGGAATCGGTCCCCCGCGCGAGCGGCTGTGAGGCAAATGAGGAGAGTAATGAAGCAACGCACGCGTGGTGTATAAATGGATCGCTGGCTGTTCGCCAAGCCCGCAGGTGGATGGGAATCCAAGTGACGTTTTGTAGTGGGCGCTGGACTTTGTGTTGCGCGCGGCTATCTCACGCGCCCTATGTTTTGGACTGAAGAAGTGGCGGAGCGCGCTGGCGCCGGGCCTCACATCATCAATGACTCAAAGACACCGAGCGGACGTGTGCATGTCGGCGCGCTGCGTGGCGTGCTGATTCACGACGCGATTTTCCGCACTCTGAAAGAGCGAGGTGTCGAAGTGCGTTATCTTTTTGGCGTGGATGACTACGACCCCGTGGATGAAATCCCGAAGGGAGAGGACTCACACTTTGGCCAGCACATCGGAAAACCGCTGTGTAATACGCCCGCTCCGTGCGGAGCCGAGGGCGACATGGCTGAGTTTTACATTCGCGAGTTCTGGCAGGTTTTCGATGAGCTGGGCGTGAAAGTGGAGCGTTACCGGATGCGTGACATTTACCGTGCAGGAAAATTCGACGCGGAGATAGATATGATCCTCCGCAATGCTGACAAAGTGCGCGCGGTATATAAAGAGGTGAGCGGTGCGGTGAGGCCGGAACACTGGCTGCCATTTCAAGTGATTTGCGAGCAGTGCGGATGCATCGCGACGACGGAAGTGAGCGATTACGATGGCTCCACCGTGGCGTATAGCTGCCTTACTTCGCGCATGGTGAATCCAAAGCTCGGCCTCGGCAAAGGCTGCGGTCACGAGGGGCGCATCTCGCCTTTCGGAGGAAATGGAAAGCTACCGTGGAAATTGGAGTGGGTTGCAAAGTGGAAGCAATTCCCGGTGACCATTGAAGGCGCTGGCAAGGATCACTCGACACGCGGCGGTTCACGCGACGTGAGCGCGGCGTGCTACAAGGCGATCTACGGCGCGGAGGAACCTTTGCGTGTGCCGTATGAATTTTTCCTCGTGGGCGGCGCAAAAATGTCGTCGAGCAAAGGCATCGGTGCGAGTGCGCGCGACATGGCAAACCTGCTGCCTCCGGAAGTGCTGCGCTTTTTGATGATGCGGACGAAGCCGAATTCGCCGGTGAATTTCGACACGCACGAAGAGGGAATCGTGAAGCTCTTCAATGAATTCGACCGCGCGCACACGCGCTACTTTGCCAAGCAGGCGACGCCGGATGAAGCGATGACCTACCGCCTCGCGTGCCTCCGCGAGCCGCAGCCTTACAAGCCTGCGAACATCCAGCTCGCCACGGCGCTCGTGCAAATGCCGCATCTCGACGCACGCGCAGAAATGGCGAAACGTCTCGGGACGCTCACGCCCGCTGATGAGTGTCACCTCGACGAACGACTCGCGAGCGCTCGTGAGTGGGTCGCGAATTTCGCAGCCGAGGAGGAAAAGACACGTCTCCAGGAAACGTTGCCAGCACGCGCAGCAGAAATGTCGCACGTGCAGCGGGCATTTCTCCATGCGCTCGCCGACTCACTGCCGGAGAAGTGGGAGGACGACGCAATCCAGAGCCGCGTCTTTGAAGTCGCACGCATGACACCCATCGAGCAACCGCAGGCGTTCAAAGCGCTCTACCGCGTATTTCTCGACCGCGAGGCGGGGCCGAAAGCCGGCAACCTGCTCGCGTTTCTCGACCGCACATTCGTTGAGAAGCGATGCCGTGAGATGGCGTTTGATGTCGCAGAATTCTGGCAGCAATCCGCCAGTTCGCCCGAAGCACTCGCCAAGTGGCTGGAGAAAGAGAAGGACAACATCGCTGGCGAAACATCCGACATCGTGACGCACGGAACTTGGGTGGTGAAGGACATCATCTACACGTTCAAAGACGGCAAGCGCGTGCGCAAACGTCTGCTGAGCGGCGGTGCCGCAGTTGTGTAAAGCGGGCTTAACAGTTGAGGCTTTGCCAAGCCGCATCTCGCCCACTACCTTCGCTCAATCAATGGAACGCTGGTTTCTCAACGCATCTACGCTCTGCTTTCTAGTCGGCTTTGCTTACACGATGTTCGCGCTCGGCGCGGGCGTGGCGCGGCCTTCGCGGTGGAATTTTTTGGTGATGCTCACCGGCTTCATTTGCCAGACTGAATATCTTCATCAGCGAGGCGAGATCGTCGGACGTTGTCCGGTCACGAATCTTTTCGAGGTGCTCGTGTTTTTAAGTTGGTCGGTTGTTCTGCTCTATTTTGTCGTGGGTGGTTCTTATCGGCTTTCACTGCTCGGGACATTTACCGCCCCGCTGGTGTTTTTGATTCAGACGCTCGCGCAGCTTCTCCCATCGGCGTCGCTTCCAGCAGTGCGAAAAGTGAGCGCGGGATTCTGGGCGGAATTACACGCGGCGGTGTCGCTGATGGCATACGGTGCGTTCGCGCTGGCGTGCGTCGCAGGCGTGATGTTTCTCGTGCAGGAGCGGTTGTTGAAACGACGGCAGTTGGGCTCGGTGTTTCAAAACTTGCCACCCATCGCGACGCTGGTGGCTGCTACGCAGCGTGTGATGCTCGCGGGATTCATTCTTTTCACACTCGGGCTGGTGGGCGGATTTTTTGCAGGAAGCGCTCGCACTGCCATCGTGATGATGGCGGTGAGCGTGTGGCTGCCCTACGGGTTCATTCTTATTCTGAGGCAAACGCACCGTTATTCATCGCGGCGTTTTGCATGGCTCTCGGTCGTCGCATTCATCGTCGCGCTCACTTCGCTAGGAGCGCTCAGTTTCCTACACCTCAATCAGTGATGCACGTCGTCTGTCTTGGCCTCAGCCATAAGAACGCGCCGGTCGAACTTCGTGAGAAGTTCGCCATCGGTGACGCGCATATTGGCGAGACTGCGGTGCAGATCGCGCGTGAACCCGAGATTGGCGAAGCGGTGATTGTCTCCACCTGCAATCGAGTAGAATACTACGTCGCCAGCGAAAATGCGGCGGCTGCGCTTGCGGTTTTGACTCAGCGAGTCGGTGATTCTACCGCATTTCAGAAACTGCATGGAGCGGAGAGCATCAGGCACCTCTTCCGCGTCGTAAGTGGTCTGGAAAGCATGGTTCTCGGCGAGACGGAAATTCTCGGTCAGGTAAAAAAAGCTTATCTCACTGCGCAAACTGCGGGAGCGACGGCGCGACATCTGAACAAGCTTTTCCAGCGCGCGTTCAATGTCGCGAAGGAGGTGCGCACGAAGACGAGCATCACGCGCGGGGCGGTGAGTGTCGGAAGTGCCGCCGTGGATTTGGCGGAGAAGATTTTCGGAAAACTGGATCACTGCAACGTGATGATTCTCGGCGCTGGCGAGACGGCGGAGATGACGGCGCGTGCGCTGCAATCGCGCGGCGCGAAGGCGATCTTCGTTTCCAACCGCACCTACGAGCGCGCGCATTCGCTGGCAGAACTGCTGGGTGGTCGCGCGATTCATTTCGATGCATGGGAGCGCGAATTTGATTCGCTGGATATTGTCATCGGCTCCACGGGAGCGCCCCATGCGGTGGTATCTCGCGATAAAATTGAACCGCTCATGCAACGGCGTGCTGACAGGCCTTTGTTTTGTATAGATCTCGCAGTGCCGCGCGATTTTGAGGCTGGGGTGAACGACCTCGATGGCGTCTATCTTTACGACATAGATGCGCTCCAGAGTATTGCTGATGCCTCGATGCAGGTCCGCCGTGCGGAACTGACGCGCTGTGAGGAAATGATCGAGCGCCACGTCGCTGAATTTTCCGAATGGCTTGCGACACCTCGCCCGACAATGCCTATGAAAACACAAACGGAGGATGGAAAATGAAGCGCCTTGTCATTGGGACACGAGGTTCAGCGCTCGCGCTGGCGCAGGTAAATTTGACAGAGGCTGCTCTCGCGAAGGTGTTGCCTGAACTTTCTACGGAGCGTCAGATTTTTATCACGCGAGGCGATCAAAAGCTCGATCTGAATCTACTCGTGAAAGGCGAAGGTGGTGGGAAGGGTTTATTCACACGCGAACTGGAGGACGCGCTCATTTCGGGAGCAATTGATGTTGCCGTTCACAGCTTGAAAGATTTGCCGGGACACAATCCGCCGGGGCTTGAAATCGTTGCCGTTCTTGAACGTGCACCTACCGCCGATGTTCTCGTGGGGAAGGCTCCGGGTGGACTGGATGGTTTGCCGCAAGGCGCACGTGTGGGCACGAGTAGTATCCGTCGAGCGAGGCAACTCGCATGGTTGCGACCGGATTTACGAATCGAAGAATGGCGCGGCAATGTGCCGACGCGTTTGCGTAAATTGGGTGAACGCGAAGAAGTCGCGGCTACAGTGCTTGCCGAGGCTGGGTTGCGGCGACTGGGTTATGCGATGGAGGACGGTCGTTTGAAATGCGAGAGCGGTGAGTTTTTTGCGGCATCGCTCGCGGGACAATTATTACCGGCGATCGGCCAGGGCGCGGTCGCACTTCAAGCTCGTAGTGATCGTCCTGAAGTCATCGAAGTCTTGCGTGCGATCAATCATGCGCCGACGATGTTCGCCATTCGCGCAGAGCGCGAAGTGCAGCGACTGCTCTCGGGTGACTGTTCCCTGCCGGTCGGTGTGCGCAGCGAAATGCGGGAAGGCGTGCTCTTGCTGCATGGAATTCTTTTCGGGCAGGAAGGCGAAGCGCCGAAGACGGCAGTCGCGGAGGGGAAAGAGCCAGAGTTGGTGGCGAGAGAATTGGTTTCAAAACTACGGTAAGGCTTGCCGCACGGCGGGTGGCTTGCGCACGTTTGGATATGGATAAAACTGACAAAAAGAAGACGGGCATCTGTTACCTTGCAGGAGCGGGACCGGGCGATATCGGGCTCGTGACGCTGCGCGTGAAGCAGGTCGTCGAGCAGGCGGATGTGATCGTTTACGATGCGCTGTGCAATCCAGAGATTTTGCAATGGGCTCCGAAAGGCGCAGAAATCATCTATGCTGGAAAGCGGGCGAATCAACACGCGCTGAAGCAGGACGAAACGAATGCGCTGCTCGTGGAAAAAACACGCGAGGGAAAATGTGTGGTGAGACTGAAAGGAGGCGACCCGTTTTTGTTCGGGCGTGGCGGTGAGGAGGCAGAGGAACTGGCGAAGGCAAAATTGCATTTTGAGATCATCCCCGGAGTAACCTCTGCGATTGCTGCACCTGCGTATGCTGGTATACCGGTTACGCATCGTGAGCACACGGCGCAACTCACTATTTTCACCGGCCACGAAGACCCGACGAAGCCCGAAAGCAAACTCGACTACGCGCAGCTTGCGGCGAATCCGGGCACAAAAATCATGCTCATGGGGGTGGAACGTTTGGGCATTATTGCTGGGGAATTAATCAAGCACGGCGCGCGTGCGGATTTGCCAGTAGCCTTGGTGCGATGGGGGACGACGGGGCGACAACAGACGCTGGTCGGGCGACTGGATGACATTGCGGCGAAGGTCGAGGCGGCAGGCTTCAAGGCACCGGCGGTTTGCGTCATCGGTGATGTGGTAAAATTGAGGGACAAGCTTTCGTGGTTTGATAAGCGACCACTTTCAGGAAAACGCATCGTCGTGACACGCACACGCAAGCAGGCGGGTGCTCTCACGTCGCGGCTGCGCGCGCTCGGGGCGGATGTTTTTGAAATACCGACGATCCGCATTGAGCCGCCTAAAGACATCCGAGAGTTCGGCGAGTCCGTCGCGCACGCCCACACTTACGACTGGCTGGTTTTCACTTCGCCAAATGGAGTCGAGGCGTTCTTCGAGATGTTTTACCGCATCTATAAAGACGCGCGTGAAATCGGTGGCGTGCGCATCGCAGCCATCGGACCGGCGACAGCAGCAAAAGTGCGCGAATTTCACCTCGCAGTGGATTTGCAGCCCGAGGAATATGTCGCTGAGTCGGTGGTGGCGGCTTTCAAAAAAGACGGGTCCATTGAGAATTTGAAAATCCTCATCGCACGCGCCGAAACCGCGCGTGATGTGCTGCCACAGGAACTGACAAAGCTCGGCGCAATTGTAGACATCGCTGTGGTCTACCGCACGGTTCCCGAGACGGACGATGTGAGCGGAGGGCAGGCGCGTTTTCGAGAGGAAGGGGCGGATTTGGTCACATTTACGAGTTCCTCGACGGCGGAAAATTTCATGGCGTTGAAGCTACCATTGCCAGCCGGGCTCAAGACGGCGTCCATCGGGCCGGTGACATCAAAAACAATGAGGCAACTGGGACTCGCAGTGGATATAGAGGCAAAGCAGCACGATATTCAGGGGCTGGTTTCAGCGATTTGTATGTTCTTCGATAGGGTATGAGTAAGAAATTCGGGCTGTTGGCGCGAATTTGGCTTAGCGCAGACTTAACATGCCTGAAAAGTTAGACAGCACTGGAACAGATATTTCCCTTGAACTCGACGCAAAGGGGGATGAGGTGGAGCATTCGGTCGACGCTTATCATCCGAAGCTTTCGGAGGTCATCCGGCACCCGGAAAAAGTCGTGGAGGACGAACACAAGGCAGTTCAAATCCTGCAATCGCTCCCGCATATGTTGCGCCCGCTTATTATTGGCGTTGAGGCCCTGACGAAGGTGCAAAACGACCACTCAAGCACGCTTAAAAAAATCGATAAATCTATAGCGTTGCAGGAAGCGCTGCCGCAGTTGCTCACCGATGCAAAACAGGCAATCGAGCAGCGTAACACAGTGAACAGGGCCATGTTTGAGGCTCTGCATGCAGAGTTGAAAGATTACAAGGACGGTTTCTTCATCGAGAATGTGTTGAGACCGATCATCCGCGATCTTATTTCTCTCTACGACGACACTTCGGAAATTTATCGACAGATGAAGGCGAGCATCACTGATCAGGATGCTCGTGGTGGAGTTACGGGCGGAGGCGTGGTGCTCTTGGAAAGTGTCCAGCACATGGCCACGAATCTTGAACACAACATCCATTTCATTTTGGAAGTGCTGGAGCGTATGGATGTCACGCACACCCCGACTAATACTGGAAAGCTCGATAAGCGCACACAGCGTGCTGTCGCGGTCGAAATTGCAGAGGATCCTGACCACGATCAAAATGTCGTCCGGATTTTAAAGCGTGGCTTTAAGTGCAAAGATCGTGTTATTCGCCCCGAAGAAGTCGTTATCCAAAAATGGAAGGAAGGATTTCTAGCCGCAATGAAGAATACGCAGACTTCAAATAAACCCCTAGCCAATCCGGCCTAAAAACTACAGTTCTAAAACCCGAGTTTTTTAAAAGTCAAATGTCAGAACAGCCTACAAATCGAAAAGCATTAGGAATAGACCTTGGAACAACGTTCTGTGCCGTTGCGCACATTGATGCGTATGGCAAGCCGCAGATCATCCCCAACGCAGAAAGCGAGCGGATTACGCCCTCGGTAATTTTGTTCGACGGCACAAATGCCGTTGTGGGCTCGGTGGCAAAGCAGAACGCCGTGGCGGAACCGGACAAGATCGTTGATTTCGTGAAGCGTGAAATGGGCAAATCCAAGGCTCAATTCAGCAGGACATTTGGCGGCAAGGTGTATTCGGCAGAGGAACTCTCAGCGATTATCCTGCGGAAATTGAAGAGCGACGCGGAAAAATATCTCGGAGAGGAAGTGACGGATGCGGTGATCACTGTTCCGGCATATTTTAACGACGCCGAGCGCACAGCTACGCTTCACGCGGGCCAGCTTGCGGGGCTGAATGTTTTACAGATCATCAACGAACCCACGTCCGCCGCACTCGCCTATGGCATGGACAAGTTGGATCAAGATCAGACGGTATTCGTTTTCGATCTTGGTGGCGGAACTTTTGACGTGACGATTATGCGTATCGAGGGTCACCACATTCGCATGGTGGCGAGCAATGGCGATCACCGTCTCGGCGGCAAGGATTGGGATGATGTGATCGTGAACTGGGTGGCTGAGGAATTTGACAAGCAGCATGGGGAAAGTCCGCTTCTCGATCTGCAAAGCTATCAGGACCTCTACAACCGCGCACTGACCGCAAAAATTCAGCTTTCCACCCGCTCACGCACGACGCTCGTGCACAATTATAACGGCAAGAGTGAAAAACTCGATTTGACGCGGGAAGACTTCGAAATGCGCACGAAGCATCTCATCGAAAAATGCAAAGCCATCTGCGAGATCGTGATGCAGGAAGCCGGGATGCAATGGGAGCAGATTGACCGGGTGCTGCTTACAGGCGGCATGACGCGTATGCCGTCGGTGAGGTCCATGGTTTTGGATATATCCAACCGTCCAATAGCCGAGGATGTAAGCCCGGATGAAGCTGTGGCCCTTGGCGCCGCCATTCAGGGCATGCTTGCCTTGTTGCATGAGGAGGACAAGACGGGTGAACACGTAATCACGCAGGAAGTGCGTGACCAATTTTCGGCGGTGGACGGCTCTTTGATTAAAGTCACCAATATCACTACGCACACACTTGGTGTTGTGCTTTGGGATGATGGCAAAGTGGAGGAATACGTTTTTACGATGATTCCCAAAATGACACCGATTCCCGTGGAGGTTAAAAATAATTTCGGAACCGCCAAGGCGAACATGAAGAACGCAATAGTCCGCGTAGTGGAAGGGGAGAGCAGCATGCCGGGCGAATGCACGCCGCTGGGCGTTTGCGACATTGAACTGCCCCCGTTCCTGCCGAAAGGATCGCCGGTGGAACTGACCTATCACTATAATGAGAATCAGGTTCTGGAAGTTGTTGTCGAAGCCTATGGAAGAACGAGTCGTGTAGCGATTGCACGGAACACCGGGCTTTCTGAAAATGAACTCGAACTGGCAACCGCTGACCTGGCGCAACTGAACATTTCTTAGCACTGATCAGTGCTGCTGCGGCCATGGCACTACCAAATCCGCTGCCAGATAATCCGTTGAGGTGGGACGGCTGGAAGCTTTACAACTCACCAAATTACTACGACCGGCTTTGCCTCGATTTTACAAGCAACGCCAGTGCTCAGATCATTGAGGATAACTGTCGCCAACTTCTCGTCTGGTGGCAAAAAAAGCTTCCGCTAAAAAATCAGCCGAGCAACCCGATGGCGCAAATGCTTCGCCAGGGTCTCGATGAAGCTCCGCAGCTTCTTGTCGATGCGCGCACAAAACTTCTGGACCCTGTGGAGCGTGAGAAAATCGACGCGGCACTTCATCAGCAGATGATTGTTGGCCTGATGGAAGAATTCAAAAAGCTGCTCAGCTTTTCCATTTCCAATCAGTTACTGACCGAGGAAGGCGACGAGCGACTCTATATCGCAGGCGAAAAACTCGGACTGGAACGTGGGGATATGACGCCGGTGATAGACGCTGAACTAGACCGCACAGGCGCGAAGCGATTTATTAAAGCGGCGTCGCCCGAACCTGCGCCGATAGTCGCAGTTTCTGCCGCGCAAAAGGAACAGGAATCTGGAAATTCTCGCATCTATGCCCCTGCTGCTGCAAGCGCCAGTCCTCAGGATGAATTCCGTCGACTGTTGAGCATGTCGCGGCTGTGTATCGATGGGGAGGAAATGACCGACGATCAGCGGGACGCCATGTGCAATATGGGGGAAAGTCTGGGTCTTACGGGGGGTGAGGCTGAAGATTTGATAGATGAATATCTTGAGAATGCCGCTGCGTCTCCGCCGCAACCGGCTGCTGCGTCCGCACGCACGACGGCTACCGCTGTTCGCGCACCCGCTCCAGTGCGTCCACCGCAAAATGATCTGAAACCAGCCCAGACCAAGCCAGTCCCGAAAAATGTTACCCAGCCGCGTCCGGCTGCGACCGCGGTAAAAAAGGAGCCGGTGAAGGAAATTAATCTCACTCCTGCCGGGCGTGCCATCGAGCGGCAGAAATACGCCAAATTCACCAACTCCATCGGTGCTGAGATGCTCCTTGTGCCTAGTGGACAGTTTACTATGGGCAGCGAAGTTCCTGAATCGCTGTCGAACGAGCAGCCAGTCACTCCAGTGAAACTGTCTTGTTTCTACATGGCTCGTTTTCCAGTTACCAATGCGCAATATGAGCAGTTCGCTGCTGCCCATCGCAGTAAGCGAGCATCTTGGGCGGACGATAATCATCCAGTCATTTATGTGAGTTGGCTTGAAGCAGATGCCTTTTGTAAATGGCTGTCCGCGATCGATGGCCGGCGCTACCGCCTGCCCACCGAAGCAGAATGGGAGTATGCATCGCGAGGTGAGGACGGGCGTCAATATCCATGGGGTGAGCGCCTGAATGCAGGCAACCTTGCCAACTTCGCGGATGTTCGCACGAATTTCGTTTGGCGAGATCCGGCGGTTGACGATGGCTACGCTGAGACATCGCCCGTTGGCTCCTACGCACTCGGTGCCAGTCCGTTTGGTATCGAAGACATGGCTGGTAATGTCTTCGAGTGGTGCATGGACTGGTATGATGTTTATAAAGGCAAGGAGGTCATTAATCCCTGCAATTCTAAATTCGGCCAAAAGCGTGTGTATCGCGGCGGATCGTGGAGGTCGCGAGCAGCCAGTCTGCGTTCGTGCTGTCGAAATTCCAACCTCCCAGGCTATCTCTCAAGCGACGTCAGTTTCCGTGTCGTGTGCGAATGCGAGTAATCGGTGTGCGATCCCGGGAAAAAGAAACCCGCCGACTTTGCAATCGGCGGGCTTGTGGAATAAAACGGTAATTCACCGTAAAGGACGGTGTCCTTACTGGGCAAAATTGAAGCGTTGCTTCTTGGCCTTCGCGCGTTTCGCGCTGGCTTTTGCTTTGCGACGCGTCTTTTGCGTCGGCGTCTCGAAGGCGCGCAGACGGCGCACTTCATCCATGACCCCCTCGGTTTCGAGTTTGCTTTTCAGGCGCTTGATGGCGCGATCAATGGGTTCTCCTTTTCGGACTTGGACTTCTGGCATTTGTGGTTTCCCTCCTTTCGGGTGCAGGTTGCTAATTCGTAAATTGGAGGGTGATGGGTAGTCTCCATCGGAGGCTCCGTCAATGCTTGTTTCGCATCGGTGTCATCAAATGCTGATCGTGTGCCACGGCTGGTTTCCGAGGCTTCACGAAGTTTTGCACCCATTCGAGGAAGAGGTAAATCACTGGGGTGATGTAGAGTGTGAGGAGTTGGGAGACGAGGAGTCCTCCAACGATGGCGATGCCGAGCGGGCGTCGGGCGTCGGAACCGGCGCCGATGCCGAGGGCGATGGGGAGCGTGCCCATGATGGCGGCCATGGTGGTCATCATGATGGGGCGGAAGCGGACGAGGCACGCTTCGAAGATGGCTTCTTTTGCGCTCTTGCCCTCGACGCGTTGTGCCTCCAGTGCGAAATCAATCATCATGATGGCGTTCTTTTTCACGATGCCGATGAGGAGCAGGATGCCGACGAAGCCATACACGTTGACCTCGTAGCCGTAGAGTTTGAGAGCGAGCAGTGCTCCGAGGCCGGCTGAGGGCAGGCCGGAGAGGATGGTGATGGGGTGGATGAAGCTTTCGTAGAGGATGCCGAGGACGAGGTAGATGACGAGGACGGCCATGAGGAGGAGAAGGCCGATGCCTTGCAGCGAGGATTGAAATGCCTGAGCGGTTCCTTGGAATCCTGTGCTGATGCTTTCGGGCAGTTCCGGTTTTACGGCTTCTTCGATTTTCGGGATGGCGTCGCCGAGGGAGACGCCGGCTGCGAGGTTAAAGGAGAGTGTCACCGCAGGGAGCTGGCCGAGGTGTGTGATGGTGAGTGGGCCGGTATTTGTGCCCACTTTCGTCACGGCGCTGAGAGGAACCAGGCTGCCGATGCTGGAGCGGATGTAGAGCGTGTTGAGATCCACGGAGTCGCGCTGAAATTCGGGGAGCAACTCGACGATCACCTGATACTGGTTCGTCGGTGTGTAAATGGTGGAGATTTGTCGCGAGCTGTAGGCATTCGCGAGGGCGGTTTCGATTTGTGCGGCGCTGACGTGCAGTGCGGAGGCTTTGTCGCGTTCGACGGTGACGAGCACCTGCGGATTGGTGATTTGGAGGTCGGAGGTCACGTCCATGAGTCCGGGGATGCTGCGCATTTTCGCCTCCACCCTCGGTGCTGCGGCGTAAAGTTCGGGGAGGTCGGGGCCGAAGAGTGTAAATTGATACTGGCTCTTGGTGAGTGTGCCGCCGAGGCGGATGATGGGCACGACTTGGAGATAGACGCGCATGCCGGGGATGTCCGAGAGTTTTGGGCGGAGTTGCGCGATGATCTCGTCTGCCGACGGGCGTTTGTCGCGGGGCACGAGGTTTAGGAAAAGACGCCCGGTATTTGCAGTGGAAAGATTTGGGCCGCTGACGCCGATGGAGGACATGTAGCCTTCGATATACGGATTGCCCACCAGCACGGCTGCGGCCTGTTGCTGCAACTCGCCCATCTTTTGAAACGACGCGCCCTGCGCCGCCTCGGTGGTGGCAAAAATTTGCCCCGTGTCCTCATTCGGGATGAAGCCCATCGGCATTGTCATGAACATCCAAGCCGTGGCCACTACGCTACCGAGCGCTACAGCCATCACGATGATCGGGTGACGCATCGCGCGCGTGAGCGTGATCCGGTAAAGTCGCAGCACTCCCTCAAAGACTCGCTCTGTCGCACGGAAAAAAAGCCCGTGTGTTTCGCGCCCCTTGTGCGCCTTGAGCATTCGCGAGCACAGCATTGGTGTGAGCGTGAGCGAAATGAAACCCGAGATGAGAATCGCGACCGCGATCACCACGGCGAATTCATTCAACAAACGCCCGAGGATTCCTCCCATGAACAACACGGGGAGAAAGACAGCCACGAGCGAAAGCGTCATGCTTACGATGGTGAAGCCGATCTGTTTCGCGCCGAGCAAAGCGGCGGTCATCGGCTTTTCGCCAGCCTCGATGTGGCGCACGATGTTTTCCAGCACCACGATGGCGTCATCCACCACGAAGCCGACTGCAAGTGTGAGCGCCAGCAACGAGAAATTATCCACGTTGAATCCCAGCAGATGCATCGCCATGAAGGTGCCGATTACCGAAAGCGGCATTGCCACCGATGGGATGATGGTCGCTCTGACATTGCGCAGAAAAAGGAAGATCACCGCGACGACGAGCACGATGGAGAGCACGAGGGTGAATTCCACTTCATGCACGCTGGCGCGGATGGACAGCGATTTATCCGAGAGCACATCTACACTGACAGCCGGCGGGATTTGTGTGCGAAAAACCGGCATCAGTTTCTTCACGCCGTCCACCACGGCCACGGTGTTTGTGCCCGGCTGTTTTTGGATCGCCAGCACGATGCCGCGTGTCTGGCGGAACCAACTCGCGATTTTGTCGTTCTCCACGCTGTCAATGACGCGCCCGAGTTCTTCGAGACGAATGGGGGAGCCATTGCGATAGGCGACGATCAATTTTCGGAAACCTGCTGCATCCGTGATTTGTCCCGAGGCCTGAATGGTGGTGGCTACGCTGGGGCCGTTCAGCGTGCCGGTAGGAAGATTTACATTTGCTTCCGAGATCGCCGCGACCACTTCATCAATTCCCAGATGTTTGCTGGCCAGCGCGCGCGGATCGAGTTGAGCGCGCACAGCGTATTTTTGTGGGCCGAAAATGCTCACCTGCGCGACGCCCGGCACCGTCGAGATGCGCTGTGCGATGAGCGTGTCGGCGAACTCATTCACTTCCGAGAGCTGCATCGTCGGCGAAGTCACCGCGAGGTAAAGGATGGGGGAGTCCGCAGGATTCACTTTGCGAAAAGTTGGCGGGCTCGGCATTTCGCGCGGTAGCAACTTGATGGCGGTGCTGATCGCCGTCTGCACATCAAGAGCCGCAGCGTCTATGTCCCGGCTCAGCGCGAACTGGATCGTGATGCCCGTCGTGCCAAGCGAACTGCTCGAAGTCATCGAGTCTATCCCGGCGATAGTGCTGAACTGCCGCTCCAGCACTGTTGCCACGGACGATGCCATGGTTTCCGGGCTTGCTCCCGGAACGAATGCAGTGACTTGCAGCGTGGGGAAATCCACGTTCGGCAAGTCGCTCACCGGCAGTTTTTGAAACGCAAAGAGTCCGAAGCCGAGGATGGCCAGCATGAGCAGCGTCGTCATCACCGGCCTGCGGATGAATGGCTCGCTGATGCTCATGCCAATTTTTTCCAGCAGAGCATTTTCACGCTGCCTGACTGGCTGGTTGTTTTTTCAGGAATTGCAGCGGCCTTCTCGATGACCTTCGCACCGGGCACGACGCGCGACTGGCCGTTAATGATGATTTTCTCGCCCGCCTCCACGCCTCCACTGAGGATGCTTTCCTGTCCCACGGTGCGGACCACTGTGACGTTGCGCGTCTCAACGGTGGAATCCGCTTTCACCACAAAAATTTGCGTGCCGCGCTGGCCGCTGGTGACCGCCGGGCTTGGCACGACGATGGCATCGCGCTGTGTGTCCAGTCGAAGCACTACAACCACGAATGCGCCCGGCCAGAGAGTCGTGTCCTTGTTCGGAAAGCTGGCCTTCAGCGTGACAGTGCCGGTTGCCGCATCAACGGTATTGGCGATGAAAGCGAGAGCGCCTTCGCCAAGTGTGTGCCCGTCCTTCGGGTCGCGCGCGATGACAGGGAGCGTGCGCGCTTCCATGCCCCGGCGGATGTCCGCGAGGTTCTGTTCCGGCAGCGCGAACGTGACGTAGATGGGGGAAAGCTGAACGACTGTAGTGAGCGGGAGATCGTCGCCGACTTTTATGAGATTGCCTTCGCGAAGCCGGATGGCGCCCGTGCGACCGTCGAGCGGTGACTCGATGGTGGTGTAGCCGACCTGAGTCTGCGCAATGAGCACGAGTGCCTCATCGGCTTTCACGATGGCATCTGCGCTTTCGACCTGAGTGCGGGCCTTGTCCAGTGCCTCCTGCACGCCGCTGCCCTTGGCGTCGAGTTGCTCCTGCCGTGCAAGTTCGCGGCGCGCATTCGCGGCCTGCGCACGGTCGCGCGCGAGGTTAGCCTCGGCCTGCGCGAGCTGTGTCTCGTAGAGCCTGGGCTGGACTGTAAAAAGCAGTTCGCCCTTTTTCACATCATCACCCTCCTTGAAGCTGACTTTGATCAGTTCTCCTCCGACTTGGGCCTTGATAGCGACGGAAGCGATGGGCTCGATGTTGCCAAAGGTGCGAAGGTCCAGCGGCATGTCCTTGCGCACGACGACCGCAGTGTTGACGGGAACAGGCGGCATCCCGGGCGGTTTGCCTTGCGAAGCGGCGTCCTTATTTCCGGGACAGCCGACAAGGAGAGCCACGGCACAAACCGAGGTAAGAAAACGAATGAGAGCAGTCAGCGAGAGCATGGCGTTAATCGTTGGTGTTTTTCTTTCCGGTCCCGGTGCTGCGGATCTCCGGCGGGTCGTCAAATATCGAACGCAATGCCTGCATCGCGCGTAATACCTCGGCCCGCACATCGGGTTGTAATTTCGCCAGATGTTCGGCGAGATACTGTTCCGCTGACTCAACCGCACGCTGGTAAATGCGCCGTCCGCCCGCATTGAGCTTGAGGGCAACACGCCGCCGGTCGCCCGTTCCAATCTCCCGGACCAAGAGCCGCGCGGCGACGAGGCCATCGACAAGCTTCGATGCAGCCGGAGGAGTGAGGCCCAGAAAAGCCGCGACGTCCGCGAGCATCGCACCCTCATTGCGCCCCACAAAGGCTAGCGCCCGAAACTGTGGCATGGTGAGATCCGGACTACTCTCGCCCTGTGCGTGGGCGCGGAGAACGCGCATCACAAGCGGGACTGTCTCCAAGACCTCGGTTGCACACGGGCGGGCGGTGACGGTGGTTCGTTTCACTTTGGAAATAGTGTCGGAAGGAAACTATTCTACAAGGGTGGAATTGCAGGCGTAGTGGTTGTTCCTGATCCTTAACCCCAATCCTCCCTGTGCTCTGAACCCCATTTTTTGAAGAAGGGGGAGAGCGGGCGAAGAGATTCGAACTCTCGACATTCTCGTTGGCAACGAGATGCTCTACCAACTGAGCTACGCCCGCATTACTGAGGCGCGGAAATTAGGCGAGTGTGCTCCAAACACGCAAGGGTTTTTTTCCGTGGATTGCACGAGGCGCTCGGAGTCGCGTAGCTTTGGGAATGATTCGCTCTCTTGTTTTCACGCTGTCGCTCGGTCTTTTCACCGCTTCCAATGCTTTGGCTCTTTCGGACAAAGAGCTGGAATCCATCGGTCATCGTGTGTGGCAGAATGAATGTGCGGGGACTCGCGACGGGCTGACTTCGTGGAATTCGGGGGAGGGATTTCCGTCGCTCGGGATCGGGCATTTCATCTGGTATCCCAAAGGCGTGAGCGGGCCGTTTGAGGAAAGTTTTCCGGCGCTGGTGCAGTTCTTCGCGGCGAATGGCGTGAAGGTTCCCGCGTGGCTGCGTGGTGAATGTCCGTGGGCTACGCGTGCGGAATTTAATGCCGACCTGCGCGGTGCGCGGCTGACTGAGTTGCGCGAGTTACTAGCGGGCACTGTGCGTTTGCAAAGTCGCTTCCTGGCCCAGCGGATGGAGGCTGCCTTGCCGAAGTTGCTCGCCGCTGCGCCTGCCGCAAAACGTGATGCGGTGCGGAGGAATTTCGAGCGGCTTGCTGCGAGCGGGAAGGGGACGTTTGCGCTGATTGACTACGTAAATTTCAAAGGCGAAGGCACGAATCCGAAGGAACGCTACAAGGGCGAAGGCTGGGGATTGCTGCAAGTCATCGAGGGGATGGCGGAGGATGTTTCGCCGTGCCGCGCGTTCAGCGATTCCGCCGCTCGCGTGTTGACTCGCCGCGTGAAGAATGCGGAAAACGATGAGTCGCGCTGGCTGAAGGGTTGGATGAACAGGGTTCGCTCTTACGCGGAATAAACGCGACGCCGGGGTGGCGTTTTCATTTCGGCAATCGGGAATCAAAACAAGATGGATAAAGTATCTGAGCAAGCAGTCGCAGGAGTTCTCGCGCCGCTTTTCGCGCTGCGGAGCGAAAATGATTTTGGCTGCGGCGACACTGGCGCGCTGCGTGGATTCATCGAATGGGCGGCTGCACACGGTTTTCGATGTGTGCAGCTTTTGCCCGTGAATGAAACGGGCGCGGACCACAGCCCCTACAATGCAATCAGCTCCGTTGCCATCGAGCCGACGACGATTGACCTCACGGCGCTGCCCGACTTCCTGCCTTCTGAAATTGCCGAGCACAATGAGTCCATCAGCGCCGGGCCTGTGCGCTGGCGTGTGGTGAAAGCGACCAAACGCAAGCTGCTGCTGCGGGCTTTTGCGAATTTCACCGAGCGGCACTGGGAGGCCAATGACACGCGCGCACGGCAGTTCGCCGCTTTTGTAAAAGCAGAGTCCGCTTGGCTCGATGCCTATTCGCTTTTCCGCGTGCTCGCAGAACGTCATGGCAGCGAGCAGTGGGACGAGTGGCCGCCGGAGGTGTGCTCGTTTTCCGCCGCGCGCAAGTGGTTGGCCTCGCAGCGAAATGGCTCGGCAATCGGGCAGGAGATTCGCTTCGTCCAATACGTGCAGTGGATCGCATTTACGCAATGGCGTGAGGTGCGTCAGTTCGCCAGCGAGCGCGGTGTCGTGCTGATGGGTGATGTCCCGTTTGGCGTGAATTTCTACAGCGCGGACGTGTGGGCGCAGCCGGAGTTGTTCAACCTCGATTGGTCCGGTGGCGCGCCGCCGGAGCCTGCGTTTGCGGACGATGAATTTACCCGGCGCTGGGGGCAAAATTGGGGCGTCCCGCTTTACCGCTGGCCTGCACATCGTGCGAGCGGCTTTGCGTGGTGGCGGCAGCGTGTGCGCAAAATCGAGGAAGCGTTTCACCTTTTCCGCATAGACCACGTGCTTGGCTTTTATCGCATCTACGGCTTTCCGTGGCGTCCACAGCGCAATGCAGAATTCGCCAAGCTCACCATCGAGGAAGCCCTCGCGCGCACTGGCGGCGAACTCCCTCACTACATCGAGCACGCCGACGACTCGCCCGAGCATTGCGCCGCCAATTGCGCGCAAGGTGAGGAATTTCTCCGCGTGTTGCAAAGTGAAGTGGGCCCGAGTGCGCTTGTCGGCGAGGATCTCGGCACTGTTCCGCATTACGTGCGACCGAGTCTGCTCTCGCTGGGCATCCCCGGCTTCAAAGTGCCGCAGTGGGAAAAAGAACCCGATTCGCGTCTCACTCCCGGCTCGGACTACACGCCGTGCAGTATCGCCACCTACGCCACGCACGACCACGAGCCGCTCCGCGCGATGTGGACGCGCTGGATGTCTATCATCGCCGCCGCGCTCGAAGAACCTGAGCGCCTTGCCACCGAGCGCGACAACGCATGGCGCGAAGCACGCCGCCTCGCTGCATGGGCCGGTTTTGAAGTCCCCCACATCATGGATTTCGACGAAGTCCACGAGTTCCTCATCGCCGCGCTTTTCCGCAGCCGCTCGCGTTTCGCCATCGTCATGATTACCGATCTGCTCGGCACCGACCAGCGATTCAACGTCCCCGGCACCGTCGCCGCCGACAACTGGAGCGCGCGTCTCCCCGAAGACTGGGCCACGATTTACGCTGGGAAAATACAACGCATTTCCGCACTCGTGACCGCCAGCGGGCGATGAATGATTTTCGCCACAGCGCGGTGCATCCTTGCTCGCGGCGGGCAGTCGTGCCATTTCCACCGCCCTCGCATGACTGAACTCGCACTGCCTGCCATCACCGCCCGCACTTTCACCCTGCCAAACGGCCTCGAACTCATCGTGCAGGAGGACGCATCTGCGCCCGTTGCGAGCGTGCAGGCGTGGGTGAAAACCGGGAGCATCCACGAAGGCGAATGGCTCGGCGCGGGGCTCTCGCACTTGCTGGAGCACATGCTTTTCAAAGGCACGCCGACTCGCGCATCGCAGGATTTCGCGCGCTCGGTGCAGGACCACGGCGGCTACATCAACGCCTACACGTCGTTCGACCGCACGGTGTATTGGATTGATGTCCCGGCGCGCGGCGTGGAGGCGTCGCTCGATTTGCTCGCCGATGCATTGATGAATTCCACGCTCCCCGCCGATGAGTTGGAAAAGGAGCGCGAGGTGATCCGCCGTGAGTTTGCGATGGGCGACGATGATCCCGATAGCGTTGCCGGGAAGCAAATCTTCGCCACCGCGTTCGCATCGCATCCGCTGAAGTATCCAGTCATCGGCTATCTCGATGTCTTCAACCAAATCACGCGCGATGACCTCGTCGCCTACTACCGCGCCCGCTACGCGCCGAACAATGTCTTCTTCATCGTCGTCGGCGACGTGGATGCCGACGCCATCCACGCACAGCTCGCCGCGTTTTTTGAAAAGCACTCGCGCCGCGCTCTACCGGATGTGCTCGTGCCGCGTGAGCCTGCACAGCTTGGCCAGCGCGAGAAACACAGCGAGTTTGAGACCGAGCTGACGCGCTTCGCCCTCGCGTGGCACGTGCCGGAAATCACACATCCCGATCTCCCCGCGCTCGATTTGCTCGCGACCGTCCTCGGCGGCGGACGCAGCGCGCCGCTCTACCGCCGCCTGCGCGATGAACTGAGCCTCGTCCACAGCATTGATGCATGGTGCTACACGCCCGCGAGCGCAGGGCTTTTCGGCGTGGATGCGATTCTCGATCCCGGCAAACGCGACGCTGTTCAGCGCGAAGTGCTCGCGCTCATCGCCGACGTGCAGGACAACGGAGTCACCGTCGCCGAGTTGGAAAAAGCACGCCGCCAGTTTCTCTCCCACCAAATCAGCGCGCTCACCACGATGCGCGGCAAGGCCAGCGACCTCGGCACTAACTGGCTCTACGCACGCAGCCTTACTTTCACGCACGACTACTTAGCGGCTGCACAGCGCATCACGCCGGATGATCTCCGCCGTGTTGCCCGCGAATATTTCACGCCGAAAAACCTCACCATCTCTTCGCTGAACCCCAAGGGCGCGCCCGCCAGCAATGTCGCACGCGACGGCGCGAGCGTCGTAGGCGACACGCAGATGTTCACTTTGAAAAACGGACTGCGCTTGCTCGTCCGTGAAGATGCGCGCCTGCCGCTCGTTTCGATGGTCGCCACCTTTCAGGCCGGACTTCTCGCGGAGACGAGCGCGAACAACGGCATCACGCGCCTGCTCTCGCGCACGCTTTTGAAAGGAACGGTCACGCGCACCGCCGAGGAAATTGCCGAGGAGATCGAGTCAGTCGGCGGCAGCATCGGCAGCGAAGGCGGCAACAACTCAGTGAGCGTCAGTATGCGCGTTCTACAGCCTGACTTTGCACTCGGCCTCGACTTGTTCGCCGATGTGCTGCGTCACGCGACGTTTCCGGAAAAAGCCATCGCACGTGAAAAAGAAGCGCAGTTCGCCAGCATCAAGGCCGACGAGGAGGAGCCGACCAGCGTCGCGCGAAACCTACTGCGCGCCCGTTTGTTTGGCGCGCATCCCTTCGCGCTGCGTTCGCTCGGCACGCCGGATTCCGTGAGCGCCGTCACGCGCGACGATCTCATTGCCTGTCGTGACCGCGTCCTCTGCGGCGCAAACGGCGTCCTCGCCATCTTCGGCGCAGTGCGTGCGGGTGAGGTGAAAGCCCTCGTCGAGCGCGCACTCGATGCGCTGCCCGCTGGTGCTCCGCTTTTCCAAAATCTCCCGCAGCCCGCTCCACTCACCGAGTCGTGCGAGGTCGTGGAGGCAAAGCCCAAAGCGCAGGCCGTGCTCATGGTCGGTTTCCCCGGCGCGGATTTGTTTTCGCCCGACCGCCTCGCGCTGGAGTTGATGGACGAAGCATGCAGCGACCTCGGCTCGCGTTTGTTCAACCGCATCCGCGAGGAAATGGGCCTCGCCTACTTCGTCGGCAGCAGCAATTTCATGGGCCTCGCTCGTGGCGCGTTCTCTTTCTATCTCGGCACCGACCCCGCAAAGATCACCGAGGTGCGCGCCGCATTGAGCGACGAAATCGCCAAGCTCGCCGCCGACGGACTCAACGAAAGCGAACTCGCCCGTGCGAAGGAAAAACTCCTCGGCGCGCAGGCCATTCGCAATCAAAGCAACGACGCCCTCGCGTTCAGTTGCGCGCTCGACGAACTCTACGGACTCGGCCACGCACACTACCATGAACTGCGCGAACGCGTGGATTCCGTGACGCTCGATCAAGTCCGCGAAGTCGCCCGTCGCTACTTCACGCAGGCGAGCGTCACCGCCATCGTGCGGCCATGAGCGACTTCGCGCAGACCGGGCTCATCACCACGCTCCAGCGGCTGAACGACAGCCACCTCGACGCACTGGAGACCGAGCTGTGCGCGCTCGCAGTTCAGCGTCCCATCGCGCTCGTGCTCCCGTGTCACGCGGCGGAATTGGAACGCCCCGCGCTCGCACACATCGTCGCGGAACTCTCCGGCGCGAAATGGATCCACGAAATCGTCGTCAGCATGAACGGCCCCGACGAAACCGCACACGCGAGGGCAGGGGAGTTTTTCGCCCGCCTGCCGCAGCGCGTGCGCGTGCTTTGGAACAACCCTTCTGGCGAATCCTCTGCGCCCCGCGCAGGAAAGGGAGCCAATGTTGCCGCAGCGTTCCGCCTGCTTGGCGGGGAAAATGACGCCGCCATTTTTGCCACGCAGGATTGCGATGTCGCCAGCTTCCGCCGTCAGGATTTGGCGCGTCTCTGCTACGCCGTCGCGCAGCCGCAATTCGGCTACGCATTTGCCAAGGCCTACTACTCCCGCGTCACGGATCGCCTGTATGGACGCGTTACGCGCCTCTTTCTCGCGCCGCTGCTCCATGCGTGCGTGCGCGTCGCCGGGCATCATCCGCTTTTGGATTTCCTGCTCAGCTTCCGCTATCCGCTCGCTGGCGAAATAGCCCTCACCCGCGAAGTCGCCGCCGCCCTTCCCATCGCGCCCGGCTGGGGCCTCGAAGTGGCCATGCTTTGCGACGTCTTCCGCCACCTCGATCCGCGCACTGTTTGTCAGGTGGACGGCGGCCCCGGCTACGACCACAAGCACCAACCCGCCGCCACCGCCCTCGCCGACATGGCCGCCGAGATCGCCGCCGAACTTTTCCGCCAGCTCGCCGCCGAGGGCATGCCGCAGACCGCCGACTTCCGCGCCGCCATCGCCGCCGCCTACCAGCGCGAAGCCGCCCTCGCCCTCCGCCGCTCCGCCGCCCTCGCAAAAATGAACGCCCTCCCCTTCGACGAACCCGCCGAGCGCGAAATAGTCACCGCCTTCGCTGCAAAGTTGTAGCGGCTTGCGTCGTGGCGTGTGTCTGCTTTTCTCCACGGTCTCATGGCTAAGAAACCTGTTGTTCTGATTATTCGCGATGGATGGGGTGTGAATCCCGGAGGTCGCGCGAAGGCGGTGGAGAATGGCGACGCGACGTTGCTGGCGCGCACTCCGTTTCACGATGAACTTTATGCGCGGTATCCGCAGTCGCGTCTCTCGGCGAGCGGGATGGATGTGGGGCTGCCGGACGGGCAGATGGGGAATAGCGAGGTCGGCCATCTCAATCTCGGCGCGGGGCGTGTTGTTTATCAGGACCTCACGCGGATCAATAAGGCGATTCTCGATGGAGAGTTTGCGACGAATGCGGTGTTGGCGGAGGCTTTCGCGAAGGCCTCCGCGCCGCGCGCGGACGGGACACGGGCGCGGTTGCATTTGCTCGGGCTGGTGAGCGATGGCGGTGTGCATTCGCATCAAGAGCATCTCATCGCGCTGTGCAAGGCGGCGACGGCGGCGGGTGTGAAGGACATTCTCATCCACGCGATCACCGATGGGCGCGACACTTCGCCGAAGAGCGGTGTGGATTCGCTTGCCGATGTGGAGAAGGGGATCGCCGGGACTGCGGCGAAGGTGGCGACGGTGATCGGGCGCTACTACGCGATGGATCGCGACAAACGCTGGGAGCGCAACAAGCTGGCGTGGGATGCCATCGTGCTCGGACGCGGGCCGGTGAGCACTGCGACGCCGAGCGAGGCGATTCGCGCTGCGTATCCGGCGGACCCGCGCGGCGACGAATTTCTCCAGCCGATCATTTTCTCCCACGCGAACGAGCAGCGGATGCGCGATGGCGATGTGGTGCTGTGGTTCAATTTCCGCGCCGACCGCGCACGCCAGCTCACCGAGGCGTTCATGGACCCGGCGTTCAGCGGCTTCGCGACCGAGGGCAAGCCGAAGCTCGCGGGCTACTACACGCTTACGGAATACAAGGAGACTTACGCGGCGCTCGGCGTGAAGCCGGTGTTCCTGCCGGAGAGCATGGACAATTTGCTCGGCGGTGTCGTCGCCAGCGCGGGACTGAAGCAACTGCGCGCGGCGGAGACGGAGAAGTTCCCGCACGTGACTTTCTTTTTCAACGGCGGCAGCGATACGCCGTTCGAGGGCGAGTCGCGCTACCTCACGCTGAGTCCGAAAAACTACAGCAAGGACGGAAAGGAAGCGCCGCTGCCGACTTACGATCTCATGCCGCAGATGAGCGCGCCGGATCTCGCATTTGAAGTGCGGAGGAGGCTGGAGGATTTCGATCTCGTGATCGTGAACTTCGCGAACCCCGACATGGTCGGGCACACGGGCGTCGTCAAGGCGGGCATCCACGCGGTGGAGACGATTGATGTCGCGTGCAGGCTGCTCGTCGAGCGCACTCTGGAACTCGGCGGCAAACTCCTGCTCACTGCCGATCACGGCAACTGTGAGCTGATGCGCAACCCCGACGGTTCGCCGAACACCGCGCACACGACGAACCTCGTCCAGTTCATCTACGTCGCCGCCGACGCTGCAAATGTGACGCTCGAAAACGGCATGCTCGCCGATGTCGCGCCGACGCTGCTCGATTTGCTCGGTGTCGCAAAGCCGAAGGAAATGACGGGCCGCTCGCTCGTGAAGCGGTAGTGGCACAGTCGTCCCGGCTGTGGGGATTGCGGCAGCGCTTGCGCAAGGAGCGGCGACATTCCTGTCGCCGTTGATGTTTGCGCGCAGCGCCTGGTCTGCCGAGCGGGGCGCTTGAAAGTTTGTGCTTCGCATTTGGAGATCGGCGACAGGAATGTCGCCGCTCCTTGAAGTCCGCGATCTTCACAGGCAGGATGCCTGTGCCACCACGCTACTTTTTCTGCTGCGCGAGGGTGAACCAGTCCACGGCACCACCGCTGTTGCCGCCGCCCGTGTGTTTGGCGACGTCGCGTTTGCCGGCTTCTGGGCGTTTTTCGCCGGGCTTGCGCTGTGCTTCGACGGTGGCGTTGGATTTCATCGAAAGGGCGATGCGCTTTCGCGGAATATCCACTTCCACGATGGTGACGTTCACTTTCTGCCCGGGCTTCACGACCTCGGCGGGGTTGCTCACGAAGTTGTCGGAGAGTTGGCTGATGTGGACGAGACCGTCCTGATGCACGCCGACGTCCACGAAAGCGCCGAACGCGGTGACGTTGGTGACGATGCCGGGCAGCTTCATGCCGGGCTTTAGGTCGTTCATCGTGTGGACGGTTTCGTTGAATTGAAACGCCTCGAACTGCTGGCGCGGATCGCGTCCGGGCTTGGCGAGTTCTTTTAAGATGTCGCTGAGCGTGGGCAGGCCGACTTCTTCGCTGACGTATTTTTTCAAATCGAGCTTCGCGCGCTTGGTGCCGTCGGCAATGAGTTCGTCCACGGAACTGCCGGTGTCCTTCGCCATGCGCTCGACGAGTTCGTAGCGCTCGGGGTGGACGGCGGAGCTGTCGAGCGGATGCTCCGCGCCGCGAATGCGGAGGAAGCCGGCGGCCTGCTCGTAGGCTTTCGGACCGAGGCCGGTGACTTTGAGCAATTCTTTGCGCGACTTGAATGCGCCGTTTTCGTCGCGATGGGCGACGATGTTGGCGGCGACACGCGCGTTGAGGCCGGAGACGTAGGCGAGCAGGTTTTTGCTGGCTGTGTTGAGTTCGACGCCGACGTTATTTACGCACGAGACGACGACGTCATCGAGCTGGCGCTTGAGCGCGCTTTGATCCACGTCGTGCTGATACTGGCCGACGCCGATGCTCTTCGGGTCCAGCTTCACCAGCTCGGCGAGCGGGTCCATCAAGCGCCGCCCGATGCTGACCGCGCCGCGCACGGTGATGTCCTTGTCGGGAAATTCTTCGCGCGCCACTTCGCTCGCGGAGTAAATCGAGGCACCGCTTTCATTCACCATCACGACGGGGATGGACGAAGGCAGCTTGAGCGTGCGGATGAAGGATTCGGTTTCGCGCGATGCGGTGCCGTTGCCGATGGCGATGGCTTCGACGTTGAATTTCTGAATCGCCGCCTTCACGAGCCGCGTCGCCATGTCCGTCTCGCGCTCGGGGAAGATCACGTCGTTGCCGATGAGTTTGCCCTGTTTGTCGAGGAGCACGACTTTGCAGCCGGTGCGGAAGCCCGGATCAATCGCGAGCACGGCGCGCTGGCCGAGCGGTGCGGCGAGCAGGAGTTCGCGGAGGTTTTGCGCGAAGACGCGGATGGCTTCCTCGTCGGCTTTCTTTTTGAAAGCGACGCGCGCTTCGCCCTCCATCGCGAAACCGAGCAGGCGTTTCTGGCAGTCGTGTGCGGCCTCGCGCACCTGCATCGCTGCGGGTGATTTGCCTTTTACGAAGATGGATTCCAACAGCGAGACAGCCTCGTTTTCATCCGGCGTGAGTCGGCACAAGAGGAAACCCTCGGCTTCGCCACGTCGCATCGCGAGCACGCGGTGCGATGGCGCGGCGGCGGCGGGTTCGTTCCAGTCGAAGTAGTCTTTGAATTTCGCGCCTTCCTCTTCCTTCCCGCTGAGCACTTTCGATTTCAGCACGCCTTTCTCCATGTAAAGCGAACGCATCCGCGCGCGGGCGGTGGCGTCCTCCGAGATGCGCTCGGCGACGATGTCGCGCGCTCCGGCGAGAGCCTCCTCCGGGTTCTCGAATTTCCCCGCCTTGTCATCGAGCTGCCATTCGCGGCCTACGTATTCGCGCGCGGCGGCCTGCACATCGAGCGAGGCGTCCTGCGCCCACAGCAACTCTGCGAGCGGCTCCAATCCTTTGTCCTTTGCCATCGTCGCGCGCGTGCGCTTCTTCGGGCGGAAAGGCGCGTAGATGTCTTCGAGCGTGTTCATCGTCTCGGCGGCGGCGATTTTCGCGGCGAGAATTTCCGTGAGCAGCTTGCGCTCGTTGAGCGAAGCGACGATGCTGTCGCGGCGCTTGTCGAGTTCCTCCAACTGCTCCAACCGGTCGCGGATGCCCATGATTTTCACTTCGTCGAGTTCGCCAGTGCGTTCCTTGCGATAGCGGGCGATGAAGGGCACCGTGCCGCCTTCCTCCAGCAGCACAGCGGTGGCTGCAACTTGACGAGGTTGAATGGCGAGTTCGGCGGCAATCTTGACGATGTATTTTTCGAGCATTGGAAAAGAGCGCGCATCGTGCAAACGCGCAGGCGCGGTGCAATCGGGAACTGCTACGCGGGGCGTTTTTCTGTCTCCAGTTCGAGCAGCTTCGTCTTCCACGGGAGTCCGCAGGCGAAGCCACCGAGCCCCACGCTCGCGAGGACGCGATGGCAGGGGACGATGAGCAGAAGTTTATTCGTGGCGCAGGCCTGGCCCACGGCGCGTGCTGCGCGGGCGCTTCCGGCGGCCACGGCGAGTTCGGAATAGGTGAGCGCGGAACCCCACGGGATTTTGCGCATCCGCTGGCGCACTTTTTTCACGAACGGTGCGCTGTCCATGGCGATGGGAAATTTCTCCAACTGCGCGAGAACACCGGAGAGCGCGGCGGAGTCGAGACCTTCCGGGATTCGCTTGGGCAGCGTGACGGAATGGAGGGTGCCGTCTTCATCCAACTCGATGGTGACTGCGAGCGGGCCGCTGCGCAGTTCGGATTTTTTCAAGCGTGGAAGAGATTTCGCCATGTGTAGTAGGCGACAACGCCAAGTGTGATGAGGAGTGCGAAGGTGAGGAGGGGAGCCTTGCTGCGCTCGCTGCGCAGAGTGACGTGCTTGCTGGGCTTCGATTTTACGAGGTCGTAGCGAAAATCCACGGGGCCTTGCAAGTGGACGGGACGGCGGTAGGTGTTGATGATTTCCTGCTGCTCGCGTTTCTGCGCGGCGTTTTTCATCTCGGGTGCTTTTTGGAGAAACTGGCGGGTCTGGCTGATCTCGGCTTTGAGCTTTTCAGCTTTAAGTTCGAGGTCGGTCTTTTTTTTGTGAAGTGGTGTGTTGCTGTTGCGGTCGGTTGGGCGAGGCATGGGCTATTTGCCGGGCATCCGGCTGACGATGACGATTAGGGCGATGAGTCCGAAAATGATGAGTGGGAGCGAGAAGGCGACGCCGATTTTCAGCCATCCGATAAAGTCCTTGGAATCGCCAGCGCCACCATCGGCGATATAACCGCCATCGTGCGCGCTGGTGTCGTGCTCGGGCATTGCGGCGATGCGTGGGTAGGATTTGGTGAACTCCGAGCGTGCGTCGTCCACTGCTGCGAGTGCGCGGGTGAGTTCCTTGTTGATGTCCATGCCGTCCCACGCCTTCGGATTAATCGAGTCGAGTGTGTCGAGGTGGAGGGCGTAATTTCCGTCAATGATTTGCAGCATTTCCACGCGCTTGTTGGCGTCGTGGATTTCGCGTTCGAGGATGACCCGCGCGCGTGTGAGTTTGTCCACGAGTTCGGTCTTGCCCGTGTTGAAAGTCTCCTGCCGGCGGCTCAGTTCCTCGAGTTCGCGCTTCTGGCGCTCGACGACTTCAAGCTGACGCTTGAGCTGTTGCTCGTGGGCTTCGGCTAGATGGACTTTTTCGTCAAGATGTTCGGTGCTCAGTGGGTCTCCTTCGGGAAGATCTAAAAGTTGATCGCGTGGTCTTTCGGGCATGGCGGCGGTGCTACGCTCCCGCTTTTAATGATCTCCTGCTCACATTTCCAGATTTTTCACGCGCCGATGTGCAAGTTTCATCGGAATTGCGATCATCGCCACGCTGACGAGCATCGCAATTGCGGGTGTGAGCCAGTCGGGAACCGGCAGGTGACGCTTCGTGACGCGCATGATGTCGGGCAATGCCAGCAGGGTGACGACGGTGGTGTTGTAGATGAAACTAATCACCAGACACAGCGTGCCGCCGAAGCTGGACACGATTTTGGAGGGATTCTCTTCTTTGAAATCCGGGAACAGTGCGCCAAGTCCCACGGCTAGCCCGCTGAGCGAGGCGCTCATCATTCCGATGGCGACGGCGAAGAACATGACGCGCGTCCAAGGTAGATTAAGCGTAAGCGCCGAGGCGATGATGAGAACGATGGTGATGGACGAGGAGACGACGAAGCTCAGCCAGAACTTCTGCACGACCACTCGCCACAATCCAACGGGCGAGAGGCCAAGAATCCACACACGACGGCCTTCGAGACTGAACATCGGATACACGAAGCGCGTGGTGAGCGTGCTGAGCGTGAGTGCGCTTGCGGCTAGGTTGAGGTAGCTGATGAGTGTTTCCCAAAACGGCTGCCGGAACTCGACACTGACGTTGCGGAGATTCGCCACGTAGATGCACAGCAGACCGAAGAAAATCATGAACTGTGTCCACTGCGCCGGGTCGCGCCAGAAGATGCGCACGTCTTTGAAAACCAGTGCGGTCATTTTCGGTGAAAGCGGGCGCACCTTTGCCTGCAACCATCCAAGTGCGGAGCGGCGTTTGGTGCGCTGGCGTTTTGCCTCGGTGTCTCGCTGCTGGCGCTCTGCGCGCTTGCTGAATGCAGCGCTCCAACTCCCGTAGTAGAAGCGTCCAGCGACATCAAAAGCCAGCAGCAGCCCGAACAGTGCGTAGCTGGTGAGCAGCAGGAAATAGAAGGTTCCCTGTGCCCAAAAACCCTCGGTGCTCCATTTCCTCACCGCCTCCGCGAGCCACGAACTCGGCAGATAGATATTCGTGGCGAGACGCGTGCCGCGCATGAGCTTTGGAAAAAGCATCGCTTCAGAAACACCGCTCGCCTCGGTTTCGGTGACGGGTTTCACACTCAGCACGATTCCCACGAGCAGCGCGATGCCGCCAACAATGAGCGCTCTTTTCACCCACCGGCTCGAAAGCACGCGCACAAGAAACAGAATGATCCACGAGCCGAGCACCGCGGGGATGATCACAAAAGGGATGTAGCCGAGGGCAACCTGGATGTAAAAATACCAAGGCACCGCATTCACCACGCCGTAGGCCGCAAGCATCGGCGCGCTGAGAAAAATGAGCGCCCACGACGACACGGCCAGTGCTTCGAGGAATTTCCAGCGATACACATCGCGGTGACGCACGGGCAGTGAGAGGAACCACTGGGCCTCCGTGTTTTTAAAAAGCGTCGTGTAGCCGATGATGAGGTTCGAAACCACGAGCATCATGAAAAAGAAACCGAAGATGAGGTAGAGCACGCGTTCCGCGAGCAGGCTGCCGATGAGCGGGAACTTGTAGATGTAAGTCAGCCCGCCGCGAAACAGGACGAAGCCGCACACAAGATAGCCGATGATGAACGCCGCCAGAATGTAGCCCAGCATGGGCGAATCGCGCCGCGATTTCGCCGCCCTCGCGCGGAAGCTGCGCCAGTGCAGCCACAGAAAAAGTCGCAGCAGGCGAAATGAGGAAATATGCGGCGCTCTCTCGGAGGACATGTTCGTGGCAATGTGCACAGCAGACATTCCGTGTCAGCAGGAAACGCGCAACTAGCGGCCCGGCGCGAGTTCGAGCAGGAAGCCCTTGAGATACTCGGTCTCCGGCAGCGTGGTGATGATGGGATGATCCGCCGTCTGCGAAAAAGTCCCGAGCTGTCGGAGCGTGCGTTTCGCGTCCACGGCAGCTTCGTTGATCATATCGAGGAAATGTTCGCGCCGCACGTGGTGCGAGCAGCAGAACGTGGCGAGGAGTCCGTCGGGCGCGAGAAGCTTGAGCGCGCGGAGGTGGATTTCTTTGTAGCCGCGCATGGCGTCGTCGAGCTTGCCCTTGCTCTTCGTGAACGAAGGCGGGTCGAGGATGATGAGGTCGTAGCGCGGCTGTGCGTTGGAGGAGTCGGCGGCCTTGAGAAAATCGAACACGTTCTCCGCGACGACATCCACTGCGAGGTTGTTGCGTGCGGCGTTTTTGCGGATTTGCTCGCAGGCATCGGCGCTGATTTCGACAGCCTGCACGCTGGTGGCACCGGCCTTTGCGCAGGAAAGAGCGAAGGCACCTTGATTGGAAAAGCAATCGAGCACACGGCGGCCTTTGGCGTGCGCGGCGACGGCGGCGTAGCTGCCGATTTGATCGAGGTAAAATCCAGTCTTCTGCCCGCGCATCAAATCCACCTCGAACTCCAGTCCGCCCACGTGGATGACGAAGGGAGCAGGCTCTTCACCGTGGAGCATCCCGACGCGCGGCTCCATGCCCTCGGCGATGCGGATGGGCGCATCGTTTCGCTCCACGATGCTCGCGGGGTTCAGCACTTCGCGCAGCGCGGCGACGATCAAATCGCGCCTCATGTCCATCGCCAGCGTGAGTGTCTGCAAAACAAGATGGTCGCCGTAGCGATCCACGATCACACCGGGCATGCCGTCACTTTCGCTCCACACGATGCGGGCGACACGCGGGTCCACGCCACGCCTTTCGCGATAGCGAACCGCCTGCGTGATGCGGCGGAGGAAAAAATCCGCATCCAGATCCTGTCGCTGGCGCGAAAAGCGGCGGGCGATGATCTGCGATTTGGAATTAAAAATCGCCGTGCCGAGCAGGTGGTCGCGTCCGTCCTTGAGCGGGATGACGTCGCCATCCTTCGGGTTGCCCCACGACTTGAGCACTTCCGTGGAATAGACCCAGTCGTGGCCGTGAAGAATGCGCGAACGTGGTCTGATGATAAGGCCGGCCATAAATTGGGCGCGGACGATACGACTGAGAGCCCGCGTGTCGAGCGTGTGTGTTTTGGTATCGTTAAAATAATTACAAAGAGAACAAACGTGCGCTGGATCTTTACGCACTGTCGGAGTTGCTGCGTGGAAACGCGTCAGTCGCCCAAGCCGCTTGACACCCAACTTGAAACTGGGCAACGAACGGTGGCGAAATCCCGTCAGCCACCTTCTATCAATTTCAATTACCAATGACTAAAATGAAATCACACCGTGCCAGTAAGTTTTTCCTCTTCGCAGCCGCCCTGCTTTGCGGCGGATTCGCTGCCAATGCGGCGACCTATTACGTCAGCCAGTCCACCGGCGATGACAGTCTCGACGGACTCGCCGCCGCCAAGGCGGGAGCGAAAGGCCCTTGGAAAACGCTCACCAAAGCCTCCATCGAATATAAGCCCGGCGACATCATCCTCCTCAAAAAGGGCGACACTTGGACGGACGGCCTCGCGCCGAAAGGCAGCGGCACTCCCGAAAAACCCATCACCATTTCCTCCTACGGCGAGGGCAACAAGCCCGTCATTGACCGCGAAGACTTCAAGCAGGATCGCAGCGGCATCCTTTTGAACGATCAGGGCGGCTACAAGATCGTCGGCATCGAATTCAATCGCTGCATGACCGGCATCTACGCGGAATACTCCAAAGGCTGCGCCACGCAGAAATACCTCTGGATAGAGGACTGCTACTTCCACGACTCGCTGCTCTATCGGCACTATGAGGATTACCCGAAAAGCAAAATCGGCCTCGGGGTCTGCCTCTTCTCCTTCGAGTTGGCGAACAAAGTCGTCCTTCAAGACATCATGGTGAAAAACTGCGTCTTCCGCAGACTCGCCTCGGGTTTCTGGACGAACAGCCCTGACAACTTCAACAAGAACGCCTCCTTCATCTACAACTTCGCCAACCTCAACTTCGACAACTGCCTCTTCGAGGAAGGCTACCAGTGGCCCTTCGGTATCCGCGGCGTGAACAAAGGCAGCGTGAAAAACTGCG
Source organism: Chthoniobacteraceae bacterium (assembly GCA_947476045.1). Classification (GTDB taxonomy): domain Bacteria; phylum Verrucomicrobiota; class Verrucomicrobiia; order Chthoniobacterales; family Chthoniobacteraceae; genus SXWH01. The sequence goes on from CANJNZ010000020.1 coordinate 47,557, forward strand.
TCGTGCATGACATCGGTCGCGGCTTCCGTTCCTTCAACGGCGTCGCCGGTTCCATGTTCTTCCGCACGAAAGACTGGATCATCGAGGAAAGCGAATTCGGTTTCATTGACATCGGCCAGGGCAGCGGCGACGGCGAGGCCTTCGACTTCGAGGGCAATTGCGAAAACATGCTCGTCCGCAACTGCCTCTTCCACGACACCGACGGCCCCTGCTTCCTCATCTGCTGCTACGCCTCCGACGGCAATCCCAGCCACGGCCTAGTCATGGAAAACTGCGTGCTCAACGGCAAAGCCAAGCGTCCGCCACGTGGCACCGGCAAAGTGGAAATCCTCAATACCACGGATCACAATGAATCCACTTGGAAGAACACCCGTTTTTACCTCTCGCCCGGCGAGGGCCTGATGCGTGTCGCCGATCCGGAGAAAGACAAACACACCTCCTTCATCAATTGCTTCATCAAAGACCTCAGCGCTGCTTGCAAATCAACGAAGCACCCCGCCAAGCAGTCGGACAACGCTGCAGCCCCCGGCCCTGAAGGCCAGTGGGTGCAACTCGACTTCGGTCGCCCCGTCATTATCAACGAATTCAAGATCAAAGAAGACGCTCCCTTTAACGTCGCCCGCTACGTCATCCAGTATTGGGACGAAAAGACGAAGAAGTGGGTCGGCTGCTTTAATGGCGGTGCCATCGCTGGTGAATTCGTCGCACCCATCGTAGCGCGCACCACCTCCAAGGCGCGTCTCCTCGTCATCCGCACCAACAACGGCCCTGCCACCATCGGAGCCTTCGAGGCTTACAACGACGCACCCGGCGAGGCATTGAACGTCCCCGTGGGCGGAGTCCCGCCGAATCGCATCGGTAAGTAATTTCACGTCACTAAACGCCATGAAAACTACCTTCCGCCGCGCCATCATCGTCGCCGCGCTCGCCCTCGGCTTCATCGCCCAGGCTGGCGCGCAACTCGCGACACCCGCGCCCAAGCTCACCGTCACCAACCCCGCCGAAGACCCCACGCGGCCTTCGCCCGGCGGCGTCCGTTGGTTTGGCCCAAGTCACGGGCGCAACATGGCGGCCACCGCCAACAAGAAGGACATCGAGCTATGCTTCTTTGGTGACTCCATCACGCAGGGATGGGATGGCGGCGTCTTCAATAAATTCTACGGCAAATACAACGCCGTGAACTTCGGCGTCGGCGGGGACAAAATCCAACATCAACTCTGGCGCATCGAACAGGGCGAACTCAAAGGGCACAACCCCAAAGTCATCGTCCTCCTCATCGGCATCAACAACCTCGGCTTCATCTCGCCCGCCGACACCGCCATCGGCATCACTAACATGGTGAAAATCCTCCGGGAGAAATTTCCGACCACCAAGATCCTCCTGCTCGGTCTGCTCCCCGCCCGCGAAGCCCCGCTCGCACCCGGCGCGCCACCGCTTGCGCCCGAGGCCACCATCAAGGGCAAAACCGCAGCCGTGAACGCCATCATCTCCAAATTGGACGACAAAAAAATGGTCCGCTATTTCTACTTTGGAAACAAATTCCTCGACGAGAAAGGCGAAATCCTCGGCAACGTCCTCAAAGACTCCGTCCACCCAACAGTCGCCGGATACATGATTTGGGGCGAAGCCATGGCACCCCTCCTCACCGAGATGATGGGGAAATAAATGGGCCTGCTAAAAACCTTCTAACGAATCACACTGATCGCGATATTGCCAACCCTGCGTGACATAATCTAAATCGGTCACGCATTTACCAAAACCAATTTGAGCTAAAAATCGAACAAACCAACAACAGAAAAACATGAACCTGAAACAACCATTGAAAAACCTGCTGCCAATCGCAGCCATCCTGCTGAGCACCCATGCATTCGCTGGGGATCTTCCAGCCCTCGTTCCCGTCGGCAATCCCGGCAATATTTCCGATGTCAGCGGCTACGGCGCTGTCGCCTACGAATACAAGATCGGCAAATTCGAAGTCACTTGGGCTGAGTATTGCGAATTCCTCAGCGCCGTCGCCAAGACGGATACATACGAACTTTATGACGAGCGCATGGACGGCGAATACGGCGGCGTTTCCCGCAGCGGCGGCTCCGGCAGCTACACCTACAGCGTCAAGGACGGTTGGGCCAAGAAGCCAGTCGGTTACATCACCCCGCTCAGTGCGATCCGTTTCGCGAACTGGCTCACGAATGGCAAGGGATCTTCAGACACGGAGAACGGCAGCTACAAGATCAGTGGCGGTCAGGCCACGGTGCCAAACCACGCAGCGTTGGCAGCGGGCAAGGACGTGAAGTGGGTCGTCGCCAGCGAAAACGAATGGTATAAAGCCGCATACTACGACGCGAAAAAAGGCAGCGGCGGCTACTGGAGCTATCCTGCGAAGTCCGATGACGCGCCAGACGCGGTCATCAACACCGGCGGATCTTCCGAGGTCGGCAGCCACAAGAACGCAGTATCCGCCTATGGCACTCTCGATCAGGGTGGTAACCAATGGGAATTCAACGACAATCTTAGCGGCGACAAATGGGGCCTGCGCGGCGGTTCGTGGTATCAAAACGACAACCCCGGCTACATGCAATCGGGCACCCGCTACGATGACTATTGCGGCAAATGGCCCCACTACGGATTCCGTATCGTGGCGCTCGGCGGCGGTTCCAAGAATTAACACATTACTGCGCGCAACATAGCGCGTTAAGAAATTACGGGATGTTGAGTCTGGTTGTGGCGGAAAAACCCGCACAACCAGATTCACATCCCGAAATTTTTTGAAAATGGAGCGGGCGAACTGCGTCCTGCCCTTTTTACCTTGAAGTCGGGATCGCTGCGCCCTAGCTGAAAGTGGTCCTTCTCGCAGGCACCTTCAGTAAATTCACACAGAAAAATTTCATGTCCCAATCGTTTGATGTCATCGTTGTCGGCGTCGGTGCCGTAGGCTCGGCTACCGTTTATCAGCTCGCAAAGCGCGGACTGCGTGTCCTTGGAATCGAGCAGTTTTCCGTGCCGCACAATCTCGGCGGCTCACATGGAAATTCCCGGCAGACGAAGATCGCGCCTTACATCGGCAGCGAATATGAGCCGATCATTTTGCGCGCTTACGAGCTGTATCACGAACTGGTGGAGGAGTCGGGGCAGAAGGACATCATGGTGAAGACGGGCTTCCTCGATCTCGCCCCGCATCGGAATTTTCCCGCATATAAGCTGGAGAATAATCGGCGCTTTGAAGACCTCAACATCCAGCAGGTGAATGAGCGCTTCCCGCAGTTCAAAATCGGCGAGCCGTATTGGGGCGCTTACGACCCGGAGGGCGCGCTGCTGAGACCGGAGGTGACCATCACGACGCAAGTGCGTCTCGCGATGCAGCGCGGCGCGCAGGTTCTCGGAAACACGAAGGTGCTGAATTGGAAGGAAGACGCGAATGGCGTGACGGTCGTCACCGATCGCGGGACTTATTCGGCCGACAGAATTGTTTTTTGCGCCGGGCCGTGGACGGGGAAATTGCTCAAGGACGTTGGCATCGCGGTGACCGCGTCGCGGGTGAGTTTCGCGTGGGTGTGGCCGTTGCAAAACATGAAAGCCTACGAACCCGAGGCGATGCCGTGCTGGTGTATCGAGGACGAGGACGGAATTTATTACGGTTTCCCGATGATGACGGATGTGCCCGGCTACAAAATCGGTCTGCACTGGAATGGCGAAACGGTGGATCCGGATAATTTCAACCGCACGCCGAACGCGCAGGACGAGGAGTTCATCCGTAAAGGACTGAGGAAATATTTCCCCGAGGCGAACGGCCCGCTCGTCGCACTGCGCACGTGCCTCTACGATCACACGGTGGACGACGTGCCCATCATTGACAAACTCCCCGGCTATGACCGCGTGACGCTCTGCGGTCCGCTCTGCGGCGCTGGCTTTAAGTTCATCCCGGCCTACGGCGAGATTGCGGCTGATTTTTGTGAGAAAGGGAAAACTGGCATCAAGAGCGACTTCCTCCGCATCGCACGGCTGCTGCCGTCGGAATAACAAGGCATGAAAAACATCAAGCCCCTCGTTTTTCTCCCGCCATTCATCCTCTGCGCGGCCTTTGTCGTGTTGCAGATGACGAATGAGAAGCAGTTCATCGAAGTTCTCGGCAATGCGGTCAAGGTGGTCACGGAAAACTTCGGCTGGCTCGTTTCGCTGCTGGCTTTCTGCATGTTGGTGCTTTGCGGAATCATCTACGCATCGTCTTTTGGAAAAACAGTTCTGGGCGGACCGAACGCCAAAAAACTGCTGACGAAATGGCAGATGTTCACCGTCGTCCTGACTACGAACATCGCCACCGGCATTCTTTTCTGGGGGGTCTTTGAGCCGACGCAGCACCTGAGTCACCCACCGCCGGGGATCGCTCCGAATTCCCCGGAGGCGGCCCATTTCGCGATCTCCACGGTCTATCTGCACTGGACGCTGACGCCCTACGCCTTTGGCTCGATCGTCGGCCTGATGTTTGCCTTCGCCTATTTCAACATGAAGCGACCGTTCAGTCTCAGCGCTCCGCTTTCGCCCATGATGGGCCGCCATGGTGGAGGAGCGGTGGGGCAGATTATTGATACGATCTGTCTCTACTGCCTTGTTGCTGCGCTGACATCGGCACTCGCTGGCTTCGCTTCAATCATGGGTGCGGGGATCCACAGTTTTTTGGGCATTAAAAAGGAACCCAGCAATCTGCTGCTGGGCGGGGTAATTGTGGCAGTCATGGCTGCCTCGGTGGCTGCTGCAATCAGCGGTGTCACCAAGGCGATTCGCTGGATCGCCACTGCCAACACGATATTTCTAATCGGCTTTCTGGCACTCGTTGTGATTCTGGGACCCACGCGCTTCATTTTTAATTTTGCGGTCGAGGGGCTGGGGCAGTTTTTAGGGCAGTATTTCCAAAAGGTCTTAAACACCGGGGCTGCACACAGTGACGACACGATCCACGGCATGACGCAGATGTATTTCTCCGCGTTTTTCGCGTGGGCGCCCATCATGGGTGTGTTTCTCGGGCGTATCGCCTACGGATATTCCGTTCGCGCGTTCCTATTCTTCAACGTCCTGCTGCCCTCCATCTTCACGGGTATCTGGATGGCTGTCATTTGCGGTGCAGTGGTTCACATGGATATGCACGAGAATTTTGGATTGGCAAAATTGCTGGACCCCAACAATCCCTGCAAAGTCCTCTTTGCTTTTCTGGAGCATCTTCCTTACGGGAAAATCCTGATTCCCATTCTATTGATCACGGCATTCCTCTCGTTCGTTACCACAGCCGATGGTAACACGGACACGATGAGTAATATCAGTTCGAAGGGGATTACTCCGGAGCACACCGAGTCGAGTATGTTCGTGAAAATAGCGTGGGGCACGCTGATGACGGTATTTTGCTACATCATCATGACGTCGTTCGACAAATTGGACGGGATACAACACCTCGCAAATCTTGGCGGGTTCCCTGCGGTATTCCTTTGTTTGGGCGTCGGTATCTCTGCCCTGATGGTGGTCGCGAATCCGGCGCGCTACGACAAGTTCGACAAGGATCATGTTCCCGAGCCATCTGAAAAAACTGACGAAACCAAATCATGAATCTGCCATTTGAAGAGACACGAAAACTAGGGGAGGCCAGCCGCGCCATACATTGCGGGGAGGGGGTGGATTCCGAGACGAAGGCCATTCGCCGCCCCATCGTTCTCGGCAACAGCTTTGAACTCAACAGCACCTCGGAGACGCTTGCGGAATCTTTTGATTGGAATGATCCCGATGCCTTCAACTATCCGCGCTCGCGGCATCCGAATGCTCGCTATCTCGAAGAGCGGCTCGCAGGAATGGAGGGCGGGGAGGACTGTGTGGTTTCGTCGAGCGGAGTCGCTGCAATTTCTGGCGCGTTTTTCACGCTACTGAGCGCGGGCGATCACATGATCAGCTCACGGATTTGCTACATCGGCATCCACGGCTTTTTGGTGGATCACTTTGCCAAACGCTTTGGCGTGGAACTGACGCTCGTGGATTCGACGAACCCCGAAGCCGTGCGCGCGGCGATTCGCCCGAATACAAAGCTCATCCATATCGAGACGCCGGCCAACCCCACGACGCTCGTCAGCGACATCGCCGCCATTTCCGCCATCGCAAAAAGCATCGGCGCAATTTTCACCGTGGACAGCACTTTCTCCGGCCTCGTGACGCAAAAGCCCATCGCGCTCGGCGCGGATTTGGTAATGCACAGTCTGACGAAATATGTGAACGGCCACGGCGACAGCCTCGGTGGATGCGTGACTGGGCGGAAGGATCTCATCTCGCAGATTCGTCTCACCGCGAGCGTGCATCTCGGTGCGACGATCAGCCCGTTCACCGCATGGCTGCTCATGCGCAGCGCGGCCACGTTGCCGTTGCGAATGAAACAGCACTGCGAAAACGCCATGGCAGTTGCGCGCTATTTGGAGTCGCACCCGAAGGTGAAGCTTGTGCGCTATCCTGGTCTGGAGAGTCATCCGCAGCACGCCATCGCAAAGAAACAAATGACCGGCTTTGGCGGGATGATGAATGTGATCCTGAAATGCGCAAAACCGGACTACTTTACTTTCCTCAAAAACCTGCGCCTGATCACTCACGCAGTCTGCCTCGGTCACACGGAATCGCTGGTTCAGTATTATCCGCAGGAAGGCGACAATCCCGATATCGGCGTTCTCAATTACCCCGAGGACATCGGCGAAGGATTCCTGCGACTGAGCGTCGGACTGGAAGACGCGGAGGATTTGATCGCCGACCTCGCGCAGACGCTGGAGAAGCTGCCGTAAATCGGACTGCTCCTAAGGAACTACGGTCACAACAATTTTGTAAAATCTCCGGTTGCCTGTTGCGACTGGGATTTGTGAGCCGTCGTCCACCCAGATTTGAGTGGAGCCATTTCCTGCGATGACCGGGGAGGCTGGATCCCATACAGTCAGGTTGTCGCTATACCAGACGCGATAATTGCGCGCAGTGATGGTGGAGAAATTTATTGTGGCGAAACCGCTCTGTGTGTCGCGAGTAGTGGTGAAGTTATAGCGATCTGTCTGATGAGGATTCAGACCAAAAATGTATTCATCAAGATTGCTTAAGCCATCGCCCTCGGCATCCAAAAGCGCGTCTGATGCAACTTTCCGGTTGAGGCCGTTTGCCAACTCATATTCATCGGGGATACCGTCACCATCGCTGTCTGCGGCTCCCTGCTTGATGATGCTAAATGTGTCCGGCGTGCTTCCGTCGCTTTTTACGAAGGTGGCGTCGAGGCGCGTGCCGTTCACGTCGAGGACGAAGGAGCCGAGGTTACCGCGTGAAATGTAGTGCGCAGGATGATTGAGCGCGTAGGTGCCAGTCTGGCCCGCAGAGCCTGTCACGGCATAGACGGTGCCGAAGTTGTCGCGTGGGCCGGTGAGCGGTTTGATGTAGGCACCGTTGCCAGCGGGGCGTCCGTCACCGGCGTTCTTTTTCATCGAGGGAACAAGCGACGCTGAAAGGCCGTAGTGCCCGTTGAGCAGGTAGGAGCGTTCGTAGACGTGGCTGTGGCCGCTCACGACGAGATCCACACCCCCTATTTCGAGGATGGGCAGAAAGTTAGTGCGCATTTGCTCCATCGCTCCGGCGCTGTCGGCGGGGTTGTCGGAATCGTGGGAACCTTTGGTGTAAGGCGGGTGGTGGAAGAAGCAGATAATCCACGTCGCGGTGGTGCTATCGAGGTCCGCTCTTAACCACGCAGCCATTGGGCCGTCGCTGCCGTTCTTCTCGATGGTGTTCCGACTGGCGGTCATCGAATCGAGGGCAATAAAGTGGATGTTTGCGTAATTGAAAGAATAGTAATGCTCGGTGCCAGAGGGAACGCCTCCGCACTCTCCGGCAGTGGGCAGGGTGTAAATGTCGAAGTAAGGATAGGCGTTGATGCGCGAAGAAGACTGAGCAGTCTCATGATTTCCGAGGCAGGACCAAAACGGCGTTTTGCGCAACTAGGTGGTGTAGATGTCGAACACCCCCGCCTGATATTCGTCGTCTGTTCCCGTGTTGTAGGCATTGTCTCCCAATTCCACGACGAGGTTGGGCGTGCGGGCGCCCGTCCAATTATAGAATGCATCCCGCACTGCTTTTGCACCTGTATCCAAGGGGTCGTCTCCTGCAGTTCCGGCATCGCCGAGCAACCAGATGCGGGTGTTCTGCACTGTGCCCGGAGTGGGAGATGTGGTGAATGTGTAGTCAGCGCCGCTGGCGAGGACATCGTCCGCTGAGCCGATGCTATAAAAATAGGTCGTGTTTGGCGAAAGCCCGCTGAGGGTGATTTCATGGTCGAAACCCGATATCGGTGCCAGGGCGGGCGCGATGGACTCGTCCACGGTTTGATCCAGATTTCCAGAGGCGATGCCGTATTTGACACGGCCGATATTTTGCAGCGAGTTGCGCCAGCGGATCGTCATCTGAACCGGGCTGGCTTTTTGCAAATATGGTCCGCGTGTCAGCGTTCCTGCGCCGGCAGCCGTGGTGACGTTGACCACCGGCGATGTGGCCGAAAGACTGTTGCTGTCCAGAGCCACCGCCGTGAGTGCATGAGCACCCACCGGCGCGCCCATCCATGCGTAGGTGTAGGGGCTGGTGGTGTCCGTTCCGAGCAGGTTCGCACCATCGTAAAACGACACGCTGCTGATGCTGCCGCTCGTGGTCGAGGCGGCGGCTTCGATGACGACATTGGTGCCGACGTTTGCGCCGTTGGCCTGGCTGGTGATGGCGACAGATGGCCCTGTGACCGGGGTGAACGGAGTGAGGCTGAGATTATCAATGGAGTAGTCGCCGTCCGGGCTGGTGCCGTTGTCATCGGCCCAGATGACGTAAAGAAAGTCGTTATTGGCCCACGCAAGCGAGGACAGATTGAAAGCGACCTGCCGGGTGTTGAGCGTGGTTTGATTGCCCACGACAGTCCAACTTCCGGCAGTGCCTGTCTTGCTATAATAGATGCGGTGACCTTTGATCTCGTCTGCCACCCCGCCGACGCTGACGAGTGTGAGGGTATAGGAAACCGCCAGATCCGTAATAGTGCCCCCGGAAGTATTTTGGAATTTTCCCATCAGCAGCGTCATGCTGTTGCCGGTGGGCTGGGTGCAGAGGCTTTTTTGCCCCGAGCGCCAGTAGGCAAGCGTGCTTGTGGCGCTGTTGGTTTTTGACCCGAGCGCGGAATTGATCTGGGTCGTGGTGATGGCCCCGCCGGTCACGTAGGCTGGAGGCGTCGCGCTCATGGCCAGATCCATGTCGGCGTCGGGGTATGTTTGAATGTCCGAATTCGCGCCGGGCATGCTCATGGTGGCCCATTCAGTCACAGAGGGGAGGGTGTCGAAAGTCAGGGTGCCCGTGCCGGAGACGCTCACAGGAATGGCCGAATGGACGGGTGCCACTGTGGAAACAAGCAACGCGATCAGCAAAGAAGCTGTTTCGAAAAATTTCTGCGAAAAATGGCAAATGCGAACCATGGCAAATGAAGGTGCATGATTATGCACTCATTACGAAAATTCGCCAGCGTGAGTTTGGTGATCCTGGCCTTACGGCGCTGTCGTCACGACGACTTTGTAGAAACGGCGATTGCCAGTGGCTGCTGGAATTTCAGAGCCGTCATCCACCCAGACTTGATTCGAACCTGTGCCGGAGATGATGGAAGAAGCGGGGTTCCATGTTGTCAGGGTATCGCTATACCAGACGCGATAATTGCGCGCAGGGATGGTCGGGAAGGTAACTGTAACTACGCCTGTCTGTGTGTTGCGCGTGGTGGTGAAATTGTAGCGATCGGGCACCAGTGAGTTCAGGCCGAGGACGTATTCGTCGCGGTTGATCGCGCCGTCATTGTCGCCATCGAGAATCGCGTCCGCAGAAATGTGGCGGTTCAGTCCGTGGGCGATTTCGTATTCATCGGGGATGCCGTCTGCGTCGCTGTCGGCGTTGCCTTGTTTGATCAGGGTGAAGTAGTCGTCCACGACGCCGGCACTGTTCAGGAATTTTGCATCGAGACGATTTTCGTAAATATCGAGAACCACGGAGCCAATCGTGAGCAATGATGTGTTCATGACGGGGTGAGGGGCAGGGTTCACAGTCGCTGTGCTCCCGTTTGTCCAGTTCGTGGCCTTGCCCGAACTGCCGGCAACTGTGTAAACCGCACCGCGGTGAGCATCGAAGTCCTTTAAATAAGCGCCTGTCGCACCGACGCCACTCTCACGTCCGTTTCCGGCGTTCTTGAACATCGCTGGGATGAACGAGGTGGAGTAGCCATAGTGACCATCGATTAACTTGGAGCGTTCGTAAACGTGGCTGTGTCCGCTGAGGACGAGGTCCACGCCGCCGGCTTCGAGGATGGGCACGATATTCTCCCTCATTTCCACCAACTCGGGATCTGGATCAAAAGGGTCTCCATTGTCGGAGTCGTGGGAGCCTTTGGTGTAGGGTGGATGGTGAAAAAAGCAGATGATCCAGGTTGCAGCCGTGTTCGCGAGGTCGTTCTGGAGCCATTGTGCCATTGCGCCATTAGCTGCGCGGCTCGATATCATGGAATCAAGACTGATGAAGTGAATATTGCCGTAATCGAATGAGTAGTAATTTTCGGTGCCAGATGCGATGCCTCCTGACTCGCCTGTGGTGGGGAGTGTGTAGATACTGAAATACGCATAGGGGCTGGTGCCATAGGTCTCGTGATTGCCGAGGCACGACCAGAAAGGCGTTTTGCGCAGCATCGTGGTATATATGTCGAACATGCCGGCCTGAAATTCTGTGTCGAGGCCGCTGTTGTATGCGTTATCGCCAAGCTGGAGGACGAGGTTCGGCGTGCGCGTTCCCGTCCAAGTGTAGAAGGCATCACGAACAGCCTTCTGTCGTGTTTCCGCTGGGTTGAATCCCGTTGTTCCCGCATCGCCCAGCGCCCAGATGCGTATGGGGACTGAAGTTCCCGCAACGGGCGGTGTGGTGAAAGTGAGGGATTCGTCGCCCGCGATTGTCTCGGATGCCGAGCCGATGCTGTAGAAATAGGTCGTATTCGCAGTCAGCCCGGTGAGTTTGACGCTGTGTTCCGTCGTGGCTGTTTGTTCGTCCACCGTTTGGTTCAAATTTTCCAATGCAGTGCCGAATTGCACACGCCCTGGGATGCTCGAAACACTGCGCCAGCGGATTGTCATTTGTGTCGGAGCGGCTTGCTGCAAGTATGGTCCGCGTAGCAATTCGCCAGCAGCGACGACCACGTTGTCCAGACCGATGACTTGGTCAGGCGCAGACTGCGCCGCATTGTCATCCACCCAGCGCAGCAGCAGCGTGGCGTTGCTGGCCCAGGTGCTCGTGAAACTGACAGTCGTTGGAGATACCGTTGTGACACCCGTAGTGTTGGGAACGATGACGCCATCGGGTCCGCTGAGTGTTGGATTCAGCGCGGCGACATTTGTCCATGTGGTGCCATTATCCAGACTGTAAAACACTTGGTAGCCAGGTAGTTCATTATTCGCTGAACCGGCGGCAAATCGGCGGATGCTATAGCCCAGTCGCACGGAGTTTAAGGGCACGCCGGAAGTATTGTTCAGAGTTAATTGCAAGGCGGTGCCTTTGGCGGTGTTCGGTGAAGTGCCAAGAGCGCGGTCTGAGGTGGAAGTTGAGAGTGCGTAGTTATAGCCCTGCGTATCACTGGTCCCGGCATATGTAGTCGCTGCTAGTAGCGTGGCATTCGAGGTTCCGCCCGCCACTGAGTTTGCAGGGATGCCGGTCGCATCCGTCCATGTAGTAGTAGTTCCGCCCAGTGTGCCAATGAAGGACCAACCACTCGGCAGCGTTGTGCCGCTCCCCATGGAATCGAAATTTTGTGTGTAGCTGTATTGTGGTGTGACGAGTGTGATCGTGACCGGTGTAGAGGTGCTAGTGGCACCGTCATTGTCCGTCGCGACTGCGGTAAATGTGTAGTTGCCGGTGACGTTGGGTGACGCCCATGAGTAGGAAAAGGGAGAGCTTGTGTCTTCGTTGATCAGCGTCGCCCCTTGGTAAAACTGGACCTTGGTGACAGCGCCGTCGCTATCACTCACGGCTGCAGTGATGGAAATCGTGGTTCCAGCTGTATGCACCGCGTTGTTTACCGGCGCACTGATGCTGACAGTGGGGGCAATATTGCTGGTATTTGTGACGGTGACACTGATAGCAGCCGAAGTCGTCGTAGCGCTTGCGTTGTCAATGGCACGAGCGGTGAAGGAATGTGTTCCGGAAGCGAGGTTGGATGGGAACGAGTAGGTGTATGGCGCTGTGGTATCCTCGCCGACTTTCGTGGGGCCGTCGTAAAATTCGACCTTGGCGACAAAGCCATCAAGATCACCCGCTGTCGCCGCAAGCGTAGGCGGAGCGTGCGAGTCAAATGTGCTGCCGTCCGTCGGGCTGGTCATCACGACAGAGGGTGAAATGTTGGGGCTGTCGGCAAAAGATTTCGTGTTCACCCATTGCGGTGGTGTGGTGCCGGAGAGCGTGCCGATTGGCGCGGCCCCCGTCGCCGTGATGCCTGCCGTAGTTGTGCCGCTGCCCGCATCAAGGCCATAGCGCCCGAGCAACCCCGCGACTCCGGTGGTAAGTTTCGTCTCAATGTTCGCAAGGATGTCTGCGGAGGAACGCGCGTAATTCCAAACCCGCACCTCGTCTATGCACCCTTGGAAAAATCCAGCGGCATTGCCTGATGAATCCAACGCCGTGCCAAAGCCGAAATGCTGAACACTGTCGCTGCGAGGAACAACTCCGGTAAACGTCGCCAGCGGAGTCGTGAGCGTTTCTGCCACCCCGTTCACGTAGAGACTCCATGTGGCGGATGTTGTGTCGTAGGTGGCTGCGACGTGATACCACACGCTGTCCTGCAAGGTTGTTGAGCCGGTGACGGGAAAGTTTTGTCCGGCAAGATAGGCTGTGCCGTTATTGGTGGCGTTGAGTTGTTCGAAGTCGGCGACTAGTTTGCCGCTCGCGTCTATGCCGAGGAAGTAGTTGCAGTCGGTCGTATTTCCCTCGCCCTCATCGCGTCCCTTTGACACCAACGGAATCGCAGTGACGCCATCGCCGCCAGTGGACACGGACACACCTGCGCCGGTCTTCAGGAAGCGACATTCGATGGTGAAACTGCCCGCGCCGAGTGGTGCGGACCCCGCACCCGTGGTGACGAAACTTGTGCTTCCATTGAAGAAAAGCCCGATCTCTGGATCGGCCAGAAAGTAAAAATCGTCCACCGCGAGGCCCTGTTCGTTTAATGATTCATTCGCGTCACTAAAACGGATCCAGAGTGATTGGCCTGCTGCCCATGAAACTCCGCTGACCGTTGCAACTTTCAGTGCGCGGTTTGCTGCAAGGTTGCCATTCAGTGTGGACGCTCCACTGGTGAAAACTGGTGCCAGAAAGGTGCCCGCTGTCATCGGTGTCCATGTGCCGGTGCTGATGCTGCTAGCCCCAAGCTGGTAGGCGAGGTTCAACGAATGTTGGATTGCAGCGGAACTTTTGAACCACTGCTCGCCGGTATAGATGACAGTGAAATTCGTCAGCGTATTCCCGGTGTTGCTGACCAGCTTCAGACCGTAGAGAACAGGGTTGTTTCCTGCGAAAGATGTTGTCGCTCGTGAACCAAGCGCGCGATCCGTCGAGGAAGAGGAGCCGAAACTGAAAAGCCCGACGTTATTCGCGGTGGTGGTGGGATCAAAGAGCGCCGCACTTCCACCGAGGGTGCCGTCGGTGACGCTGAACGTCGTCTTGTTCGCATACCACCCAGCCAGTGTAGGCGGCGGGGTGAGTGTGTTGTCGTCTTTCCACGCAGTGTTGAGCGTGTTGTTCGTCGTCCCCGGCAGCGTGTCGAAATTCTGGCTATAGACGCCGCCTGTGTAGCTCACCTGCGCGTGCGACACTGCTGCCAGCAGGGCAGACAGTGCGATCAGAATGCGGGTGAAGGAGCGGATCATTAGCGAGATGACGGGGAAGTAATAGTTGGTTTCGGGAGCTTTTCCAGTGCCAGTTTCGATTGTTCGGCGAGTTTGCTCATGGCGTGAGAGCGGCGCTCGGTTTCCGGCAGTGCGGAAAGATGAGTCACAAGCGATTTCCACGCTGCCCGGGATTCATCAATCCTGCCCGCTTGCTCAAGCAGCGCAGCGCGTTTCGCCATCCACGGCTCTGGGCGCGGCGCGGCCTTTTGCATCGCGTCCAGTCGCAGCAGCGCCGCGTCATAGCGCTTCAGCGATACTTCCATTTCCATCGCCTTCAGCCCCAGCGTAGGGATGACCCCGAGCTTCGCCATGCCAGCATCGAGCACCCTCAGCGCTTCTTCCTCGTGACCCCGGAAAGCCAGCGCCACGGCAACCTCTTGAAAAACATCCGGCTCCGGGCGCTTATCCGCTGCCAGCGCGGCACGATAATCATTCAGGCACTCGTCATTCTTCCCCAGGCGCTCAAAAGCCCTCGCCCTCAAATACAGCGCCTGTGCATTCCCCGGATGCGCAGTGATGAAACGATCCAGCGCCGCCTTCGCATCATCCGTCTTGCCCGCGCTCAGCGCAGCACGTCCCCGCAGTAAATCAGTTGGAAATTGCCCCGGCGCGAGTTCATCCACTCGCACCAGATGTTTCAGCGCCGTATCCCAATCGCCATGCTGGTAACAGATCTCAGCGAGTTGATAACGCAGCCCCGCATCATCCGGCCTCGTCGCGACCTCAGCGGTTAAAGCAGCGATCCTCTCGTGAAGCGGGCCATGTCCCCATGCCGGAGCCGGCAACCACACCGTGACCACAGCGCACCACGCAAACGCAGCCAGTTTTCGCCATGTGCTGCGGCTGGGTTTGTCGTTCATCGGTGCAGGTGAGGTCATTCGCTGAAAATGATAATCCCATTCTATTTCGATACATAGGGATGACAAATGATGATTTCCGAATGGTGGGAGTGGGCGGCATCATGCGTCATCCGGCATCAAAGCGTGCTGCAAAAACCAAAGCCGCACAGCGCGAGCCGTGCGGCTTGGTCGAAGGTGGGTGCTTGGAGCGCGGGCAGAGTATCACACAGCCATGTGGCTGACGGGATCACTCCAGTCGCTGTGGCCGGTGCTGCCGCCGATGGCGCGGACTTGCACGGTGTAGGACTGGCCGGGCGTCAGGCCTTCGATGGGGATTGCGCGCGAGTTACTGCTAACCCAAGTTCCGCAGTTCGCAGTCCGCGGGAAAAAACTTTTCTCTGACGGGCTTCGTCCGTGCGTGGGCGGCGTCTCTGTTGGTCTGCGGGTTTGGGCGTTGTAGTGAAGAAGACCCCATTGCGGAACGCGGCGCGTTGGTGGGA
>CANJNZ010000021.1 GCA_947476045.1 Chthoniobacteraceae bacterium
CTGTGCCAATCCGTCAATCACACTCCGTGCCTCCTCTGCTTCCCACTGCATTTCTTCCGTCGCAGCCCAATCTGCCGACACTTGGTCAAGGTCGTAATCAAAATCGGTGAGGCGACCTAGCAACTGGTCACCTACTCGCGTAAGCCCGCTCGACTCTCCACCAGTCGGTGGAAACAAATCCAGCAAATCGTCCTGCCACTGCTTACCATCGAGTAATGCCATCAGCGTCGAAAGCTCTACACAGGTGATGCCCTTGGCCTCCAGAAGGTCGGATGACGGAATACCACTCTGACTGCGCGAATACTCCGAAGCCTCAGATTCGGTGGCGATGATGAAATCTGCGATGACGCCCATAGTGACACCTAACTTGTTATTATACGACTGAGAGATTTTTTGAGGCGCATATTGCGGGTGGGTTAGCGGCTCGGGGAATGGGGTGTCAATGACGGTTTCCGAAGCTCTCGCATAACTCAAGGACGCAGGGCGGCGGGCGGGAATTTTTCACCACGAAGACGCAAAGGCACGAATGGAAAAGTATCAGACTGACGACCTGATGGATGGGGATGAAAATCTTGTTCCTTCCGCCGGGTAACGGGCGCTTCATTTGCGCGGATGGGAATGGGAATTATACTGCGTGTAGAAACCTACACACTCCCATGGCTACTTCCCAAAACTCATCCGACGGCGACCACGGTTTTCAAATCGCACCGATGGTGGATATCGTCTTCGTCCTGCTCCTCTTTTTCATGGCCCTCGCAGGTGTCCGGCAGCAGGAAGTTCAACTCAAAGCACAACTCCCCTGCGGCCCCGGTGATGGCATCCCGCTCGTTCTCGACATCACCGCCGATGGACGCGTGAGCGTCAACGGGACGCAATACGCGACCAGAACTGACCGGGAACTCACCGAACTCGCTGCGTGGCTGCAAAATCTCGCGGCGGAAGAACCGACCGCACCCTTCGTGATTCGCCCCAACAACGAGACGCAACACGAGCGATTCATCCAAGTGCTCAGTCTGCTCAAAAAGACAGGCTTCCACCGCATCACCTTTGCGTAGGCGGCATCACAGCGCCTTCACGCGAATCCAGGTCTCCAGCGTTTTTCCCGTCGCCACATCGAGCACCGTCAGCCGATGCTCGCCCTCCACGGCCTCCGCATAAAACTTTCCGCCCACTTCACGCACCGACAGCGTCGGCGACTTCCACACCAAATCCCCCGCCCCGCTCACGACCAGCGGCACGAGCGATGACGAGGGAACATCCGGATCGATCACAAACGTCGAGCCCGGCGTCGGCGAAACGAGATGCAGCCCGCCGCTCCCGGCCACCGCAACACGGGTGCCGATTTGGTTGTCCGCACTTGCCGCCCATTCCGCAAACTCCGCGCCCAGTTTCACCCGCCCCTGCGCATCGTAATCGCCCGCGCTCTCCATCGCTGGAAGTTGTGTTTCCAAAAACTTTTCGCGCACCGAATCCGCACGCGGCGCAGCGAGCAATTTCCCCGTGAGCGGATGCACTTCGCGCTCGACGACCCCGGCAGGCCGCTCGAACCACGTCGTCCCAAAACGCCTGTGCAAATCAATCATCACATCGTGTAAAATCGGCCCCGCCCCCGACACCCCGGACACTTCGCGCATCGGCGTGCCGTCGAAATTTCCCACCCACACACCCACCGTGAACTCCGGGGTGAAACCCATCGCCCAGTTGTCGCGAAAATCCGTGCTCGTCCCCGTCTTGCACGCCACGGGGAAATCGAAACGCAGCGCCGAATTCGCACCGAACGCTCCCGAGCGCGCCGCGTTGTCCGCTAGGATATCCGCTACGACCCAGCAAAGCTCTCGCGGCACCGCGGGCCCGCGCGCGTCATTGCTCGCGGCCTCCGCCGCGCCCCTTCGGGCTGCCTGCGGCAGGCTATCTCGCTCCGCTCGGTTCGACATTCGCAATTCATCGTCCGCGCGCAGACGCACCGGCAACCAGCGACCCATGCGCGCGAGCGTCGCATAAACATTCGTCAACTCCACCAGCCGCACCTCGGCGTTTCCGATGGTGAGACCAAGTCCGTAATCCTCCGCTGTGCGCGGCAGAGTCGTCACGCCCCACGCCTGCAAACGCCGCAGCAACGGGCCCGCGCCTCCCAGCGATTGCAGCACGCGCACCGCCGGGATGTTCAGCGAACACGCCAGCGCCTCGCGGTAGCGCACCGGCCCTTCGCAATGACGATGAAAATTCTCCGGGCGATACGGCCCCGTCGCCGTCGGAAATTCCGTCGGCACATCCGCAACAATCGTCGCCGCCGTGTCGCCGCGCTCCATCGCGAGCAGGTAGGTCACCGGCTTGATCGTCGAACCCGCCGAGCGAGGCTGAGTCGCGCCATTCACCTGCCCGCTCCCCGGCGCGAAATAATCGCCCGACCCCACCAGCCCCAGCACCCCGCCCGTCCGGTTATCCAGCACCACCACGGCGGCATCGCGCACATTCTGCCCGCGCAATTTCGCCAGCCGCTCCGCGACGCTGCGCTCAATCACGCGATTCAAATCCAGATCGAGCGTCGTCTTCACCACACCCTCTTGTTTTCTGCCTGCGACTTCGTTCATCACCAGTTCCACGAAATGCGGTGCATTAAAAATCCGCCGCGCCGCTTGCAGGTGAATCGGCTCCGTCATCGCCCGCTCGAATTGCTCCGCCGACAGCCAGCCATTCTCCCGCATTCTTCGCAGCACCGTTTCCTGCCGACGCTTCGCACCCGCCATGTTCGTGTGCGGATTCAGCCGCGACGGATTCAGCGGCAATCCCATCAGCAGCGCCGCCTCCGCATCGCTCAAATCACTCAGCGGTTTTCCAAAGTAATAATTCGCCGCCACCACGACGCCGTAGTTCACGTTTCCAAAATCCAGCCGGTTTAAATACGCGGCGAGAATTTCCTGCTTCGTCCAAAGCTGCTCCAGCCGCAGCGCCGTCGCCATCTCCACAAGCTTCGTCCCCCACGTGCGCTCGCGCGGCACCGAGAGCTTGATGAGTTGCTGCGTGATCGTCGAAGCGCCCGAAGTTTTCCTCCCCGCTCGCACGCTCGACCACGCCGCACGCCCAGCCGCCAGCCAGTCCACACCCGAGTGCAAATAAAAGCGTTTATCCTCCGCCGCCATCGCCGCACGAATGACAATCTGCGGAATCTCCCCCGCCTCCCGTCGGAACCGCTCCTCCACCCGCGCCTCACGCAACGTCTCCCCATTCCGATCCACAAACTCCAAACTCTCCGTCGCCCTCCGCAACAAAGCCTCCGGCACCGGCACAAACTTCAGCCCAATCCACGCCGCAACAAAAAGCGCGACCCCGAAAACAACACCCCATTTGACCCACCGCCCCAGCCTTCGCCAAAGCCGAACCTTCATGGAGTCAGGTTTGGCAGGGCTGCTCATGCAAGTCTGCGCGGCGTCAATCCGCAAAAATCGCGGTGAACCCCGCCTGTTCAAAATGACGACCCCCAGTCAGTGCATCCGTGATCCCCTCATCCGCCATTACCACCAATGAGATGCAATCCGTCAGCGACCACTCCTTGTCCGGGCGCTCGTTGTAGAGTTCCATTCCCCTTGCGAAGTGCGCGGGTGAAACTTCGATCACCCGGGTCGCAGAATCTTCACGCAATAAATCAAAACCCGCTTTGATTTGCCTGCGAATGTGTGATCCCGCAAATGCATCCGCAACTTCGGTGAGGACCCATTGAGTTGTCACGATTTCACCATCAAACTTCTGCGCCCATTCCATCACACCTTTGTGATGTTCATCCAGCCGGTTCATGAACGCCACATAGAAAAACGCATCAGCGAAAACCTTCATGGCTTCCGCGCATGACCGTGAATGTAGTGATCAAGATTCCGTGCGAGATCGGTCGGCACGTCATTCGCAATCCCTGCCAGCTTCGCATAACGATCCGCGATACTCCTGCGGACCGGAAGCTCGGGTTCGATATGAACTTTCGTTCCATCCGGCAAATGCACCCCATCGGGCAGTTTGATGATGTCGTTCTCTACAATGGCAGTGATGCTCATGAGCGGAAAGTGCCCGACTTTCTGCGGTGAGTCAACGTGCGGCGCAGTCACCATCGGTCCTGTGCTATTTTCGCCTCACAGTCCTTTGCCTTTCACATTCTCGGAGGCGCCGAGGCCGAAGCGTTGAGGGCGATACATTTCCTCGATTTTTGCGGGTGGCGCGGTGGCGGAGCCTGCGGAGCGGACGCGGGCGAGGTAGCGGATTTCGTGTTTTCCCGGCCACAGCGAGTCGCAAAAGAATAGCGCACGATCTTCGCGCAGTTCCTCGTAGTCGGATGTCCATGTTCGCGCCAGTTCGGCGCCTGCCATCGCCTGCGTTTTGAATTCGGGATTCACCGCCTCGAAAACAGCAGGCAGCGGGTCGTCCACCACCACGTAGCCAGCCCGGCCCGGCGCAGTGAAATTGAGCGTGATCAACACACGGTCGCCCACGTGCGGGTCGCCGATGTCGGAGAGTGTGCCGTCGTCATTAATGCGCTGGTAGCGCCGCGTGATTGCGTAGCCGCGATCCTTCCGCTCGGTCACGAGTGTCTTTGGCCGTGCCTCGATGGTTACGTTGGTGAAAACGCGACCTTTTGCCGGATTGCTGAGTTTCAACGACGGGGCGGAACCGAATGGAAACTCCTTCTCGAAATAGTCGCCCTTCGCCGCGAGCTTGAATGCCGTCTGCTCCTCGCCGACGACGAGCGCTCCCTTCACTTCTTTGCGATCCGATTCCGTGCGACGGATGTATTCCGCGAGCCCGAGCACGGCCCACACGTTGCCCTGCGTCGTCATCCAGTGTCCGTTTATGCGTTCATCGAAAAGCGCATCGGCAATCGCCTTCGTGCCGTCCGAGTTCGGTGCGAGCCGCGACCATGCGAGCAACCGGATACCCTGCGCGCGAGCGATACAGCCGAACCAGAAATCTTCAGCAACCGGCTTGTCCTGCATTTTCAAAAGCGTGTCCGCCATCTTCGCCGAGCCCTTGCTTTCCAGCACCGCGAGCACCAGCAGCGCACGGCTTTCCTGCGAGAGCTTGTCGCGCTTTTTGAAGAGCAATTCGTGATATGCCGCCTCCGGTTTGCCCGCCGCCGCGAGCGCGTAGCAGGCGAGAGCGCGCGGGGAGAGTTCCCATTCGTTGTCCGTGTCCGCAGCACCGCGCAGTTGCTTGCTGAGAAAGCCGAGCAGCCGTGTGTAGTCATCATCGGGCAACGCAAAGCCCGCGCGTTTTGCCAGCGTGAGGCCGAGTGCGGCGTAGGAACTTCCCCAGAAATTGGACGTGTTCGCGCCGGGCCAGTAGCCGAGACCGCCGTCACCCGTCTGCATTTTGAAAAGATGCGTGATGCTTTTCTCGACCGCTTTCGTGAAATCCTCGTCCTTGCGATTCAACTCCGGCAGCATCGTGCGAAAATCGCGCAGCGCCAGCCAGGGCAGCATCGCCGAGGTCGTCTGCTCCACGCAGCCGTAGGGATAGTGCAGCAGTTCGCTCACGCCCTCGCGCAGTTCAAACACACGCGAGTTTGAAACGCTCACCCGCACCAGACCTTTGCCACCGAGCAGCGCGGGATCGAGTCCGGCGAGCAAATCGGCATCCGCATCCGCACGCGACTGGCGCACTTCGCGCAGCACCGGAGCTGGAAAGTGCACGAGAAACTTCGTCTCCACCGTATCGCTCAATTTTCCAAACTCAGCACTCCACAACCACACCGCCTCGCCCGTCTCGCGAAACTCCACCGGAAAATCCACGGCGACGGATTCATTCGCAGCGATGGATACGCGCTTCTCCGTTTCAGTGGCGCTCGCGGTTGCGTTGAGTTTCAGACGCACCACGACCTCGCCTGCGTTGGCGGTCGTGTTGTGCAACACGGCGCGGGCGAGCATTTGATCGCCGACATTCGCAAAGCGCGGCGGCGAGGGCTCCAGCATGAGCGGCTTGTTGATTTCAAACGCCGATTCGCCGTGACCAAACTGATCCCTCTTACTCTGCGCGACCGCCATCACGCGGTAGCGGGTCAGTCCGTCTGGCGCTTTGAAATTCGCCATCACATTCCCCGCTTCATCCGTCCGCAACGACGCACTCCAGTGGGCTGTGCCGAGGAAATTTCGCCGCACCGCCGCATCGCCGCCCTTTCCAAAACCACCCACGAGATAGCCCTTGTTTTCAAAAGCGCGCCCGTCCGGATCTTCGCCGAGCAGATGATCGAGCGTGACACCCGTCGTTACATCCAGACGCATCAGCTTGCTGAAATACGCGAGCGGGTCGGGCGTTTCAAAACCTGTGAGACTGAGCACGCCTTCATCCGCCGCCCACAGCGTCACTTCCGCGCCGACAACCGGTTTGCCAGCGATGTCGCGCACTTCGCACAGCACGTTCACGTCATCGCCGGGGCGCACCTGCGGCTGCGCTGGCTTTACGTTCACGTAGAGCTTCGCGTCGGGCCGGGCGACGCGCAATTCGGCGTAACCCACGCGATACTCGGGCATCTTGAATTTCTTCGTCGAATCCTGCGCGCCGCGCAGCACCAGCACCGACACAAACACATTCGGCGCGTCTGCTTCTTCCAGCGGCACACGCACCACCGGCGCATTACCTTCCAGATTTACAAAGAAGTGCCGCCTCACATTTTCACGCTCGACCGTGACCAGCGCGCGTCCCGCGATGGGCGTCTTCACCAGCAGCGTCGCCTGCTCGCCTGCACGATACTCCGGCTTGTCGGCGGCGAGTTCGATTTGAAAACGATTCCGATAATTCCACGCGAGCTGATCCTTGCCATAGACATGGACCGTCGTCGTCGTGATCACATCGCGACCCGCAGCATCCCGCGCCACGGCAGAAACGAGATACAGGCCGGGCTTCCCGACTTTCAGGCTCTCATCCTTTTTCTCAGGGTCGGCGAGTTCCCACTTACTGCCCTTCTTCTCGATTTTTGCCGTCGTCAGCGGCGCCTGCCCGACGAATTGCATCTGCGGCTCGCTGCGGAAATTTTCCGTATCATCCGCTTCCTCCACGCGGTTGGTCTGCCATTCGATGCGCGTGAGCTTCACATCCGCCTGCACCGGCTCCAGCATGGGCGAGCCATCGTTGCGAACGGCGATGAGTTGAATCGGTAGCGCCTCTCCCTCGCGCACCACATCGGGCATCCGGCGCAGACCGAGGTAAAATTCCGAACTGTGCGCGGTAAATTCCGTGCGCTCCGCAACCGTCTGCTGATCGAGATCGGTGATCTCCGAGGTAAAGCGCACCTGCCGTGGCTGCGGCAGTTTCGCGTTGCCCGGCACGTTGAACGACACTTTCGACACGCCACCCGCTCCGATGTCCACTTTCCCCTGCGCGGAGAAAGTCGTCGCGCCACTCAGTTTCTGTTCGAGCCGGTAATCGTAGAGCGCATTGGCAAACACGAACTCCTCGAATCCCTCGGGCGTAAATTTTTCGTCGCTGGCACGCACGCTCCACGCGAGTTGCGCCTTCGAGAGAGCCTTGCCCATGTAGTATTTCGCCGCGATGGACATCTCCAAGGGCGTGGACAATGCGGGCGATTTCGGCGCGGCCACTTTTACCTCAAACGCATTCGGCTCATATTCCTCCACACTCCAGCCGTGGCTGATCGGGCTCCAGTCCTCGTTGCCATCGCCTTTGCCAAAAACCAGCAACGCGCGGTAGTAGCCAGTGACATCGGGCGGCATGATGTAGGTGGCATCGAAGGAGCCGAATTCACTCAGCGTCACCGTCTGTTCGCCGAGGACTCGTCCACGCGGTCCTTTCACGCGGAGCTTCACCTTCATCCCCGCTGGCAAATGCGGTTTTCCGCTCGCGTAGCTGCGCACGATGCCCTTCACGCGCACCGTTTCGCCGGGGCGATAAATAGGGCGGTCGCTAAACATAATGCCGCGCAAATCCTGCGCCTGCTCGTAACCGTCGCCCTCCATGATGTCCTCCTCGTCGCCCCACACATTGATGCGGAAGCGCCCGAATTGCATCTCGCGCCGTTCGCCATCGAAGCGAATGACGTGACGATCCTCCCCGCTCGTCACGATGAGCCAGCGCGGCGATTTGTCTGTCAGCTTGGCCATGCGCGCCGTGCCATCGGCGGCCGTCTTCGTCTCGGCGAGAATCGCGCCCTTTTCGTCCACGAGTCTCAGCGAAGCGCCAGCAGACGGCTCGGCGGATGCGAGCGAGAAGACGTGGAAAAAGTCCGCATCCGCTTCCTTCCACACCAGCCCGAGATCCGTCACCTGCACGAGCGCCTGAGTGCCGACGAGCTTCACATTCGGAGCCGCTGCGTTGATTTGCTCGGCGGTGAGCAGAACCAGTCCCGTCTTCCCTGCGCCGAGGATTTCGTCCCAGTTCAGCGCGAGCAGTTTTTTCTCATCCGTCTGCGCATCCACCGTGAAGTCCTTCGTCCACGCAACCGCGCCGGGCACGGATTTGTCGTCCAGCTTTTGCAACCATTCACCGTCCTCCTCGCCGCCCTCTTTGTAATACTTCGCCCACGCATCCAGCGCCATCGTCGCGCTGTCGGGCGGCACCACTTTCGCAGTCACGCGCAGACGCTTCACATTCACCCCCATGAGATGAAAATTCCTCGTGCCAGTGCGCTGCTGATGCTCCGAGAAACCTTGGAAGTAGAGGCGCGCAGGGACCGGCGCAAAACTCACCGCCTTCGTGAACGGCTGGACGAGCGTGAAAGGTTCCGCCGCCGGAATCTCGCCCGCAAATGTGAACGTGTAATCTTTCGCCAACTCGAAATCCCCCGTGATGATGAGCGTGTCCCGTTCATCCATCACCGTGCCCGGCAACTCCACGTGCAGATTTGCCACAGCCGGCTCCACCTTCACCCATTTTGCGGGCTCCTTTTTCACCGCCTTTGCGAGCGGCTTGCTGAATTTCACCACCATTCGCTTACCTGAGTTCACGAGGTTTTCCACCGCGACGCTTTCCACGATGAATGGCTTCACTTCGCCCACATCCAGCGTGAATACCTCGGCCAGCTTTTCGCCACTCGATGAAGCGAGCCCCTTCTCCACAACGAGCTTCCATCCTTTGCCGGGATGCAGAGATTTTGCGGGGGTGATGACGATTTGATTGAGAAGGATCGGGCCGTCTTTGTGCGGAGCAGGCTCGCCATCCTCCTCTTCCTCATCGGCGGGTTTTTTCTTCGTCGCACCAGCCGTGCGATGCTCGTGAAACTGCTGTGCCCACGTGAGCGAGCTTTTGTCGTCAGAGCGGTAGCTCGAAACCTCGTAGTCGGGATGCTTCCGCACATCCACATACTCCACCACCGCATCCACACGCTGCTTCGCCTCATTGATAAATGTGAACGACTTCGCATTGGGCTCCAGGTTCGAGTTGAAAAGCAAAACCAGCCTCGGTTGCGTGGGCACATTCTCCGGCGAAAAATACTCCGGCGCAGCCCAGCCCTTCACGCGAAAGGCGGGCGAACTCACCGTCTCCTTGAGCGAACCGGAAAACGATTTGCCGTCCGCCTTTTTCAAATCACCACGCAACGTGAGCTGATAACTGGTCGCGAGCGGCGGCGGCTCCGTCGGCTGAAAGACACCGCTCTTCGGCGAAAGCCACATCCACTTCCCGGCCAGCGCCGGCTTGATGACAAGCGGCGAATCCACCGCTTTCCCCACCACATCCTCGGCAACCATCGGCATCGCAAAGCGCAGCTCCAGCAAGGAACTCGCCTTGAGCTGGCGCTGCTCACCAAGTGTTTCGAGACTCAGCGACACCGGCGCTTCCTTGGGAGCGGCAAAAAGCGGCACGGCAATCAGGGAAAGAAGGGCGATAATTTTCATGGCAAAGACAGATACGTTGGACTGCGTGCGATCTTTCAACAACGCATCCGGCAAAGCGAGCATCGTTCACGACAATGAAAGGGCCTGTGCGCCTTACTTCCCAACTCGCACTGCTCACGTTCCCATGTCCAAGCAAGACTTCGCCATCGCCTTCTGCACACCGCTGTTGCAGCCACACTTCAATCTGTATGGCAAAAAACAAAGCAATGCCCCTGAACGTCTTCATCGGTTGCCCCGTAAAACTCCTCATCTGTCCTGACGTGCCGCAGCGCGCAGCCATCATCACGCTATGAAAAAGAATGCATCTCCCGACAAGCGCACCGTCCGCTACTTCGTCTCCTACGCCCACGCTGACGGAAAACTCCCGTCGAGCCTCCTCACCGAGCTGAAGAAGCAGCTCGACTGCTGCTCCGGCTACGACTTTCTGCGCTGGCAGGACACGCAGATTCTCGTGGGAGAAAAGTGGCACGCCGAAATCCAAGCCGGCTTGGAATCTTGCGATTTCGGTCTCCTGCTCGTCAGCCCGTCCTTCCTGGGCAGTAAGTATATCGGGAACCACGAACTCCCTCGGTTCGTTTCGGGCAAGAAACTCTGCATGCCCGTAGCGCTATGCCCAATCGACTTTGACAGCCAAGATCTTAAGGGACTCGGAACCGACCAGATATTCCGCTTCTCCCCGCCGCGCGCCGTTCAGCCGAAAGCCTTCGGAGATTGCACGGCCGCAAATCACAAGCGGGACTTTGCGCACGAGCTTTTCAAAAAGATCGTCGCCCGCCTCGACAAAGTGTTCGCGGAAGAAACGAAGAAACCCACCTCTACCGCTACTGCAAAAAAGAAGAAAGCTCCCAAGGCCAGCACTCCCGCGCTCGACTCCGGCACTGCGCTCCACCGCTACTTCGTCGGCTTGCTCGACCAGTTCGCCATCTACGAAAATCTCGGCCTTCCTGTCCCCGAGCGCGACGGCAAAGAGGGCGAGAAGGACGTGCAGCTCCCCATCCGCAAGCTCTTCGTCGCCCCCGCCTGCACGGAGGCGCATTTCCGCCCCGAGGCATTCGACGCCGCATTGCGCGAAGGGAAGAATCCCGCCGCGCCGCTCCTCCCGCACCTCGCCCCAGCGAAGTCCCGCACCGTCCTCCTCGCCGATCCCGGCATGGGGAAGAGCACGCTCATCCAGTGGCTCATCTCCACCCTCGCGGATGAAGCCGTGCCGCCCGGCGCGGAAGCACTGCGCGGAGCCATCCCGCTGCCCTTCATCCTCCGCGACCTCGTCACGCATCTGCCGCAGGACGTGAAGCACTGGAACTGGAACGCGCTCGTTGACGCCTTCCGCCAGTGGCGGCATCGTGGCAAGGGCGCTCCCCTCGCCGCGCCGCTCACAGCGGACGAGGCGCTCTTCCGCTCCATCCTCGCCTCACCCGACGCCTTCTTCCTCATTGATGGCCTCGATGAAATCGGCGACCCGCAACGCCGTCTCGCCATCCGCGACGCGATTTGGGAGGGGTTTGAAAAGTATCCCAATGCGCGGTGGCTCATCACTTCGCGGATTGTGGGGTATGAGCAGGCGGAGGTGCATTTTAAACACCGAATGTTGGCCCAATTGCTACCGTTTCACCAATTTGAGGTTGAGGAATCCGCGGAGCATCGGGCTGATCTATCTTTGAAACTGAAACCCGGCCAAACCTTGAGATACTGGGGAGGTGACTACATCCGGCACGCCCATCTCCTCCACCTCGCCCCCTTCGACGACACCCAGCAGCTCGCCTTCGCCCGGAACTGGTATGTCCCCCGCCTCGGCGACTCTGCGGGCACGCAGCGCGCGGACGACTTCATCGCCGCCGTCCATCGGAATGACCACACCCGCGTCATCAGCCGCGTGCCAAATCTCCTCTACCTCCTCGCTCTGCTCTTCCGGCACAGCGCCCATCTGCCGAATGGTCGCGCGCTCGTCTATGCCGCAATCTCCTCCGCCTACCTCGCAGATATCGACCTCGACAGGCGCTTGCACGATTCCCTTCTCGTCCCATGGAAGTTCGAGGAAAAGGAAGAACTCCTCGCCCTCGTCGCGATGCGGATGCAAGAACTCCGTGCCTCGGCTCCAACAGATATTGCAGACGATGTCGGCGAAATCCTCGTTACCCGCGCGCAGCTCGAGGAATGGCTCAGCCCGCGCTTCGGCGCTGGCGACGCCGAAGCGTGCGCCGAGTTGCACCGCTTCCTCGACCACATTGCCAACCGCTCCGGCCTCCTGCTCCCGCGCGGCGAAGGCGTCTTCGGCTTTGCCCACCTCTCCTTTCAGGAATACTACGCCGCCTGCGCGCTGGAGAAGGAGTTCCAGCGCATCCTCACCGAGAAATCGCAGCCCGCAGGGGACGACATCTTCGGCACCCCTGCGTCCGCTGCGAAGAAGAACGAGGAGAAGCTATTCGCCGAGATGGCCGCGCAGTCCGCTTGGCATGAGCCGCTTCTCTTCCTCGTGGAAAAGCTCCGCCACAGCGCGCCATACACGCGCACAATCCTCGTCTGGACATTCCCCCAACTCGCCACCGAGCCGCCGAGCGCGGACGAAGACAGCAAACATGCTGAAGTCACAAAGTGGATGCCCTTCACCGCCGCGCAGCTCCTCGCCGGCATCTCGCTGGATCAGGAAGTCACACTCGATGATGCGCAACGCGCGAAGATCTGGCGGAGTCTATGGCAGGCCGATATCGCCGCCAATTCTGCTGGTTGGAGGATCGGCCATTCACTCATTGTCGCTGGGAGCCCCTACCAGCTCCCAGCGTTGCAGACCGCCGTCTCACTCCGACCGAAGCGGCTCGCACTTACCGGCTGCACGGCGGTGAGCGACCTGAAGCCACTGACAGGCTTGGCTTCATTAAACGAACTTGTCCTCAATCGCTGCACTGCCGTGGCCGACTTGGAGCCACTGGCGGGCCTAGATTCCTTGCACACACTCGTCCTCGCTGGCTGCACTGCGGTGAGCGACCTGAAGCCACTCGCGGGTCTGGCCTCCTTGAACGAACTCGTCCTCGCTGGCTGCACTGCGGTGAGCGACCTGAAGCCGCTCGCGGGTCTGGCCTCCTTGAACAAACTCATCCTCAATCGCTGCACTGCCGTGACCGACTTGGAGCCACTGGCGGGCCTAGATTCCTTGCACACACTCGTCCTCGCTGGCTGCACTGCGGTGAGCGACCTGAAGCCGCTCGCGGGTCTGGCCTCCTTGAACACACTCAACCTCGACGGCTGCACTGCGGTGAGCGACCTGACTCCTCTCGAAAATTTGCACGCCCTTCGTGAACTCCATCTCGATCCCTATACCGGCATCAACGAGATGAAAGTGAGGGCGCTGATGGCGAAGCTTCCGAAGCTCAAAATTATCGGCCCGTTTGGCGGGGGTAAGAAGTAGCGACGCGGACGTGGCGCGCTGTAAAAGAGACTGCCGAAACTCAATACCCTCCGGGAGTGAAAAGGCGTCATCGTCGCATTGAATGAGCGCGGTTGATTGCTTCATCCATGATGGCGCTGGCTGCGGCTGGGGATGAAAAACTTGTTCCCTCGGCGGGGTAACGGGCGGTTCATTTGCGCGGGGGTTTGAGGTGTGGAGAATGGGGGCATGAATACGCAGCCATGTTCATCGCGGCCCCGCTGGGGCAGGCTTCGACGCTGAAGCAGTGGGCGATTTGCCGGGGGCGGTGGTTTTGCCGACGAAAGCTCGGGCTTTCGTTGCCCAATCGGTGGAACCGGTTGCGAAATCCGATGACGCGGTCTGGCAACCCAGTGACACGGATCACCAACCCAGTGACGCGGATCAAAGATCAGCCCTCACTCGCGGCTCCAAGAGCGTCGGGCTCATCACTCCGGCGATTCCAGCATTCGGCGAGGCAGATCTCGCGCGCCGTGCATGACGCGCTCAATGGACAGTTCGCGTGGTGTGGTTCGATAGAAAATCAGATGGACGCTGAAGCTGCCGCCAATCGAGAGCGAGCGGATGCTCCTCAACTCTGGCGCGCGGAACCGCCTAAGACGACCAAGTTGTGGCTGCTTAGCGAGCCGCGCCACCGTGCTATCAAACGCCTTCAGGAAACGTTCCGCCACTTCACCGCCAGCATTATCGAGATACCATCGGTATTGGTGCGTGAGATCTATCTCAGCGCGTCCGGCGATGCTCACGCGCACGCTCATTTACAGCTTCTTCGCAGCCTTGCGCACCCGGTCGAGTGTGGACGGGCCGTAGGTGCGATGAGGGCTTTGCACTCCGTCGAGTATCGCTGTTTCGAGAAACGGTGATTCGTAGCCACCACGCTCATCAAGAGCGCGCAACGCGTCGCGCACCACATCGCTCTCATCCACGTAACGACCGCTGCGCACCTTTTCCTTTACGAGAGTTTCGAGTTCTTTGGTGAGCGTCACTTTCATGGCGGGCAACCTTGCACAAAGGCCCTGCGGAGGCAATCCCTCACTCGCGCTTCTGTGAACGACGGCGAGACTTTTCAAAGACATCGCCCTCGGTCGCGGTTACATGATGGAAGCCCATGAAAGCATTTCTCGCCATTGCCATCGCAGTAGTTCCCGCATTCGCCGCCGATGCGCCGGATTTCACACGCGAAGTGCGCCCGATTTTGTCGAACTACTGCTACAAATGCCACGGGCCGGATGACAAGGCGCGCAAGGCGAAGTTGCGGTTCGATTTGAGGGAATCGGCGACGGGCAAGGCAAAGTCCGACAGCATCGCCATCGTGCCCGGAAAACCGGACGAGAGCGAACTGGTGACGCGCATTTTCAGCAAGGACGAGGAGGAGGTGATGCCGCCGCCCTCGATGAAAAAAGTGCTGACGCCGGAGCAGAAGGATGTGCTGAAGCGATGGATTGCGGCGGGCGCGGAATACAAACAGCACTGGTCTTTCGTCGCGCCGAAGAAGGCGGAGCTGCCGCCGCACGCGGAGAAGCTTCGCAATCCGATTGATGCGTTCATCGCGCAGAAACTCGCGGCGAATCAGTTGAAGATGTCGCCCGAGGCCGATGCGGCCACGCTCTGCCGTCGTGTCCATTTGGATCTCATCGGTCTGCCGCCGACTCCTGCGGAGGTGGACGAGTTCATCCAATCCGCAATCCGCAATCCGCAATCCGCAATAGAAACCCTCGCCGACAGGCTGCTGGCCTCGCCGCAATACGGCGAGCGCTGGGCGCGCCGGTGGCTCGACCTGGCGCGTTACGCAGACACGAACGGCTACGAAAAGGACCGCGAGCGCAGCATCTGGCCGTGGCGCGACTGGGTCATCAATGCGCTGAACGCGGACATGCCGTTTGATCAATTCACCATCGAACAAATCGCGGGCGACCTGCTGCCGGGGGCGACGCGTGAGCAGAAGGTGGCGACCGGTTTTCACCGCAACACGATGCTGAACGAAGAAGGGGGAATTGACCCGCTGGAGTTTCGCTTCAACGCCATGACCGACCGCATGACGACGACGGGCGCGACGTGGCTCGGCCTCACGCTCGGCTGCGCGCAGTGCCACACGCACAAATACGATCCGATCCCGCATCGTGAGTATTTTCAGATGATGGCGTGCATGGATAATGCGGATGAACTCGATCTGGATCTCCCCTCCCCCGAGGCGGTGGAAGCGGCGAGGCAAAATGCCGAAAACGCGGCTAAGAAGCTCGCGGAGCTGCCTGAGAAATATCCGCTCGATACGGAAAAGTGGACAGCGTTGCGTCCGCTCAGCGTGCAGACGGCGAGCGGCGCGCAGGCGAAATTGCTCAATGACAATTCGGCGCTCTTTCCGCCCAACGGTCCGGAGAAGGAAACGACCACCATAGTCATCGAAAGCGAGAGCGCGGAGATCAGCGAATTGAAACTCGAAGCCCTCGCCGATGCGTCCTTTCCAAACAAAGCGCCGGGCCGTGCGAAGAGCGGAAACTTTGTGCTGACCGAGATCAGCGTGCTGGCGGCAGCGAAGTCGGCACCGGACAAAACGCAGCCGGTAAAAATCGTGCGCGCAGAGTCGAGCGCGAATCAACCGGGCTTTCCGGTGGGCGATGCGATTGATGGAAAACCCGAAACCGGCTGGGGCGTGGATCTCAACGACAAGAAGATGAACGTGAACCGCGCGGCGACGTTCACTTTCGAAAAGCCGATCCAATTTCCCGGCGGCACGCGTCTCGTGGTGAAACTGGAGCAGCAGTGGGGGCAGGAGCACACGCTCGGTCGCATGCGTCTCAGCGTGGGTGCGCCGCCGGCAGATTCGCAACAAATCGCCGCGCGCAGAAAGCAGGCGCTGGAAAAAGATTTCGCCGCGTGGCTGGCGGATAAACGCAAGAGCGCGGTTCACTGGCAACCGCTCACGCCGGTGGAGGCAAAGTCGAACTCGCCGCTGCTCACCGTTCGGAAGGACGCGTCCATTCTCGCGAGCGGTGATTTTACCAAGAGCGACACGTATGAACTGAAATTCCGCGATTTGCCTGCAGGTGTGACAGCGGTGCGACTGGAGGCGCTGCCCGACGATTCGCTGCCCGCACACGGCCCCGGCATGGCGTATTACGAAGGGCCAAAGGGCGACTTTTTCCTCGGCGAATTCCAACTCAGCGCGGACGGACAGCCGGTGAGATTTCCCATCGCCGTCGAGGATCATTCCAGCCTCGCGATCAGTAGCAACAGAGGCTCCGCGAAGTCCGCGATGGACGGCGATACGCAGACCGGATGGAGCACCGCAAACCGCCCCGGCGAGCGACACATGGCGATTTTCCGCCTCGCGGAACCAGCGCCCGCTGCAAAGGAATGGACGCTGAAAATGATCATGGGGCGGCACTATGCGTGCAGTCTTGGGTGCTTCCGCATTTCCGTCACCACAGGCAATGCCGAGGCTCCCGCCCTCGACATGGCTCAGGAAACCGAGGCGCTGCTGAGCGTGCCGGATGATAAACTGACCGCCTCGCAGAGGGGAAAACTTCGGGAGGCATTTTTGCTCTCGCTGCCCGAGTTTGCGAACGATGCGAAGACGATCCGCTCTTTGCTCAAGCCCGCGCAAGCGAAGACGACGCTCGTTTTCCAAGAGCGTCCCGCATCGAATCCACGCCCCACTTTTCTGCGCAACCGCGGCGAATACCTCCAGCCGCTCGAACGCGTCGAACCCGGCGTGCTCAGTGTGCTGAACCCGCTGCCAAAGGACACGCCGCCGAACCGTCTCTCCTACGCAAAATGGCTCGTCGCGCGCGAAAATCCACTGACTGCCCGCGTCGTAGTGAACCGCGCATGGGCGGCTTTTTTCGGACGCGGCCTAGTGAAGACCACCGAGGATTTCGGACTGCAAGGCGACACGCCATCGCATCCCGAACTGCTCGACTGGCTCGCGGTGGAGTTCATGGACAGCGGCTGGTCGCAGAAAAAACTGCACCGCTTGATCGTGACGAGCGCGACCTACCGGCAGTCATCCCGCACAACGCCGGAAGCACTCGCGCGCGATCCGGAAAACCGCCTGCTCGCCCACTTCCCGCGCGTGCGGCTCGATGCCGAGATCATCCGCGACTCCACCCTGCGCGCGAGCGATCTGCTCGTGTTGAAAATCGGCGGCCCCAGCGTGCGCCCTCCGCAGCCCGCGAGCGTCACGGAGACGGCCTACGGCGGCGGCGGCTGGAACGCCAGCAACGGCGAGGATCGCTACCGCCGCAGCCTCTACACATTTTCCAAGCGCACCGCGCCGTTCGGCCTCTACAACACCTTCGACGCTCCCACCGGCGAATCCTGCATCGCACGCCGCGATGTCTCGAACACCTCACTGCAAGCCCTCTCACTGCTGAACGACGTGATTTTCCTCGAAGCCTCGCGGGCGCTCGGAAAAATCCTCACCACACGCGAAGGCAGCGTGGATGAGCGCGTGAACGAAGCGTATCTGCGCGTCCTCGGACGCAAACCGGCGGACGAGGAGCGCACGGCCCTCGCAAAATTTTACGAAGTCCAGCAAGCGCGCTTCGCCGCAAAGGAACTCGATGCCGCAAAAGCAACCGGCGAAAAAGACGCAACCCCCGAACGCGCCGCCTGGACCGTCCTCGCCCGCGCCCTCTTCAACCTTGATGAAGCGGTGACGAAGGGGTAAGGCTAATTTTTAATACCCTGCGAGGACCGGGCTCACGCAACGTCACATCTGTCCGCTTATATAGCCTGCGATAGAACTGCAGAAGAGCAGTCCCGTGTTTCTAGCCGAAGCTAAGGTTCTTCACACGCGCTTTGCGGCAGGAATTGAGGACGTCGATAACCCGCTCGTGTGTTGCCTCCATCGAGGGGCGGATGATGACGGGATCCTCAGGATCCGACTCCATGGAGCGGGTCAGGTCTGCCGTAAGTTGTGAAAGTTCGTGGTCGCTTTTGCCGCCACCTTTGGGGTCGTTGTTCACAGACACGTTCCCCGCTGAATCAATGTCGATGACGATAGGCACCTTGGGTGCATTGGATGACTCGGCTCCCGAGGGCAGTGCTACCTTCAAAAATCCTTCGGTGATGTTTTGCCCCGCGCATGCCATGAAAAACAGCAATAGCACGAATACAACATCCACCATGGGTGCAATCTGGAATCCGAAATCTCCGTCTGCTTCTCCTACGCTGCCGCCCATATTAGTGAGTTCCTTTCTGGTTCATGGTTGGAATTTTGGTTATGGTTTTTGCATCTCCTTGTCCACCGCGCTGAAAATCACATGCGGGACTTTGGCCTGGCCGATGGCGACCATGATGGTGCGGACATACTGATACTTCGCACGTTTATCGGCCCGGATGATAACTTTAAAGCGATCAGGAGCTAAACCAGCTGCTTCGGAATTGGCCCGCTTTTTGGCAATGTATTCAGTGAGCCCGGCGATGTCAGTCGGGCCTCCCGAGTCCACCTCGATTCTTCCAGTGTTATCGAGGTTCCAGATCACGTTTACATAGACTTCGGTCTTGCCGCCTACCTCCTTGTCGGGCTGGGCGTCTTTTGCGACGGGTAGGACGACATCCTTATTGACCTGCAAGACCTGATCGGTCGCGATCGTCATGAAAAAGACGAGGAGCACGAGGAGAATATCGATCATCGGAGCGATCTGAAACTCCGGATCTTCCTCGGGCAGGACGCGCGTGGCGGCCTTTGCCTTCTGTGCTTTGGTTTGGTGAGCCATGAAAGGGCGCGTTACCAGCTAAGAACCGAGCCGCAGTGCGGGCATGGTGTTTGGCCGACGGAAATGGAACCTGAG
This sequence comes from Chthoniobacteraceae bacterium, assembly GCA_947476045.1. Lineage (GTDB taxonomy): Bacteria > Verrucomicrobiota > Verrucomicrobiia > Chthoniobacterales > Chthoniobacteraceae > SXWH01. The sequence goes on from CANJNZ010000021.1 coordinate 19,044, forward strand.
CAGACCGGGCAGGCTGCTGCTGCGGGTGCGGCGGCGGCGCGTGCAGCGCCTGGCATCATCGGGCGGGCGGCGGCGGCGGGTGCGGCAGGGCCTCCGACGCCGAAGCTTTCACCGATTTGCATCCCGGCGAGTTCTTCGTAGGGGATGTCGATGACAAGCGTATTCACGATGTCGTCGGCGTGGACGATGGAAGCCTGCGAAACGTTGCGGAAGATGTAGTAGGAAACGAAAGCCGGGATGGCGATGAAGAGACCTGCCGCGGTGGCGAGAAGCACCTCGGAGATTTTCGTGGAGAGGCCGCGAGGGTCGCTCATGCCGGAGCTACCGAGGACGGCGAAGGCTCCCATCATTCCGATAACAGTGCCGAGCAGACCAATCATTGGCGAGACAACGCCGATAACGGAGAGATAGCTGTTGCGCGTGCGGAGCAGCGTGGCTTCGCGCATTCCGTGCTCGGCGAGCGAGCTTTCGACCGCTTCCTTGCCGCGGCCAATGCGGTTGAGGCCGCTCTTGAGAACGTTGGCGAAGTAGTTCCGGTTCGCGTTGCAGGTTTCCCATGCTTCCTGATAATTACCCGAGCCGATGAGCTGGCGGAGGCTGTCCACGAGTGGCGGCGGTGCGAGCTTCTCTTTCTTGAGGCTGAGCGCGAGCTGGATGATCAGCGTTACCATGATGGTCGAAGTGGCCAGAATACAAAGCCAGATGAAAATGATGAGCGGTCCGCCATGGATGATAGCGCTGAACACGCTTTCCTGCTTGGCTGCGTGCTCTTGGGCAAACGCGCCGGACGTGGCGAGCAGAGTGAGAATAACCGGCAAAAATGCTGGCAGGTAACGACGGAGGTGGTTCTTGATCATTGTTGTTGTGTGAGTGTTTTGGTCAAAAATTCAGGTGTTCAGGGAGTCGTAACGCCTTTCTGGCGGAGTTCGTCAATACGCTTTTGCGCCTGAGCGACAACTGTTCGGTCATGATAGAAGACGGCAACAGTGCGGGCATAGTTCTCCATCGCCTCGGCAAGATTGCCTTCGCTCTCGGCACATTGTCCGAGGACAAAATAGCCCTGCCCGAAATTCTGGCTCTCCGCGCGAGTGACAGTTTTACGGCTCAGCGCGCCAGCGACAACGCTCTGTGCGAGACCCTTCGCCTCGGCAAATCTTTTCTTGGCTGCAGCAAGACGCGCCTTCGCAGCATTCGCTCCACTCGGGCCGATTCCGCGGTAAGCAATTTCATAAGCGGAAATCGCCGCCTCGGCTTCCGACACTTTATCGAGATTGAGATAAAGACCGCCGAGCATGGCGGTCGAATCTTGCGCCCATGCTGTGGGCAGTCCCTTGAATTTTTCCGCGATTCCTTTGAATAACGTGGACGCCTTTGCGAAGTCACCCGACTCGACGAGCTGCTGCGCCTGCGCAAACTCGGGCGGCGCCGCTTTGCGCACCTCCTGGATTCCCGCCACTTCATAACCAGCCTCGCCGGCTCCCTCTTTTACCATCACGCGCGATCCCTGCATCCCGGTGATGAGCACGCCCTGCATGACGCGCGGCGGCACATTGGGAGCAGTAGACTTCATGACCACGTAGTCGGAGCCTGTCGGGGCAGCGGCGGCGCTGGGGGCCTGGGCAAAAGCAAGCGGGCTCAATGTGAGCGTTAGCACACAGAGTGTGGCAGAAAGAAGTTGCCGGGTAGGGCGCGTGGCACGTAGTTTCATGGGCTTTATCGAGCGGGTCAAACCTATGCGACCTGCACAAAAGAACGCAACTAAGAATCCAAAACTCACGAAAAAATCATGGTAAACACCCTTCGTCGCTGGAGCAAACCCATCATGCTCGTCATCACAGTCCTCGTCATTGTGAGCTTCACTGTATGGGGACCAAATATGCGTGAGCAAGGTCACGGCAATTCCACAGCAGCAATCCTCTACGAGAAGCCCGTCAGCATCGAAACATGGCAGCGGCAGGCTCGCAGATTGCAAATCTTTGCTGAATTGGGCAGCGATTTATTTTCCGTGCTCGATCCGATGTCTCGCACCGGAGAACCCACGCCCGTAGGCGTTGGAAATCTGTTTGTTTTCGAGCATGAAGCGAACGCTCTGGGTATCACAGTGACTGCGGAGGAAATCGAACATCAACTGCTGAAAAATACCGTCGCATTTCAGGATCAGGACGGGAACTTCAATCCTCAGATGTTCGACTTTTTTGTGCAGCGCTCGCTGAATCCCCGTGGTTACAGCAAGGAGCAGATCGAGCCGTTCATCGCAGACGAAGTGCGGCTGAGGAAAATGCGCGACATCATCGGCTCAACGGTCGCTGCGACGCCGGAGCAGGTGAATGACTACATCCAGCAACAGCACACGAGCACCGAGGCGTCCTATCTTGCATTCAAGCACGCTGATTTCCGCAAGGAGCAAAAGGCGACCGATGAGGAATTGAAAAAGAGCTACGAGGAAAAGAAGGAGTTTTTGAAAACCCCCGAACTGCGCAAAGTGCGCTTCGCTGCATTCCTCCTGCCTACCCCGCCGGACGGCAAGCCACTTGAGGCCAAAGTGCGCACCGAGCAACTCCAGCCACTCGTGGACAAGGCTTATGAACTGCGTCAGGCACTCGCAGAGCCAAATGTGAAATTTGATGAAGTCGCCACCAAACTCGGCGCGACGCTCGGCGAAACAAAGGAGTTCTTCAGCGCGGAAAATCCGCCGGCGGAAATCGAAGGTTCGCCCGAGGTTGCGGCAGCCACTTTTAAACTGACCAAGGAAGCCCCCTACAGCAACCACCTCCCGCTCCAAAAAGGCGCCTATGTGCTCGTGCTGGCGGACACCAAGGCTCCGGAACCGAAAACTTTTGAGGCATCAAAAGCTCAACTCGAAAACGACTTGCTCGACGTGAAAGCCGACGAAGCCACCCGCAAAAAAGCCACCGAAATTCAGACCAAAATCGCGGAGGCACAGAATGCGGGCAAATCATTCTACGAAGCAGCCGAGGCGCTCGGGCTCAAGGCACAGCCGCTCCCGCTCTTCAGCACTAAAGTGCGTCCGTTTGGTAAAAAAGAATACGCCGACGAAATCATGCAAGCAGCCAATAAGCTCGCTCCCGGTAAAGTCAGCGAAATGGTCAACGCCGGCAAAGACGCGCTCATCGTGAATGTGGACCGCCGCTTCGCAATGGATGCCGAAACGCTCGGCACCGACAAAACAAAAGTCGCCGCGGAAATCGAGGAAGACACCGACGACAGCGCAAAACTTCCGCCGCAATTCCGTGCCCAATTCCGCAATCAAGCCCGCCGCATGGGACTCAAGTCACGCACCTTCCGCATCTGGCTTTTTGATCGCAGCATCGCAGCCGGTGTAGGAGCACTGGAAAACCGGCGCTGATGTCACCCGAGGTCGAGTCGCTCTTTGACGACGCCAACGGCGACCTCGCACTGGGCGATCTCGAACCCGCAGTGGAAAAATACCGTCGCTGCACGGAACTCGCGCCCGACTTCGCCGACGGCTGGCACGCACTCGCCATGGCGCTCGTGAAAGTTGGCCGCCCCATCGAGGCCATCACCGCCGCGCTGCGCAACACCGAACTGCGCCCCAACGATCAACTCGCGTGGAGCAGCCTCAGCATCTGCTACGTGAAAAACCACCAAATCAAAGAAGCCGAAGCCGCAGGAGCCAAGGCGCGCATTTTGAGTTGGGGCGGTAAAATTCAGAAATAAGCGCGACGAAAATCACTCGTTCCGCAACGCCGCGAGTTGCGAACCTCTCAAAGCAAGCCGCGTGGCAAGCCAGGCCCAGAATGCTCCTAGCACTGCCATGCCTGCGAGCAGCGTGAGGATTCCGCGCCATGGAAAATGTGCGGCTTGCGCAGAGAGGCGCGGCCACACGGCGGTGAGGGCGCTCACGGCTCCGATGCCGAGTGCGCCGATGATGAGCCAGCGGTGCTCGGCGAAGACGAGGCGGCGCAATGTTTGTGGCGTGAAGCCGACGGCTTCGAGCAGGCCGAATTCGCGGCGGCGCTCGAAGACATTCCGTGCGACGACGATGCCGAGACCTGCGCTGCCGAGGAGCATTCCGAGTCCGCCGAGCACTTGGAAAATCGAGAGGTAGGTGTTCTCGACTTCGTTGAATTCGGCGAGGCGTTTCACGGCGGGGACGAGTTCGAGTCCGCGATCGCCGAGCTGACGCGTAAGGTGCTCGCGCACGGCGTCCATTTTTTCGCGCGGGCAGTCCACAAGGAAGAAACGGTAGCCGGCGGTGTTCGGGAATTTCGCGGTGAAGTCGCGCTCGGGGATGACGACGAGTCCCTGCAGGACACTGCCGCTCACGGTCGCCGCGAATTGCACGCGCGCTTTTTCACCACGCTCGGAGTCGTATTCGAGCACGTCGCCAAGTTTTTTCTGCATTGCCCATTGCAGCGTGTTTGCGTCCACGATGCCGGGGACTGCGCCGTCGGCTTTCATGCCAGACCAGTCCAGGCCAAACTGCTTTTCGCGCAGCTCTGAAAAATCCACGCCGAGCAGGCGCGGCTGCACGGCGCGGTTGAGGTTCAGGCAGCTTGCGTCGTCGCCGTCGCGGACGCGCATCTGCACGACGCGGACGCCAGACATGAGTTTGTCGTCGAGCGCGTAGGCGTCGCGGCCTTTGGTGGAGTTGAGGTCCTCGTAGATCGGCGCGCTGCTCTCGCCGATGAACGCGAATCCGCCGGTGCCGGAGTCGCGCCGCGTGGAGTCTTCGGGCGCGCCTTTGCGGAAGGAGTCCACGGCGATGACCATGAAGACGCCGCTCGCGAGCACGGCGATCGTCGCGAGGCTGCGTCCGCGTCGGCGGGAGATGTTGCGCGCGCCGAGTTGCGCGATGGATTCCGCGCCGGTGCCATCGGCCACCTGGCGCAGCCGCGCGAGTGCGAAGAGGCATCCCGCGATGAGAAGCAGTGCGCCTGCGCCGAAGAATGCGCCGGAGTTTCCTTTCGCGAAAATGGCGAGTGCGAGTGCGGCGATGACTGATGCACCACCAAACCACGACACGAGCGACGGCGCGGCGCGGCGGAACACAGACATCTTGTCTGTGCGGCCAGCGGGCTTCCAGCCTGCTGTGTCTTGGCGCAGATCAGCGACAGCAGGCGGGACGCCCGCCGGCCGCACAGGCTGGAAGCCTGTGTTCCCGCTCAGCAGCGCGGCGGCTTCCATTCTAAAAAGCCTCCGGCTCGCCAGCCACATCGCGATGAGTGCGACAAAGATGCCGCTCACAACGCCGATGGCCATCGTGACGGCGGACGGCGCAAAGACGAAATGCGTGCCGCCCGTCGCACCGCCCCACACTCCGGCGAGCGCGTGCAGCACGCCCTTTGTGTAGAGCGCGGCGAGCAGTGCGCCGGCGAGCGAGCCGATGAGCGCGAGCACGAAGCCTTCGCGCAGGAACAGGCGGCGCACCTTTTTCACCGGCCAGCCGACGGCGAGCAACAGCCCGGCTTCGGCGGCGCGCTGCTCGATGGTGAATGTGAACAGCAGCCCCGTGAGCACCGCCGCCGCGGCGATGAGGAAGAAGCTGAAATAGACAAACAGTTCGCCGAAGTCCACGGGCGCATTCGTTGCTGCGAGCGCCTGCTCGCGGAGGTTCACGGTGCGGAAGCCGAGCGCGGCGGGGTCTATGAATGCGGCGATGCGCTCGACCTGCTCGCGCTTCGTGCCGGCGGGATAGCGGATGCTCGTGAGGTTGCCCCAGCGGTTGCCCCATAGCTCCTGGCCGGTCTTCAGCGTCACGAATGCCTTCGGCGTGCCGCGGAATTTCGTCCAGTAGTCCTGGTCCTTGTCGCGCATCCGCGTGGCGTCGAAGTCGAATCCCGGCTTCCAGTCGCGGCAGTTCGCCTTGTCGGCGAGGCCGGGAAAATCGGGCATCCACGAGCCGTTGAGCTGCGGCTCGGTCATCTCGAGGATCGGCGCGGCGACGGTGAAAGTGCGCGCCTTCTCGACGAGCTGACGCCGCTCGCCCATCACGAAATACTTCACCGTCACCTTCGCGCCCGGCGCGACGCCGAGGTCGTCCGCGAGCCAGCGCGTGATCTGGATTTCGCCGTCCGCCAGCTTCGGATTCACAAAGCCCGACGCAGCCGCATCAATCGCCGTGACCATCGAGTAAGGCGTGGCGTTCGCCTTCGCATCCGAGCCGTCACCCGCGCGGATGTCGTTGACGAAGTAGGTGAGTGAGTCGAGGCCGCGAGGTGGTTTCGGACCGGGAACAAGAAATCTAAACTCCTCAACTCCACCTCTCACGAACTGTGCATCCTCTGGTGGAAGAGGGATGCTCAAGGAAATCACCCGCTCATCGGATCCCTCACTCTTCCTAGCTGCTGAAACGATTTCAGGATCGAGAAACACCCGCGGACTTCGAAGTTCTGGGCCGCCGTTGTTCGGGAGTTCGCGAACGACTATTTCGTTGCCGAACTGTTGCGTTTTCTCGAGTTCGTCCGAGACAAAGTCGGCCTGTTCAAAAACTTTCCTGATCGGCTGCAAAATTCCGAACGTAAATCGGCTTATGATCTGACTTCGCCGAACTCTCGCTTTCTCTTGATCGCTAACAAGCGAAACGAATTTGTCGGGTGGTTTAAGGAAAACGTTCACCTTCTCCCCCACCCCCAATTTCTCCTGCAAAGCAGCGAGCGGCACGAACGCCGTGTGCGGCGGCACCTGTCCGCTCGCGAGCGCGAAGCGACCGAAGTCCGCATCGCCCACGACGCGCGCGATGCGCACGCGAAGCGAGACGCTGCCCTCCTCTTCGCCGGAGAGCGGCGCGTCCTTGGAAAATGCGCTCGGCTTTTCTAGGCGCAGCAGGACTTCGTCGCCGGGCTTCACGCCGAGCTGCGCGGCGAGACGTTCGTTCAGCGCGATTTCGTTTGCGTTGAGCGGGACTGCATTCGCCGATGGCGACAATTTCCAAAACGCATCGTCCACGCCGACGATCTGGACTTTGTTCGCGCGCGCTTTTCCATCGGAGCGCGCGGCGGTGCCGGAGAGCATCAGCACGCCAGCGGCATCCGCGCCGGGAAAAAATGCGCGCGCCACGACGGCCGACCGCTTTTCCACCTCGCGCGACCACGGGACGAAGCGTTCGCCGCAGAGCAGTGCCTCGCCGATTTTCCCCACGCGTGCCTCTGCCTGCGCGCGGAGCGTGGCCTTCACCGAATCGCCGACCATGAGCGCGCCGGTGAGCACGAGCGCGGCGAGCGCGGAGCCGAGGATGACGCCGAGGTGCGTGCGCCAGTAGTGGCGGATGCTTTGTGCGACCAGTCGGCGGACGTTCATTTGGTCTGCTCCCGCAATTTTCCATCGGCCAGCTCCAGCACGCGTCCCATTTTCTGCGCGAGGTCGGGCGCGTGGGTGACGAGGACGATGGCGACTTTTTCCCGCGCGTTGATTTCGGCCAGCAACTCGGCGAGCTGCGCGGCGTTCGTGCGGTCGAGCGCGCCAGTGGGTTCGTCGGCGAGGAGCAGGCGCGGGCTTTGGATCAAAGCGCGGGCGATGGCTGCGCGCTGGCGTTCACCGCCGGAAAGCTGGCCGGGGCGGTGATTGAGGCGATGGCTGAGGCCGACGGCGGCGAGCAGGCTGGCGGCGCGGTCGCGAAGTGCGGCGCGGTCGGCCTTGGGATTCGCGAGCGTGGGGACGAGGACATTTTCCAGCACGGTGCATTGCGGGAGCAGGTGGTGGAGCTGGAAGACGAAGCCGACGGTCGTGTTGCGAAACGCGGCAAGGGCGTTGGCATCGAGCTGCGCGAGGTTGTGGCCGGCGACGATGACTTCGCCCGAATCGGGCCGATCCAGCGCGCCGAGGAGATTGAGCAGCGTGCTTTTTCCGCAACCGCTCGGGCCGGTGATGGCGACAGTCTCGCCATCGGCGAGAGCAAATTCAGCCCCGGCGAGCACGGGCACGCGGGCATCGCCTGCGGCGTAGGTTTTGGTGACGTTGCGAAGTTCGGCGAGCATGGCGGTGAAAGTAATCAGCATTCCCCGATGCGTGACCAGCCGCGAGTGAGATGATGATGGGCGTGGCAGTTCCTGTTCGCCAAAGTGCGCCGCGCCGCTAACGTCGCCGTTATGAGCTTCTGGACTCCCAACATCGATCTCCGCGGTCGCATCATTCGCGGCTGCATGACGCTCGTCCTTTTCGGCGCAGCATTGTTTGCGGAACACGAAGGCATCTTGTGGCTCGCGGTGATGCTTGCGATTGCCGGGCTCGTGGGTCTGGTCGAAACCGTGCGCGGCTGGTGCTTGCTGCTCGCGTGCAAAATCAAGACGCGTTTTTAGAGGCACGCAGAAAAACTAACCGCGAAGCGGCAAAGCAGCGAAGGGATCGGAATGACTCTTCTTTCTGTGATTACATCTTCGCTTCTTCGCCGCTTCGCGGTTCCCAATTTCATCAGCGACTGACTCGACAACACGCCCCGCATCCGCCATCCCGCACAGCGCATGGACATCCTCACACTTGATCTTCCCGGCATCCGCAAAGTCGCCAGCGGCAAAGTGCGCGAGATTTTCGATCTCGGCGAACACCTGCTCTTCGTCGCGACGGATCGAATCTCGGCATTCGACTGCATCCTGCCTAACGCCATCCCGCGTAAAGGCGAGGTGCTCACGCAGCTCTCGGATTTCTGGTTTGGCAAAATGAAGTTCGTCGAGAATCACCTCGTCGCCGTGGACTTCGCCGCTTTTCCCGAGGTGCTGAAGCCCTTCGAGGAGCAGCTCCGCGGACGCTCCATGATCGTGCGCAAAGCGAAGCCTCTGCCTGTCGAATGCGTCGTGCGTGGCTATCTCATCGGCTCCGGCTGGAAGGACTACCAGCGCACCGGCGCCGTGTGCGGCATCGCGCTGCCCGCCGGTTTGCAGCAGGCGGAAAAATTGCCGCAGACGATTTTCACACCCTCGACGAAAGCTGCGAGCGGGCACGATGAAAACATCGCGTGGGATGAATGTGTGCGGATGTGCGGCGAGAGTGTCGCAACGCAAGCGCGCGATCTCGCGATTCGCATTTACGAGGAAGGCCGCGCACACGCTGCCGGGCGCGGGATTATTTTGGCGGATACCAAATTCGAGTTCGGCATTCTTGATGGTCGCGTGATCCTGATTGATGAAGTGATGACGCCCGACAGCTCGCGTTACTGGCCCGCCGCCGATTATCGCGTGGGCATTTCGCCACCGAGTTTCGACAAACAATTCGTCCGCGACTACCTCGAAACGCTCGACTGGGACAAGACGCCACCCGCGCCGCAGCTCCCTGCCGATGTCGTCGCCAAGACTGCTGCAAAATACCTCGACGCATACGAACGTCTCACTGGCTTGAAGTTGTAGGCCATCCTCACGCGCCATGCGCTTACTCCTTTTCCTCGCCGCAGCAGTAACCTCCTTCGCCGCAGACTGGCCGGAATTTCTCGGCCCGAATCGCGATAACACTTCGCCGGAAACTGGACTGCTCACGGCGTTGCCGGAAGGCGGGCCGCCCATCGTGTGGCAGATGGATGTCGGCCCCGGCTACAGCGCGCCGAGCGTGCGCGACGGGATGCTCGTGCTTCATCACCGCGTCGGTGGCGCGGAAGTCGTGCAGGCGCTCGACGCCACGACAGGCAAGGCGCTTTGGAAATACGGCTACGCATCGTCATTCCAAGACCCGTTCGGCTTTAACAACGGCCCGCGCTGCTCGCCACTGCTCACCGCCGATCGCTGCTACACTTTCGGCGCGGAAGGCGTGCTGATTTGCCTCGACCGCAAGACCGGCGCCCTCGTGTGGCGGCGCGACACGCAGAAGGATTTCGACGTTCCCGAGGCATTCTTCGGCGTGGGCAGTTCGCCAGTATTGGAGGATGGGAAATTGATCGTGCAAGTCGGCGGACAGCCCGATTCGAGTGTCGTCGCCTTCGACGCAGCGACTGGAAAAACGCTCTGGCAAAATGGCGGAGCAAAAACTTGGGACGGCGCACTGATGAAGTTCTGGCCCGGCGAACCCTTCGTGAAATGGGACCCGGCGCATCCTGCATTTCAAAAAATGGCGAGCTACTGCACACCCGTCCTCGCCACCATCCACGGACGCCGCCACGTCCTCACCGTCACGCGACAGGGCCTCATCTCCCTCGACCCCGCAACCGGCGAGCACCAGTTCTCATTCTGGTTCCGCTGCCCCCGCGAAGAATCCGTGAACGCGATGTCTCCCGTCGTGCAGGGCGACCTCATCCTTCTTTCCTCCGCATATTTCAAAAGTGGCGCTGTCCTCCTCCGAGTCCGTCCCGATGGCAAAGGCGTGGATGAAGTCTGGCGCTCCACCGCCCTCGAAGTTCATTGGTCACGTCCCAATCTTGTTGACGGAAATTTATACGCCTTCATCGGACGCAATGAACCCGACGGCATTTTCCGCTGCGTCGAAATGGAAACCGGAAAAATCAATTGGGCGCGCCCCGAAGGCTGGCCCAACGGCGGTCACGCCAAACTCCGCGCCGGAGAAAAACCGCCGGATGTTTTCGGACGCGGCTCCACCATTTTTGCCGATGGAAAATTGATCGCGCTGGGCGAATGCGGACTGCTCGGCATCTTCCGCCCAAGCGCGCGGAAGCTCACCGAAATTTCCCGCTGGCAAGTCCCCGGCCTCACCTACCCCTGCTGGGCCGGCCCCGTCCTCGCCAATGGAAAACTCTACCTTCGCTCCGAGGAGAAGTTGATCTGTTTGGACCTCGCGGCGAAGAAGTAGCCGCCCGCTACGAACGGCGCACGAGGGCGAGGAATGCGTTCCATTTCGCGCCGGGCTTGCCGCCGTCGAGCAGGATGCGCGGACAGGGTTTGTGCCAGTTGTTGTAATGCACCATCGTCCAAAAATAGTGCGGCACCACGTGGTCGAGCGGGATGCCGTATTTGCTGCGCAACCACGCCACGAGTTTTGCGCAGCGCTCGATGGCGGCGCGCTGGCGTGCAGGCTCGCGGAATTCGCAAATCTCGATGCCGATGCTCGTCGAGTTGCCGGGGCCTTCGTGGTCGGCGTGCTCGCCTCGTTCGTCGAGCGGGAGATGCTGCACTGTCTCCACATCGTCCACTGTGAAGTGCCAGAAATTATACCCGCGCTTGTTCCATTTCGTCTTCGCTTTGATCTGCCCCGTGCGAAGCAGTCGCCCGTGCGTCGCCGCCGTGCCGCCAGGGCTCTCGGTGCTGTGGACGGTGATGTAAGTGGCGCGCAGCCTTTCATGGATTTGCCGTCCAAACTTGCCATCCGGAATAAGATCCCCACGCAACCCGAGCGCTCGCGGCATTCGCGCCGTTGCTGAATCCGTCTCCGCCAAAACAGGCGCAGCACAGCAGGCACATCCTAAAACGGAGAGTCGGAGAAAATCACGGCGGTTCATGTGCCGATGAATCACCGTCAGGGCGCGCGTGGCAATCTTCAACCCACGCAATGCGATGAGCGAAATAGAATTCTATTACTGGCAAAAGGCATAAGATTCCATCTACTCAGGGATTCTCATTCACCCATGCTCCCGCTTCGTTTTTTAATATTGCTCTGCACGCTCTCAATTGTGGCGGCGGTGGTCGCTGCTCCGCCAAAGAAACAAGAGGAAGAAGACCCGAATGCGCCGGTGAGTTATTTCAAAAAGATACGGCCCATTTTCCAGGCTCAGTGTCAGGGGTGTCATCAACCGGCGCGGGCGAAAGGCGGATATGTAATGACGGATTTTGCGAAGCTGGTCGCGGGCGGTGATGATTGCGCGAAGGACGGCTTGCGCGCCATCGTTCCGAAGGACCCGGCGAAGTCCGTGCTCGTCGAGCAAATCACGCCGGTGAATGGCGAGGCCGACATGCCGAGGAAAAAACCACCGCTCACGGAGAAAGAGATCGCACTCGTCCGCCGCTGGGTCTCGGAGGGTGCAGTGGACGACACGCCGGTGAATGCGAAGCAGCGGATAGACGCGGAGCATCCGCCGGTCTATGTGCGCCCGCCGGTCATCACGTCGCTCGATTTTTCGCCGGATGGAACGCTGCTCGCAGTCGCGGGCTTTCACGAAGTGATGCTGTGGAAAAGCGACGGCTCGGAGATGATCGCGCGGCTCGTGGGATTGTCCGAGCGCATCCAGACGGTGCGCTTTTCGCCAGATGGAAAACGGCTCGCAGCCTGCGGCGGACGACCTGCGCAGATGGGTGAGGTGCAAATCTGGGACGTGGAAAAACACACTCTCCTGCTGAGCGCGCCTGTCGGTTTTGACACGGTGTATGGCGCGGCGTGGTCGCCCGATGGAAAACTCGTGTCCTTCGGCTGCTCGGACAACGCGCTGCGGGCGATTGACTCAACAACTGGAAAGCAAGTGCTCCAGCAGACTTCGCACGGCGACTGGGTGCTCGACACTGTTTTCACCAGCAAAGGCGACCAGCTCGTGAGCGTCGGTCGTGACATGAGCGCGAAGCTCACCGAGGTGGCGACGCAGCGGTTCATAGACAACATCACCTCGATCACGCCGGGCGCACTGCGCGGCGGATTGCAAAGCGTTTCACGACACCCGGAGCGCGATGAGTTTCTCGTCGGCGGCGCGGATGGCGTGCCGCAGGCCTACCGCCTTGTCCGCAAAAACCAACGGCGCATCGGCGACAACGCGCTCTGCATCCGCAAATGGCCCGCAATGGAAGGCCGCATCTACGCCGTGGAATTCGCGCCCGATGGGAAAAGTTTTGCCGCAGCCAGCTCCCTCGATGGAAAGGGCGTGGTCAGTTTCTTCAACTACGATTTCAACACGGAGCTGCCCGCCGAAATGGCGGCCATCGAAAACAAGGACGACGGCTCGCGGAAAGACGCCGAGAGGGCCAAGCTCGCCGCGCATTACGTGAGCGAAGTGAAACTGCTCGGAAGCACGCAAATTGACGCCGGCCAATACGCGCTCCGCTGGCTGCACGACGGCTCGGCAGTTGCAGTCGCGGGCGAAGATGGAAAAGTGCGCATCGTCAGCGCCACAGACCCGAAAGTCGTGAAGGAATTCATCCCCGTGCCGCTCAAAACCACTCCTCCAACCGCCGCCAAATAGACTCCATGAGACACAGCTTTTTACTCCTGATTCTTGCCGCATCCTCGCTGTTCGCCGCCGAATCACTGCCCGATGGCGCAAAGGTGGTGGGTCTCGACGTGCAGCCGCCGAAAGTAGCCATCGCTGGCAAATATGAGGCTGCGCAGTTGGTCATTTCAGCGAAACTCGCGGACGGCGCGACGGTGGATGTCACGCGCATTGCGAAGCTCACGCTCGATGGCGGCGCGGCTGAGGTGAACGCGACTGGTAAAGTGACGCCGCTCAAAAATGGCGCGGGTTCATTGCGCATCGAAATTGCCGGACAGTCCGCGTCGGTGCCCGTGGAAGTGGCACAGATGCAGGATTCGCAGCCGGTGGATTTCATCCGCGATGTGAATCCGGTGATGACACGGCTCGGGTGCAATGCTGGCACCTGCCACGGCGCGAAGGATGGAAAGTTTGGCTTTAAGCTCTCGTTGCGCGGCTACGATCCCATCTACGACGTGCGCTCGCTGAAGGACGATCTCGCAGGACGGCGACTGAATGTGGCGTCGCCGGATGATTCGCTGATGCTGCTCAAAGCCACGGCAGGCGTGCCTCATGAAGGCGGACAGCGCACGAAGCTCGGGGATAAGTATTACGACATCCTCCGCGCATGGATCGCCGATGGCGCGAAACTCGATCTCGCTGCACCGCGCGTGACGAAGATCGAAGTTTTTCCGCATGACCCAGTCGTCCAGCAAATCGGAGCGCGCCAGCAAGTGCGCGTGGTGGCGACTTTCAACGATGGAAAAACACGGGATGTCACTGCGGAAGCATTCGTCGAGAGTGGCAATGGCGACGTGGCGAAGACCGATGGCGGCGGACTCGTAGAAACGCTCCGCCGTGGCGAGGCTCCCCTGCTCGCACGTTACGAAGGCAACTATGCCGCGACGACGCTCACCGTGATGGGCGACCGCAAAGGCTTCGTCTGGCAGCAGCCAGAGACGTGGGGGCGCATTGATGAACTCGTTGCTTCAAAATGGCAGCGCATGAAAATCGCGCCGTCCGATTTGTGCAGCGATGCGGATTTTCTACGCCGTGTCTCACTCGACCTCACGGGCCTTCCGCCGAGCGCGGAGGACGTGCGTGCTTTCCTCGCCGACTCACGCCCGGTGCGCGAGAAGCGCGATGCAGTGATCGAAAAGCTGCTCGCGTCGCCGGAGTTCATCGAACACTCCACAAACAAATGGGCGGACCTTTTGCAGGTGAATTCAAAATTTCTTGGCAAGGATGGCGCACGTCTTTTCCGTGAGTGGATTCGCAAGGAAATCGAAACCAACACGCCCTACGATCAGTTCGTGCGAAAAATCCTCACCGCGACCGGATCCAACAAGGAAAACCCCGCAGCGAGCTACTGGAAAATCCTGCACGAGCCGGCGGAGGCGATGGAAAACACCACGCACCTTTTCCTCGCCACGCGCTTCAACTGCAACAAGTGCCACGACCATCCGTTCGAGCGTTGGACGCAGGATCAGTATTACCACACCGCCGCGTTTTTCTCGCAGGTCGCCCTGGTGGCCGACCCGGCTGGCGGCGGTGGGAAAATCGCGGGCACGGAGGTGGAGAAGTCGCGCCCGCTTTACGAAATCGTCAGCGATAAAACCGAAGGTGAAGTCACGCATCTTCGGACGAACAAAGTCGCCGCACCCGAGTTCCCGTTTCCCGCCAAGGCAGAAACGAACGGCACGCGACGTGAACAACTCGCTGCGTGGATGACTTCGGCGGACAATCGCTTTTTCGCCACCAGCTACGTGAACCGCCTCTGGGGCTACCTCACCGGCGCAGGCATCATCGAGCCGCTCGACGACATCCGCGCAGGCAACCCGCCGACGAATCCCGAACTGCTCGACCATCTCACGAAGGAATTCATCACCCACGGCTTCGATGTGCGCCATGTGATGCGAATCATTTGCCAGTCGCGCACCTACCAGCTCGCCATCGCCACGAACCAATGGAACGCGGACGACAAAACGAATTACTCGCACGCCCTCGCGCGTCGTCTGCCCGCCGAGGTGCTCTACGATGCGGTGTTGAAAGTGGTCGGCTCCGGCCCGCGTCTGCCGGGTGGTTTGCGCGCAGGGCAGCTTCCCGATTCGGCAACAGATTTGCCGAGCGGCTTCCTCGCCAATCTCGGTCGGCCCGCGCGGGAAAGCTCATGCGAATGCGAGCGCAGCAGCGACCTGCGGCTCGGCAGCATCATGGCGCTGCTCGGCGGCCCCGCAGTTTCCGAAGCAATCGGCGACTCTGCCAACGAACTCGCCAAGCTCACTGCCGCGCAGAGCGATGATCGCAAACTCGTGGACGAACTTTTTGTGCGCGTGCTCAGCCGCCCGGCCAACGAACCGGAAATCAGCAAGGTGATGGAAAGCTGGAGCGTGATGGATCGCGACCACGCCGCGATTTTGAAACAACTCGAAGAATTGGAAAAAGAGCAGGCTCCCATCATCGCGAAATTGCAGGCGGAACGCGCGGTGGAGATCGAAAAAGCCAAGGCGGAACTCGCGCGCTACGAAGCCGAGAGCGCGGCAAAACTCGCCGAGGCGGAGAAGCAGCGCGTCGCAGCAGTCGCAGCCTCCGAGGCTGCTGTGAAGGATTACGAGGCGAAGAACCTCGCAGCCGCGCAGTCAGTTTTTGAAAACACCGCGCCGGTCGCACGCACACTCACCGGCTGGTTCCCGCTCGACGCTGTCCCGATGCAGGCGAGCGGAGGAGTCACGCTCAATAAACTGGCCGACGGCTCGATTCTCGCCACAGGCGAGCGTCCTCCAAAAACTGATTACGTCGCGGTCGCAGATACAAAAATCGCGGGCATCACCGGAATCGGCATCGAGGTTCTGCCTTCTGCTGCAGAAACAAACTTCGGCCCCGGACGGACGGGCGCAGATGGGAATTTCGTCCTCGGTGAACTGACGATGAAAGTCGGTGAATTCGGCGCGGAAGCCGTGCCCAACGTCGTGAAATTCACGAGCGCTGTTGCCGACTTCAACCAGAAGGCTTTTGAGATCCAAAAGGCAATTGATGGGAAAAAGGGTGACGAAAACAACGGCTGGGGAGTTCACGGCGGATTCGGCGTGCCGCATTTTGGCGCGCTCACACTCGAAAAACCAATCGGCGACGCGGAGAAAGGAGTGCGCCTGCGCTTCGAGTTGAATCAGCCGCGCAACGGCGGATTCTCCATCGCACGCTTCCGCCTTTGGGTGACCACCGCCACCGCGCCCGTGCAGTTCGGTTATCCTCAAGCGGTCATTGATGCGCTCAAGAAAATCCCCGCCGCACGCAGCGACGAAGACAAAGCGGCGCTCGCCGCATACTGGAAGGAATACGATCCGGAACTCAGCAAACACCGACTCACGCTCGCAAAAAATCAACTCCCGCTGCCGCCCGATCCCGGTATCGCCCAGCGACGCGCGGCCATCCCCAGTGCCGACGTGCAGATTCCCGCCGGCCCGAAACTAGTGCGCCTCCGTCAAGACGTGGAGCAATCGAAAGCCCAGCTCGCCAACCGCCGCCTCACCAGCGTGCAAGATCTCGCTTGGGCGTTGATTAACACACCTGCTTTCTTGTTTAACCACTAAACACACACACCATGCTACGCATCTCAGGACAACCCGGTCGCGATCTTTGCGACGCTCACCTCCGTGTTTCGCGCCGCGACGTTCTCCGCATCGGCGGCTCGGCCATGATGGGCCTCACGCTCGGTTCATTGCTCAAACTGCGCGCCTCGGCTGCGGAGCCAGCGGCTGCGGCTGCGGCTGCGGTGAAGGGCGGGCCGGGCTGGGGAAAGGCGAAGAGCGTGGTGATGGTCTATTTGCAAGGCGGGCCCTCGCACCTCGATTTGTGGGACCCGAAGGAAAATCTTCCGGAGAAAATCCGCGGGCCTTTCAAAAACATCCCGACAAAAATCCCAGGCGTCAATTTCACCGAAATCCTCCCGCGTCTCGCGCAGCTCAACGACAAGCTCACGATGGTGCGCTCGATGAGCTACACGCCGAACGGGCTCTTCAATCACACGGCGGCGATTTACCAAATCATGACCGGCTACACGACGGACAAAGTCTCGCCGTCCGGCCAGCTCGAACCGCCGAATGCGAAGGACTTCCCAAACTTTGGCTCGAACATCATCCGGCTGAAACCGCCAACGGAGCCGATGCTGCCGTTTGTGATGCTGCCGCGTCCTTTGCAGGAAAGTAACGTCGTCGGTAAAGGCGGCACCGCCGGTTTCCTCGGCAAGGGTTACGATCCCTACACGCTTTATCCCGACGGCGACGACATGGACATGACGAAGATGAACCGCATCCGCGTGGATGATCTTAATCTCCGGCCCGACGTGTTTGCGATGCGGCTCAAACGGCGCGCTTCGCTGCGGCAGTCCATCGAGCAGACGATGCCGGACATTGACAAGGCGGTGGCGAATTACCACCTCGACGAATACTACGGGCGCGCACTCGATCTCATCACCAGCGGCAAAGCGCGCGATGCGTTCTCGATTGATCAGGAAACAGAAAAAATGCGCTCGAGCTACGGCATGAACACCTTTGGCCAAAGCCTCCTGCTCGCGCGACGTCTCGTCGAAGCCGGAACACGCGTTGTCGAGGTCATCTGGCCCAAGTTCGCGAATTCGGACAATCACTCTTGGGACACGCACCAGGGTCTCACGCACCGCATCAAAAATCAGGCGGGTCCGATGCTCGACAATGGCTTCAGCGCATTCATCGAGGACATGGACCAGCGCGGTTTGCTCGATGAAACACTCGTCGTGGCGCTCGGCGAATTCGGGCGCACACCCGAGCGCGGCCTGAGCACCAGCGGCAACGTGAACAGCTCCGATGGTCGCGACCACTGGCCCTATTGCTACACAGCATGCGTCGCCGGTGCGGGCATCAAGCGCGGCTACATCCACGGCGAAAGTGACGCCACCGGCTCCAGCCCCAAATCCGACCCGGTGCATCCCACCGAGCTGCTCGCGCTCATCTACCACGCGTGCGGCATTGATCCCGAAACCATCGTTTACAACCACCTCAACCAACCGCGCGAGCTGGTGAAAGCGAAACCCGTCACCGCCCTCTTTGCGTAGTCACTGCAATAGTTTCCGCTCCTTGCTCGCGGGCCGCTTCGTCCAGACAGTGGTGCTCGCAATTTTTGCCTTCGCACTGAAAGTCGTCGCTGCGGAAACTTTTGATACCACGCGACTGGAGCGTGAGGTTTTGGCGACGGGGTTAAATGATGCGGTGCAGATGGATGCTCTGCCGGATGGGGATGTGCTCATCGCCGAGCAGCGCGGGACGTTGCAGCGGTGGAGCGCGGCGACGCGGAATTTGGTGAGGGTGGGGCGTGTGCCGGTGGCGTCGGGGCCCGAACTTGGTCTCATCGGCGTGGCGGCGGCGGGAGATTTTGCGAAGAGCGGTAATGTGTTTTTGTTTTACTGCCCGGCGGCGAAACACGATGTGCAGCGGCTGGCGAGATTCACGTTTGGCGCGGATGGAAAACTCGACCTAGCCTCGGAAAAAGTCCTACTGGAATACCCCATCGAATACAGTGGCGCGATTCACATGGGCGGTGGGTTGTTTTTCGACAAGGTGTCGGGGAATTTGATCCTCGGCACTGGCGACAACTCGCCGCCAATTCCCGATCCGCCCATTGATATTTCCGAGAAGGGGCTGCTGCGCGATTCGCTGCGTTCGAGTGCGAACACGCAGGATTTGCGTGGAAAGATTCTGTGTATTCATCCGCGCGACGACGGCGGCTACGACATCCCGTCCGGCAATCTTTTCTCCGATCCGAAACAGGGCAGGCCGGAAATTTTTGCGATGGGCGTGCGGAATGGGTTTCACTCTTCGGTGGATCCGAAGACAGGCTGGATTGCGTGGGGCGACGTGGGGCCTAACACGGATCAAAAATCGGGGTCGGTGGGATTTGACGAATTCAACCTCGCAACGAAGGCGGGGAACTTCGGCCACCCCATGTTCACGGGGCCCAACGAGGCGTATCGCGCCGTGAGTGCCGATGGAAAAATGGGCGAGCCTTTCGATGCCGCACACCCGATCAACAACTCGCCGCGCAATACCGGACTGAAGGAACTGCCGCCCGCGCAGCCCCCGCTGCTGTGGTATCCCACGACAGCGTCGAAGGAATTTCCCGAGCTTGGCAGTGGTGCCCGCTCCGCGATGGCCGGGCCGTTTTATCATTTCGATGCAGCGCTGAAGTCCGACCTCAAACTGCCGGAACATTTCGACGGCGCACTGTTCATTTACGAATGGACGCGTAACTGGATCAAAGTCGTGAGGCTCACAGCGGAGGGAAAACTCGCGGGCATTGAGTCCTTCGCGCCGCAGTTTGCGCTACGAAAGCCGATGGACATCAAGTTCGCGCCGGACCACTCGCTGCTGTTGCTGGAGTATGGCGACAAATGGCACGGCAATTCGGACGGGCAATTGTCGCGCATCGTCTATCGCCGTGGAAATCGTGCACCGGTTGCTGCGCTGAGTGCCTCGCCGCTCGCTGGCAAACAACCACTCGAAGTGCGCTTCGACGCGTCGGGCTCCCACGATACCGATGGGGATGCACTCAAGTTTGCGTGGGATTTCGGCGCTGGCAAAACGTCCTCTGAAGTTACGCCGCGTTTCACTTTCACCGAGCCGGGGCAGCACACCGTTTCGCTGAAGGTGACGGATGCCGCAGGCGCGGTGAGCGAAACGCGCACGGTCATCACCGTGGGAAATGCGATGCCGGCGGTGGAGATTCTCGCGCCGCCGAATGGCGTGTTTTTCGATGCGAAGGATGTGATTGATTTCAAAGTGCGCGTCAGCGACGCCGAGGACGACACAAGCGATGAAGGCAAAATCGATCCGAAGCGCGTCGTCGTGCAGGGCGCGTATCGTTCGGCGCGCAGCGGCGATGCCGTCCATCCAGGCCTCGCGCTGATGCAGCGCACGACATGCTTCGCGTGCCACACCATCCGCGAAAAATCTGCGGGGCCCGCATATCTGGATGTCGCCAAAAAATACGCCGGCGATGCAACCGCCCCCGCGAAGCTCGCTGCAAAAATCATCTCCGGCGGCGTGGGCGTGTGGGGACAGCAAATTCCCATGCCGCCCCACCCCCAGCACACGCTCGCCGAGACACAGCTCATGGTGGACTGGATTCTCGACCTCGCGCACTCGCCCGAGGCGAAAGCGGTGACGGGTTTGAGCGGATCGCTCAGGACGACCGTCGGCGGGGAGCGTCAGGACGGCGGAGTATTCGTCATCACGGCATCCTACAACGACAATGGCGCTGCCGGAGTGCCTCCGCTGCGTGGAGTGGCCGAGCACGTCCTGCACGCGCG
Organism: Chthoniobacteraceae bacterium; assembly: GCA_947476045.1. Classification (GTDB taxonomy): domain Bacteria; phylum Verrucomicrobiota; class Verrucomicrobiia; order Chthoniobacterales; family Chthoniobacteraceae; genus SXWH01. Next base: position 39,407 of record CANJNZ010000021.1, read on the forward strand.
CAAACGCAAAGCCGCCATGAACGACGCATCGCAGGGCGTGGAAATCGTGGACTTCATGGAGGGCAACCACGGCCTCGTCGCGCGCCTGACGAACGACGGCTGGTTGAAATTCTCCGCCGTCAACCTCGCCGGCATCGAAAGCCTCACTCTCCACCTCACGCCGCTCGCCGCAGTTTCGCTCGAAGTGCGCGCCGGTTCGCCGCAGGGCACGCTCGTCGCGAAAACCGAACTGCTCGAAACGGCAAACGATTTTCGTGAAGTCACCATCCCCATCAATAACCCCGGAGGCGTGAACGATCTATTCTTCATCGCTCACGCCAAAGCCCCGCAAAAGGGCGGCGCTATCGATCTGAACTGGGTGAATTTCAACAATCGGAAAAAGTAAATCAGCCTGTCTCCCCACGACGAAAACCACCACAACCACACCATGAACAAATACGCCATCTTCGCAGCACTCGCCTGCACCCTAGCCATCGCGCCTGCGCAGGAACCTCCCGCCTCCCCCGCCCCGCCGCCCGCGCCGATTGTGGATATCACCAAGCCGTGGCCCAGTCCCGCCAACGTGCAGGGAATCAAAATGCCCGCGCCACGCCCGAAAAAAGAAGTTGAGACCGTGCTCGCCGCCGTGAAACCGATGACCGACGAGGAAAAGAAACGCCCGATCCACATCGTCCTCTGCGCGGCGGAAAAAGATGCGGGGCACAACGGCGTCGGCTTTCACGACTACCCCGTGTGGCGCGCACGCTGGACAAAAATCCTAGCCGAAGTCCCCGGCGTCACCACCGAGCCCGCCGATAAATGGCCGACCGCGGAGCAGTTCAAAAAAGCGGACGTCATCGCATTTTTTCACAACAACCCCGTGTGGGACGCCACAAAAGCCCCCGACGTGGACGCATTTCTCGCGCGCGGCGGCGGACTCGTCTTTCTGCATTTCTCCATGAATGGAAACACCGAGCCAAAGGCGCTCGCCGACCGCATCGGCCGCGCATGGACGGGCAACAAATGGCTGCGCGGTGACGTAAATTTGAAATACAGCCCGCACGAAATCACGAAGGGTTTCCCCGAGTCCGACATCCGCCCCGAAGAACCTTACTGGAAACTTTTCGGCGAAGGCGAAGGCACCACAACCATCGCCGCCATGGACGCCGACGGCGCCGCGCAACCACAAGTCTGGACCGTCGAACGCGGCGACGGACGCATCTTCGTCTGCATCCCCTGCCACTTCACATGGACGCACGACGATCCCCTCTTCCGCGTCCTCGCCTACCGCGGCATCTGCTGGACCGCGAAACGCCCCCTCAACCGCCTCGACCCCGCCATCTACACCGGCGCGAGAGTGGAGGAATAAATCGGAAAACGCAGATTGATTCTACGATGCGCTTTCGAAACGCTAATCTGCGCTGATTTTCGCTAATCGTTGAGGCGCTTATTTCCATGAAATCAGCGATTCCTTAAGAAGGGATTGCCCCCCAATTTAATGCGGTATAAAGACGGAACCATGAACAACAAGCTGGCCACGTTCCTCCTTCCAATCGCCATCATCTCCCTTTTCACAGCACATACCGCCCCGGCCGGATGCCCCAACGGAAACTGCCCACGCTCCGGCGGAATCACCATCGGCGGCGGCCCGATGGTGACTTACTTGAAGGGCAAGGACATAGACGGCAGCGCGCGCCCGGCCATCTCCAGTGTTTCCGGCAATTCGATCACCGTGGGATCAAAGACCTACCAAACCGACGGAAGCACGCTCATTTTTGTGAATGGCCAACAAGTCCAAATCGGCAAGCTCCAAAAGGGCATGCGCGCTTCGGTGAAAACGAGTTCACTGAAACCGACAGTGGCGCGTTCCATCACGGCCATTACGCCCAGTTAGGGAACCGCTAACCCCTATAAAAGGTGTCAAGGTGGAGCGTGAAAAAAGTTAAAATTAGATAGTTGTTTTGAGTGTTACATTTGGTGGCGAGGTGGGGCTTGGGGGCTTTTGCGAACGTTTCCGCTTCCGAGGCGAGCGGGCGCGCTCGATTTTGCGCGATGATGGCCTGTCTGCATAAGACGGGGGTTCGATCTCTTGAACATCTCGACAATTTTCTTCTCTCGTGGAGTCTCGCGACTAGGTTCTGCATCAAAGATTATCTCATGAAATTTCCACTCCTCGTCATCACCATCGTTCTCGGTTTTTTTGGCTCTATCTTGGCTGAAGAGCCGAAGCCTGCCGCGCCGAACCCCGCTCCACAGGCAGCGCCGCAGATGTTTTTCTTTTTGGGCGACAGCATCACGAAGGCGGGTGGATACGTCCGGATCATCAAGGATTCGCTAATTAAACAGAACCCCACGAATCCGCCGCAGATCCACAATTTCGGGCACATGAGCGAGACGCTCTCGAACTTGAGCGAAGCCTATCATCCCGGTCGTCGGCCGTGTGCGCACAACTGGGTCGGCCAGGTGCTTGCGGAAAAACCCACGTGGGTCATCGCGTGCTATGGCATCAATGATGGCATCTACCATCCTTTCAACGAAAAGCGTTTTGCTGCCTATCAAGAGGGCGTCCAGTCGTTGATCAAAAAAGTGAACGCCGTGGGAGCGCGCTTGATTCTGTTCACGCCGCCGCCGTTTGCATCGGCGGGTCCGGCATTGCCAGAGGGTCTGGATGATGCGGGCAAGGAGGCATTTTATGCGAAGGCAAATGCGGAGGCGGACATCGAGGCGGAGAAGGATCCAAAGAAATTCGGCTACCGCACTGCTTATCCGTATTACGATCAGGTGCTCGCGCGGTATTCCAAATGGCTGCTCACGCTGGATGGCAAGGACGGGGTGAGCGTGGTGGATATCCGGACGCCGATGCTCGCCAGAATCAAAGAGACTCATGGCGGTGATGCAATCCATCCCAACGGCACCGGCCACGCAATCATGGCCGAAACATTTCTCAAACAATGGCCGGCGATCCAAGCCAGGGCCAAATGACGATCACCGCGTCTGCGCTATCGGCGTAGTCGCAGGGGATCTTGAAATTTTTGCATCATGGGTGCTTTGCGGTGGATTTGGAAAATTGGAGTTGCTCTCTTTTGTGGATTCACCGCTTGCGGTGCGGGAGTGCTCCGGCTCGAAAATGCACACGTAGCGGTCGAGATTGATCGCGAGAGCGGCGGCGTTCGCACGATTCGCGACAAGGGGCAGGCAGTGACTTATCAAATGCTGGGGGTCGGCTTCGTGGTCGCTACTGACGCGGGTGCTGTGCGCTCGGAGAAGGCGCTGGCGGTGAAGGAAGGCGGTGACGAGGTGCAATTGAAATTCGCGGGAGACGGTTTGGAAGTCGCTTTGCACTACCGGCTCAGACCCGATGATCGCTTCATCGAAAAGTGGCTCGTGATCCAATCCACCGATGGTAAGCCGTATTTTTTGAAAGAGGTCGTGCTGGAAGATGTGACGGCGACATCACCGTTCTCAGCCATTCATTTTCACGACGACCAGACGATCTGGCACTGCCCGATCAATTTCTTCCTGCGCGGTGAAAATGGCGGCTGCTTCGCCGGGCTGGAATACCCGTGGTGGGAGCATGAATTGCGCAGCAAGGACGGTTTCCGAATCGGCTACAAACCGAACTACCCGGCAGTCGCGGGCGAGGTGAACACGAGCGAAAAATATTTCCTCGGCGTGTATCGCAAGGAAGGCATCTCGCGCTATTCGCACGGGCCGTATCCCGGTCGTCGCACAACGACGCTCATGGATTTCAAAAAGGACACCGGGCTTTTTCAGCATTTCAAAAACAAAAAAATTCCCGACGAAGCTGTGGAGCCGGAGGTGCTCGATTGGGGCGAGGTCTGGGCGATGCAGGATTTCATGCGCACGGTGCTGCCCGATCAGCCGCTGCCGGAGGACGGATACTGGGTCTGGCAAAATGGCTGGTGGGCGAGTCTTTTCGAGCCGAAGCCAGAAATCATAGACCGGCTCAAAGCTACGGGCGTCCACGACATCATGACCGCGCACACGTGGTATGGGCGCGGCAATCATCCGACGGCGGAACCGTATCTATCGCAAATGCGCGCCGAACCGCTGGGCTTCCCTGCGGACAAAGGAATCGCAGGGCTGCCCGGCGAGGCCGGCCCGGCATTCGGGCTTCATTCGCCGCACAATGTTTTCCTCGATCAATTCAAACCCGGCGAATTCACCGATGACTTCCGCGCGCCGCCGGTCATGGAGGAATTCATTGAGCACGCGCGAAAAAATGGCGTCCACGTGAGCAGCTTCAGCCTGCCGGGGATCTGGCTCGATCAAAAACCTGAGTGGGCCTCGTTGGATGAAGCTGGCAAACCGAACGTGTATATTTTTGGCCGAAAAATCTCCTGCGCCGCGTGCGACGACTACATGAAGTATCTACTCGCGACGCACGAAGCCGTCTTCACCAAATACCAGCCGCGCTGGTGGGGCTGGGATGGACGCTGGATGAATTATTGGGAGGTGCCGCTTTACCGCCCCGGCCCGAAGGGTGTGGGAGTTGATCCTTGCTTTGCAAAAAATCACGGCCATCTGCCGGGCGACGGCTATTACCGCGAGTGGAAGAATATCCAAAACTTCCTCGCCGAAATCCGGCGGCGACATCCGCAGATGTGCCTCGAGCAATACTGCGGCCTTGCGCGTGGTGGGCCGTGGGCGCTGCCATACTTGAACTCCGACGCCGGTTATTACGAGAGCAACGGCGCGGACATGAATCGCCTGCAAACGTGGCACAACCAGAACGACCGCTTCCGCCCTGTTTACAAAAACTACGCCGCACTCTTCGGCGACAACTCGCGAACCTTCCAATTCAACGTCCTCACCACCATCAGCACCACAGCCTATTGCCAGATCGGCCCCGGCTACAAAGCCCTCGCCCTCGCGGAAAATCAGGACTTTCTAAAAAAATGGCGCGCATGGGCGACAACGAACTTCGCCTACTTGAAAGTGAAGCGCGACCTCTTCGAGTGCCCCGGCTACTCGCCCGTTGATGGCAGCGCACACATCCTCGGCGATCGCGGCCTTCTGTTCCTCTTCCCCGGCGGCTTCGACAAAAAGGTCGCGCCCGAAAAAATCATCCGCGCATCCATCCCGCTCAACCGCTGGATCGGCCTAAAAGAAGACCGCGCCGCCATCTACCAAATCACCGAAGTCCACCCGAACGCTGGAACTGACCGTGGCACATTCCGCTACGGCGAAGACTTCCTCTACGACATGCCCAAAGACTCCGCCGCCATCCTCTCCATCGCACCCATCACCACAGATCAAAAGCCACAACCCGCCCCGCTTAAAGCCGACAGCGAGGTGATCATCGTGAAGGCTTTTACTCCGACAGAAAACTAAACAGCCCTTACTAACGTCGGCACGGCTTCGCATTTTTCCCGCCAGCCGGGGAAGTTCCAGTCGTTAGGGAAGGCGCGGCATTGGCGGGGTTTAACGGTTTGGAGTTTGCAGTCGCTGCCTTCGAGCCATTCGCACGAGGCGTCTTCTTTTTCCAAAAGGGAAAGTCCTCGGCGGTCGGGGCGGATACGGGTGTGACGCTGGATGAATTCGTCCTCGCCCATGCCGACGTGAGCGGCGATGGAGGCGATTTCGTCGGGCTCCACTTTTACGACACCGGGCCAGCGGCAGCAGTTCGTGCAGCGCTGGCAGACGTAGTGGATGGAGAGCGTTTCGGGCACGCGAAGTGGATTCCCGCTAAGAGGGCGGGCGTCAACGCGATTGTCGCAGTGCTTGACGGGCGCAGCACTCAACTGGAAAACGCACGTCCTCATTCCGCTGAACCAAATCATTCCATGAACAAGACCGCCATTCTCGCCGCGTCCATCCTTATTCCCATCAGCGCCAGCGCTGCCGTGGATTTTGTGAAGGATGTGCAGCCAATTCTCGAATACAACTGTGTGCGCTGCCATAACCCAGAGGCCACGGCTGTGAAGAAAGGCGACACGAGCGTGGAACTGGATACGAAGGCGAAGGCGGTTCGCGGAAAGACGGTGGTCCCCGGCGATGCGGAGAAGAGCAAACTTTACAAGACGACGCTCCTTCCAGACGACGACGAGAAGCTGATGCCGCCGTTGGATGAGATCAAAAAGGGTTCGAGCACGCGTCTTACAAAAGCGGAAACAGAAATCCTTAAAGCATGGATCACTGAAGGCGCAAAGTGGCCGGATGGCGTGACGCTTTTAGCCCGAAAAAGGGAAGTGAAACGTTACCCCGGCGATACACCGGAGCTGGCTGCGGAAATTCATGCACAAATCCTGAAAACGAGCAAAGAGAAGGCCGAGGCGGACATGAAGCCCTACACTGCGACTATCACGGGCACGGATGTGACGTTCGACATGTTGCCGATTCCCGGCGGAAAATTTAAGATGGGATCGCCAGATAGCGAGAAGGGTCGCAAGGACGACGAGGGGCCGCAGAAGGAAGTGAGTGTGGAACCATTCTGGATGGAGAAATGCGAGGTGACCTGGGACGAATACCGGCTGTTCATGTATCACAAAGACGAGAAGGACAACCGCGCGAAGAAGACTTTCACGCCCGAGCAGGAGGCTCTGAATAAAGCCGCCGACTCGGTGACGCATCCGACGCAGCCGTATGTGGACATGAGCTTCGGCATGGGCACCGATGGCTATCCGGCGATCTCGATGACGCAGCACGCGGCAAATAAATACTGCCAGTGGCTCAGCGCGAAGACGGGACATTTTTACCGCCTGCCAACCGAGGCGGAGTGGGAATATGCCGCACGCGCGGGAACGACGACGGCGTATTTCTGGGGCGATGAGGCATCAAAGATCAGCGAGTATTGCTGGTGGGGAAAGAACAGCGATTTCCAGTATAAGAAAGTCGGCAAGAAGAAGGCGAATCCGTGGGGCCTCCACGACATCCTCGGCAATGTGTGCGAGTGGACGCTCGATCAATACGACGCTGGCTATTATGCAAAAATGCCTGCTGCGAATCCGTGGAATAAAGCGACGCTCCCCTACCCTCACACTGCACGCGGTGGCTCGTGGGACGATGAGGATGCGGCGGGTATGCGCATCGCCGTGCGCCGTGCGAGCGCGAAGGAATGGAAGCGCCAGGATCCGCAGCTCCCGAAGAGCTATTTCTGGCACACGGATGCACAGTTCCTCGGCTTCCGCGTGGTTCGTCCGCTGAAGACGCCGACGCCGGAGGAGATGAACAAGTATTGGAACAATGGCGTCGAGAAAGACGACCCGCGTCTGATCAAAGCGGAGTAGCCAAAAGGGCTACACGACTTTCACGTGGAAATCGCCGAGCGACTGATCGGCGGGGCCGGTCTTGAGATAGATGAAGCCTGGGATGACGACTTTCGTGGGCATGGTATCGGTGAGAAAGCCGAATGATGTTCCGCCATTGTCGCTCACCAAGCTCGCGACGCTAATGGTGCCGATTGTCTTGGCAGCGATGAATGTGTTGCTGAAACCAACTTGTGCCGAGCGGACCGCAAAGGTGCCAATTTTACTGCCATCAAAAAACACGCCGCCATCGAGCGGATTCATCGCGTCGGCTGGCGTGTAGCCGACGAAGATACTGCTGTCGGAAATGGTGCGAGCGCTGAAGCCGCCGATATAATCGCTGATGATTTTCGCGCCGTGAACGCCACCCGCGATGTAGGCGCTGGTGAGCGCGTTATTAAATGAGGCGTCGCCGCCGCTGAGCATGAGGCTGGCTTCGAAATCACCCGCGATGCCGATGCGCGCATCACCCGTGATTCTGAGTGAAGCGATGGCTGCCGCGTGCAACGTGGCAGCCCCCACTTTTGCCGCTTTAAAAAGTGTGATGCTGCTGCCGATATTGATGTCCGCGCCGGATTTCACCTCGTGGAAAGTGAGCGCAGCGCTGTCCGTTGCCGCGCCCTCTGCGAAGATGCTTGCGGTGCCGAGCAGATCGCGCGCGGTGAAGGAAATAATCCTGTCCTCGGCCGTGAAGTCGCCCCCCACATCGCCGGCAACCGTGACTTTGTCAAAACGCTGCGCGCTGAATACAGCGTCGCCGATACGCGTGGCCTTCAACGTGGTAATGGCGCTGGCGACAGCGAAAGTGGCACCGTCATTCACCACGCGCATCGCGAGTGAAGTCGGCGCAAAATACGCACCCCCGGCGGTGACGTGCGCGGTGCCGAGCACATCGCCCGAACTGAATGCCGTGAGTAATCCAGCGATGTTGAGTTGCGCGGCGAATTCTCCGGAGACAAGCAGACTGTCGAGCGAAGGTGTGGCGAGCGTGGAGTTCCCAAAGCGCGCTGCTTTGAACAACGAAAGCCCGGTGCCGATGGAAATGTCGGAACCGTCGCCGATGTTGTGGACGCGCACTGTCGTTTTCACGCCTTCGCCAGTGCCACTGAGCAAATCCGCACCATCCATAAGATCTCTAACGGTCACCGAGCCGAGAATCCCGCTGAAGACCACGCCGCCGCCGATGATATTCGCAGCCGGCGCAACGAGCGATTTCAGTCCCGCGCCGAGCGCGCCGGTAATCGCACCGAGGTCCACCCGGCCATCGCCATGCGCACCACGCAGAACCGTGACGGAAAGAGTGCTCGTCTCGCTATTCGTGTCATCGAGCGAGATGCGTGTGAGTCCGCCACGTCCGTTGTGGTCCGGATCGTCGAGCACGAAACCAATGAGGCCGGGGCCGGTGAGACGCACGGTGTATTTGTCGCCGTCCGAGTCCGTGAATGTTTTTACTTTGCCGGGTATCAGCGAAACGTCGCCGAGGTCATTAGCAATCAGCGGCATCAATCCATAGCTGGTGAAATGGCCGGAAACGTCACGCGCGAGCGGGATGCTGCGCAGATTCCCGCTGGCATCGAAAAGCGGCGCCTCCGAATTGGACGCGCTGAGTTGCCCGGCGCTGATTGGGCCGCTGAAAACATCAACTGCTCCACCAAGTTTGGACGCAGCGCTGAGCGAGAATACTGCGCTTGAGGAAAGTATGGGCAGGGGGATGTTTTGCGTGCCGTCGAGTTTGTCGAAATGGAAAAGCAGCGGCACGCTTCCGAGTTCGCTGCTGCCGATGGAAAGCGTGACGTCGTAGAGCGTGTGCGGCACTTTCGGTGCGAAGTAGCCGGTGCTGGCGACAAGTGTTTGGGAGAGGCCGGTGCCGCTGCTTTTTCCGAGGATGGAACTGAGATAGGCGCTGTCGTTTTGCACAGTCGCCCCGTCGGACCATTGCTCATCGAGGGCGATGAGGGTGTTACCAAAGACTGCGCCGGAATCGCGTGGCGCGGTGTGCTTCATGATGTCGCCCGTGGCGGCATCGCCCAGATGGCGGAGGCCGAGATTGTGGCCGAGTTCATGCGCGAGTGTGATGGCGAGCTGATCCAGCCTTTCCTCGGGGGTGATGTTAGAAAAGAAATTGTCGAACTCGCCGGAGAAAATCACCGCGAGATCGTTGCGGTCGAGATTTCCAACGTCCGGCGATCCTGCGAGTCCGAGCAACGAATCCGCACCCAGGCCGAACAAATCACGGAGCGGGATGCTCGTGCCTGAAAATCCCTTTTTGAGCAGCGGATTCGCGCCTGAAATATCGAGCAATATGCCGTTATCGCCGCCGACATAGAGCGTGGTGAAGTCGCCGCCTGCGGGCTGAGAGGTCGTGAATTGCACATCGTAAAGCGAATACTTCGACTGCAATTTAGCGACGAGTGCTGCGACAAGATTTTCGACAGTGTCCGACGACCCAATGTCAGCAGCGGTGAATGCAGGCAGCGTTCCGGTGATGCCGGGGCCGAAGTGATTCACTAACGTGGCTCCGTCGAAATCGAGATAGACGATCTGTGGTGTTTCGAAGCGCACGTTGTCCACGAGCACTGCGGAATCGAGCACGCCGTCGCCCACATCGCTGATGCGCATCTCGATGTTGAGCGACGTGACACCGTCCGGCACGACATAGGTCAGCGTGAGCTTGTTCGTGCGGCCGTCAAAGAACGTCCCGGGCGCTGGCTCGCCGGTAAAGTAGGCGTTGTCCACCGTGATGAGGTTTCCGTTTTCGTCCTTCGCGTAGTTCGTGCCGTTGATGTTGATGACGAACGTGTCGTTGAAACCAGCATTGAGGAACTCGGGGTATTCCTCCGTGAGAAACATGAAATCAATCTTGAGCCTCTGCTCGCCGCCAACGGGCACTGGCAGGGTGAAAGAAACCGCCGCCGTGTCGTCAGCCTCGCCCGGAGCGCCGAGGTCTGTGCCTTGATTGCTGGAGGTGTTGCCGATGCTCGTCACATGCGACGCGATACCGGTGCTGAGGATGAGGAAATCGCCGTCGCCGCCGCTGGGAAAGCCGAGCAGTTGGCCCGTAGCGCCAAGAGTCAGTGTGGCAAATTCCGCAGAGTCACCATCGAGCGAAATAGGCGTGCCATCCGGCAAATCGAGCGCCCGTATGACCGAAAGCGGCGTCGCCGAAAGCACAAAACGTGGTTCCAGAACCTCGATGGAGGCGGGTCGTTTTTGCGAGGACTGATAGGTCATATTCTGGGCCGAACTCTCGCCCGGCAAAAAGCACGGTAGGCAGAGTCCCGCGTCTGTAAACGGGAAGTTCGACAAAGGAATTAGGCCCGGCGTTAGAAAATAAATCCACGCCTTCCTCGCTGACCGAAAAACACCTACTGGCTAGCCATGCGACGGCCGACTTCCTCGAATTCCTCAAACGATGAGACGGGCGGGAGCGGGATGATCCGAGCAGGCGTGTGCTGATTGGTGAGGAGTTCGATTTGACCGTTTGAGTGCTCGACCAGCGCCGAGCAGCTCTCGACCCAGTCGCCGCAGTTGTAATAAGTGGTCGAATCAATATCGCGGATCACGGGAACGTGGATGTGCCCGCAAACAACCCCTTGGACTTTCGCATCATCTGCAAAACGCACGATGCCCTCCTCGAATTTGCCGACGTAATTGACTGCGCTTTTGACTTTCCGTTTCGCGTAAGCGCTGAGCGACCAGTAACCGAGGCCAAGGCGGCGACGGATGAAATTGATGGGCGCATTCAGCTTCAGCAAAAGCTGATAGCCGACATCCCCGATATGGGCGAGCCACTGCGCGCCTTGGACGACGGTATCGAGTTCATGGCCGTGGATGACGAGCAAGCGGCGACCGTCGGCGGTGGTGTGAATGGCGCGGGGCTGGATGGTGATGTTGCCGAAATCGTGGTGATACGAGGAGACGAACTCGTCGTGATTCCCCGGGATGTAAATAAGACGCGTGCCTTTGCGGGCGATGCGGAGGAGCTTTTGGATGACGTCGTTATGCGCCTGAGGCCAGTAAAGACCACGGCGGAGGCTCCAGACATCAATGAGGTCGCCGACGATGTAGAGGGTTTCAAATTCCCGCTCTCGCAGGAAATCGAGCAGCGCTTCAGCCTGCGCGCCTCGTGTGCCGAGATGAACGTCAGAAATCCAGCCAGTGCGAAAATGCGTTTGGTGCATGTGCGCTAAAAGGGAGGAAGTGCGGCGCGAATCAACGGTGAAGTAATTGTGAATAACTTATTTTACGTCATGGAAACATCCTCGGTTCAAAACCGTAACAATTGCTGCATTGATGAGCCTTTCGCACTGAAATGCGTTAAACATACCCCTCTCTAAAACCCAGCCTCATTCACCCCTGAATCGCCGGCAACCGCGTGAGCAGAGCGTTTATTTCCTCCGCCGGATAGCGTTGCTGGGCGGGAACACGAATCATGGTAAGGCCGATTTTTTCGCAAACACGCTGGATGGCGATGACGTTCTCATTCTAGGTAGTTCAGCTTCGGCATGGGTTATTGTGCGCTCGACTATTCTTCTTGCACCTGAGTTTAGCGATGAGTTGAAAAAGTGGGCTGAAACAGTGCCAGAGGTGTTTTCGCCTGACGAGGTAGGAAAGATGAGTGTCGTGCGGATGGAGTTGATGAGGGAATGGTGGAGGGAGAATCGAGCCGCATTCCGAACTGGAGAATATTCCAAGGTCAAACCCGGCCCAATATTGCCAGAATGGAAGGCGGACGCCCCTGCGGAAAAAACCAATTTTCCTGATCCATTACTGTTGCTCGCAAAGCCAAACACACACGAAACGAAACAAGTGCCGCAAATCGTTGCTACACCCGCTGAAGACAAGCCGCGTGTCTGGCCATGGTTTGCAGGAATCGCCGCCCTGCTGGCATCTGTCGCATTGATTTTGAAACGCAAAACTAGCAAGCCACATTGACCTCAAATCCGAAACTCAAAATCAGAAAACGAAAACCCAAACCACCCAAACAAAATCACACCCATGAAAACAAGCATCCTCACCACCACCACCACCATCGCACTTCTGGCCCTCGCCGTCGCCCCGGTCTTCGCCGGGACACTTGCCGGTGATTCCAATGTCACTGGCAATCTTACCGTTGAAGGGAACAGCAACGACTCGGCAGTGCTCACGCTGGGAGGCGTGAGTGGTGTGCCTACCTTTGCGCTGGGTATTTTTGATGACCAAGGGACGGCAACCCACACCACAGTGCTTGGCTCCGGGACTTACGGAGGCTACGCAGCATGGTTCCGGGACGATAACTATAACTGGGACAATATGCTCATGAGCCTGAATTGGGGCACCTACGGGAATGTTACATTAAATCTCCAAGGAGACTTCACGGCACAAGGCATCACAGCGGACAGCCTGACCTTGGAAGGGCAGCCAGTGCTTTCGCAAACAGCCCTCGATCAAAGATATGACAGCCGCTACCTGCGGCCCAATTCCACGGTGCTGGTGTATGGCAGCGGGTCGTCGGCGAGCGGGAACAGTGCGGTGGCGCTCGGCCTGAATGCCCACTCGGAAGGAAGCGGGAGCACGGCCATCGGCTCCGGCTCACTTGCAACAGCAGAGGGAACAACGGCCATAGGTCTTCGCGCCATTGTGCGCAGCAAGGGCGGCGTGGCGCTCGGAGAAGACGCCTACGTGGGTTGGACAGCCGAAGGTGCGGTAGGGTTGGGTTTGAGGAGTGAGGCAAAAGGGGTGGGCTCCGTTGCCGCAGGAGCGGATAACATTGCGACTGGATTCGCTTCCACCGCCATCGGCTGGGCGACACGGGCCAGCGGCATCACCTCGGTCGCCATCGGCAACCAGACCGTGGCCGACGGCGGCGCATCCACGGCGATGGGTGCGTTGACACTGGCGCATGGCTCATATTCCACCGCGATGGGCTACCAGACCAAGGCGATGAAATGGGGTGCAACTGCAGTGGGAACGGGAACTGAGGCGGGAGGAGATGGTTCGTTTGCCGCCGGTGGTTCCACACTGGCGAGCGGGAATTATTCGATGGCGATGGGTGTTCGCAGCAAGGCGACAGCCGTTGGTAGTCTCGCGGTGGGCTGGGAAACGGAGGCCAACAGCGCCAACGCGACGGCGATGGGCATCGGAACACGGGCAAATGGATTGAGTCAGTTTGTGGTCGGCAGCTACAATGTGCCGCTCACCGACGCCAACGGGGTGACCCGCAGTGACAGCGACGCGCTTCTCATCGTGGGCAACGGCTACGAAGTCACCGCTGGCGATCCCTCCACGTCCATTCGCCGCAATGCCTTCGTCGTGCGGTGGAATGGGAATACGGAAACGAGTGGTTCGGTGACTGCGGCAGGCACGGTGCAAAGCACGGCGGTGACGGGCTACAACAAGTTCAAGGCACCCGTGCTCGTAGCTGCAAGTGGCGACATCAGCATGGGGGAATTCACCGCAGGCCCGCAGCCGTAGTGGGGTGGGTTTCGCGCCTAGATCATTCACATTAACGAAGCACATTTTTCCTAAAAACAACCGTGCCAGCAGCCATCAAAATCCACTGCACGATGCAGACGCTCCCGTCATTCGTCGCTGTCGCTCACAAAAGTGAGTTCCTGCGAGGCGTGACCGTCGGCGTATAGGACGTTGATCTTGTGGGTGAGATTGGGGTGAAAGCCTTCTTTGTCCGCAAGGACCATGATGCGGCTCGGTGAGTCGAGCGTGTCCATTTTCATATAGTTCACGCTGAGGCCGGCGAGTCGCTGTCCGTTGAGTTTGGTATTCCAGAGGTAACTGGTGCCTGTGCTTGCAGCGAGGCCCTTGCTGTCGCTTGGACAGGCAAAAGCACGGGGGTCTGGCAAATAGGAGGCCAGCACGGTGTCCAGCGCTTCGCTTTTCTCCAACTTGTCGCGGCGTGCCATGACGAGCGTGGGAAATGCGGTATCGTGCTCTCCGAGATACTTTACGAGTCCGCCGCCGATCTGGCGGAGGTTTTGCATGCAGGCTGATGCTTGTGCAGTGCGCTGAAAGTGCCGCCAAACCGGGAAGCTGAGGGCCGCCAGAGCAGCTACGATCGCCAATACAGCGGCGAGTTCGACAAGTGTGAAGGCGTGAAGCTGGCGACTGCCCGTCTTGTCACTCACCGACTCCATTGGACGGATTTTTCCAACTCCTCGATAAAGGGGAGGGCGTCCATCTTGGCCTCGATAGTGGCTTCTGTGAAATAGGCCCGCAGGCCTTCGTTCACGACTTTGCGTCTCTGCGCTGGCGTCAGTTCCGGCGGCATTTTTTCGCCACCTCGTTCGCGCAGATCCTTCACCGCCTTCTCCACCATTTCCCGGCGCTTGAGCGGGTGCATCATGTTGAAATTTTCTATCATCCGCTTAAAGTCGGTCGGCAGGATGAGTTCGAGGTAATGCGACCTTTCTTCAGGAGTCATGGCCAGCCAGAACGGTTCCAACTGCTTCCCCTCGCGTAGCTCGCAGCGTTCGTTTTCTTCCAATCCGTTTACCTTTACGGCGATGGCCTCCACGATCTCTTTGCGCTTCTCCGGCGTGCTGTTTTCGAGGGAGTGCGTGAGGGAGAATGCGGCAATTTTCCTGGCCGTGGGTTTGTTTGCCTCGACCCAAAAAGTCACCCCGCCCAAGGTGAGCGAAAGGCCCGTGAGCACGGATATAACGATGGGGTAGGTGGGACGCATTGATTTTCTTCTAGCCTAGTTCGTGCCTGATGACAACCAGAGAAAATAACTGACTTTTGGGCTAACAACCTACGGCGAAAGGCGCTCGATCCGCCATTTAGCGCCGTCCCTGCAATAGCGCAGGCGGTCGTGCAACCGACTGGCGCGCCCCTGCCAGAACTCGATGGTAGCAGGCACGACGACGTAGCCACCCCAGTGTTCCGGGGCTGGCGGGTTTTCCCCGAGGCGCGCGCGCATATCCTCAAATGCCCGTTCCAGCGGCTCGCGTCCGGCGATGATTTCGCTTTGTTTCGACGCCCATGCGCCGATCCGACTGCCAGCCGGACGCGTGGCGAAATATGCCTCCGTCTCGGCGCGCGGGATGCGCTCGACGTGGCCGGTCACATTCACCTGCCGCTCATGCGGCGCCCACCAAAACGTGAGCGCGCAACGCGGGTTGTTCGCGAGCTGGCGGGCTTTTGCCCCTTCGTAGTTGGTGAAAAAGATGAAGCCACGGGTATCGCACGCTTTTAGCAAAACCGTGCGAGACCATGGTTGGCCTTCGGCGTCCACTGTAGAGAGCGTCATCGCGTTTGGCTCCATGAGTTCGTGCTCCACGGCTTCTGCGAGCCATTTGCCAAATTGCGCGACTGGATCGGCATCAAGATCGCTTTCCAGCAAGCCGTGCTGGCGGTAATCGCGGCGGAGATTTGCGAGGTCGAGATTCGTAGGCATGGCTGAAGTTGTCCCGAAGCGCGCCGCGCGACAAGACGCGGCTTGCCCTCGATGAACTATGTCTTGGCGCGCGGCAGAGTGATATGCGGCTCGCGAAGATAAAGTGGTTCCAAGTCGTCGCGAGCGATAATGCCGCGCCCGGCCGCTGCCAATCGAGCGAGTGTGAGCGAGATCGGGAGCGCGATTTTTGCCTGCGGAAATAGTGAGAGTGGCTCTGGCGAAAAGATCGGCTGCTCAGGAAACTCTGTGAGCCGGACGCGCAATAAATCCTCCGAAAGCAGGAGCGGGCCTTCGACGCATACGCCGTTTTCCACACGGGTGAAATAGAATGTCTCCCGCCGCGCATCGCCGATCGCGATATAGCTCGGTGCGTCCGTTTCCAGCGCGGCGACGCTCGCAATGCCGACGAGACGCGCGCCGTTGCTCATGCTCATGCCGAGCGCGGCGGCAATGGCGATTCGCACACCCGCATAGCTGCCGGGGCCGAGTCCGACCGCGATCACGTCCACGCGCGGCGCGAGGGCGCGGGCTTTTTCCAAAATGGGAAACAGCGTGCTCGTATGGCTGCGTTCTGCGCTAAAAATCTCGTCGAGCAAGATGCGGTCATCGTCGAGGACGGTGACAGAACCGCGATTGGTGGAAGTATCGAGCGCGAGCGTGATCATGCCTCGGAAATATCCCGCGTGTCTCCGTCGCCCGCGCGAAATTGGAACCAGCGTGTCACTTTCGGCAGCAGAGCGGGAAATTTTCCGGCCCACTCGATTGCGACAACTCCTCCAGCGGCGAGGTAGTCGTCGAGGCCGATGCGCAGCGCGTCGTCGTCCTTTTCCAGACGGTAGAAATCAAAGTGGTAAAGCGGGAGACGTCCGCCTGTGTATTCGTGGACGAGGGTAAAGGTCGGGCTTGTCACATCACCCGTGTGTCCGAGTCCAGCGGCGATGCCTTTGATGAAATGTGTTTTTCCGGCACCGAGATCGCCGTCGAGCGCCAACACATCGCCAGCGCGCAACGAAGCGGCGAGCTTTTCGCCCATCGCGAAAGTCTCTGCTGCACTATGCGAAGTGGTCGTGGCCATGTTTGGAATGAAGGATGACGGATGACGAATTTCGGATGAGTGCGCCGATACGGGAGAGCGGAAGTTTCGGGAACTTTTTCTTCCATGCGGTTTCGAGTTTAGCGCAGTCTCGAGGCGCGATGGCGAAGAGCAACTCGAAGTCTTCGCCGTCGGCGAGAGCTTGCTCCGTGGTGCAACCGCGTGTGAGTGGGATGCGCTTTTTATCGAGCGTGTAGGAACATTTACTGGCGCGGGCGAGACGGGGGAGGTCGGCGGCGAGGCCGTCGCTCACATCCATCATCGCGCGCACTTTGAGGTGTTCAACGAGCCAGCGTGCTTCGGCGAGGCGGGGAATGAAATCAAGATGCTTGCCCGAGAGTGATCCGCCGAGACGACCGGTGACATAAATCGCATCACCCACGCGCCCGCAGCTGCGCGTGACACATCGTGTCCTTTCGACACGTCCCGTGAGCGCGACGCTGATGAATGCCGGTCCCGGTGAGCGCGAGGTTTCGCCACCAACAATACTCACGCCAAAACGCCGCGCCGCTTTGCGCAGTCCGGCGTAAAGACCGCGCATCCATGCGAGTTTGGTTTTCGGGTGCACGGCGAGCGTGATGAGCGCGTGCTCGGGGCTGCCGCCCATCGCGGCGATGTCGCTGATGGCGCGGCAGAGCGCCTTCCAGCCGACGCGCTCGGGTTTTTCATCGCGGAAAAAATGCACGCCCTCGACGACGGCATCCGTTTTCAACAAACGCCACCAAGTGTCGCGCAGCCCGCCAATCACCGCGCAATCATCGCCGGCGCCGATGCGCACATTGCGCCCGCACGGAAGAGCACGGGTGAGCGCGGCAACCACGGCGTCCTCGCCCATTGCGGAAAGTTTCATAGGTCAATCCCGTAGCGTGAGGCGGCCCACATGAGCAGCAGATTCGAGCCGTTGAAAACCGCGTGCATAAAGATTGGAACGAGCAGCGAACCACTCCATTCGTAGGCGAGCGTGAGCGCGAATGCGAGCAGCACGAGACTCGGCAGCGTCAGCAGGTTTCCGTGCACTGCGCCGAAGAGAATGGACACGAAGAATGCCGATGGAAACGGGCCGATGAGTCGCTTGAGCACGGGATAGAAGTAGCCGCGAAAAAGAAATTCCTCGGCGAGCGGCGCCATCACGGTGGCTGAAAAAATAATGGCTCCGATGATTTTAAAACGTCCTTCGTCAACGGCAGTTTTATAAACCTTCACCAGTTCCTGCGGGTCGGCATACGCAGGGAAGAATTTCATCATCATCACGTTGACAATCAGCAGCACTGGAAAGAGCGCGAGTATCAAACCGGATGCGATGAACGGAATTTTTCCAGCCTGCACGCGCCCGAGGCCGAGTGCTTCTTTGAGTGAAACTCTACGCGCTGCGAAGAGCGTGCAGATACCGGCGGCGGGGATGAAAAGAAACATGCTCCCCGAGATGATTCTTTCCACTGTCATTTCGCGTTTGGGCGACACAGCCTCCCCGGCACCGTTTGCGATGGAAATAAACGCCAGCAGCGCGAGCAGCGTGAGGCCGGCGATGAGCAAGATGGTGATGAGCAGATCGGGCAGTTGGAGGTGATCGGTGCGCACGCGTCCGCCATTTTCGCCGACACGGCGAAAAAGCCGTGCATACACCGTCATGCCCGCGACGAGAAAGAGGGCGCCGATGAGATTTATGAGAGCGAGCTGCTGCTCCGAAATAGGGAGCTGCTGGGCTTTTTGGAATGCGGCGAGGATCACGGAGCGAGCATGCTCGGAAGCAGATAGAGGCGTCCCGGTTGCAGGTGAATGCCGGATTCGGGGGTGAGATTGATTTCGATTTTCTTCGGTGCCTCGGACTTCCCGAGCATGCGCAAATAGTGAGCGAGACCGCCGCCGGTATCGTAGCCGACGACTGCCGCGCCGGGCGCTGCGGCGAGCTGCATGGCCTTTTGCACCGCTGCGTCGAAGTCTCCGATTTCATCCACGAGTTTTGCAGCGAGCGCATCTTTACCGGAGACGACGCGACCATCGGCGACGCCGTTGCGCAGTTCGTCCACGGGCAGTTTGCGCTCGGCGGCGACGATGCCGACGAATTTATCGTAGGTCTGCATCACCATGCCCTGAATGTATTGTTTCTCCGGCTCCGTCGGCGGGCGCGAACCGCTCATCATGTCTTTAAAGCTGCCGCTTTTATAAGTCATCACCTGCACTCCGACTTTGCCGATGAGATCCGAGTAATTCATGGACTGCATGATCACGCCGATGCTGCCGGTGAAGGTCGTCTCATGCGCAAAAATATGTGAGCCGCCGACCGCGACGTAGTAACCGCCGCTCGCTGCGAGTGAACCCATGCTCACGACTATGGGCTTGGTTTTTCGCGCTTCTTTCACCGCGTTGTAAATGATGTCGCTCGCCGTCACTTCGCCGCCGGGTGAATCAATTGCCAGCACAATGGCGCGCACGTCGCCGTCCGCGATGGCCTGTCGCAATTCGGTCTTGATGACGTCCACCGGCGAATTGGTGCCGCCCTCGCCGCCGGTGATGAGTCCATCAAGACGAATGACGGCTATTTTAGACTTCACGTCCTGAGCCGATTTTTTGATCAACACTTCGCGAAAAGTATTTTCGCCCATCACCACATTGACGGCTCCGCCGATGAGGAAAAGAGCGTTAAATAGAATGCTCAGGCAGAGCAGGAAGACGATGAAGACACCGAGGCAACCGAAGCGTTTGGGCGAAGTGGACATAGTGTGCAGGTTGGAGAAAGACCACACACAATGGCAAGCGCGTCGTGTCCGCGCTCGACTTCCGCCATCGCTCCGGCGAAACGCCCCGTGCGCAAATGAAGGCTCTCTTTTTAACCAACGAATATCCACCGACGATCTACGGAGGCGCGGGCGTCCATGTGGACTACCTCTCGCGCGAACTTGCGAAACTCATCGAAGTTGAAGTTCGCTGCTACGGTGCCGCGCCGCGCGAGCCGCGTCTCGATTTACCTACGCTGAAAGCTACCGGTTACGGCTGCGACACGTCCGCTTACACCGCGCCGAAGCAACTCCACTCCGTCTTCGCCGCCGCACAGCGGTGTCTCGACTGGAACACCACCGCCGTGGACGCCGACATCGTCCATCTCCACACTTGGTATACGCACCTCGGCGGCATTTTCGCGAAGCTCAACTACGGCATCCCGCTCGTGCTCACTGTGCATTCGCTGGAGCCGCTGCGCCCGTGGAAGCGCGAGCAACTCGGCGGCGGCTACGACTTTTCCTGCTGGGTTGAAAAGACTGCTATCGAAATGGCCGACGCCGTCATCGCCGTCAGCGCCGAGACAAAAGCGGACATTCACCGCCTTTTCCAAGTCCCCGACGAGCGCGTGCCGGTGATCCACAACGGCATTGATCTCGACGAATACCGCCGCGTCACCACCACTGCCGCACTGGAAAAATACGGCGTCAACCCGCGCCAGCCCTACGTGCTCTTCGTCGGGCGCATCACGCGGCAGAAAGGAATCATCCACCTCGTCAACGCCATCGAACACATGGCGCCCGGCTACCAAATCGTCCTCTGCGCCGGAGCGCCTGACACGCCCGAGATTGCAACCGAGATGCGCGCCGCCGTCACCGACGCGCAGGCAAAACGCCCCGGCATCGTCTGGATCGATCAAATGGCGAGCACGCCCGAAAAAATCGAACTTTACTCCCATGCCGCCGTCTTTTGCTGCCCCTCGATCTACGAGCCCTTCGGCATCATCAACCTCGAAGCAATGGCCTGCGAAACTGCCGTCGTTGCCAGCGCAGTCGGAGGCATCAAGGAGGTCGTCGTCCACGGCGAAACCGGTTACCTCGTCCGCCTCGAACAAATGACCACCAGCCCTTTCGAAGCCGTGAACCCGAGGCAATTCGCCCGTGACCTCGCCGAGCGAATTAATTCCCTGATGGCAAACTCCACCCTCCGCGCCAGTATGGCTGCTGCAGGCCGCAAACGTGTTGAGCAACACTTCGGATGGGCTGCCATCGCCAAGCGCACCGCAGATCTATACCGGTCGCTCGTTCGTGTTTAGCCACAAGCCTCGACATGCCGCAGGTGAGCGGCGACACTTCCGCCATGTTTGTTGATCACATCAAAGTCCATGCCCGTGCTGGTAAAGGCGGGCGCGGCTGCGTCGCGTTTCGCCGCGAGAAATTTGTTCCCGAAGGCGGCCCGAGCGGCGGCGACGGTGGACGCGGGGGCGATATCATTCTTCGACCGGACCCGAACGTGGATAATCTCGTGGATTTTTACTATCAATCGAACCTGCGTGCGAAGAATGGTGAGCATGGGATGGGGAAGAGTTGTTATGGCAGGGCAGCCGAGGATCAAGTCTACCTCGTTCCCGTCGGAACGCTGATTTACCGGATGCCTTTCGAAGTTCACGAAGCGGCGGAAGCTCCGCGCGGTGAGAATACTTTCATGGATCTCTCCACGCTCAGCGATGAGGAGGCAGAGGCGCTCGATGGCAAGCCGGCACCTAAGCAAAAGGTGGATCTGACCCAACTCGAACTCGTGGCTGACCTCACCCAGCCGGGGCAGGATTATGTTCTTTGCAAGGGCGGCAAGGGAGGAAAGGGAAACATCCATTTTAAGAGCAGTCGCAATCGCGTGCCTACGCAGTTCACCGATGGCGAGGAGGGCGAGGAGGGCGAGTTTTACATCGAGCTGCGCAAAATCGCGGATGCCGGGCTCGTCGGTTACCCGAATGCGGGCAAGAGCACGCTGCTCGGTCGCATTTCCAACGCGCACCCGAAAGTTGCGCCGTATCCTTTCACGACGCTCACGCCGCACATCGGCGTCGTGCAGGTCGGCGAATATGATCGTATCACAGTCGCCGACATTCCCGGACTCATCGAGGGCGCGCACGAAAACGTTGGTCTCGGTCACGATTTTTTGCGCCACATTGTGCGATGCAAACTGCTCGTTTTCGTCCTCGATATGGCCGGTAGCGAAGGTCGCGAGCCCATCGAGGATTTGCAAAAACTTCGCAAGGAGCTCGATCTTTACGACCCAACGCTCAGCGAACGGAACTGGATCGTGGTTGCCAACAAAATGGACATGGAAGGCGCAAAGACCCATCTCAAGCACTTCAAGACGCGCTACAAAAAACTCGAAATCTTCCCGATTTCCGCCGACAGCGGCGAAGGCGTGGATGCGCTGAAAGCCCGGCTCGGCCAGCTAGTCCTCGGCACGGTGAATGTGTGATTTAGAAAAGTGACCACGGGTGTCCGGTTGATGCGCGGTCGGTGTTTTGTTAGCAGCGAAGTTTGCGTGAGTTGCGCATGAAAATGGATGTCACGCATTTGAATTTCGGAGTGGCTCCGTGGACGATGCCGGCCCATGAACTCCGGCCGCTACATTCTTTC
>CANJNZ010000022.1 GCA_947476045.1 Chthoniobacteraceae bacterium
CGTTCCAGAGCCAAACTATCGGAGCCACCTCCGCAAATCACACCCTTCCGCCTTGACCACAATAAAGCATCCCGTCATCACTCACTCACACGCTTTTCCGCCATAGCTTAATTTCTATCATCTCTGGCCGAAGAACGGGGTCCACCTCAAACCCCGGTTTTAATTCCATCGAATTCGAGGGAATTAGAAATGAGGCAGGACGGAACAGTTTTTTCCTCTCGGCCAAAAAGTGGATCGACCTGACTGGGGCCAAAGGACTGATCGCGAGCGCTGGGCGCTACGGCGGCACCTACGCTCACAAGGACATCGCTTTCGAGTTCGGATCGTGGCTCAGCCCGGAGTTCAAACTCTACCTCATCAAGGAATTTCAGCGTCTCAAGGACGACGAGAGCGACCGTCTCAAGCTCGGGTGGAACCTCCAGCGCACGCTCGCCAAGATCAACTACCGCATCCACACCGACGCCATCAAAGAAACCCTCATCCCGCCTTCCATCACCAAGGCTCAGGCAACGCTCGTCTATGCCAACGAAGCCGACCTGCTCAACGTCGCCCTCTTCGGCCAGACCGCGAAGCAATGGCGCGACGCCCACCCCGACGCCGACGGCAACATCCGCGACCACGCCCCGCTGGAGCAACTCGTCGTCCTCACCAACCTCGAAAGCCTCAATTCCGTCCTCATCCGCCAAGGCCAGCCCCAGCCGGAGCGCCTGCTCAAGCTGAACGAAATCGCCATCACCCAGATGCGCACCCTCCTTTCCGCCAACAACGTCAAACGCCTGAAGTAATGCCCGCCCACGCCACCACCCGTTGTTCGATTCGTCATTCGCCCCTCCTTGCCCGGCGAGGCAACAGGCACGAGGAATTGGAATCGGCGGTGTCCTCCAACCTCCAGCGCGCCACCCGCCTCCGCCTGTCCATTCTCCAAAAAGCCTTCACCGGAAAGCTGACCAAATGAAAATCAAAAGCATTCGCATCCAAAACTTCCGGAGTTTCGAGGACGAGACAGTTCATCTTAACCGCTATTCGTGTTTCGTTGGGCCGAATGGCGCGGGGAAATCATCCGTTCTTGCCGCGCTAAATGTCTTCTTTCGGGAACAGGCAGGTGCGCCGACCGACATCACTAAACTCACCGATGAGGACTATTTCCGGAAGAACACGGCCGATCCCGTTCGAATTACAGTCACATTCGACGACATGAGTCCTGCGGCGCAGGCTGAGCTTGCTGCCTATGTTCGGCAGGATGAATTGGTGGTGACTGCTGAAGCAGCGTTCGATTCGACTACCGGTGTAGGGACGGTGCGGCATTTTGGACAACGCTCAGGGATGGAACCGTTCCGTCGCTTTTTTGAAGGAGACAAGGCAGGCCTCAAAGCAGGTGAGCTCAATACAATTTACGAGGCCTTGCGCCAACAGTTCCCTGACCTTACAAACCCTCGCTCGAAGGATGACAAGGCTGAAGCGCTCCGCATATTTGAAGGCGGGCATCCAGACCAGTGTGTTCTGATTCCCAGTGAAGACAATTTCTATGGAGTCAACAGCACTGGCAAGTTAGCGACGTATGTGCAGTGGGTTTACGTGCCTGCCGTGAAGGATGCAGGTGAAGAAGGGCAGGAAGGGAAGAATACCGCGCTGGGCAAACTAATCGCCCGAGCGGTGCGGACGCGCACGAACTTCGAATCAGAGCTTGAGACACTGAAGACTCAAACATTGGCGAGCTATCGGGAACTACTTGAACGAAATCAAGCGAGCCTCACAGACATATCACAGTCTTTGCAGCGGAGACTCGAATCTTGGGCGCATCCGAACGTGCGGCTTGGAATGGCTTGGGTGTCAGACCCCAACAAATCGGTCGTGCTTCAGCAACCGGTCGCAGGAATCAAAACGGGAGAGGGTGACTTTCTCGGGAGCCTCTCGCGCATGGGCCATGGGTTGCAAAGGTCTTACCTGCTTGCGTTGCTGCAAGAACTCGCCGGTTCGGAAGCCCCAGACGCTCCTACTTTGATTCTGGGATGTGAGGAGCCGGAGCTGTATCAACACCCGCCGCAAGCTCGCCATCTGGCCGACGTTTTCGGCGAGTTGGCGAATGGCAACAACCAGATACTTGTCACAACACACGCACCACTTTTTGTCAGTGGCGACGGTTTTGAGAACACCCGACTAGTCCGCCGACCAAATCCGAATTCGGGAACATCAATTCGCGCACTGACATTTCCTAATCTCTGCCTTCGCATCCGAGCCGCTTTGGGTGAGGATCAACAGCGCAGGATTGAAGGGCTGGTGGCAAAGATTCACCAAGCGCTTCAGCCATGCATCGCGGAGATGTTTTTTGCGCACGTGCCCGTTCTGGTCGAAGGCCTCGAAGACGTCTCATACATCACAACAGAACTTCACCTCTCCAATCAGTGGTCTGATTTTCGTCGGCTTGGTTGCCATCTCATTCCTGTCAATGGGAAGGACAAGCTCATCCAACCGCTGGCGATTGCAGTCGAACTCGGAGTTCCGGTCTTCGTAGTTTTTGACGCGGACGGCGACACCGTCCGTGAGGATCACCGAGTGAAACACGAGCGAGATAACCGTGCTCTAATTTCGCTCCTTGGGGTTGCACACAATGTCTTTCCCGCCGCGAATATCTGCTCTGGAAATCACGCCATTTGGAAGACGAATCTTACAGAAGTTGTCAAAAGCGATTTCGGTGCGAACTATGAACGGCTGGCAAACGCAGCACGAGTCAACTACGCGCAAGAGGGCGGGCTTGAGAAAAATGATTTGTTCATCGCCGACTGGTTAACCACTGCCCGGGGCGAAGGACTCTCATCACCCGTTCTGGCGCAGCTTTGTCAGGCCATATTGGCGTTCGCGCGGAGCGTTTAGATCCAAGACTCACGATGTATACGTCACAATTTTCCGAGTTCAGCTACGGCTACGCGCTGACGGACAACATTCTCCATAGTGGGCTCCCAGCAACCGCGACAGCTCCGGTCTTTCCATCGCTGATCGCTGAAGGTTCATCCGGAGGCGGCTACGATGTGCAAATCCCGCTGCATCCCGTTCCAATTTTCCTTCAGTTCAAGATTCCCCAAGTAGTGTGGCGGCGAAGTTTCAAAATGCCCGCCGGATTTACGAAGCCATACTTGCGGATGCATCTGCGGACAAAAAGACCTAATCAACACAGATTACTCCTCGACTTAGAAGCGAGTGGGAAGCTTGTCGCATACGCCACGCCAGACTTCTGGCAAACGAACCAACTCGACGCCTACTTTGCCGCTCAAGAAGTGCCGGTTAGAACAAGATATTTCACGCCTTCTGAGATTGGCCCCTTGGATGACAAGCAGCACCAAGTCGCGTATTGCACCGGGAATCCGACGGCGTGGTTGTTCTCTGAACCACACAAACTCGACGGCAGGTTTGATGCTGAGTCGTTCGGCAAGAAGATTTCAACGGCGGTCCGAAGCGCCCGGCGGCAAGACCCGCTGGAATTCTTGAATCAGCTCAGTTCGATGATTTCGAAACTCACAATTTCGCGGCGTCCACGCGATTCTCGCGCCGAAACTGCCAGCCCCTCACATCTGCCACCCAAAATGAAGCGTGAGCACGAATTCTCGGAAATTGCGCGAGCAGCTCGCGAAGCAGCGTATCTAGCCCAAGTCCGCTTGGGTTGCACTTTAGTCATCACAGGAAAGAAACAATAATATCCAATCCCGCACCTCAACTCGTCCGAAAACTCTGGAACTACTGCAACATCCTGCGGGATGACACGCCACTCGCCACTCTCATGGCGCGACAGCATCGGGGCAAATAGTGACCCGCCGCGGGATTTCTAATGATTTGCGCGTCCCCCGCTTTTCCTTCACTCACACCACCTCGCTACCAACCCAAACAACTACCTATCCATGAAAGTTACCCACATCATCAGAAACACCATGTCCCTTTTGGCAGCGGCGACCTTTGCCGGGCTGTCGGGCAATGCCTACGCCGAGGACAAGGCGACGGGAGCCTGGAAGCAAATCGGCGAAGCGCCGGGTGTCGTCGCGATGGCGGGCGCTGAGGGGAAACTTTTTGCAATCACGGGTTCCAAGAAATTGCAGGTGTGCGATCCGAGCACGACGCCTGTGGCTTGGAAGGAAGTCGGCGACGGCCCCGGCGGTAATGTCGTGGCGATGGGCGTTTCCGAAGGGAAAATTTTTGCCTCCACGGATGCGCGCTCTGCGGGGCGTCTCGCGCTTCGCGATGCGACGACCAGCGCGGCTGCGTGGCAGGATCAAGGTCATGCGTGGTGCCTCGTGGGCATGGCGGGTGCGCCCGGAAAGATGTATGCAATTTGCGACACCAAGGAAGTGGGGGTCGATCCAACCGTGATGGTGCGCGACAACGCGGGCAAGGCGGCGGAAAGTGCGGGGCGCGGCCTCGATGGAATCCCATGGAACGGAGTGGATCGCCGTCCGCCGCTTGGCGCACTGGCTTTGGCCGAAGTGGGCGGAAAATATTTCATCGCGACCAAGGAGGACGCACTCTACGCGGGCAACCCTACCAAGGCGGACGTGAAGTGGGAGCAGATCGGCGACGCCGCCGGTGTGACCATTCTCGCAGGCAATGGCTCGAAGCTTTTCGCCGTGACGAAGTCGGGCAAACTCATGGTGTGGGAGTCCAAGGCTTCCAAGTAATCCGCAAGAACATCGCCCGGAGCCGTGTCTGAAATGGACGCTCCACCGGCGATGAATGAATCATTTACCCGTGGCGCAGACTTTCGAGAGAAGGACTGCGCCACGGCTTTTTTCAACCCAACACTCTTTACCATGAACACGCTCACCAAACACCTCCACCGATGGCTCGTCCTCGGCGCTGCGGCGCTGATGCTCGCCACAAGCGCACGGGCCGCTGAACTGAACGCACGGGAGATGGACGCGGCGATCCAGTCGGGCGACTTCACCGCTTTCAACACCGCCATCACCGCATCGCTCGCGAAGAAAGTGCCTGCGGATGCAAAGCTAATTTCGGAAGCCGCCATGCAGCCGCTGCTCACCGACCCGACGTTCGTAGGCGGGCTGAGCCAGCGGCAGTTTGTGGCGAAGGTCGGGGCGGCGGAGCTGGGCGCTTTTGCGAAGGCTGCGCCGGACAACAAGAAGTTCCTGACGTGGCTGCTCCACAACACGGAGGCCATGGATGGCTGTCTGCTCGCGGCGACGCCGACGGGACTCAAGGCGCGCGAGGAAAACAACTGGAGGGTGCCTGCGGATGCGCTGGCGATTTGGAAAAAGATTTACGATGCGGACCCCGATTCGCGGCAGGGCATTTATTTGAAACTGGCCACGGCCACGGCCATCGCGCCGCCCGGACGGGTGAACATCGGAGCCGGTGGCGCGACGACGCCCGCTGACGCATTGGTGCGCTACAAGTATTTCAAGACAGCGCATCAAAAGAAGGAGCTGGCGGCGAGTTTCGACAAACTCGGAGTGTGGGATTTGACGAAGGTGATTTCCTCGGGCGCGTCGGACGACGACCTGACGTGGGGCCGGGAAATGGTGAACGATTTCCGCCCCGACCTGCGCACGACGGAGATGATGGTGGACCTCACCAGCTCCGTCTGGCGCCGGGCGTCGCCGGTGCCTTACACGAACATGAAAACGGTGCTGCAAGGCGGCGGCAAATGCGGGCCGCGCTCGTCGTTCGCCGTGTTCATCAATCACGCGTTCGGCATCCCGGCCATCGGCGTGGCGCAGCCTGCGCACGCCTGCGTGGCGTGGCGCGGAGTGGATGGCGTGTGGCGCGTCGGCTACGGCAAAGGCTGGGCGGCGTCGCGGCTCGACGGGCTGAGCGGGCCGGATTTTGTCGAAGGCTCGCTGGCGCGTTCGCGAGCGGCGCAATTTTCACAAGTGGAACATCTGCGCTGGCTCTCCGCGGCGCTGCCTGCGCACGAGCAGACGACGGCAGTTTTGGCCCTCGGCCAAAAAATCGTGGCCGAACGTCACGGCGGTTTGGTGGACTTGAACGCATCGCTCAAGCCGGAGGAAGCAGACGCGGAACCCGGTGCCGAAGCAGCCAAGGCGGGCGCACCAGCGGGTAAAAAAGACAGCAGCACGAACACGCCGACGGGACCGCTCAAGCCGGTGAATCGAGTCTTTCATGTGAACGCGGCTAACTACGTGAAGCAAGAGGGGCAGACGTTGTGGGGCGGCCCGAGCATCATCGTGCAGGACTGTGCGACGGGCGGAAAGCAGATCCATTTCCCCATGGCGCTCCGCTATTCCTGGACGGAATACACGCTCGAAGCACCCGCCGCCGGGAAATACGAAATCACGATGAAGGCCGCGGCCATCAACGACGGGCAATATCTCGAAGTCGGCTCGGATGCTTTCAACGCCGTCCGCATCGCGAAGATTCCGATGAGCCACGGATTGTGGGTCAAGACCGAGCCGGTGGAAATCAAGCTGGTCGAAGGCGTGCAGAACATCCGCATCAACGCACCCAGCCAGCGCGGCGTGACGCTCCATTCTTTTGATATCAAACCCAAAGCAAACTAGGGAAACGCTGATTAATCAGGTCTTGGCTTTTGAACCGCTAATTTTCACTAATCTGCGCTGATTTTTCGGGAATGTGCCTCCCAATGATTAGCGAAAATCAGCGCAGATTAGCGGTTCAAGAACATCCCTTCGATTTAGTCAGCGGTTCCCTAGAACTTCTGCGCAGGAGTCCTTGCTTTGCAAACACCCATCAAAGGTCAAAGCTCCGAAACACCCGATATGCCCGCCTCCTTTTCAAAAAAGTGTTTCGCAACCGCTGTGATGCCTTGCATCGCCGCATTGCTGATGAGTTCGACCATGCACTGTTTGGCGGTGGATTCTCCGGCGGTGGACCCGCAGGCGCAGGTGGCGACCTCGGAGTGGAAGCCGGAACAGACGCCGGTGTATTGCGACCCCGACGATGACTGGGCGAAGGACCCTTCCATCATCAAGGCCGGGGATACCTACTACATGTATTACACCAGCGCGAATCCGTGGCAGGAGCGCGGCGAGGGTGGAAAAGGCGAGAGCCGCATTGATTACGCAACGTCTCCCGACGGGCTGAAGTGGACTTACCAAGGCGTGTCCATCCCCAAGGGAAAACCCGGCGAGTGGGACGAAGAGCGTCCGCAGGCTCCGGCGAAGCCGATTTTGAAAGACGGCGTTTATTATATGTTTTACGCGGGCAAGAGCGCGAAGTCGCAGGTCGTGATCGGCTACGCCACGTCCACCGACCTTCGCAAGTGGACGAAACATCCCGGCAACCCCGTCATCACCCACGGCAAGTGCAACGATCCGTTCGTGTGGTTTGAAAACGGAACCTACTATCTTTTCTACACGTCCGGCGGAGACAGCATCTTCTACGTCACCTCGACAAACCTCGTGGATTGGTCGCCGAAACCCGTCGCCACCGGAGCCACCGGCGAAGGCAGCATCGTGATCAAGGACGGGCCGACCTACACGCTGCTCGGCTGCATCGGGTTTTCCGGCAACGGCGAATACTACAAAGCCTACACCACGCAAAATCTCGCCGAGCCGTTCAAGGACCGGGGCCGCATCCAAATCACAAATCCCGATTTTGCCAAGGGAACGCTGAGTCACGGCGACATCCTGCGGCAGGGCGATGACTACTGGTTTTACTTTCAAGCTACGCGCGACGGCGGGAAAAAATTTCAAGTCGGCCTCGCGAAACAACCCGTTCCCTCAACCAACAACGGGAAGTAAAGCCGGGCTGCGGCGCGCAATTTTCCACACTCGATGAACACCAAGATCAAACTCCTCGCCTTCTGCCTTTGCGGACTCCTCATCGCGCCCAGCTTCGCCGCAGAACCGGAATTCGCTTTGCGTGATAACGACCGAGTCTTGTTTCTCGGCGACAGCATCACGGAGCAGAAACTCTACACCACTTACATCGAGGCCTACGCGATCACTCGCTTTCCAAAGCTGAAGCTCGCCTTCGCAAATCGCGGCTGGGGCGGCGACACGGCTTGGATGCGGATGCGCTCGTTCCCGGATGAAAAGGTGCTCTTTGCCGCCGAGGGCGACGCACAGCAGAAGCTCATCGAGGAATCGGTGGACGATGTGCTCATCCGCGATGTGGTCACTTTTAAACCCACAATCGTGCTGATTAACTTCGGCATGAATGACTGCAACCGGGAGCCTTTTCGCGAAGACCTCTTCCGGGCCTATGTGCGGGGACAAATGGAAATCGTGAAGGTGCTGACCAAAAACGGCGCGCGCCCGTTTTTAGTGACCCCGCAACCGCTGGAGCCGCTCATCGCTGACCCTGCATCCGACCTGCGCAATCAATCGCTCCGCAAATTCGCCGACGGACTCAAGGACATCGCCGCGAAGCAAAACCTGACGTTCCTCGATCAATTCGATCCCTACATGGCGATCCTCAAACGTGAGCACGCGCAGAACGCGAAAGTGAACATCGGCGGCGGCGACGAAATTCATCCAGCCCCCGTGGGCCACACCATCATGGCCTCGATTCTTTTGAAGCAACTCAACGCCCCCGCGCTCGTCTCCAGCGTGGAGCTGGATTTTTCCGACGCGCAAAGCGCGAAGCTCGTGAACGCCACGAAATGCACCGTGGCAAACATCAAGGCCGAGAAGGGCACGCTCACCTTTGAGCGTTCGGATGAATCGCTGCCCATGCCCGTGGATGCGGCGGCTGTGGGCGCGCTGAAAATCGTGCCCGTGCTCGACGACTTAAACCGCTACGAACTCAAAATCACCGGCCTCACTGCCGAGCGCTACGATGTGATGATTGATGACGAGCTTGCGACCACACTCACCAAACAGGAACTCGCCAAAGGCTGGAATCTCGCCATGACCGCCGGCCCCATCACCAAGCAGGCGCAGGAAGTCCTCGCGCTCATTTTCAAAAAGAACGTGCTCGGACAGACCCTCTGGGAGGCGCAAATCCATAATCGCAAAAAGCAACTCGCCGCGCTCCCCTCACAAGTCGCGGATCTGGAGACCCAGATCACCGCAGCCTGCCAGCCAAAGACGCACCGCTACACCATCAAGCCAAGCGGCAACTAGTCAGAGTGATGTAACGCATCTCGGCGATTCTTTACTTTGACCACGCTCCGCGCAGGATGGGCGCGATTTTCAAAACCAATATTCCAACATGAAAACCACCCGCACCTTCCTCGCAGTCTGGCTGTCCCTCGTCACCGTCGCATTTTCCGCCACGGGCAAACCCGTGAAAGTCTTCATCCTCGCGGGGCAGTCGAATATGCAGGGACAGGGAATTGTTTCCAGCATGGCGGAAATGAAGGAGGAAAAGCCGGGCACGCTGGCTTCGATGCTGAAGGATCCTGCGAAGGCGCCGCTGCTCAAAACTTGGGTGAATGCGAAGGGCGAATGGAACGAGGGCCGTGACGATGTGTGGGTCTGGGATGTGAACGAGTTTGGAAATCGCCACGGGCGTTTGGAGTTTGGCTACGGCTGGAATCTCGGGAGCCGGATGTGGTTCGGACCGGAGATGCAGTTCGGGCATTTGATGGGCGAGCAGTTCGACAATCAGGTGCTGATCATCAAGACGGCGTGGGGCGGACGCGACCTTTACAAGGACTTCCGTCCGCCAAGTTCCGGTGGAGAGACGGGAAAGTATTACACGGAAATGATCGGCACGGTGAACAAGGTGCTCGGCGACTTGAAGGGGCAATTCCCCAGCTACGCGGGGCAGGGTTATGAAATCGTGGGCTTCGTGTGGTGGCATGGCTGGAATGACTTTTGCAGCCCGGACAAAGGAACGCCGGAATACGAAAAGAACCTGACGAATCTCATCAACGATGTGCGCCGCGATCTGAAGATGCCAAAACTCCCTGTGGTGGTGGGCGAGTTCACCGGCCCGTGGGGCACGGACGCGAAAGACCTGCCCGCAGCCGCAGCGACGATCCGCAAAGCGCAGAAGGCCGTGACGGAAAAACCGGAGTTCGCCGGGACCATCAAGTTTGTGGAGACGCACGGCTTCGTGCGCACGGCGGAACAGTCGCCGACGAAGGAAGGCTACCACGAATTCAAAAACGGCGAGACCTACTACCTCCTCGGCGATGCCTTCGGCAAAGCGATGAAGAGTCTGCTGGCAAAGTAGGGGCGTGTAGTGTCACCCACCCGGAAGCGCTCCGAAATCGAAAGAATAACGAGCGGTTGATTCTTCGCCGTTCCTCCGGCATTTGTGTCCGCCACTTTCATGAGTCTCACTGATCAAATCCACGACTTCGGCAAACGCGCACGCACCGCCGCACGCCAGCTTCGCCAATGCACTGCGGAGCAAAAGAACGCAGGCCTCCGCGCTATGGCGGACGAACTCGTCGCGGCACAGGATGCGATTCTTTCCGCAAATGCGAAGGATTTGGAGAAGGCAAAGGCTGCGGGGTTGAGCGCGGCGATGATGGACCGACTCACGCTGAACCCCAAACGTATCGCTGCGATGGCGGACGGGATTCGTCAGGTCGCCGAGTTGCCCGATCCTGTCGGCGAGATTATCCGCGACTGGACGCGTCCCAACGGACTTCGCATCCAAAAGAAACGCGTGCCCATCGGTGTCATCGGGATCATTTACGAATCGCGCCCCAACGTCACCGCCGACGCTGCGGTGCTCTGCGCGAAAACCGGTAACGCGACGATCCTTCGAGGCGGCAGCGAGAGCATCAACAGCAACATCGCCATCGCCGCGGCACTCGCGCGTGGTGGTGCGAAAGCTGGTCTGCCCGCGGATGCAATCCAGCTCATTCCCGTGACTGACCGCGAGGCCGTGCGCATCATGTGCGAGATGGATCAGTTCCTCGATTGCATCGTCCCGCGCGGGGGGAAAAGTCTCATCGAAGTCGTCGTCAGCCACGCGCGGATGCCCGTCATCAAGCACTACGACGGCATCTGCATCATGTATGTGGACGCCGCCGCCGACCTAGCGATGGCTGAAACGCTCATCATCAACGCCAAGTGCCAGCGTCCCGGCGTGTGCAACGCCATCGAGACCGTGCTCGTTCATTCCGCAGTGGCGGAAAAATTCTTCGCCACGACAGCGCCTGCCATTTTGGAGAAAGGAGTCCAGCTCCGTTGCGATGAACGCGCGTTTTCCAATCTCGCAAAACTCAACTCCACTCTCGTCACACACGCGACCGACGAAGATTTTCGCACGGAGTTTCTCGATCTCATCCTCGCAGTGAAAGTCGTGGATTCGCTCGAAGAAGCGATCTCGCACATCGAAAACAACGGTTCGCACCACAGCGACTGCATCATCACCGCCGATGAACGCACCGCCGAACAGTTCCTCGCCGACGTGGACAGCGCCACGGTTTACTGGAACGCCAGCACGCGCTTCACAGACGGCGGCGAGTTTGGTTTCGGCGCTGAGATTGGCATCTCGACCGACAAACTCCATGCGCGAGGCCCGATGGGGCTGGAGGAACTCACCACTTACAAATACGTCCTGCGTGGCAGTGGACAAGCACGACCATAGAACGATATTTCACGGGAATATCCCTCGCACAACACGCTCTCACTTTCACAAAAACCATGAACTCAATCATCCGCACAGCAGCCGCAGCACTCGCGATCCTCACATGTGCCTGCGACGCTCAGGACAAAAAGCCGACCAACGAAAAACCCATGAGCGAACAAAGCCCGAAACAAGACCTTTCGAAACTTTCGAAAGAGGAACTCGCCAAGAAACTAGACAAGGAAGCCTACTACGTCTGCATCATGGGCGGCACCGAAAAGCCCTTTCAGAACAAGTATTGGAACAACCACGAACTGGGCATCTACGTGGACGTCATCAGCAGCAAACCGCTCTTTGCCAGCACCCATAAATTTGAATCCGGCAGCGGGTGGCCGAGTTTTTTTACGCCGCTGGACAAGGATGAAATCAAAAAAATAGTGGACCGGAGCCACGGAATGGTTCGCACAGAAGTGACCGCAAAAACCAGCGGCGCGCATCTCGGCCATGTTTTCGACGACGGCCCAAAACCAACGGGCCTGCGCTACTGCATCAACAGCGCAGCGCTGCGTTTCATAACCGTGGCGGATCTAAAAAAGGAAGGCCTCGAGAAATTTCTCCCGCTTTTTGAAAAGGGAACTGCAGAGAAATAGTAAGTAGCACTCGTTATTTCCAAACCGCCGCCGGACTTTTAGCCCTGCGGCGGTTCGTATTTTGGAGCACTTCAACCTTTCCAGCGCAACGTCGCTTTGCTTCATTCCCTCATTCATGTCGAAAGCTCGATACCACTTACTTGCCGCACTCTTCGCTTTTTCAGCGTTCGCCTGGGGCGACACCTTCACTTTAAAAAACGGGGAGAAGGTGGAAGGCAAAATCCTCTCCGAGACCGACAAGGAAATCACGCTGCAAATCGCAGTGACTGCCACCATCAAGGACGAGCGCGTCATTAAAAAAAGCGATCTAGAGAACGTGGTGAAGGTTCCGCCGGACGAGCAGGCATGGCCGGCACTGAGTGCGCTTTCACTGGCCGGAGAATCACTCGACCCTGCAGACTACACGAAGGCGATCACGATGCTCGGTGATTTCCTCAGCGCGTTTCCGAAAAGCAGCCATGCCGCCGATGCAAAGGCAAAACTCGCACTTTTTGAGGAGGAGAAAAAGCGGGTCGAAGCTGGTGAACTGAAAATCAACGGCCAGTGGATCAGCGCGGCAAAAGCGCATGAGGAACAGGTGCAAATCGGAGGGAGCATCCTTCTAGCACGCATGAAGAAATTTGCAGCGACCGGCCAATATGTCGAAACGCTGAATGCATTTGATACCCTGGAAAAAAGCTACGCAGGCAGCGCCGCTATGCCTGATGCAGTCGAAATCGCACGGCGCATGATCCCCATGCTCAAAGTCGCCGCCGAACAACGGCAGACACAACTCAAACAAGCCGCAGTGGAAAACGCCGCCCGCCTTGCGACCGCAAAAGGCATCGAGCACCAGCAGGTCGAAGCCTTGCAAAAGAAAAATCAGGAGGCTGTGGATGCCGCCGTCTCCGCTGCCGAACACAACGGTTCCGCATGGCTCCCACTCTCTCCCGCAAATGACCGCAGCATCGTCGCGCTCCTTGCCAAATGCACCAGTGAGGTTACCCGCATAAACTCCCTGCCCGTGGATAAAATGCGGCAGTCCCTCAAAGCCGCCGCCACAGCCAGGGCTGCCATCGAAACCGGAGATCTCACCTCTGCCGAAAAAGCACTCGCCGAAGCAGGCAGCACATGGACGGCAAACGAACACATCAAACGCCTCCAAACAAAACTTGCGGAGGAGCGCCAGAAGGCCGCCGAAGCAGCCAAGGTGGCGGAGGCGGAAAAACAGGCGAAAGCTGCAGAGGCAAAAGCCGCTTTAGCTGCTGCAAAAGCGGAAGCTGAAAAAGCTAAGGCAGAAGCTGAAAAAGCCAGGGAAATTGCTGATAAGGTGGCTGCAGAAGCTGCCGCCGCAGAAGAGGAGGAAAACAGCCGCGCAAACCGGGCTCGCATCTTGAAATATTCCCTGGCCGCAATCGCGGTTGTCATTCTCTTCATTTTTGCCAGACGAAAAAAGGCATCAGTTAATATCGAAGAGTTGCCTCAAAATCCTCCCGCCGAGTAATCCGCCAACGCCGCCACTCATCACCTTATGCGCACCGCAACCATCCAACGCAAAACCGGCGAAACCGACATCCGCATCGCACTCACCATCGAGGGACGCGGCACTGGCACCATCGCCACGAAGATCCCGTTTTTCGACCACATGCTCACGCTCTTCGCGCGCCACAGCCTCGTGGACCTCGACGTGAAAGCAGACGGCGACATCGAGGTGGATTTTCACCACACCGTCGAGGATACCGGCATCGCGCTCGGCCAGGCATTCGCGCAGGCGCTCGGTGGGAAAAAAGGCATCCGCCGCTACGGCCACGCGTATTTGCCGATGGACGAAACGCTCGCCCGCGTCGTCGTGGATTTCAGCGGACGCCCCTATCTCGAATACCGCGCCCCGAGCGGCGTGAGCAGCATCAACGGCTTC
Organism: Chthoniobacteraceae bacterium; assembly: GCA_947476045.1. GTDB lineage: Bacteria > Verrucomicrobiota > Verrucomicrobiia > Chthoniobacterales > Chthoniobacteraceae > SXWH01. The sequence goes on from CANJNZ010000022.1 coordinate 14,002, forward strand.
GCCTTCCAACTCGTCGAAGAATTTCTCCGCGCCTTCAGCGTTCACGCCGGCTGCAATCTCCACGCCGAAATCCTCTACGGTCGCGACGCCCACCACATGGCCGAAGCCATCTTCAAAGGCCTCGCCAAAGCCGTGGACGCCGCATGTCAGATCGACCCACGAGTCGAAGGCGTGCCGAGCACAAAGGGGATGCTGTAGCGGATGTTCCTGCTTGTGACTCCGGCTAACGCATCTATTTTCCGACTCATGGAAAATCGCGACACCATCGCCACGGCAATCGCTGCATCCGCGCTTGCCTCACGTTTGCCGACAGCACACGTCGCTGATACACACACCAAATGAGCAACCGCCAAATTGTAATCGATCTACTCTCGAAGATGCCCGAGGACGCGCCGCTTGAGGACATAGCGCACGAAATCGAATTCCTCGCGGGCATCCGCGTGGCGAGGGAGCAGGCCAGCCGTCGCGAAGGTCTGCCGGTGGAAGAAGCGCCCGCTCTAGTGAACACATGGGCTGGCCAGTAATCCTCACCCCGCAATCGCAGGAGGATCTGCGCGGAATCGTCTCATTCATCTCGCACAACAGTCCCGACCGTGCCCGCCGCTTCGGAAACCGCCTCATCGAGCAAGCGCGCTCCATTGGCAACTTTCCAGAAATGGGGCGCATCGTGCCGGAAATCGGCGAACCCACAGTCCGCGAAATCATCCACGGCTCCTACCGCATCGTTTATGAACTTCTGCACAACCCCGACGCCGTTTACATTTTGCGTTTCTGGCACGCGGCGCGGGGAAACCCGGAGCCTGGCGAAGACTGAGCATCTACCACACACACACCACCACCATGATCGCACTCATTGACTACGGCTCCGGCAACGTCCGCAGCGTCTTCAACGCACTCACCTCCCTCGGCGCGAAAGTCCGGCTCACAGCCGACGTGGGCGAAATTTCGCGCGCCGAGAAAATCGTCCTCCCCGGCGTCGGTGCGTTTGGCGATTGCGTGCGCGGATTGCAGGAGCGCGACTTGTGGGGCCCGATGCAGGACAGCCTCGCCAGCGGTCGGCCCTTCCTCGGCATCTGCGTCGGCTACCAGATGCTCTTCGAGCAAAGCGAAGAGACCCCCAGCGTCCATGGGCTTGGATTTTTTCCCGGCAAAGTGAAGCGCTTCGCCACACCCGGCTTAAAAGTCCCGCAAATCGGCTGGAACAACCTCGACCTCACCCCGCACCCCCTCTGGGCCGGTCTCCCCGCGCAGCCCCACGTCTACTTCGTCCACAGCTACTACTGCGAACCCGCCGACCCCACCACCGTCATCGCCCGCACCACCTACGGCGAAACCTTCGCCGCCGCCGCCGCGCGAGGCAGCGTCGCCGGCGTCCAATTTCACCCCGAAAAAAGCCAGACCGTCGGCCTCGGCATCCTGAAAAACTTCCTCAACACCTAAACACCGTGCTCCTAATTCCAGCCATAGACCTCATGTCCGGCCAAGTCGTCCGCCTCCAACAAGGCCGCGCCGACCAAAAAACCGTCTATTCCAGCGACCCCGCCGCCTTCGCGCGAAAATGGGAAACCGAAGGCGGCGACTGGCTCCACATCGTGGACCTCGACGCCTCCTTCACCGGCCAGCAGAGCAACCTCGCCTCCGTCCGCGCCATCACCAGCGCCGTCAAAATCCCCTGCGAACTCGGCGGCGGCATCCGCACCCCCGAAGCCATCGAACGCGCCCTCGAAGCAGGCGTCACCCGCGTCATCCTCGGCACCAAAGCCGCCGAATCCCTCGACTTCGTCGCCGAAATGGCCACCCGCTTTGGCCGCGACAAAATCGCCGTCGGCATTGATGCCAAAAACGGCATCGTCTCCGTCAAAGGCTGGACACAAGAAACCGGCCAGAGCGCCCTCGACCTCGCCATCGCCGCCGTCCACGCCGGCGCAGGCACCATCATCTACACCGACATCGCCACCGACGGCATGTTGACCGGCCCCAACTTCGCCGAAACCGAACGCGTCCACCACGCCATCCACCCCCTTGGCGGCCAACTCATCGCCAGCGGCGGCGTCGGCACCGCAGCCCACGTCACCCGCCTCCGCCAAATCCCGGAACTCTACGGCTGCATCATCGGCAAAGCCCTCTACGACGGCGCAGTCACGCTGCAACAATGCGCCGCATAAGCAGCACGCTTGCGCGCATCCACTTTCACTCTCACTCTCACATTACATGAAAGCTCTCTACCTCGACTGCATCTCTGGCATCAGCGGCGATATGACCGTCGGCGCACTTCTCGACCTCGGCGTGAAACCCAGCGCGCTGGAGTGGGAATTGAGCAAGCTGAACCTCGGCGATTTTCACATGCACTATGACCGCGCAAAGCGGAAGGAGATCGAGGGTGTGAAGTTCGACATCCACGGCGGTGCGACGCACGGGGAGGATTGCGGGCACGGCCACGGGCATGAACACGGGCACTCGCACGAGGAGAAGCACGAGTGCTGCGGCCAGGGCGAACATTCGCACGACGGCGGGAAGCATGAGCACACGCACACGCACGAACATTCGCACGGCGGCGAGTCGCATTCGCATGAACATTCCCACGAGCACGCGCATGAGCACGGCCACGATTGCTGCGGACACAAGCACGAGGAGCACGCGCACGAGCATGGGCACGAGGAGCAGGGGCATCATCACCACCACGAGGACTCGCGCACCTACGCGCAAATCCGCGAGATCATCGAGCATAGCGAGCTGTCCGCTTTCGTGAAGAAGCACGCCGTCGGCATTTTTCACCGCATCGCCGTGGCTGAGGGAAAGATCCACGGGCAGCCGCCCGAGAGCGTTCATTTTCACGAGGTGGGCGCGTTCGATTCCATCGCGGACATCGTGCTTTCCTGCGTGGGCATCGAGGCGCTGGGCGTGGAGAAGGTGTATGTTTCCCGGCTGCACGACGGTCACGGAACGGTGGAGTGCGCTCACGGGACATTCCCCGTGCCTGCGCCCGCGACGCTGGAGATTCTGAAGGGCATCCCGCTCGGGCAGATTGATGAACCGCACGAACTCATCACGCCCACCGGCGCTGCGATCGCGGCGGAGTTCGCCGTGAGTTTTGGCGAGATGCCTGTGATGAAGATCGAGCGCATCGGCTACGGTCTCGGCACGCGTGAACTCGCGGCCCGCCCGAATGTTCTGCGTGCAGTGCTCGGCGAACTGGCGTAATTTTTCGCAGCCATGAGCTACGAAACAGACACGGTCACCAAGCTCGAAACCAATCTCGACGATCTCTCGCCGGAGATCACGGGCGCGGTGATGGCGCAACTGTTCGCCGCAGGTGCGCTCGATGTGTGGCTCACGCCGGTCCAGATGAAAAAGAATCGCCCCGGCGTGATGCTCTCCGTGCTCTGCGAGGAATCCACCGTGGCCGCGCTGACCGATCTTATTTTCGCCGAGACGAGCGCATTTGGTCTGCGCGTGGAGAAGGTTGTGCGGCTGAAACTCGCCCGCCGCTTTGCGCAAGTGAGCACGGAGTTTGGCGAGGTGACGGTGAAGCTGGGATTGAAAGGTGAGCGCGTGGTGCAGGTCGCGCCGGAGTTCGAGAGCTGCCGTGCTGTCGCGGAAAAAGCAGGTGTGCCGCTGCGCGCCGTGTATGCGGCGGCGATTGCGGCGCGGAGGTAGGCGCTATTTTACAAACTCGATGCTCACGGGCATGGAGATGCCGGTGACTTCGCTCGTGAAAGTGAGCGCGCCCGTGGTCGCGTCCACTTTGTGAATGGCGAGATTCGCGCTGTCCTGCCCGCCGGCGACGAGCCAGCGACCGTCGGGCGTGAGATTGAAGCCCCGGGGATTTTTTACGTGGGCGGGCGCGGCTTCGTTGAAGGTCAATTTCCCATCCGCGCCGATGGTGTAAATCGCGATGCTGTCGTGACCGCGATTGGAGACGTAGAGGAACTTGCCGTTCGGGTGGCAGAAGATTTCTGCGATGGAGTTTTTGTCGGCATCGGGTGCGCCGACGGGAAGCGAGCTGAGTGTTTGCAGCGCAACGAGCGTGCCTTTCGCCGCATCGTGCGCGAAGACGGTGACGGTGCTGGTGAGTTCGCTGCACACGTAGGCAAGTCCGCCCTTCGGGTGAAACGCGAGATGACGCGGCCCGCTGCCGGGCGGGACTTTTGCGCTCGGGGGATGATGCGGAGTCAGCGTCCCTTTCGCCGCATCGAATTTGTAGATGAAAATGTCGTCTGTCCCGAGGTCACACGCGTAGGCGAAATCGCCATTCGTATAAATGGCGTGCGCGTGCGGCTCGTTTTGCCGCTGAGGATTCGGGCCTTTTCCCTCATGCCGGATGAAGGCCGTGGGCTCGCCGAGTGTTCCTGCGGCTTCAACGGGCACGCTGGCGAGAGTCCCGGAACTGTAACTGACAGCGAGGACATTGCGCCCGCTGGCGTCCACCCACACGTGGCAATTGCCTTTCTCGCGAGTGCTCTGTGTGTCCAAAAGTCGAAGGCTTCCGTCCTTTTCAATCGCCCATGCGCCGACGCCGCCGCCGTCGAGTTCGATGGCTGCGTAGAGAGATTTTCCGTCTGGATGCAACGCGAGAAAGGTCGGGTTCTTCGCTTCGGCAACAAGGCCCGTGATGCGGGCCGCACCAGTGCCGAGATCGAGAACGCCACGGTAGATGCCCTTCGATTCGCTCGGCGGCCTCGTGTAGGTGCCCACGTAAAATGGGATTTCAGTTTGCGCAGGAGATGTGGATGTGATGGCGGCTAGCATGGCGAAGATTGCAGGGAGGATTTTCATACGTGCTCAAACTTGTGAGGAAACAGCAACCGATTCCAAGCACAACTTGGCGACCGATCAATTCACGCGCTTTGCCCGGCTCAGCGGATCGCTTTCCTCGGCTTGAATCCGCGCACGTGCTTTGCGAATCCCCTGCCGTATCGCCAGTCCAGCGGCACCTATGAGCGGTAATGCAAAAAACTGTCCTCTCATCGTGAGCATCACAAACGCCACCACCGCGAGCACTGCGAAAATGGCAACGGCGATGTGTGTGCGAACAATAAATGACCGCTCGCGTTCGCTCCTGACACGGCGAACTTTCCACCAGACATTCAGCGAATACGGAATGGCAGCGATAAGCAGCAGGATGAAAAAGACGGGACCCATACGCTATTCCTCAACCCGCCAGCGCAGGGATTGCGAGACTGAAAGAATGCACTGAGTGGATTTGATGCAGCGTGAGATTCGGAATTTTTCCTCTACCGCGCTCAAATAGTGGTTAGCTTCGCGGAGATTCTTCATCGACTTATGAACAAGCTACTCATCCCAATCCTCGCGGTTCTTGCGATTGCAGGCAGCGTTTTCGGCATCATGCAAATGAGCAGTGCTGACGAAACTCAAAGGAAACTCGATGCGCTCAATGAGAGAGTCGCTGCCGATGAAAAAGCCCTCCGCGACGCCCTCGCCGGCCTCGCCAAGGCAAATGATGAACTCATTTCGCTGAGAGCGAGGAACGCCGCACTGATTCAGGAGCGCGACGATGCAAAAAAGAAGGCACAGCAAATTGCGGCGGCGGGCGGCGATGCAGTAGGGACGGGCTCGACGGCGAAGACGGAAGGGCAAAAGCAACAGTTCGATGCGCGAGGGATGATGCAGGGATTTGCCAAGCAGATGGACAAGCCAGAGACGCGCAAGGCGATGATACAAATGAGCGAGCGCATGGTCAGCGGCGCCTACGCACCGCTCTATAAAAAACTCGGTATCAGCGAGCAGGATTCCAAATTGATTTCCGAGCTGCTGGCTGAACGCAATTTCACCGCCCTCGACAAAGGCAGAAAACTCTTGGACGGAAAAAGCACGGACGACGCGAGCATGGCGGCAGTCCGCAGCGAAGTAGAGGCGACGAAAGCGGAATACGACGCGAAGCTCAAAGGTGTTCTCGGCGAGCAAAGCTTCAACGAACTGACCGCCTACGAGCAGACTGTCGGGGACCGGCGCGCGCTGGATTTCTTCGACCGCAATTTCCAGCAAAAGGATCAACCCCTTCAAACACAGCAACGCGATTCCCTGCTCAACGTGATGCGCGAGGAACGGATGAAAAACCCGAGCAACGAAATCCCCGACCTCGGCGGCGGACCGGGCATGGCGATGCTGATGTCCGATGCGGAAGCAACCGCGCAGCAGCAAAAGGAGGAGGCGTATCAAGCGCGCGTTCTTTCCCGTGCTCCGCAAGCGGGGCTCACGCCCGATCAGGTCAACATCCTGCAAGACTCCTTCAAACAGCGAAACGAAATGCGCAACATGGGTCGCGTGATGAGTCGCGCATTCATCGGTGGCGGAAAGTAGGCGCCGCTTTCAAAAACACCGATGGCGCTGCCCATTAAATACAGCATCCGCAACGTCATCGTGCGCTGGCGTTCCTCTCTGGCGACCATCGGTGCAGTGATGGTCGTCGTCGGTGTGTGGGTGTGGATGCAGGCGATGGCTGCGGGTTTGGAAAAAGCGGCGGGCAACACCGGCGATCCGCGCAATCTACTCATCACACGGCGCGGCTCCGACTCGGAATCCGGCAGCCAGATCACACGCGCCGATCTCGCCGCCGTGCAATACGCGGAGGAAATCGCACGCGACAGCGATGGGCGCGCACTCATCACAGCGGATACGCTCGTCGTTATCTATCTCCCGCGCGCTGGTGCAAACAGCGGCGGTGCAAATGTTGTTTTTCGTGGCACCGGACCAAACGGCGTAGCGCTCCGCCCGCAGGTGAATCTAGTCGAGGGCCGGTGGTTCGTGCCGGGAAATCGCGAAGTAACCATCAGCCGCCGGCTCGCCGTCCGCTTCGCAAACATGGGCGTCGGCAGCACCATCAAAATCGGCGCACGCGAGTTGAAAGTTGTCGGCTACTTCGATGCTGGCGGAAGCGCATTCGATTCCGAGGCATGGCTCGATGCCGACGAAGCACGCTCCGTTTTCAATCGCGACAACTACGCAAGTCTGCTCCTGCGACCCGTGGATGAAGCTGCGGCCACGCGCTTCAAAACACGGCTCGAATCCGACAAGCGCCTCGTTGTTCGTGTCTCGAAGGAAGTTGCCTACTACGCCGAGCAAACCAAGACGGCGAAGCCGATTCGTTTCGCGGGAAGTTTTCTCGCCGTCATCCTTTCCATCGGCGCGGTGCTCGCTGGAATGAATACGATGTATGCGAGCATCGGCGCGCGGACGCGTGAAATCGGCACGCTGCGAGTGCTGGGCTATCGGCGACGCTCCATCATTGGAGCCATCCTCATCGAAGGAGCGGCCCTCTCGCTACTCGGCGGTGCACTTGGTGCCGGGCTGGCTTTGCTCGGCAACGGCTATCGCGCAGGCACGTTCAATTTTCAAACCTTCAGCGAAAGTGTCTTCGAGATCAGCATCCCGCCGATACTCGTGGCGGAAGCGCTGGTCTTCGCGATTCTCGTCGGCATCCTCGGCGCGCTCCTGCCTGCGCTGCGCGCGGCGAAAATGCCCGTCATCGCCGCGTTGAAATCACTGTGACTTGGTTGTCTTCTTTCCCGGCTTCCCCCGCTGATTCGTCACCCCGTCGGTTTGTTCATATGCCGCGAATTGCGGAAGAACACGCGCCTTGAACTCAGCGGAGAACAGAATGTCGTCCACGGCAATCGCAGTCGCCCGTGCTGCATCGGGAGGGAGATTTGCCTTGGTAAATGCGACCAGTTCCTCCGCTCGTGCAGCATCTGAGAAGTGACGGAAGAGGTGAGCCACGTAGTCGTCAGCAGCACTAGCGGAAAGGAGAGCTAGCAATTCACCCAGATGCTCTTTGGCAAATGCCAGCGCCAACTCCGAGTGCTCACCTTCACCCGCAACACGAGCAACCATGCGCGCCGCTGGATTTGATGGCAACTCACCCGTCAGCGAAAGTTGGAGCGAGTGCTTCGCCAGCGCGATGTCGCCAGCAGATGCAAGAGCGCCATAGAGGATTTGCTTCTGCTCTGTATCGGATGTTTTGCGTGCGCGATCGTGCAGGCGCTCCCACATCTTTGCGTCAGCGTATTTTCCTGCGAGGTGGAGCACCACACTCCGCAAGTCGCCAGACAGACTTCCCCCTTCTAGAAATGACTTCGCACGCATCTGCGCCTCAGCGACGATCGCAGCATCGCCACAGACGCCGAGCATTCGGATGAGTTCCGCGCGGTGATTTACCGTGGCGATGTCTTCTCCGGCCTTCGCATTCCAGCCAAGTCGCGCAAATCGCGGCGCGAGAAAGTCGCGTGACCATTTGCGAATTGCATCACGTTGCTTGGTGCCACGCGCGAGGTGGTCGAGCGTGCCAAGCACGCCGGCAAGATGCCCGCCGATGAGTGGTGATGGGTCGTTACGTAATTGTTCCGCGACTTCCAGCCATCGCTTGAGCGGCAATTTATCCGACTGCACAAGCGCCCATGTGTCGTGCAGCACATTCAAGCGATCCGCCTCTGCGAGTTCGGCTAGCCGCAGCTTCAGCGAATCCCATAGTTCCGTGTCATAGCAAACGCGGCAGTAAGCCGTGGCACCCACATTCACGACGGCGGGCAAATCACAGTTCACGCGCAAGGGCTCCTTGCCGACGAGAACAACCTGCGGCACTCCACCGACTGGCGAGACTGTCACCGGAATCAGCCATGAAAGCGGAGCCGCATTTTTTTGGTGAATCACAAAGCGCTCCTGCCGAAGTTCGATGCTCTTTTCGCCAGCCATGCTGACTTTCACCACGGGAAAGCCCGGTTGCTCCGTCCATCCCGCCGCCATCTCGCGAACCTTCTGCCCCGATGTCTCCTCCAGTGCAGCCCATAAATCGGCGGTTGTGGTGTTGGAGTTTGCGTGCCGCGAAAAATAGAGCCGCAGCCCTGCGCGAAATTTTCCCTCGCCGAGCCAAGTCTCCAGCATCCGCAGAAACGCCTGCCCCTTTTGATAAGTGATTTCATCAAACGCTTTCAGCGCCTCGGCTTCGTTCGCAATGCTTTGTTGAATCGGGTGCGTTGTCGCGCGCGCATCCAGCCGCATTGCGCCTTCGCGACCGCCAGCGGCGCGCAGCCACTTCTTCCACTCGGGATGAAAATGATCCGCAACTTTCGTATCCATCCACGAAGCGAAACCTTCGTTCAGCCAGAGATTATCCCACCACGCCATTGTCACCAAATCGCCGAACCACTGATGCGCGATCTCATGCGCCACCACGTCGAACACATGCTCGCGTCCCGACTGCGCGCCGCTCACCTCGTCGTGCAGCATCGCCGTGTCCGCGTAAATGATGCAGCCCCAGTTCTCCATCCCCGCCGCGCCCACGCTCGGGAACGCCACCTGATCGAGTTTCGGCAGTGGATATTTTACGCCGAAGTATTCGTTGAAAAATGGCAGCACTTGCTTTGTCGCCTCCATCGCCACGCGCATCTGCGCACGCTTTCCAGGCGTCGCGAAAATACGCAGCTTCACCCCGTCCACTTCGTCTTCGATGCTCTCCAACTCCGAACTCGCAAACGCGACGAGGTAGCTCGACATCGCAGGCGAAGCCCCAAAGACAATTTCCCTTTTACCATCTGCCAGAGCTGTTTCGCCCTCGGTGGGCATATTGGAAATCGCGGTGTGTTTCTGCGGCACCACGGCTGTGAGTTGGAACACCGCGCGAAATACCGGCTCATCCCAGCACGGAAACATCCGCCGCGCATCCGAAGGCTCCATCTGCGTGACAAGTGCCTTCTGCCATTTGCCATCCGGCAATTGATAGCGCGTGAGATAAAGCCCTTGCGGTTGCTCCGTCAGCTTGCCGGAAAATTCCAGCGTCAATTTGTGCGCGCCCGCCGAGATTTCAGCACCGCTGAGTGTGAGCAATTGCGTGCCGTCGTCCACTTTCGCCGTGATCGCCGCGCCATCGAGCGTTGCCGATGTGATCTGCAACTTTAGCGAATTCAGCGTGAGGCTCGGAACCGCTTTGCGGGCCTCGACTTCGATCTCCACGCGTCCGGTGAACGTCGCCTTTTCCACATCCGGCTCGATGCGGATTGCGTAGCGTTTCGGCACCACATCCTTCGGCAAACGGCCCGGCGTTTTTTCAAAGATGAACGGCTCCTCGGCAAATGCGGCGACCGTGAGCAGGAAAAAGAGAAGGCGAAACATGCTAGATTTTTGAAAGCACGTCCGCTGCGATGTCGGCGACCTTTGCGAGATCCTCGGCTGTGTGCGCGAGGGAGAGGAAACCGGCTTCAAATTGCGAAGGTGCAAAATAGACTCCACGTTCAAGACAGGCGTGGAAGAATTTGGCGAAGGCAGCTTTGTCGCTGGCGAATGCCTCGGCGAGATTTCGCACTGGGCCATTGGTGAAATAGAGGCAGAACATCGAGCCGATGCGGCGGAAATTGTAGTCGCGGCCCGCGCGCTTCAGACCAGCACGCACGCGAACCTCGAACTCCGCACCGAGCGCTTCCAATTTCGCCCAGCCGTCCACGCGCTCCAATTCGTTGAGCTGCGCGAGACCCGCAGCTAGGGCGAGTGGGTTTCCGCTGAGGGTGCCAGCTTGATACACCGGGCCGTCGGGCGAAAGCATGTCCATGATTTCACGCCGCCCGCCGAATGCGCCGACAGGAAGGCCGCCGCCGATGACTTTGCCAAGCGCAGTGAGGTCCGGCTTCATGCCTATGATTTGCTGGTAGCCGCCGCGTGCGAGGCGGAAGCCGGTCATCACTTCATCGAAAATCACGAGGGATTCGTGCTCGGCGCAGAGCTTCCAGAGCAGTTCGTAAAATCCGGGCTCGGGGAAATAGAGGCCGGCATTCGCGGGGACGGCCTCGACAATCACGGCGGCGATTTCTTTCCCCTGCTCGGCGAAGACAGCGCGAAGTGCGTCGGCGTCGTTGAATGGAAGTGTGATGGTGAGCGCGGCAAGTTCGGTGGGGACGCCAGCGCTGTCCGGGTGACCATGAGTGAGCGCGCCACTGCCGGCTTTCACGAGGAGCGAATCCACGTGACCGTGGTAGCAGCCGGTGAACTTTACGATTTTTCCACGTCCCGTGAAACCGCGCGCCAGCCGCACGCACGACATCGTGGCCTCGGTGCCGCTATTGACCATGCGCACTTTTTCGATGCTCGGCACCCATTCGCAAATCGTCCGCGCCATTTCCACTTCGAGCGCGTGCGGTGCGCCAAAACTCACGCCACGCTGCGCCGTCGCATTTATTGCATCCAGCACCACACGCGGCGCGTGACCAAGAATGGCAGGCCCCCATGTGCCGACGAAATCAATCAACTCACGCCCATCCGCATCCCAAATGCGCGCACCACTCGCGCGCTCTACGAAAAACGGCTCACCCCCCACCCCACGGAAAGCGCGGACAGGAGAATTCACCCCGCCGGGGATGTAGCGGCGGGCGGCTGCGAAGAGTTCGGATGAGCGTGTCATGGCTCATAACGAATGACGAATGAGCGATGACGAAGCAACACCGCGCCGCATTTCGTTTGAATAAATCGCCTCGCCGTTCCGACAAATGCACTTACTCTACCCAACCGTGAAAGCTCTACTACTCGCGCTCGTCATTTCCACACTCGCCTTCGGCGCAAGCAGCCTCCTCCGCGAACCCGGCGCGATTTACTTCGAAGATATCTCGGTAAAATCGCTCCGGATCAACACTACGAGCGATGCAGCCGTGAGCTCCAAGCCAGCCGAGGGACAATTTCTCGGCACGATAAAAAAGGGCAGCCCGGTCGAATTGATCGCAATTGCCGAAAATGCCTATCGGGTCCGCGGACAGGCCACGCAAGGCGGTGTCGTCGGATGGGTGGATGCGAAATCGCTCACGCCCCTGAAGCAGGAGTTTCTCGACGGTCTGCGGCAAAACGCAAAACGCAAAGCCGAGGTAGCCGCGCTCATCGCCAAGAACGAAGTCGCGCTCAACATGAAACCGGAGGAAGTCGCTGCCTCGCTCGGCAAAGCGCAAAAGAAAACCTCCAAACTCGACGCACAGGGACGCAAGGAAGTCTGGGAATTTGTCCGCTACACACGAGTCCCTCAGGAAACCACAGGCTACGATAAAACCGGGCGCCTCGTGACGGACACCATTTATGTGAAAGTGCCTTCTGGAAAACTAACCGTCACTTTTGAAAACAACCTCGTCACTTCGCTCGAACAAAGCGAAGGCAACACCGACGTGCAGGCACCCATCCGCCAAGTCGCAGTGCCCATCCTCGTCGCTTATTAAGCACGCCGAGTTCACAAAAATCCTCTCGCCTCACCCACGCCACACGTCCACGCTCACACCACAATGAAGACACTCCTCTGCATCACCTCACTGTTTGTCACCGCCGCGTTTGCCCGCGCAGATGTCACCATCGAGCAAAAGATGGAATCCGCGATGATGAACGGCAACATGACCATGAAAATCAAAGGCGACAACGCCCGCATGGACATGCCCAGCCCCGTCGGCGGCAACGTCACCGTCATCATGAACATGAAATCCGGCGACATGACCACGCTCATGCACGCGCAAAAAATGGCCATGAAGATGAACATGAACGACGCCAAAAAGCAGACCGAGGCCGCGCAGAAAGCAGCAGGCATTGATGCTAGTAAATTTGAAAAACCAAAGGCCACCGGAACAAAAGAAAAAGTCGGCGCTTGGGATGCGGAAATTTACGAATTCAGCATGGGCGGACTCAGTGGAAAGCTGTGGGTGGCAAAGGACTTTCCCGATGCTCAAGTAATCAAAGATCAAATAAACAAAATGAGCAATGCCGCGAGCGGAGGTTTTGACCCAAGCAAACTGGACGTGCCCGGCATGACTGTGAAAACACAAATTTCCACGCCAGCTGGTGCAATGACCACCACGCTGGTGAAAGTATCGCAAGATACGGTAGCCGACACGGAATTCGTCCTGCCGCAAGGCTACACCGAGATGAAAATGCCCACACTTCCCGGCGCGAAGTAAATGACGCGGGGAAAACTCAAACCATCACTCACAAGCAAGGCCGGGCCGAAAACCCGGCCTTTGCTCATTCTGGCATCATCATCGCCACGTCGGCGGGCGCTGCTGGCGGAGCATGGATACGCATTTGAAGTCATCGTTCCACGCGACGTGGAGGAGATTGCGCCTGCGCACCTCTCGCCCGGCGAGATCGTCCTCGCCAATGCCCAGGCCAAGGCACGAGCGGTCGTGCGTCCCATCGCGGTCGTCATCGGCGTGGATACAGAAGTTTTTTTTGAGGGCCGCGTGCTCGGAAAACCACCGGATATGGACGCAGCCTTAGACATGCTCTCCCGGTTAAACGGGTGCACACACGAAGTCTATTCCGGTGTCTGGCTCGTGCATGGGGAAAAGGAGCACGGCTTCGTCGTTGTCGCCCGCGTCCACTTTCACCATCGCACCGATGCGGAATTGCGCCGCTACCTCGCGCGTATCGGCCCGCTGGATAAAGCCGGGGCCTACGCTGCGCAAGACGACCATGGTGAGATGATCGCACGAGTCGAAGGCAGTTACTCAAACGTCATCGGCCTGCCGATGGAGGCGCTTGAGAAAGCGCTGAGGCAATTTGCGCGAACATGAACCGCTACCCTCTATTTCTGCTGATCGCGGTCATCGCTGTGATTGTATGGTCTGCCATTGGCTCTTTTGATCAAATCACATGGCTGCTGGAAACTGCACCGGCACTCGTCGGACTGGCGATCATTTTACCTACGCACCGTCGCTTTCCTCTCACTCCACTGCTTTCCACACTGATCGCTCTTCACATGGTGCTGCTCGCCGTCGGCGGTCACTACACCTACGCGAGGGTTCCGCTTGGAGATTGGTTTCGCGACTGGCTGCATCTTTCGCGCAACCACTACGATCGGCTCGGTCACTTCGCGCAGGGCTTTGTGCCCGCGATGATCGCGCGCGAACTTTTCAGCCGCCTCGGCGTCGTGGGCAAGCGCGGCTGGCGTAATTTTTTCATCATCAATACGTGCCTCGCCATCAGCGCGACCTACGAACTTTTCGAGTGGCTCACTGCGCTCATCATCGGGCAGGCATCCGATGAGTTTCTCGGCACGCAGGGCGATCCGTGGGATACACAGGCGGATATGTTCTGTGCGCTCGTAGGTGCTGTCGCCGCGCTCGCCCTGCTCTCGAAATGGCACGACGCGCAGTTGCGGCGAATCAGCCCACAAGCTGCGGGAGCTACGCCCTCGTCTCTTCCATGATTTCGACCCTTGCCCTGCCACCGTGCTTCACTGCGGCTGCATCCATCAAATTACGAATAGCCGCGATGGTGGCTCCGTGTTTGCCGACGACTTTTCCCATGTCGGTCTGGCGAAGTTGGAGACGGAAGATGGTGAGCTTGGGAGCCTCTTCCTTTAAGATGATCATCTCCTCGGGAAATTCGATGAGTTGACGCAAGACGTAGTCGAGAAAGCGATCCATGGGTTGTTTCTACTCACGCGCAGTGAGATGGGAAAAGCGCAAAGTGCGGAGGCCCCGAAGAGTCTCCGCACTTTGTGCAAAAAAATGTGGCCTTGAAACGGCGACTAGGCCGGAGTGGCGACCTTGCGCAGCTTCTTCACGAGGCTGCGAACGGTGTCGCTAGGCTGTGCGCCGTTATTCACCCAGTAGTCCACACGGGTGAGGTCAATGTTGGCGTTGAGACCCTCTTTCTTAGGGTCATAGTTCCCGATGATCTCGATGAACTTGCCGTCGCGTGGGCTGCGTTGATCAGCTACGACGACTTTATAGTATGGTGCGTTTTTTGTGCCTTCGCGGCGGAGTCGGATGACTACCATGATGTCAGTATGTTATTTAGCGGTTTAGGTTTTGAAAAATCAGCCCCGGTTGAGAAGACCCTTACCCTTGGTTCGGGCGAGCATCTTTTGCATCCGAGGCATTTGCTTCATCATCTTTCGCATTTCATTGAAACGCGTGATGAGGTCATTCACTTCGGTGACTGTGGAGCCACTCCCGCGGGCGATTCGCTGACGACGTCGTGCATTGAGAATGTCCGGCGTCGTCCGCTCCTCGTTTGTCATCGAAAGCACTATGGCCTCGACTCGCTTGAGTTGCTTTTCGTCAATCGAAAGGTTTTTGAGATTACCCATGCCGGGAATCATGCCAAGGACTTTTTCCAAGGGGCCCATGCTGCGCATCATTTTGAACTGTTCGAGGAAGTCGTTTAAATCGAACTCCGCCCGGCGCATTCGCTCCTCCATGCGCTTGGCGTCCTCCTCGTTAATCGCCGCAGCCGCGCTCTCGACGAGAGTCACAATATCGCCCATCCCGAGGATGCGCCCGGCAAGGCGGTCGGGGTGAAAAACCTCGAACGCGTCCATTTTTTCGCCAGTGCCGGCGAATTTGATCGGGCGCTTGGTGACTTCGCGCATTGAGAGAGCAGCACCGCCGCGTGCATCACCGTCTAGTTTGGTGAGGATGAGTCCGGTGATATCGAGCGCCTCATGGAAGTGTGTGGCCACGCTTACGGCCTGCTGACCCGTAGCCGCGTCGGCGACGAGGAGGACTTCCTGCGGCTGGAGAAATTCGCGCAGACGCTTCACCTCTGCAACGAGCACCTCATCAATTTCCTGCCGTCCGGCGGTGTCGTAAATTTCCACGTTGTGCGGCGTCTGCTTGAGCCACTCCAGCGCGAGCTTGGTCGAGGCGAGCACGTCTTTCTCACCGGCGGGTGGAGTAAATGTTGGCACGCTGAGCTGGCGACCAAGCGTGGCGAGTTGCTCGATGGCCGCAGGGCGATAAAGGTCGCACGCGATGAGCACGGGAGCCTTACCTTGTTTGCGCAACCAGTTTGCGAGTTTACCGCAGGTCGTCGTTTTTCCCGCGCCATTCAGGCCGACGATGAGGATTCGCGCGGGAGGCGTGAGCACGAGCGCGGACGCGTCTCCACCGAGCAGTCCGGTCAGTTCATCGTGGAAAATTTTAACAATCTGCTGGCCGGGCGTGACTGATTTCAGCACCTCCTCGCCGAGCGCCTTTTCCTTCACGCGGGCGATGAAATCTTTCGCCACTTGGAAATGCACATCGGCCTCCAGCAAAGCCATGCGCACTTCGCGCATCGCATCGGTGACATTCGACTCCGAAATCTTCCCCTTCCCGGAAAGATTTCGGAAGACGCCCTGCAATTTATCGGCAAGCAAACTGAACATGAGGGCGCGGAGACTAGCGACGAAGCTCCACTCGTCCAGCGCAGAGGCTGGATGTTCGCTCCTCATATAATTGCTTGATTCGCACGTTCACCCTTGCCGAGACCGCGCGTCTGTTCATCCTCTGTCGCTGCCTATGAAGAAATTTTTCGCAATGCTCATCCTGCTAGCGGGTGTATTTTTCAGCCTCTATAAATGGAGCCCGCAGACTTTGGAGCGGATCCAGTCATTATGGAAAGAGAAGCCCCCTTTAGCAATTCAGATGCCATCGCTGCCGACTGCGGAACCAGCACCAAAACCTTCCTTGGAGACAAAGATCACCCCCGCACCGCGACCTGCAAACGTCACCGTGGACAAAACCGCCCAGGTCATCGCCCTCATGTATCATCGCGTCGAGCCAGCCACAAATACCACCGGGGCTTTGAACATATCGCCCGAGCTATTCGAGCAGCACATGCAGACACTCAAGGAGCGGGGCCTCGCAGTAATCTCAATGCAGGACTTCCTCGCATGGCGACGCGGTGAAAAAACCATCCCGCCACGCAGTGTGCTCATCACGATCGATGACGGCTATGTCTCCGCATTTGATACGGCCCGGCCTATTTTAAAAAAGTTTGGTTATCCGTGGACGTGCTTTGTTTACACCAAGTTCATCGGCACCGGCGGCAAAAGCATCTCGTGGGAGCAACTCGGCCAGCTCCGTGACGAAGGCGTGGAAATCGGTTGTCACACCATCTCACACATCAATCTCCGCGACCCACGGCCAAAAGCAGGCGAAACCAACGAGCAATGGCTGCGGGAAGAAATCATCAACTCCAAGCAGATCATCGAGCAGCGTCTGGGCATCAAATGCGCCACCTTCGCCTATCCCGAGGGTCGCTATAATTCCCATGTCCTCGAACTCGTAAAAGAAGCCGGATATGCAGCCGCTTTCACCGCCTACGGCCAGCGCGTCACCCACGGCGCACCCTACGACCGCATCGGGCGCTACGCATGGAATGTCCGGCGCCCGCAGGACATGGCGCAGGCGTTTGCATTTAACGGCCCCATCGAAGCGGGCAACGAGCCGCCCGACCTTAGCGAACCAGCCGCTGCCACAAGCATCACCCAACCGCTCGAAGGCGAAACCATCACAAACGACCGCCCCATTTTAAAAGCGAACCTCGCCACGCTAGGCGTTCTAGACCCTGCAAGCGTCGGCCTCCGCCTCAGTGGCGTGGGGATCATCCCGTGCAAATACGATCCCGCCACCAGCATCATCGAAGCCCGTCCCGGCCAACCGCTCACAGCCGGCGATTACACAGTAACCGTCAGCGCCAAAGCCGCTGGCAAACGCGTCGAGACACAGTGGCGTTTCAAATTCGAACCAACTTCCAAGACACAGTGAGACAACAGAGGTCTACCCTTTTTACTTGAAGCATTGAGGCTTCATAGAAAGTCTCGCGCCCCTTCGCCACCCAAGGCACAAACCCGAAATCATGTCCCACACTAACACCGAGCGCGTTCTGCGCCCGAGCAAAGGCCTCATGAGCCTCAACCTCGGAGAGCTTTGGCGCTTCCGCGAACTGCTCGGTCTCCTTGCATGGCGCGATATCCTCATCCGCTACAAACAGACCTACCTCGGCGTCGCGTGGGCCGTGCTGCAGCCCGTTCTAACAATGGTCATCTTCAGTGTCATCTTCGGGCGACTTGCGAAGTTTGAATCCTGGGGCGCACCCTACGCCATCCTCACACTCGCCGCTCTACTCCCGTGGCAGTTTTTCGCAAACGCACTCAGCGAAAGCAGCAACTCCCTAGTCGCCTCTGCGCGCCTTATTTCCAAAGTCTATTTTCCGCGCCTTATCATTCCCATCAGCGCCGTGCTCAGCGGCGTGCTCGACGCACTCATCGCTACTTCAATCCTGCTCATATTGATGCCATTTTATGGCGTCGCTTTTCACCCGCAACTCCTGCTACTCCCGCTCTTTTTCCTAGTCGCTTTTCTACCAGCCTTCGCTGCCGGAGTCTGGTTCAGCGCGCTGAACGTAAAATACCGCGATGTGCGCTACATCGTGCCATTCATCGTGCGCATAGGGCTATATGTCACACCTGTCGGCTTTTTGTGGCAGACATTGCTGCCCGAAAAATGGCGACTACTCTTTCATCTCAATCCTCTCGTCGGTGCGATTGACGGCTTTCGCTGGTGTGTGCTCGGCGAAAAGTTCACGCCCTGGTGGCCGGGGTTTTATATGAGCATAGGCATTACACTCTCAGTGCTCTTCACTGGACTCATTTATTTCCGACAGGTGGAAAAAACTTTTGCGGATGTGATTTAGACCATGAACGCACCGGTAATTTCCGTCAAAAATCTTGGAAAATGTTATCGTCTGGGTTCCAGCACCGGGCACGATACACTACGCGATCATCTAACACATACAGCCCGTTCTATTGCGAGATTATTTAGCCGTTCGAGTTCCGCATCTACGAATGTGGAAGACAATACGCCGACAGAGTATTGGGCACTCAAAGAAGTTGCTTTTGACGTGCAGCAGGGGGATGTCGTCGGAATTATTGGTCGTAACGGCGCTGGCAAATCAACGCTTCTAAAAATATTGAGCCAGATAACTGACCCAACCGAAGGCGAAGTGCAAATGCGCGGGCGGGTAGCCAGTCTGCTCGAGGTCGGCACTGGCTTTCATCCGGAGCTTTCGGGTCGGGAGAATATATTTTTGAATGGCGCCATTCTCGGAATGACACAGAGAGAAATTAAGCGCAAATTTGATGAAATAGTAGAATTTGCCGAAGTAGAAAAATTTTTGGATACGCCGGTAAAGCATTACAGCAGCGGCATGTATGTTCGACTTGCGTTCGCAGTGGCAGCTCATCTGGAGCCTGAAATCCTGATAGTCGACGAAGTCTTGGCGGTAGGCGACGCACAGTTTCAAAAGAAGTGCATTGGCAAGATGCAGGACGTGGCCCGCTCAGATGGGCGCACCATCCTCTTTGTAAGCCATAATATGACTGCGGTTAAAACACTTTGCACACAGGCTGTTCTGCTGGAAAAGGGTCGAGTCACCCATGCAGGGAGCGTCAACGAGGTGGTTAATACTTACCTTCATAAATCTAGTGCAAACGAGTTGGAGCGGAACTTTGATTTATGGGAAAATGCGCCAGGCACATTGCAAGTTCGGTTAAAGTCACTCAAAGTAATTCCAGAACTCAAAAACGGCATGCTGCAAGCGACCGTTAGGACACCAATTCGCATTGAATGCGAACTTTGGACGCACTTTACAGAGGCAAATCTGAACTTAAGTATGTTCCTCAACGACATTGGGGGTGAATGTATCTTCAATACATCTTCCACAGCGCATGCCGTGTCGAACGGAATTTGTAAATTCACCTGCTTTATACCCGGAGATCTGTTAAACGACGCAATCTATACCATATCGGTATTAGTTGTGCGTGATCGATCGGTGCCACTTTACAACTTCAAGGATGCGGTGACCTTCGAACTCCTCGATGAGCGGAAAAACAAGGCATGGCATGGCAAATGGCCCGGAGCAGTTAGACCGCATCTGGACTGGAAATTTGAACAACAATGCTCAACTCACCCGTAAATGATGCAATCAGATAATCCTTCATCCCTGGAGCACGCTCCCGCAAGCAATCAGCCAGCTTTCCTTGCATTATTGATGCGTGAATTACTGAGAAATATATCTAATGGTTTTGATGTAGAGAATCATGATGAAGAGCGTGAGCGTTTTGGCCCAAAAAAACCCCGCTCGCTAAAAAACCGACTACTGCGTGCTGGCGTGAGCACAATTAGCAGAGGAAAACTTGCCGTCATTCCAACCGAGGAAATAGAGAACCAGGCGGCAAAATTATTTAGACTTTATGACGTCATCCAGAAAATCTCTTTTCTGCACAATTTGCTTGCAGACGCCTATTCTAAAAATCTTTTAGTGAGTTTACTGAGCTTCCGGATTCTAGGTTGGCGCAAAATCAAACTGCCTACAAATAATTCATCCTACTGGAAGAATAAAGCCCTCGCAGACAGCATTGCGAAGAATCAAGTCTCCTGCGAATCCAAAACTACAAACCTCAAACTGTCACACTTCGATTTGAACCAAATTGGCTGGCCCATAACGCTAAATTACAATGCAAATGGAATCTTAAAAACCTTTCTCCTAAAGCAATATGAATACAACCAACGCGACCCAGCAATCACAGCCGCGATAGGCGATGCGGTTATAGATGCTGGCGGTTGCTGGGGTGACACCGCCCTCTATTTTTCCAAAATGGTCGGTCCGAGCGGACATGTGCATACCTTTGAATTTTTACCAAGCAACTTGAATATCTTGAATAGCAACCTGAAATTAAATCCTCAGCTTGCATCAAGAATTTCTGTTGTCCCCAAGGCTCTCTTCAACATCTCTGGCAAAAAATTGGTATTTCAAGAAAATGGACCAGGGACAAAATTATCTGAAGACCTCGTAGAAACAGGAGCTAACACTGCGAACACAACGAGCATTGATGACTATGTTCAGGAAAATAACATTACGCGTATTGGCTTTATCAAAATGGATATTGAGGGCGCTGAATTATCGGCGCTGCAGGGAGCTATAAACACCATTAAGCGCGACCGTCCTCGTTTGGCGATTGCACTTTATCACGACTTGAACGATTTCGTAACTATACCACAATTTCTTTCATCGCTCAACCTAGGCTACAGTTTTTACCTCGACCATTTTACTATTCATGATGAGGAAACAATCCTCTTCGCTGAACCGGACACAGCCCAGAAAGCTCCGTGAAACCTGCGATATTCATCATAGGCAACCCGCGCTCGGGCACAACCATGTTGAGGCTAATGATAGCATCTCATCACGCTATCGTGGTTCCTCCCGAATGCGGGTTCGCGATTTGGTGGAACAATAAATACGGCTCTTGGAGCGTCGGCAATGGGCAGCCAGTAGAGTTTATTCGCGATCTTTCCCAATCGAAAAAAATAGAGACATGGAATCTTGATTTCCAAGCACTCTTGAATGAAATCCTCGATACTCGGCCTACGGACTACGCAGCTCTCGTCGCACTTGTATATAACGCATACGCAAGAAGACAAAAGCCGAATTTCAAACGCTGGGGCGATAAGAATAATTTTCATGTCCGCCATGTCGCGGATATTCATGCGCTATTCCCAGATGCACTATTCATCCATATCGTGCGCGACGGGCGCGATATCGCGTGTTCCTACCGGCATCTGAACAAGGCCAAGATTGAATCGGCCTATGCTCCTAAACTTCCAACCAATATCGACACTATTGCCAACGAATGGAGGAGCAATCTGGAAGCCGTTCGCGCCGACTTCCGTCGCTTACCCGCGGGCCAGTGCTGCGAATTACGCTACGAAGACCTTGTCCGCACCCCGGTAAAAACACTTAGCGAATTGTGTGATTTCATGGGTGAGTCGTATGATCCACAGATGCTGGAATATCACCTGAAAAACCGCCTCGACTCATTGGAGCCTAGTGAGTTTCTACAATGGAAGGCTAAAACGCTCATAGCGCCGGACTCAAGTGCACTGGGCAAATTCCGAACCGAGTTGACAGCGATAGAAATCAACCGATTTGAAAATATCGCCGGAGAACTTCTAGAGGAATATCGTTATATTTGAACAGACACGGAAACCAACCCGATGAAAAAAAAAATAACCACCAGCGATCTAGCGATTTACGGCGGCACACCAGCCTTCGCTGAGCCGCTGCACGTCGGAAAACCCAACATGGGACAATCCAAAGATTTCTTTGCTCGAGTCAATGATATCATGGAGCGCCGCTGGTTTTCAAATAATGGTCGGTATGTTCAGGAATTTGAGAGGGAACTCTGCAAATTTTTAGGAGTGAAGCATTGCATTCCCATGTGCAACGCCACGGTTGCTTTGGAAATCGCAATCCGAGCACTAGAACTCAAAGGCGAGGTCATTATTCCATCTTTTACGTTCATTGCCACAGCACATGCACTGCAATGGCAGGAGGTCACACCCGTCTTCTGCGACATCGATCCTGTCACTCACAACCTCGACCCAGTATGCGTCGAAAAACTGATCACGCCACGCACTAGCGGCATCATTGGAGTGCATGTGTGGGGACGCCCCTGCGCAGTTGAGACCTTAAGTGAAATAGCAAAGCGACGTGGTTTGAAACTGATGTTTGACGCAGCGCATGCATTTGCCTGCTCACACAACGGGAAGATGATTGGTAATTTTGGCAATGCCGAGGTCTTCAGTTTTCACGCGACTAAATTTTTTAATACGTTTGAAGGCGGAGCCGTAGCAACAAACGACGATGCGCTTGCCGCAAAAATTCGATTGATGAAAAACTTTGGGTTCCAAGGCCTGGATAATGTCATTTATATCGGCACGAACGGAAAGATGACGGAGATATCCGCCGCGATGGGCTTGACGAGTCTCGAGAGTAAGAACCAATTCATTTCTGTTAACCGCGCAAACTATTACACCTACCAACAACACCTCGAAAATATTCCCGGAGTCCGCCTCATTGATTACAATGATAACGAGGAAAACAATTATCACTATATTGTCCTGCAGTTGAATGATAAAGAGGCTAAAATCAGCCGCGATCAATTATTGGCCATACTCAGCGCAGAAAACGTTCTGGCTCGCAGGTATTTCTTTCCAGGATGTCATCGCATGGAGCCTTACCGCTCTTATTTCCCTCATGCAGGTCTATTATTGCCAGAAACGGAGAGTCTGACAACTAGCGTATTAAGCCTTCCCAATGGAGATACTGTAAGCAAAGAAACAATTAAGAGCATCTGTGAACTTATTCGTTTTTCCATCAACAATAGCGATGAGATTCGAGCGTTCAGACTTAATTGAATCATATATACGCTATTATCAACAGCTTTGTTAATGTAGGTTTATATTTTTATAATATCACTCAGATAAAATGAAGGTTTCTGTCTCATTAGTCACTTACAATCACGCACCCTTTATCAGGCAGGCGATTGAAAGCGCCTTAATGCAACAGACTAATTTCGATTTTGAAATCCTAATCGGTGAAGACGATTCCAATGACGGAACTAGGCAAATAGCAATAGAATATGCCGCTAAATATCCAGAAAAGATCCGGCTTTTCCTACACGATCGAAAAGATGTGATATACTTGAAAGGAAAGCCTACCGGGCGCCGCAACCTCATCCATAACATACAAAATGCCCGTGGAACTTATATTGCACGACTTGAAGGAGACGACTACTGGACTTCGCCTAATAAATTGCAGGAACAGGTGGATTTTTTAGACTGTAACCCAGATTACGCAATATGCTCGCATGACGTTTTCATTCTCAAGGCTGATGGAACGAAGGAAACCAGTCATTGGTTTAAAAAGCGGCTGCCAGATTATGATTTGTGCGATGTGCTTTCTGGTAAATTTTTTCCTCCGACATGTTCAGTGCTTTTCCGGAATCACCTTATTAAGGATTTTCCTGAGTGGTTTTATAGAGCAAGCGTAGCTGATTTTCCACTAATAGTGCTGTGCGCGCAATTTGGAAAAATACGGCACCTAGAACAAGTATCCGGAGTCTACCGATTACACTCAGGAGGCGTATGGTCTCAGGGGCAGTTTGAAAACGATTGGTCCATGCAGCAGAAAATGGAACGAACATTAGGAAGAATTGAACTTTACGAAATGCTTGAGCAACATATGCCCACACAATATCGCTCAATCATCAGGATGCAAATATCAAGCCTCAGTCACACCGTCTCTTCACTGGCTTACCGTCTTGATGATCTAAAATGCGCAAGAAAGTTTTTGATAAAAGGAATCAAAGCATGGCGATCTAATCCAGAAATGCCTTTTATTTGGACGCTGAAATACGTAGCCATACTGACTTTGCCTACAGGATACAAAATATATAATAGTGCCAAAGAGGCACTTTTTGGCAGTCGCAGTAAATCACGGGATTAAAGCGCCACATGGACATATCTGTAGTTATCTGCTCATACAATCGATGCGACGATTTACTACGAGCGCTTGAAACGTTGTCCAACTCAGTAGTGCCAAAGGAGTGTAAATGGGAACTTATTATTGTGGATAATAATTCTCAGGATGACACAAAATCTATCTGTCAAACTTTTCAAGGACGACTGCCGCTACATTATATATTCGAAGCCCAACAAGGAAAGAGTTGTGCGCTAAACCGTGCTGTTAAAGAGGCATCTGGTGATTTGCTATTATTTACTGATGACGATGTTGATGTTACTGAAGAATGGATTTCTGAGTATTTTTGGGCCGTAAAACGGAATCCAATGATAATGTATTTTGGTGGCAAAATTCTCTCTTCCTGGCAGGGAAAACCTCCAAAATGGTTTGTTGAAAACTCCGATTGGCTTCAAGTAAACCCCAGACTAAATTGGGGCGAAAAGCAATTCACCATTACCAATATGGACAGGAACTTTTTTCTAGGTGCAAATATCGCAATACGACGAGCTATTTTTGAAGTGGGCTTACGCTACAACGATAAAATTGGTCCTAAAGGCCAATTTCAAGAGGGTAACGCTCGTCATGGTGCAGAAGAGCTTGATATACAAAAAATGATATTACTTCACGGACATTGTGGACTCTATCTTCCAACTGCCATTATTTATCATAGAGACCCGATACACCGTATGACAGAAAGGTATTTACGATATTACTATGCGCAGATGGGGGAAATGGACGCATTCGCAGGTAATGTTGATCGAAGTTCCCATATGTGGTTTGGCGTCCCGCGATATCTTTTTAGAAAACTCTTGCAGAATATAATGCTTTATTGTGTTACCAGATGGATTTTCCCATCGAAGTTCTGGCTCAACGCTGAAATCAAAGCTGCGGGGGCATTCGGCGAGATCCGCGGCTTCCGCCGTCGTTTCAAATCAGCACAACTGTGATTTGAAAGAATTAATCAACCTTTAGCTTTGGATATCTAATGCATATCGCTTATATATGTGATGAATATCCGCCCTCCCCTCACGGCGGGATTGGAAGTGTTACACGGGAGCTTGCTGAGGGGCTTGCTGCTGTTGGTCATCAGATACTTGTTATAGGTGTCTCAGTCAAAGAACACGTCGCAGCTAAAGTTGAGGAAAACTTGCGGGGGGTGCGCGTGGTTCGGCTGCCCCGTGCGACGAATTGGTTTCCGTGGCGCTTCCGCCCTTGGTGGGAACGTATCCGCCTACGCTCTTCCCTTAGAAAGGCGCATCGCGAATCACCTTTCGATCTCGTTGAATGTCCAGACTACGACGGGTGGCTTCCATGGGGATCTCTACGCGGCATACCGCTTGTTGTTCGGATTCACGGCACAAATCTACTTTACGACACCGAACTATGCAGACCGGGCCAATTCGCTGAGCACGCGCGCGAAAGAGCAACGCTAAAACGCGCCAAACACCTCATTGCGGTATCGAACTATGCGGGCCAGCGCACGCTTGAATTACTAGGCACACCTGAGAGACAATTCGTTGTGCTACACAACGCTGTAGATACCACATTTTTCAAACCCGGGGCTGCTAGTGACCCGAGTTTAATCATCTTTGTTAATTCTCTGACCAAACGTAAGGGGCTTGTTGAGCTTTTTGCTGCCCTGCCATTTGTGTTTTCCAAATATACTGACTCTCACATCATCCTTATAGGCGCCGACGCCAGTGGTGAGAATTTAGCTCAAAATCTATGCGAACAACTATCTACGGAACACCGTAAGCGCGTTACTTTTGCGGGACATCTCTCGCAGGAGGCTGTGCTTATTCACCTCCAACGTGCCGCTGTCGCCGTTTACCCATCACTTATGGAGACATTTGGCGTCGCACCCGTAGAGGCGATGTCCTGTGCGCGCCCGGTGGTGTTCAGCAAACTCGGCCCAGGCCGAGAAGTCATAGAAGACGGAGTAAACGGAATACTGTGCGACCCGCGTGATCCAAAAAATATTGCGGACTGCATCATCCGCGCTCTGGCCAATCCAGCTGCTGCCGAAGAACTCGGCAAGGCTGCGCGTGAGCACGTCCTCAAACAATTCGACAAGCGCGACTGGATTCAGCGCAATATTGATTTCTACAACCGCTGTTGCGCTTCCAACTGATGCTTTTTAACACGATCGAGTTTGCTCTCTTTTTCGCGTTCGTCTGGCTGCTCTACACTCGACTGCCGTGGCGGGCGCAAAATACCTTCCTCCTTGTCGCGAGCTACGCCTTTTACGCGGCGTGGGACTACCGCTTTTTGGCGCTCATCTTTATATCCACTGCCGTGGATTTCTATGTCGGCAAAGTGCTCTACCGGACCACCAGTGACCGACGGCGAAAGCACATCCTGTATTGGAGCGTTCTCTTCAATCTCGGTTTCCTCGGCTTCTTCAAATACTTCAATTTTTTCACCGAAAACCTCCAAACCCTGCTGATGGCCTGGGGCTTTCACCCCAGCATAGACACCCTCCAGATCGTTCTGCCCGTCGGCATCTCCTTCTACACTTTCCAATCACTCAGCTACACGATTGATATCTACCGCCGCGAAATGGAGCCGACTGGCAGCTTCTTCGATTTCGCGCTGAACGTAGCCTTTTTTCCCCATATGGTCGCCGGTCCCATCCAGCGCGCCCATTCGTTGCTCGATCAGATCACGCGCCCGCGCCATGTCACTGCCGACAATATCACGGAAGGTGCCACGCTCATCCTCTGGGGACTGGTGAAAAAAATGGTCATCGCCGACAACATGTCGCTGATTGCAGACGCTGTGTTTAATCAGAGTGGCGGTTTTACAGCAGGCCAAGTTTGGATCGGGATGCTCGCCTTTGCGTTCCAAATCTATGGTGACTTCTCAGGCTACACCGACATCGCTCGCGGCACCGCGAAGTTGATGGGCTTCAATCTCATGGTGAATTTCAACCTGCCCTATTTTGCAGAGAATCCGCAGGACTTCTGGCGTCGCTGGCACATCAGCCTTTCGACATGGCTGCGTGACTACCTCTATATTTCTCTCGGCGGCAGTCGCGGCAGCGCAGGTCGCACCTACGTCAATCTCCTGCTCACCATGATCCTTGGCGGGCTCTGGCATGGCGCGGCGTGGACGTTTGTGACCTGGGGTTGCTATCACGGCGCGCTACTCGCGATTCACCGCTTCATTCAGCAAAACGTGCCGCGCCGAACAACGCCACTTTCCCCCATCAAAGCCAGCGTCTGGAAATGGACACGCATTGCATTCATGTTCGTCCTCACCCTCTACGGCTGGCTCATCTTCCGGGCAAAAAACCTCGACCAGCTCGGCGCAATGACAAGCGCGCTGCTGACCTTTCACATCGCGCCCAGCACCATTTGGGGCATTGCCAAAGTGCTCGCCTACTGCGCCCCTTTGATCGTTGTGCAATTTTTCCAATACAAGCGCCGCGATCTCGACGCCATCCGCTCGGCCCCCGTCCTCGTGCAGTGCGGATTTTACGTGCTTTGCTTTTACCTCATCGTCCTGCTCGGAGTTTTCAATGCCCAGTCCTTCATCTACTTCCAGTTCTAAAGCCGACCGCGCGCGCCGTGCACTTCTGCTCGCTGCGTCTCTTATCGTTCTTTTGGAAACCGCATTTGCTTTCCTACCGGAAAACAAACTTGTGAAAACTTTTCGTGCCGAATCCATGCCAGCACAGGCGCCAGACTGGCAGATTATGGGGGACTCCGTTGCGAAAGGCGGCGTTCTTCCATCGCAAGTCATGGCTGGACTGGCGCCAGACGTCTCGGTGCATAACGGGGCCGTCGCCGGGACTGGACCGGAATTTGCCTACTTCATGCTCAAGCGCCAAATCGCCCTCGGTAAAGCGCCAAAGGCAATCATCTGCGCGCCATCGCCCCACACTTTCAGCAGCCAGCGAATAGCTTTACTCGTCGGCGGCTACGCTAGATGGGGTGAGATAGCCAATATCGTCGGCCTCGGCGTAAGCACCCCGGAAGTCGCCTATGGCATACT
This sequence comes from Chthoniobacteraceae bacterium, assembly GCA_947476045.1. Lineage (GTDB taxonomy): Bacteria > Verrucomicrobiota > Verrucomicrobiia > Chthoniobacterales > Chthoniobacteraceae > SXWH01. Next base: position 42,100 of record CANJNZ010000022.1, read on the forward strand.
CTGTAAACTTTCCTACACGCTGCGCTACCGCGAACAGCTCGGCAGTTTACTGCGGGGCCGTCGACTCGATGCGGAGGAACAAGAAACACCTGTCGGCGGAGAAACACAGACAAAGCACTTCACGGTAGCGACCATCCACCCGATGTATAAAAAAGCGTTCCAAGTCGCCGATTTCAACCGCGCGCTGCTGGAGAAGTTTTTGGATCTCGCCGGCAGAAATCAAATCCCCGTCTATTGGTTCACCATGCCCGTAATGCCTGCTGTTGCCGAGGGACGCGCACCGCATCATTTTGACGCCGACTACACCGCCTTCCTCGCCGACATCAAACAGCGCCACAATGTGCAAATCCTCCAGGGCGATTTCCTCGTTTGGGACGAAGCCAACTTTCACGACATGACCCACCTGAATTCCACCGGTGCCGTGCGCCTGAGCAAACTTCTCGGCGAAAAACTCGCTGGACTCAAGTTGAGAGCCCCCGCTGAGGCGCTCAAGTAAACGCGGCTTCTGCAGCCCAGCCGAAATGCACGGCAACGGCGGAAACCCAGCGGTTTAAGCTCTCGGGAACTTAAAACCCGAAGCTCGACATGCCGGGTTTGATTTCTTTGAAGCTGCCTTGGTTTTGCGATGCGAGGTCGGCCATGAATTTCTGGCCGCCGTCGGCCAGATAGGCGATAACGTTGATCACTGCGGGGCGTGGGAGTGCGGCCTGCATCGCCTTCAACTTCGTTAGAATATCGGCACCTCCAAACCCGCCATCCGTAGGGGCACCATCACTGACCACACAGATCGCATCAGGGTTCATTTTGAACGCATATTCGAGCGCCGCCATAGTGCGCGTGCCGGCGTGGTTCATACCAGTCACGCTTGTATTCGCCCCTGGGTCAGTCTGGAAGCCAGCCGCCTCCCTCTCCTTTTTTCGTTTCTCGGCAACGGCATTCAGCGCAGGGCTAAGTTGCTGTATGAAGCGGAATGCCCTTTCTTTCTCAGTGCTGGTGGCGGAAACAAGAGTCTCCCGATACGGCTTCACTTCACCGGCAAAGCACACCACGCTAAACGTGATACTCGCATCGAGGCTACGAATGACGCGCCCCACTTCTGCTTCAAGTGCTGCATAAGTTTGAATGCCTTTCACAGCTTGAGTCCGCGCGGGCGGAGCGGGCAGGCCGGGCCTCGCTGCCGTAGGGCGGGCCAAATCCATCACCATGCTGTCTGAAACATCGACAAGCAGCACGATGCTCTTGGCGCGGGTGCGTAGCCCAAAGAAATTGATGCCACTACCGCCGCCATTACCGCCGCCGCCGGAGGTGCCGGTGACGCCCGAAGAGGTGCCGCTTCCGCCCATGCCGATGGCACGATTGGCAAAAACATCGGTCGTTGCGCTGGGCATTTCCGGCATTTCTGGCAGGGCGACTTTTGCAAAAGCGGAGTTCGTCGTGACACGTTTGGCCTGCTCCGGCGCGCTCATGGTGCTCTGTTTGCGACCGAGTGATACTTTGTGCTCGGCACCCTGCTTTGCAGCATCGGGCCCGGCTCCGGGTGCCATGAATTTTTTACGCGGCTGCTGGTTGCTCGATATGATCCAAATCGTGGCGATGATGCCGAATACGATGTGAACGCCAACGGCTGCGAAGAGCCATTTGCGAAGGACGATTTTGTCCCACAGTGTGGGCCGTTTCTCTCCCGGCTCCAGTGGCGCTTCGGGTTCTTTGACTACTTTGGGTTTAGCAGTTTTGGCCATGGGATTATGAGGCTGGTTTTTTCTCTTTCTCGTCTTTTTCCGGTTCGGGCTCCGTAGGTTTGTTTTCCTTCGCAGCCTTCTCCCCATCGGCATCAGCGAGCTGGACTCTGCGTTTCAGGACTTTTTGTTCGAGTTCATTCGTTGCTGTCGCCTCGGCGGTTCCGGCAAAGTTTTCGCGCAATTCCTTGATGGAAATCAAAGCACGGTCGAAATCCTCGAAACCAAAATATGCACGCGCAGCACCGAGAGTTGCCTGCGCCTGAAACATACGTTGCGACGGATAGAGCGCTGCGATGCGCATATAGCTGAGAAGCGCTTCCTCGTAGCGGATTGCGGCCTTATCAATCTCGTGCTTCTCTTTCAAATCATCGGCAAGTGCGAGGAGGCTGTCTCCTTTGTTCACTGCGATAAGGCCAAGAATATCCGGCCTTTTGGTCGAGCGGATCGCATCAGCGTAAGATAGCAGCGCATTGGCGTGCTCTCCTTTGCGTGTGCGTGCGACGGCGTTGAAAGCTTTGGTGAATTGTTTGTATTCCTCGTTCAAGGCGAGTCGCCCAAACTGCTCGGCGACATCAGCGGCCTCTTTCTCTTTCTTGAGCACGAGCAGCGCCTGAATTTGAAGAGGCACTGCATCCGCCCACCAACTGCCGGGTGCGTCGCGGAAACCACCATAAAATTTGATGACGGGATCCAATTGTTTGAGCGCATCTTCGGCGCGGCCTGCGGCAATCAAATCTGGAGCTGAGTCGAGCGCAGGCGGCTTCGGAAAAAATAGACGGAATACCTCTTTTAGCGGCCAGCCAAACTCGCCTTCAGTCGTCGGTCCGCCCGGTTGTGTAGGCGGGATGAGAACGGTCGCACGAATGATATCCCCTTCGCGCCGCATGCTCTTGGGGTAAATGATTTTTCCGTCGGTGAGTTCAATGCGGATGGCATTGGGCGATGGTGGTGGCTCCGCGAATGCGACAACGCTTAGTGCGACGGATGCGATATATAGAGTGCGGATCATTTTCATACTGCTCCCCCCAGTTCAACGAGGCGTTTCTTAGCCTTTTCGAGTTCAGGCAGGTCTTTGAATTTCTCGATTTTCTTCTCGTCCGGCTGGCCTGCCCCATCACGCGGATCGAGCAATTCCTTCAGCCGGGTTTTTGCCAGGTCATCAAGACCCTGGCGATAGTATCCCTCGGCCGCCTTGAGATAGGCGCGAGCGACCCATACTGGATACTTGCCCTGCGAAACCGTGATGCGCTCGAAACCCGCCGTGGCTTCCTTGAATTTACCAGTGCGGAAAAGAACATCTGCGATGTAGTAAAGTGCAAGCGCAGTTGATTCGCCGCGCCACTCGCGGACGCTTGCAACTTCCTCAAACGTCTTTTTTGCCTTTAAATATTTTTCCGTTGCTCCATCAGGAGATTTGTCTTTCTCAACATCGGCTATTTCGAGCAGGCATTTGGCTTGTCCGAGGAGTGCTTCTTTTAATTTCCAAGGAGCCCCGAGACGATCAATGGCGTAATCAAAAAGATCCATTGCCTTTTTGTATTCCTTGCGGGCGAGAAGGACCTCACCCATACCGACCCATCCGGCATCCACACGCTCGGATTTCGGGAAATCTTCCTTCAATTTGCGATAGACGACTTCAGCCCTGTCGATCTCGCCTTTGACCAGAAGGTAGTCGCCCACTTCCATCAACAAATGCGGACTGAGGTCTTCGGCCTTCGCTTTTTCAGCGATTTCGGCGATCACTGCGACGCGCTTTTCGGGCGTGCGTCCGATGCGGAATAATTCGCCACGCGCATATACGAGCCGCCACTGCGCGGTTTCGTTTGCGTTTTCGGCGAGCGGCTTGAGCATCCGATCAAGTTCAGCCGCGGCGTCCCACTTAGGCAGTGGTGCGTCTGCACTCACGACATCCTTCACCGGAGGACGCCGGCGCGACCACTCGGCGAGCTGGCTGAGCATCATCTCGCAGCCTTCGCGCTTCGGATTTCCGATGTGTTTTTTCAGCGTTTCGATGGTCAGTTCCTTCGCTTCCTCCATGCGTCCAAGCTTTGCCTTGGCCTTGCCCACCCAATAAATTGCGGTGACCGCAGCCGGATGCTCGGGTCGCTCTTTGACGAACTCCGTATAGAGCTTTTCGATACCCTCCCAATCGGCAGCCTTCTGGAGTTGCTTGCCCGCTTCAAAAAGCGAATACAGGAGCACTTCGTCGCTGACGTTTTTGTGTTTGTAACTCGCAATGTAAGCAGCAGCGGATTCTGCAGGCAGTTTGAGAGCGCCTTTTGCATCGCCGAGCAGCGCATAGACTTCGGGTTGGAGCATCTCGATTTTGTTGTTACCAAAAAGTGAGAGCCACGTCTCGCAGTCCTGCACGGCCAGTTCGTTTTCACTGGCTGCGTAATGGCAGACGCCGAGGCGGTATCGCGCATCCGAGCCGTAGTTGCCCTTTTCGCCCCACTTCTTCACATGGTTTTCCAGGCGTTCGATTGCGCCATCTTCGTCGGATGGTTTATCGGGATTTTTTTGATAGTGCCCTTGGAATAAATGGCAGAGAGCGAGCTGATATTCCGCGTCTTCCATGAACAGGCCCTTCCCTCCTCCTACCGCACCAAATTCCGCAATGAAGCTGTTGAAATCCTTCTGCGCCAAATCAAACTTGTTTTGTAAAAAGCGTGCATTGCCGAGTTGGTAGCGCACTTCCGGCCAGTAAAGCTTGCGGTGATTTTCTGCGTCTTCCTTCAGCTTCGATGCCTGCTCGCGCACCTTCGAATCATTCGAATTCAGTGCATTCTGGTAGGTTCGTTCCGGCAAGTCCGACAATAGTTTTTGCGCTGCTTCGAAATTTTGCTCCGCCAAAAACCACTCCTTCTTTCGCATCGCGGACATCGCCTTGATAAATGTCACCTGCGCGACATGCGGACCGGTGGGAAATTCCTTCGTGTATTCATCGCAAAGCGCGTAAGTCCGCACCGCAAGACCGAGATCCGCATACATCGCCAGCCGGCTGAATATCACCAGCTCGCGCAACGCTGATGTCGGATATTCTTCAAGGATCTGGTTGAAGACCACGATGGCTTCCCACTTCTTGTTCATATCCGCATGGCAGCGGGCCATGCGGAAATAGAGGGCCGGCATGAAGTCGGGCAGCTTTTCAAATTCAGCGAGAATTTTCTTCGCCTCCTCAAGTCTCGGCTTCACCACTTCCTCGTTCGTCCGCTGCGCCTTCATGGTGAGCATCGGGTCTTTGCCGGCAGCCTTGAGGTTCTGGTCGATCAACTTCTCCATTGCGGCGATGCGATCATTTTGAAGTTTCAGCACCACTTCGCGCGGGCGCACTGTCCAATAAGCCTCCAGTGCTTTCGCGTAGGCGTGAACCTCCAGCAACTCATCGCCGAGCTTCACAGCGACCCCGTTGAGGGCGATGAAGTTTTCGACGAGATGGATCTTCTTCTGGAGCTTTTTCAGCAAGTCCACCGCCTTGTCGGCAAACTCGACGGATTTCGGCTGAGCAGGATCGTGCTTTAGCGCGTAGAGCGACATGAGGCGCACCGCTCCCTCCGCCGAAGTCGAGGTGTTGAATTCGGGATACACCAGCCGCTCCAGCACTTGAATTTCTTCCTCCGGCTTTTTGAGTTGCCTGTAGCAATACGCCTGTCCCGACAGGGAGTGCTCGCGCATGGCAAGCATCTCGGGCGCCTTCGTCGCAGCCTCCACCTGCGTCCACCATTCGATGGATGTCTGCCACTCCTTCATCATGAGATAGGACTGGGCAATGGCCACCTTTACTTCCAGGACACGCGGGTCTGCCGGCCAGCGCCGGATAAATTCCCTCCAATAGGAACCAATGGCCTTTTCCAGCAACTCCTTGTCCACTTTGCCGCCCACGGTCGCTTTACGATAGTAACACTCGCCAAGTATAAGATAGCAGGCCATGGCCGACGGAGCCTTCTGCTTCTCATCCTCCGTCAACATCCCGAGATATTCCTCGAGCTTGCTGATTGACTCATCGTATTTCTGTCCTTCGAAAAACTGGAGGCCGCCGGCAAAAAGCTGCGATAGCTTGATGGCCCTCAATTGCTCCGGAGTCAGCGATTGTGGGTTCGCAGATGGAGCCGGCACCTGCGCGATAGCGGAGACCGTCAGCGCAAACGCGAGAGCGGTGAGCAGGGTGATTCTGGAAAGTAAAAACCGGCGCATGGAATGTCTGAACTAGTGCCCAGCGATATAAAAAGTCCAGCCGTCAATTTATAGAAAACAGTAGTTTAAGATTTCGACATCGGCAAAGCCCGCATTCGGAAGCTCAAAAAATGCCGGTCATTTAGCACGACTCAGCGGTATCGTGAAAATTGCTGTGATTTCACCCTTGCGCACCATATGCGAAGTGCGTATCTCTCCCGCCCTTTTATTTCCGGGACACACGTAACCATGCCTAAAACGAAGCCAAAAAAAGCAGCCAAAAACAAGCCGAAAGCCGCACCAGCAAAGGCTTCCAGGCCTGCTGCCAAGAGCAAGCCAAAGGCAGCCGCCAAGTCGGCCAAGAAGTCCAAGCCTGCTAAAAAAGCGCCCGCAAAAGCGGTTAAGCAGAAATCGAAAGTCGTCGCTAAGCCTGCAAAAAAAACCGCTACCAAAGCAGGTAAAGTCGCATCGAAGCCTGTGACAAATACAAATGGTCGTCGGCCAGTCGCAGGGCCGAAAAAGCCGGTGAAGCTGACACCTTTCCTCAAACTCCAACGCGAACGTCTCCACGTGCTGCGCGACAGTCTGCTCGATGCAATGGCCGGTGTCGCCAAGGACACGCTGCGCTCACGCCCCGAAGGCAGCGAGGCCAGCGCGTTTGGGCAGCATCAGGCCGATGCAGGCAGCGACGCCTACGACAAAGATTTTGCACTTTCCCTCCTCTCGCAGGAGCAGGACGCTCTCTATGAGATCGAAGAAGCACTCAAACGCATTGATGCCGGCACCTACGGCATTTGCGAAATCAGCGGCAAGCCAATCCTCCCAGCGCGCCTCGAAGCACTGCCATTCGCCCGTCTGACGGTTCAATGTCAGGCCGAATTCGAGCGCACCAAAAAATTTCAACGCAACCGCGCGCCCGTCACCTCGCTATTCGGTCTCACCGACAGCGAAGGCGAAGAGGAAACCGAGGAAGCCGAGGAAGCACCCACCAAACCACAAGCAGAGGACTAAACTATTATGGCCAGAGAATTCATCATGATCGAATGCACCGAGGCGAAAGCGGAGGGGAAACCCGTATCCCGCTACATCTCCACGCGTAACAAAAAGAGCCCGAACACACCGAACAGGCTCGAAAAAGTGAAATACAACCCGCATCTGAAACGCCGCACGCTTCATCGCGAAATCAAGTAAACATGAGCACGCCAAAGACACCGCAACGCAAATCCAACTTCCGCAAAGCCAACCGCACCATGCCACGCCGTCGCGTGGAAGTCGCGCTGGCCGACATTGACTGGAAGAACCCGGAAATCCTGAAACGCTACATCACCGAGAACGGGAAAATTCTTCCCCGTCGTGCGACTGGCGTTCCTGCGCATTACCATCGCAAAATCACAAACGCCATCAAGCGTGCCCGTCAGGCGCTCTTGATGAAGTAAGCGCCGCAAGGCGAAACTTTTTAACAAACGACGCGCTGCCGAAAGCAGCGCGTCGTTTGTCTTTAGATTATCTCGACCGGCTCCAGCGGTTGCCGAGCACGGTCTCCGCGATGGCGAGGAGGAGCACTGCGAGCGCAATCGCAAGCCACAATTCCGTGCCCGTGCGTTCGTGCTGGAGCTGGGTGCGCAAGTCCATCGAGGGCGTCCAGCGAATCATCTGCACGAACTCCGCCAGCGTCGTTGCATCCGCGCCTGGCATCTCGTGCAGGTCACTTTCCGCCGGGTCCGCGTAGGCGGCGAAACGCAATTTCCCCTCGTCGCCGAAGCGCGCCTCGTAGGCTCCGCCGGTGAAAGTGTCCGCGTATTCGACGAGCGGGACGTTGTTCTTCAATTCAATCGTCTTCCCGCGCGCGCCCTCTTTTTTTCCACCCGGCTCGACGATAGCCACGTCCTTCCCCGCCATATCCGCTGCCACTGCGTAGGTGAACGGCGAACCCGTTCGCACATTTAACCGCTCCTCCTGCCGCGCGAGCAGATGGCCGAGCGTGCGATGCATCAGCGGGAGAAAAACCGGGCGCACCGGCAGGTCGCTCCATCCCGCGTCCGCCGTGCTGCTAAATTGCACCACGCGGCCAAAACCAAACGCGCGCTCCATCACCGCCGGCTCGCCATCCGCATAACTGAGCACCACCGCGGGCGGGCCGACATCGCCGGGCACGTCGCTCTTTTTCGGCGGCACGAGTGTATAGACCCGATAAAACTGCGCCGTGCCGAGCGTGCCGCTCTGCGGGTCTTTCCATGGTTCCACGATGCGATGCGCGTAGTCCTTCGTTTGCAGACGGAAAAAAGTCTGCGGCCTCTCCGCTTTCGTCTCATCCACCGCCTCGCCGCGAATCGCCCCGAACGCAGCGGGCAGCATCGCACGCTCCGTGTGCATCCGGTCATTGTAAAACGCCGCGCTGATCCGCGAGCCGGGGAAAATAATCAGCCCGCCGCCGAGTCTCACGAAATTTTCCAGCGCCGTGAGCGCCGGGCCGGACACATCCACCACGTTCGCCAGCACCACCGCCTCGTAGTCCTTCAGCGAAACGGAATCGAGTTCCGCGCCGCTCACCGTTCGCGTCTTGATGTAATAGCGGTCGCGCATTTCGAGCGGCACCGGCGTCAGCGCATTGCGCAAATAGAACACCTCGCTGTCGCGCGGCTCCACACCGGGGTCGCCATCCACGAGCAGCACATTCACCTCGTCAATCACTCGCAGCGCAAACGTCCGGTGATCGTCGAAAGTGCAGCGGTCATCGTGCAGACGCGCCGTCACCGTGTGAAAACCCGGCTCGCGGAAAGTCGCAAACATCGAAAGCGCCTTCGGCTCGCCGCCATTGGGCACCACGTCGAACGTCTGTTCGTCGGCAGCGGGCTCATCGTCCACCGCGAGACTCACCGCAACGTTGCGTGCTTCTTCGGGGCCGAAATTGGACACGCTCACCTCGAAACGCAGCGGCTGGTTCACCGGCGCAAGCGCGCTCGCCAGACGAATATTCGTCACCGCCATGTTGCGCTCCTCGCCTTCGTTCACGAGCACCATGCGCACGCGCACTTCCTTCTTCACCGATTCCAGCAAATTGCGCGTCTCCGCCGCACCCTTCCATCCTGCAGCCTGACCGTCCGTCACCGCGTAGATGTGTTTGTGGACACTCGCCTGCCGCTTGAGCACATCAATCGCCCTGCGCAACGCAGGCTGCCACTCCGTCGCCTGATCACTCCGCTTCGCATCGCGGATCATCTTCCGCGCGAGCGCGAGATCGTGCGTCGGCTCCGGTATCGAATCCTTCACCTGATCCGAAACCAGCCACACCGCCACCGACGAACCGCCCGGCAGCGAATCGAGCACCTGCTCCGCCGCCTTCTGCGCTTTTTCAAAACGCGTCTGCGCTCCGTCGCTCGTCGCCATCGAGCCGGAATTATCCAGCAGCACGATGGCCGTTTCATCCCCGCCAAAGATGGTGAAATTACTTTCCCTCAGCGCAGGCCGCGCGAGCGCCAGCGCGAGCAGCGCGACCACGAGGCAGCGTAGGATGAGCAAAATGATGTCCTCGATGTTCAGCTTCCGCTGATTGCGCTCCACGGTGATGCGCAGAAATTTCATTGCCGCCCACACCACGCGCTTGATCTGCTTTTTCGCGAGCAGATGGATGATGATCGGCGATGCAATCCCGGCGATGCCGGCGAGGAGCCACGGATTTAAGAACGACATGGGGCGCGAAAGTTTTTCATCCGTATCTATGCTGCCTCGTCCCCAGCCACGCAGTGAGCACATCGGCCCATGGCTGCTCGGTATTCACGCGGATATACGGGCAGCCGTTGCGCTCGCACACGAGGCGGATGCGATCCAGAAACGCCCCAAATTCCTCCAGGTAACTCTTCCGGATTTCCGCCGGACGCGTGAGCACCCGACCCTGATTTTCCAGCCCGATGAACTCCACCGTTCCATTAAAAGGAAACGTCAGTTCCTGCGGATCGAGCACGTGGAAAACGATCACCTCATGCCCCGCGAACCGCAGATGCTGGATGCCGCGCAGCATCTTTTCCTCATCGTCCATCAAATCGCTAATGAGCACCACAATCCCGCGCCGCCTCGCCTTGCGCGCGAGGTCTTCGAGCACATCGGAAATATTCGTCGGCTCCTCCGGCTTGAACGCCGCCAGCGTCGCGCAGATTTGATGAATCTTCGCCAGACTGTCCGTGCGCTGATGATACTCGCGCACCTTTTGATCAAAGACCGAAACCGACGCCGCGTCGCGCTGGAGCAGGATGAGATACGCCAGACACGCCGCCATCACCTTCCCGTATTCCAGCTTCGTCACCTTCCCCGACCCAAACTTCATGCTCTCACTTCCATCCAGCAGCAGATGTGCGACGAAATTCGTCTCCTGCTCATATTGCTTGATGTAATAGCGGTCGCTCCGCCCGAGAACCTTCCAGTCCAGATGCCGCGTATCATCGCCCGGCACATACTCGCGATGCTGCGCAAACTCGATGGCAAACCCGCGAAACGGCGACTTGTGAGCGCCCGCCATATAGCCCTCCACGATGGTGCGCGCCTGCAAACCGAGATACTCAGCCTTCTGAATCGCCTCCGCATCCAGCAGCGGAGAAAGCGCAGTCTTTTGAGAAGATTTCGTAGCCATCGGAAAATCTCGCGCAGCGTGCCCCGCAGCCGCGCAAGGGGGAAGGAGGAAATGAAACCGCCCACCGCAGAAGCGCTGCCGCTACCGGATTATTTTCAACTGCGCAGAGTTTTAGCCGCGCTTCGCAATCACTGCAATAATGTGCGAAGGAATGGAGCGTGTTCTACCCGATGCTCGTTGTGGGCTCGCCAGTGAGTTCCTCGATCTCGGTGGCGAGTCGTTCGGCTTTGGTTTTCAGTTCCGCCAGTTCGGCTTCGAGCGCGGCGATTCGTTTTGCCGCCACGGTGTCGAGCAAGCCGGGCTGTTTCTCCACCAACTGCGCCAGTTCATACTCGGCGCTTTCGCGCAGGCGGTTCGTGGATTCGAGCACTCGGACGATCTCCATTTCGAGACTCTCCCACAGTCGCCTCAACTGTGCGATCTGCTGGTCGTCGCGGAAGTCGAGATTTCCCCAGCCTTTTCGGAAAATGAATCCGTCCGGGTCGTTGGCGATCTCGCGCAGTGTGGCGAGGTCGCCCGTGTCCCGCGCATGATTGATCGCGCCGGTCAGCTTTTCATACGTTTCGAGCTTCTTCGGGTCATTGGCGAAACGGTCGGGATGATAGAGCTTCACGAGCTTGCGCCAGAGCGCACCCATTTCGTCGGCTTCAGCCTCGGAAAGCTCTCGCTTGTTCTCCATCGCCGCTGCGGTTTCCTCGTATTCCCGCTCTGTCTGTGCCTTCGCTTACTGAAACTCTTCGCCCACCTGCTCTGCGTCCTCCTCGAGTTTTTTGCGTTCGTGTGCCAGTATTCCAACATGCCAAGAAAGAAAGCTCGTGAAAAGAAGCCAGGAATGCCGATCCCCTTGCTCGGTGAGATAGATGCCTTTGCAATGATTGTGGACATGAATGGCTTTACGGCCATGGTGAGAGAAGCACGAAGACAAGATTCCATAGCTCAGTTTGTGCGAGACTGCCTTAGTCTTGCGATTGGTTTTGTGGAGGAAGAAGGCGGTGAAGTTGTGTCTTTTATGGGCGACGCTTTTCTGGGGGTGCTACCAGACGCTAAAAGTGCGATTCTTGCTAGCTTTGCCATCGCGCATGGACTGGACGAGCAGTGCGAGTGGATCACGAATATTCAGCAAGAGAGCCAAGATGCTTGGGCGTGTGCTCCTGGCGGGCCTTCTATAAAAATAGCCATCGAGTTCGGACGTCTTGACGTTTCCACGATTTACAGCCGATTGCTTGGTGAACAGCGACTGCTCATTGGCGACGCAATCAATTACGCGGCTCGAATTAGTAAAGCGCCATTACAAGGTAACCGTTGTTTGGTCGGACCGAATGCCGCTAAGACAGAGTTCTCCGAATACGGACTTACGGGGCCACACAGATTGTCCGCTGACTCCAAACCCGGAGAGCCTAATTACGAATACTACATCTTCAAGATGTCGGACGTTTGGATTGAAGGTGCTAGAAAAGCAGGTGACACTACATACTGGGGTTAGTATCTCGACTACGACAACCACGGATCAAACAGCTTCTATGCTTCCCGGCGGGAAGCCAAGTAGCCGAGCTAGTCGCTTGATGTCATCGACCTTCTTGGCGTGGTCTGTGTTAGTGAAGAGATAGAGTGCTGTGCCGGGGATGGGCTTGTAACTAAAAGTGTGTTGTGTGCTTGGATTCAGGAAATCTCGTTCCGGGTCTGTCGAAAGCCGGTAGCCTATTTCTGGGTTCCCGGAAGTGCGCGCGACGCGGATTTGCTTCAATTGATCAACGATTTGTGGACTTGACTTCGCAAACAAGCGTCCCATGAGTTTCGCATGAGTCAACGCATCCGTGCGTTCGCGGATTGGCTCATCCGGCTCATTGATGCCGAGCATTGACCAGTGGATCACGATTTGCAGTCCACCATGTTGCCGTGGCGGGGTGACGATTTCTGGGGGATAAACAGATTCCGGGAAAAGATCGTTACTAATAGCCTGCGAAGGAACGTAAATTGGGCCGTCCGCTGGACGAGGCCACAGCCGAACAATGGCCCGACCAAATTCAATCCCACGATGTCTAATCTCTTTTCCAGTCCAACGCGTCGCGGCGCTAAAATGTGCGTTCAAAGACAAATTGCTTGCCGCGAACATTCGTTGCTTGTCGGTGAAACTGTTGTTGCCCAACTCCGGGTTGTAGCCAGTGAGTGTGAGGTTGCCGAGTGTGTGAACCCATCTCGCGTGCTCTTGTTCCCATGCAGCTCCAAGCATTTCTTTCCACTTGAGACCGGACGTATCGCTTTCGATTGTCTGCGGAAGCACATGTTCAATTTGTAAGTCACGAAAATTCACCAGTTCGTGGTGACCGTGATCTTTCTCCAAGCACTCAAGAATGCGTCGGCACTTCTTTCGCTCTCCGGGATAGATATGGAATTCAGCAAGGCGCGAAATGAATGTCGCATCGTCCGGCCATCCCTTCTCAAGCCAATAACGGCGCAACTCTGAGCCTGGGTGAAGCTTGATCGTAGAAATTGCTTCCACGAACCATCGTCCATATCCACGATTCTGCTCACCGCAAACAGTCCGACGAATCACGAAGCTGGCGAGATCGCGAAGGCACTCATCGAGTTCCTCACGTCGGGTATAACCACACTCGTGTCGGTGGAGCAGAGTGAGCAAGAGAGGATGAGCGGTTGTAATGTCGAGTTGTTGAATCTCAGAGAGTCTATCCCGCAAATATTCGCGTTCGCACAACTCAGGGCGTTGTAGCCACAACTCGAAGGTTGCGAATCGCTGAAGATCTGAAACTTGTTCAACGGTGGTCAATCCACGTTCGAGGTTCTGACGTTTGAATTCGATGTATGCCGTCTTGTTTCGGCAATAGTGCCCTTCCCTCATGAGGTAGTTTCGGTAGAACTGTGTGGGCGGGACTTTCTCGTAGCGACCGACTGCCTCGAATCGGCTTTCATAGGATTTCCAGTGCGTCTCGTGAAACTGTGCCTGGTCAGCAGGCGGAACTTGCATAAAGAGGAAATTCCGAATGAGGTCGGCCTCCTCAAGTGGTAACCCCTTCCAATTCAGGCTCTCAAAAATCTCGTAGGGATTCTCCCCATCTACGGTGATCGCGACAAGCGACAAGCGAGCCGTCAACGCGTCAAGTATGCGCCGCGCAACTTGATCACCTCCGTCGGCAATGGGTGTCTTCCATGCCCGCTTAAAGAATGAGTGGCAGCCAATGATGCCGGTGCCCGCAACAACGCCGGGTGCCGTGCCTTCAATTGCGAGTTCATAGCTGTGACGGTCTTCGAGCCGAGGAATAACCTTGAACCGATCAAGGCCCTGACGACGGCGATGTGTCAAATAGTCCTCGTGTATTTCGTCTGCGAAATCGTCGAGATCATTCAGCCGAGCTACATCACGGAGCGCGGCGAGCGCGAGTGTGAGCGTGGTCAACCGCTGTTGGCCGTCGATCAATTGGTAGCGCGGGCCATCGCCTGGGACGTGATGAAACGGCGTGCAAACGAGCGGACCGAGGAAATGTTTTGCTTCATCGCCGCCGTCGATCAGTGACAAGATATCCGAATAGAGGTTTTGCCATTCTTTCTTCGTCCATGAGTATTGACGCTGAAAAAACGGCACGAGGAACTGATCCCCGGAGTGAAGTATTTCGCGAACGGTTTTAACGTGAGCTTCCATTTGGCCAATAAGAGTAACAATTCTGTTTCAGTTCGGGAACTGAGTTCTCACCATCGTTGCCAAGCAGAGGTCTTGGCAACGCAGTTCTTTCGTGGGGAATGGAGTGGAGTAAGTCCATCAATAGAATCGAATAACTCTTCGTGAAACGGGCAACGCAGGAGGAGTTTGGCAAACCGTTTCAGGATTTTTTTACCTATGTCGTTCTGTGTGGGATTCATGGCCGTCCGAGGAACTCCCGAATCTCTCCGGGGCGTCGGGTGTTGCCGTATTGGACGATGCGTTTCGGTGTGATGGATGAATTGTCGGAGAGCGGCTGGCTTTTCTTTTCCTTGCCGAGTTGCGCAACGCTTTTCACTCCGGCCAGTCGCTTGGAACCCTTGAGCGCCTTTTGGTCGTCGCGGTAGTAATCGAACCACGGAATGCCCGCTTGTTTGTATTCCTCGGAGGTCAGTGGCGGATTCGGGGGGTTCGTGCCGGTGACCTGCCGCCAGACCATGGAATTGCAGAGGTGGACGAAGCAACGGCGGGTTTGGGTTTGATCCCATGCGGTGAGAGGATTGCGATCTCTGTAGATTTCCTGACGCATCTTCCCTCCAGCACCGAGTCCCATGGATTCTTCTATTCGAAGACGGCTTGGATGGCGCATGTAACGTCTCTCATCTTCCCTCTTCACCAAAAAGTCAGAAAAGAGTCGTGGCAGCAATTCTTCCAGTGACGACGGGATGGACGTGACCACTTCTTCGCAAAAATAAACCTCGGCACTCATGGGATATGCTTGAACCTGAATTCCGCCGACATCTGCCTTGCCTGTGAGTTGTTCCTCGACCGAGTAGCCCTCGCCGAGCGGCATCGCGACAAACTGCCGGATGAGGCCCTCGCCTACGGCAAAGCCATCGAGCCAAGGCTGGCGTGGAACCACGACGTAATTTTGTGGCTCCTGCTGGAGAGGCGGAGTCCAAGGCTCGCCAGAAACCGCGTTGATTTTTCCGGCAGCGATTTTCACTGCGAAAGGGTATCGTGATGAAAACCTGATCCAGAGCGCCTCGCTCTGATACATGGGCATCAGAACACCACCCCGCTTCACCCATGAATCGGGCGTTGTCTCGGCAAAATCGTCCACAGAGCGTAGCGGAAATTGTCCCAAGCCTGCCGGGAGCGGATACGTCTCCCCATCGTCTGGAATCCGCAGTGTTCGCTGAAACTCGATGGTCAAAACGGCAGGCGATTCACCAATACCTGCATTTCCTTCGACGCATTTACGCAAAGCCTTTTCGACATCGGCTTGAGTCAGGGACATGAAGAAAGTGTAGAGACTTGCCACGTCATTATCGCGCACACGATATTTCCTGTCTGAGTCGAGCTTGTGGAGAAAAGACTCGAAGAGTCGCAGGCGATCCTCTGGCAGTTGAAGCTTTGGGAGGAGTTGCTGAATATGTTGCTCCAAAAGCTCGGTGAGTTGCTTCTCTATTTCGGGAAATATGAACGTGAGTCTGTCGTTTTTGAGTTGGATCATGGTTTGTGTGTTTTGGTTTCTCGGAAATATCACCAGTCGCCGTCGCGAATCTGGCGGGAGATTTCAGACACTCGCTTGTCCGGCATTCTGCGAATCGTGCGCAGGAGTTCCGCAACCACCGTGGGCCGTTCGCGGATGATTGCCAGCAGGTCTCCCGCGACCTTTCCCGCTAGTGCCAGCAGCATATCGGGGTTCTCTCCAAGTTCCTCGGCCAGACGGCGAATGTTCTCTTCGCCCGGAGGCGGCTGCTCGCCACGCTCGATCTTGCTCAGGTAGGAAGGCTCGATGCCCACGCGCTCCGCAACTTTGCGCAGGGAAAAGGCAGGATTGTCCTTCGCTTGAGCCATCCGTCTGGCCCGTAAAGTTTCACCGAAATCAAGTTCCTTACTCATGGTGTGTAGTAATTACTACACACTTATTGTTTGCCGTCAAGTGCGACATCAGCAGCGGGCTGCGTAACTGCGCGAATTCTACGTCCATGCGGTGAGGAGCGCGACTGGTGCGGCAATATCACCGAATACCAAGCGGAGAAGGGAGCCGTATTTTTTTGAAAGATTTTTGAAAGAACCGGGGAGGAGGCAGCGTTTTTTCCCCATGAAAAAATCCAAACCAACACGGGAGAGGCGGGCGCTGGCGAAGGCGCGTGCGGAGGCGAAGTCGAGGCGGTGGCGGGAGGCGCATGAGTATGCGGAGCGGGTTTTTCTGAGGATGGTGAAGCGGTTGCGCGTGGAGCGGGAGGCGCGGGGGTTGACGATGTATGAAGGGAGATGGCTTCGGGGTTGTCGAGGGAGATGGTGGGGCGGATCGAGACGGGGCGGTCGGTGCCTTCGCTGATTGTGCTGGGGAAGGTGGCGCGGGCGTTTCGCGTGCCGTTGCCGAAGCTGCTGGTGGCGCTTTGCGCGCGCTGCCGTAGGTAAAAGCGCTTAATATATTCGACTAACGTGTTTCGCGGGGGCCGTGCTGTGATGTGCGCCGATGTCTGAGGTGGACCCCGTTCTTCGGCCAGAGATGATAGAAATTAAGCTATGGCGGAAAAGCGTGTGAGTGAGTGATGACGGGATGCTTTATTGTGGTCAAGGCGGAAGGGTGTGATTTGCGGAGGTGGCTCCGATAGTTTGGCTCTGGAACG